>CAWGKU010000001.1:0-1026457 GCA_963823255.1 uncultured Actinomycetes bacterium
ACGCTCAATGTGAAGGCCACCGAGCGATGGCCGAGCGTCCGCTGCTCAACTCACCGTCTGTCTCTTGGGAGTCCTTCGGCCGGAGCCTGGGAGCGAATCGCGGACACTCGCACTCAGAGAACAAACATGACCCGCCCGTCGGATCACCATGGATGAACTCCGAATGGTGACACCGAGAGCAAAGCGTGATGAGCGTGGTGTTGAACGTAAACGCTTTGAGTATCCGCATGGGGCATTCCCTACGGAAGACGCCCACCTGCGAGGGGCGAGGCGGGCGTCTCCTTCTTGCCGAGACTCATGTAGTACCCACTCCCTACAGCGGAAAATCGCGATGGAGTCCCCGGCGCCACTGCTCCACGGAAGACGACGACGTCTAGAATGCAGGCACTGAGGCGCGGGCGCTCGATGGCTGCCTAGCGCCCCCGGTCGGCCTCCCGGAACATCCCGACGAGTACCGCTCGGAGCGTCCGGTCCTCCTCGCAGTCGATCGGAGCTCGGCCTGGGTGGTGGTCCTAGCCCACCCTCCATTTCCGGTATGTAAGACTTGCCCCCCAAGGAGGCACTTTTGACATTTCCGATCAACTCCACGTCCGTGATTACCCCGCCTGCGAGCGGGTTTGCCGTGTATGCAGCGAGTGGCCCGGGAGGGCCTCATCTCCTATGGGGGGTCTTTAGCTGCCGCAAGATCGCGGGCACGAACTACTGGAGCCAGCACGCCTGGGGCAACGCGCTGGATCTGTTCCCCACAAACAGCAAGTACAACGACGAGATCGCGCGGGCCGCGGTTACCCAGGCTACGAAGCGCACCTTCGCCAACCGGGGGGGCGCAAGCTCGATCTCTCCAACGTCATCGACCACCTGAATGGGCGCATCTGGACACCGGGCACGGGCTGGTACGAGTAGAACGGCACGGTCGGCCCCCACGTCCACGTCCAGGCTGCCCCCATCAAGACCGGTACCCCTGCCTGTGCGTGACGGAGCTGCTGTTCCACATCGTGCTATCCGCAGCCCTGGTTGCCGGGATCATCACCCAGCTCAAGTGGACCCAGCCGGCGTTCGAGCTAGCAGGTCGCAGAAGCGTGCCTTGACCAACTCCAACCCCTTGTCAGGGTTTCGCACAGGCGAGTCGGGGCTTATGGTGGCGAGGGTGGTCGGATGATCGCTGCCATCAGCATCGGGATCATCATCATCGTCGCCGTAATAATCGCTGCGCTCGCGATCATCCACTTCATTCTGAAAGGATCGCCTCGGTAGCCGCAAGCACTGGGCCTCGCCTCGCTCCCCGCGGATGCCTGGGTTGCCCCAGCACTCGCCGATCCGGTCGGCTCGCTCGAAGTCGGGCAGCATCAGGACTTGGAGCAGCTCGGCGCGGAGGGCCGGACCGAGGGCGTCGAGACGTTGACGGAGTTCGCGTTCGAGTTCGTCTGGTCGCATGGTTGGAGGCTACGCCGCGGCTCTCCACCCCTCGATCGACGGGGTGTCCCCGTTGCCGGCGCCTCGCAGCCTCGGAAGCCCCCATTCGTCCTCGATCAGCCGCAGTACCGAGTAGTGATCCGCGGCGCCGCGGATCCGCGTCCGGTCGGCTGCGCCCGGGCCGGCGATCAGTGCGGCCACGTGCCCGCCGCCCGGATCAACGCCGCAGCACCCCAGATCGCTCGAACCCTCGTCGAACAGGATCAGCACGATCCCGTTCCCACCGAGGGCGGGCAGGATCTTCGGCACCCATCGCTGCAGCCACGCGTCGCCCGCCGCCACCGAGCACGAATGCATGTCCGCGCACTCGTTCGGGGTGATCCAGACGAACTGCGGCAGGCCGCTGCGGAGGTCTCCGGGGAGCTCCGTGAACGGGACGACCTTGTTGCACCGGCGCGGGCGGTTCCGGATGTCGTTGAAGTACATGAACGGGTCGTGCTTCTTCGCGTACGCGTTCGGATCCGTTCCGGAGGACGCGCCCGCGTAGCAGGCGCCCGGCATCGACTGCATGTACGCCCTCCACGAGATCCCGTGGGCCTCGAGCTGGTCGACGAGGTTGTTGCGCTGCACGTAGCAGTCGGTGCAGTCGGACGTTATCCCGAACGTCGAGCCGCCGATCAGCGCGAGGTAGTTCGGCAGCGAGGGGTGAGCGACCGCGTACTCCTGCATGAGCAGGACCTTGCGCCGAGCCAGCCCGTTCAGGTACGGAGCATCCGAGGCGCCGATAACGGTGCCGTACTCCTTGTTCTCCATCACGATGACCGCGATGTGCTCGGCCGGATCCGCCGGCGCGGCCACGGCCCTCGCTCCACGCGCCGGGGCGTCAATGACCCGGCCCGAGCCTCCGCACGCCGCGAGCACGAGCCCGAGCGTGAGGCCGAAAAGGAAGGGACGGCGCGATCGCGCGGGCCGGATCGCCATCCGTCCACGATACCTTCGTCGCTCCTGGAGGCGCTCATCGCGGTCGGATCGCCCCAGGAGCGGCTCGGGTTCCTCGGCGGGTAGGCACCTAGTACCTAGACCTTCTCTGGAGAGAATGTCGCGCTGGTGCTCGCGCCAGTCGGCGCCGGCACCCGGAAGTCCCAAGGCCTGGAGTTCGCCGGTCGCGGCAGAGGCTTCACAGATGTGGACCCGACCGGTAGCACGGCGCTCGATCCGACTCGTCGTCAGATGCGGGCTGCCGTCCGCCGCGCTGTCGGGCTGATCCTTCGCGCCGAGGACTAGCTGACAGAGGCAGGCTCCGTGATCGACAACGGCTACCTCCGGCTCGACCACGACGAGTGGATCCGCGTGGTGGAGAAGCGCCGGGCAGCGCTCGGTCGGTAGTCGTCCTGTACGTCGCCTGTACGTCGCAAGGTCGGGAATCAGGGGGGAATCTGCGGGACGCTGAGGGATACGAAATCGCAGGTGAGGGCCGTTATCGGTGCGATCACCTGCGGTGCTGGAACGGACTCATGATCCGTCGGTCGCAGGTTCAAGTCCTGCCCGCCCCACCAGATGAACCCGCTGCTCAGGGCGGTATTCAGCCTTCCGCACCGGGAGCTGAAAGGACGGCTACGACTGGGTCGAGTGCAATGCCGCGACATCGGCTGGCAGGTTTCGCACTACGCCGAGAGCGTCGGGTGACGACCGGTCGAACTACAGACGTTTCTGATGCCGCGTCACACCTGCTGTCCGGTTGAGAAGGTGCCCACCCACACAGACCGACCGACGTCGTCGATGGCCACGATCGCCAGGGGCGCGCCGAGCGGGATCGGCGTCGCTCGCCTAAGTTCCGGGTCGATTCGGTACAGATTGCCGTCCTCACCGTCGCTGACCCATGCCGACCCAAGGCCCACGGCGATACCGGACGGGGCAGGGCCTACGCCGATGGCCGGGCCGGGAGCCTCGGTCAGGGGATCGATTTCAGTGGCGGTTCCGGCGGCGGCATCGAAGACCCATACCCCGCCCTCGCCCGCGGCGATGTCTTTGAGGTTTCCCGGGATGGAGATCTTCCCAAGCCTCTTCGGACGCGAGGGATCGATCCGGATGACCTCACTCGCGAGCAAGTCCAATGCCCACACCGATCCGCTCCCATAGGCGAGCGCATCCGGTGTGCCTTGGGTTTCGATCTCGTCGAGTCGACGTCCAGTGAGTGGATCGAACGCCGTCAACGTGCCGTCGCTCGACCCGACCCACAGACGCCCACCACCCAAGACGATGTCGGTTACGAAGCCGGACTCGATCGAGACAGGCTCGAGTGGCTCGTACGACGCGGGATCTATTCGGGACACACTCGACGAGCCAAGATCGCTGAACCACACGGTCCGTGAGCCCACCGCCAGGCCGCGTGCCGCCGCGGGGATCGTCTGCCGAGCAAGCACCTCGCCGGTGCCCTCGTCGAAGTGCTGGAGGAGCGAGTAGGCCGGGTTCGACGACACGGACATCCATACGCCTCCTTCTCCGATCGCGAGGTTCGGCCGGATGTCTGTCGTCGCGCGTGAGTCCCGCCACGTCAGGTATCACGAGTGCTGCCTCTCCAGTCTCGGCATCGATCTTGGCGAGCGAGCCGGCTGGCAGGGCCGAGGGCTCGGCTGATGGTCCGTCCGACCCGGGATCGCCTCCGCTGCGGGCGATCGCGAGGATCGTGAGCACCACTCCGATGGCGATCAGTGCACCGGCGACGGCGAGCCACGGCTTCGTCTTCGAGCTGGCGTTCCTGAACCGTGACGCCCGATCTCCGGTCGTCGCATCCCTGAAGGCGGCCGCCAGTTCGCCCGCCGTGGCGAAGCGATCGACGGGGCGTTTCGCCATCGCCTTCTCGATCACCTGATCCACACCACCAGGCAGCTCCGGTCGCTGCGCGGATGCGCTGGGTGGTGGATCGTGGAGATGGGCGTACATCACCGCGGCGTCCTGCTCCCTGCGGAACGGCGGCTCGCCGACGAGGCATTCGAACAGGACGCAACCGAGCGAGTACACGTCGGTCGGTGGACCGAGCGCCGTGCCCTCGAACTGCTCGGGCGCCGCGTACTCGAGGGTTCCGACGAACACGCCGGTGCCGGTGACACCCGAACGCGAGGCCGAGCGCTTCGTGAGCCCGAAGTCAGAGAGGTACACGTGCTCGATGTGACGCGGGCCGTCCGAGCGGACGACCAGGATGTTGCCGGGCTTGATGTCGCGATGGACCAAGCCTCTGGAGTGAGCGGCGTCCAGCGCCCGAGCGACGCCATCGACCACCGTCAGCGCGTCGTCGAGCGCCAGAGGCGACTCATCGATGAGTCCTCGGAGATCCGTGCCGGCGACGTACCTCATCGCGATGAACAGGTTGCCGTCGTGCTCGCCCGCGTCGTAGACGGGGAGGACGTTCGGTTCGTCGAGCGAGGCCGCGAGCTCGGATTCGCGCATGAATCGGTCCCGGAACCGCTCGTCGTCGGCGAGCTCGGGGGCGAGCACCTTGAGGGCGACCTTCCGCTTGAGTCGCTCGTGCTCGGCGAGGTACACGACCCCCATGCCCCCCCGCCCGAGGGTGCGATCGATGCGGTAGCCAGCGAACTCGCTTCCGGGTGCTAGGTCCACCGCGGACGAACGCTACCCCACTTCGGACCGTTGGCTGCTCGGATGGAGCCGACCTCAGAAGGCCGGCTCGCCGTGCGGCGTGGGGCTCCCGGTCGAAGCAAGGCGGCTCTCTGCTTGGAGGTGACGACCGACACCGCAGGCGGAGCCACTCTTGCCCTAGCGTGCGGCGGCAAGCTGATCACCATCGCGAAGGGCGTGCGTGCGAACAAGCTTGGGAAGACCATCGATCTACCTGCTCCTCGCCATCCTGGGGGCGTCTGGCGCGATCGGAGCATGCTCGCCGCGCTCGGTCCCGCAGACGCGGCCGAGAGTCGCTCCTTCGACGATCGAGCCGTCTCGATGCGATGCGGCCTCGACGATCGAAGTCCCTGGAACTTCGAACATCTTCGGCGCCGGCATCGCCGATCCGCCGGCTCCCGCGGGTGGTGGAGGCGGGACACCACCGCCCTGCGTGTCCTTCCCATCGACGGTGGCCAGCATCCTCATCCGAGCTAACGGGAGGGTTGACTTCCTCACACGGAATGAGGACGACGACGTGCACTTCCATCGTTGCGTCGGTGGACCGCCTCAGATGATCGCGCCGCCGGAGGGACCGGACGGTGAGACAACGTGGTCGTGCGCCGCCTCTCCCGAGGCGACGTCGTTCGCCCCCAACCCGTTGTCGATCACAGCCGTGGGCTCGATCTCGGGGATCTCGTCCGCCGACGGCGGCGGGTACCTCATCGGCGTCTTCCTCGCCGATACCGTGCTCGCCGGACCACCCCCTGCGACCCTCGACTTCACCGGGGATCGCAACTTCGCGTCGCTTTCACCCGCGCCGGCCCAGACCTTCTTCATCGGCGATGGCCGTACCGCCACCGGTAGACCGCAGCGGTTCCATCCGCCAACAGGAGCCACGCGCTTGTACTTCGGGTTCGCGGATGCTTGGTCTTTCGAGGGTCCGCCGGGCTTCTACGCGGATAACAGCGGATCGCTCAAGGTGGCCGTCCGCTTCCGCTAGCGCCAGGGCTTCTCGCGGCGCCTACCTCGTTCGCTCCCGCAGCATGCCGACGCAGCACCGCCCGGAGCGTCCGATCCTCCTCGCAGTCGATCAGGAGCTCGGCGAAGGTCCATCAGTCGCGCCCGTCGACGAAGTACACGCGCTCCCACCCGAGGATCGGTTGGGTGCTTCCGGGCGGCGCGATGACGGTCGGCTGATCCAGGTCCAAGACGACGCCGAACCAGTCGGTCCGGCCCTTGCGCCGAAGCCGCCCGGTATACCCGTTGACTTTCGCCTTCGCGTCTCCCAGGTCCTCGGTAAGGCCGCGCTGCTCGCTGGAGTGCCCTCTGCCCGCCACCACGACCCACAGGAACCTGGCCGACGTCATCGTCAGCCTCGACCCGAGCGGTCAGACTCCCGCAGCATCCCGACGAGCACCGCCCGGAGCGTCCTGTCATCCGAAGTCGTCGATATCCCCCTTCTTGAAGAAGAAGAAGTAGACGCAGTATCCGAGCAACACCACGACCAGAACGCAGAGCCCGATCACGATGAGGGTTCCTGCGGCATATCCCAGCATCGGCGTGAGCATCCTGGCGCCCCCTCCCGGAGATGTGCCGTGAAGCATGACACGGGCCGGTCAGGTCTGGTCCTGGGCCAGGTCGAGGGATCGCCCTCCCGCAGCATCCCGACAAGCACCGCCCGCAGCCTCCGGCAACATCCCCACCAGCACCGCCCGCAGCGTCCGGTCCTCCTCGCAGTCGATCAGCAGTTCGGCGAAGGTCCGCGTCTTCGGGTTCCCCCAGAACTCGCCGATCCGGCCGTGAGCGTCGCTCAACCAGGAACGGTCTTCCGCCGATGTACACGTCGACGAAGGGACGGCTTCTGTGCGCACGACCGAGGGCGGCGGTGTGCTCGGATTCGCAATCGCCTTCCTCGCCTTCGCGTTCGGCGGTGCCTTGGGCCTGCCCGAGTCGGCGAGGCTGCTCGTGATCGGGGTAGGAGTGCTCCTCGCGGTGCTCTCTGCTGGCGTGAGAGGACTCGGGCTTGTTGCACTAGTGCTCGGCGGTATCGTCCTCGCGACGCCGCTGGTTACTCGCGTGCTCGCGGGCTCACCATCGCCGGACCTCGAGGAGCCAATCCCGGTCCCCTCCGGGTATGGCCTGGTGCTCGAGCCATCGACGAACGCAATGCATCTGTACGCGTCAAAGACCCTGGTTGGCGACACCAAGGCGATAACCAAGGCTCAGCAGGCGGTCCTCGATTACTACGTGAAGGGCCTGCAGGAACTCGACTGGACGGTCGTCTCGCTCGGCGACGACGCGGAGCTAAGGGCGCCGGACTCGGACATCGGGATCCACGTCATGACTTATCGAGGGTCGCCCGATTGGAGCAACGGAGAAGCCGGAACGTTGATCGTCCAGATCGACGCCCGGTCGTGCCCCGACGACGAGGACTACTGCTTGCCCGCCCGTATCTACGACATCGAGCCCTACACCGGCGCCGCGAGTGATCTGGACGAGGTGCCTCCCCCCGCATCCTCCACCGGAACGACACCACCACCGCAGGAGGACGGCGAGTACATCCTGTCCCAGCACGACAAGGACAACGCTGACTACACGTGGGACCGGACGACCAAGGCCCAACGACGGACCTTCTGCGCTCGTGTCGGTGACGGCATTACCGATGCTGAGTTAGAGGAATGGATGGGTGTAGTGGAGGAGCAGGGCATACCCGTAACCGAGGAGATGAAGGCCAACTTCCGTGCGAGGTTCGAATACACGGCGGCCACCTACTGCTGATGAGGCGGTGGGTAAGTCGGCCCAGCGGACCTCACCGCTCGGCCTCCCGCAGCATCCCGACGAGAACCGCCCGAAGCATCTGATCCTCCTCGCAGCCAGTCCTCGAACTCTTGAAGAGACTCGGAGAGCGAGCGCTACGGGCAGAAACAGCCGTTCCCCTCGGACACGGCGGCGCAGCGGTCGAGGTCCGACCTCGTTCGATACGAGGTCCGGCGGCGGTTCAACACCAAGGATGCGCTCGTCTTTCCGGCCGAGGTCGATCTCACCTCTCTCGGGTCCAGCTCGACGTCTCGTGCACGTGGGCCGACGAGCCACCGGCCGACCACCCCATCGTCGTCGTGCACGGCCCGCCAGGTGCCGAGGCCGCGTACTTCGAATGGGAGGCCCGGGCGGCGTTGCCGCTACCGGACGGCGTGGTGACCCGGTGGGCGATGGCCGAAAGTCACGGAGGGTGTGAGCACTGACCTCCGAAGGACTGAAGTCGTCGAGCATTCTCGCCGATACGCAGTTGGGGACCGACTCCGCCGGGGAGGCATCGTGGAGGATCTACTCGGACTTGGCGAAGACAGATGGTGGGAACGGCTCTTGGACCGGTGGGAGCACTTGCCGGGCAGAGTGAGAACCTTGATCGCACGCGGATTCATCGGCATCTTGGTCGTGGGCCTGTTCCTGCTGCTCAACCTGTTGATGGGAATGCCAGTGGGATAGCTGCCCAGCGAGGAGTCAAGACGGGATAGAGAAGCCGGAGGGTCGGGAAGCGGAGCCTTCTTTCTATTCCCCAACCCTCCAGAGCAGACGCGGGATGTTAGGGGGGAAGACCTGCGCCGAGTCGTCCGGCGCTCAAGATGAAGCTCCCGCAATCGCACACGGGGTGGAAACACCGCCGCTCGCCGCGGTCCGCGTGAACATACTCCGAGTGCCCGCAAGTCGCGCAGAAGACCTTGATGGAATCGTGGCTGCGTGAAGGACGAAGGGGCTCGACTGCCGGCGTCATGCGCGGACCGTACGTCATCTGGGAGGGCACAGACATCGGCCGAAAGGCACAACTACTGCTCGGTCGAAAGTCTCGTTCAGACCACGGGGGCGCCGCGCGGCGCGGGCTCGCGATGCGCCCAGTGGCCGGGCGTGACTCCGAAACCGGTCACCAAGTGAACGTCGAGGCCGCGTCTTGGTGCGGCGCGATCGCTGGGTGGACTCACCAGCGGAAACGCCGCGCAGTAGGATGGGCCGGGACGGTCTAGGACGTACGTTGGACGGACTCATGATCCGTCGGGTCGTAGGTTCAAGTCCTGCCCGCGCCACACCTGCGGCGTCATCGTTCGGAACATCCTGCTCGGGGGTTGAGCGTGGAGACCGAGCAACTTCAGACCGAGATCGCGAAGGTCAACTGGTACCACTCGATCCCGCTCGGGGACGGCATCGTGACGCCCGGGGTGGAGGACAGCTCGCTCCGCCTGCCGAAGATCCACCTGCCCGAGGACCTCTCCGGCAAGACCGTGCTCGACGTCGGCGCGTGGGACGGGTTCTTCTCGTTCGAGGCCGAACGCCGCGGCGCCGAACGCGTCCTCGCGACCGACTCCTTCTGTTGGGGCGGCGGCGGCTGGGGGACCAAGGACGGGTTCGACCTCGCGCGGCGGGCGCTGGACTCGACGGTCGAGGACCACGAGATCGACGTGCTCGACCTGTCGCCCGAGACCGTCGGCACGTTCGACGTGGTCCTGATGCTCGGGATCCTGTACCACATGAAGCATCCGCTGCTCGCGCTCGAGAAGGTACGGAGCGTGACCGAGGAACGCCTGATCATGAGCACGTTCGTCGACATGACGTGGTGGCCGAAGCCGGCGGCGGCGTTCTACGAGGGTTCGGAGGCGAACCGCGACCCGACCAACTGGTGGGGGCCGAACCCGGCCGCGGTCGTCGGGATGCTCCGGGCCGCCGGGTTCGAACGCGTCGAGATCGTCGACCGGCCGACCTTGCTCCGCCACCGGCTCTCGGCGCAGGTGCGCGCGAAGACCGGGACCGGCCCGCCCGTCACCACCAAGCTGTGGCAGGGAGCGATCGTCTGCCACGCATGGGTGTGATCGCTCAGAAGGGTTCGACGGGATCGCCGACCGAGACCTCACCCGGCTCGACGACCTCCGCGTAGACGCCGAACTCGAGCTGCTGATCCGCGTTGATGCCCCGGTAGTTCTTGATGACCTTGAGCGTGGGGAAATCGCGGAGCCCGGTGTCGGGATCCAGGGTCGTCACGACGCATCGCGGGACAGGCTCGTCGACCCGGATCACGGCGTTGCCCACGCGGACCGAACGTCCCGCCCACCTGTCCTCCTCGTGCGGCGCCGAGACGCCCTCGATCTCGATCGTCATCCGGAACCGGCCGGGGTCGAGCGTCCCATCGTGCTCGCCTCGGCGCGCGAGCTCGGCCACGGATTCGAGCGACACGAGCGTGACCGGCCGGACGTCGATCGCGTCCCCCGAGTCGATCGGGCCGGGCGAGCCGAACCTCGTGACCCGCGTAGGCGCTGAGCGCCTCGCTGAAGTCGCCGTCGACGACGTGCGCCGCCACCGGGCGTCCGTAGAAGTTGACCTCGAGCGCCTCGCCGTCGGGCTCGACCCTGCCGGCGACGACGATGCCGTTCGGGAGCCTTAGCTCGAGCGTGTCGGCGGCCTCGTCGTACGACGCCCGGATCGGCAAGGATCGGGGCCTTGGTCGCGCCGGAGAACCGCTTGCCATCGCCGTCGACGAAGAAGAATCGCCGGTCGCCGGCCGCGCCCCGTTCGTCCAGCCGGATGCGCTCGGGATGGTGCAGCGCGGTCGACTTGACGGGCGTGACGTTGAAGCGCGCGACGGTCGGCATCGGGCACACGCTACCAACCCGGTCCGATGCCGAGCGCGTGGTAGCGTCGGGCCGATGGAGGCACGGCACCCGTACGCGGACGGCTCGGCGCGCCGGCCGATGGCGACGCCCTCCGAACTCCACCCGGATCTGGCCGAGCTGGCGTTCCTGCTCGGCGACTGGTGCGGCACCGGCGAAGGGGTCTGGCCGCCCGGCGAGGTGTTCGACTACGCCGAGGACGTGACGTTCGAGTACGTCGGCGATCCGTTCCTGTTGTATGCGGAGCGCTCGTGGTCGCTCGACGACGGCTCGCCGATCCACTTCGAGAACGGGTTCCTGCGGCCCGCCGGCCCCGGCGTGGTCGAGCTGGTGCTCGCCCACCCGATCGGGATCACCGAGGTCGCGGTCGGCACGGTGCGGGACGGTGTCCTCGAACTCGCGTCGACGGCGGTCGGGCTCACGCCGTCGGCCAGCCCGGTGACCGAGCTCCGCCGCCGCATCGAGGGCCGAGGCGACGAGCTCACGTTCGCGCTGCAGATGGCGATGGAGGGCGTCGAGCTCCGGTGGCACGTCGAGCTCGACGCTCAGGCGTGCCTGAGGCCGATGCCGTGAGAACCCGATGGCTGACCCCGAGCGCGATCTTCCTGCTCCTGTCACTCCTCGGCATCGTCGACAGGCGCGGTCCTGCGATGGGTGGCCGACGATCCGGACGCCGCGAACGTCGTGTGGGCGCTCACGACCGCGATCGGCATCCTCCCGATCGGGTGGGAGGTCCTGAGCGGGCTCGCGCGCCGCCAGCCCGGCGTGGACCTGATCGCCCTGCTCGCGATGGGTGGGGCGCTCGCGCTCGAGGAGTACCTCGCCGGCGCGGTGATCGCGTTCATGCTCGCGACCGGGCGGGCGCTCGAAGACTTCGCGGACGCCCGCGCGCATCGGGAGCTCTCCGCGCTGATCGAACGCGCACCGCGGACCGCCCATCGGTACGAGGACGACTCGTTGTCGTCGGTGCCGATCGGGGACGTTCGGGCAGGCGACCTGCTGCTCGTCAAGCACGGCGAGGTCGTGCCGGTCGACGGCCTGCTCGTCTCGCGCATCGGCGTGTTCGACGAGTCCGCGCTCACCGGCGAGTCCCGTCCGGTCGAACGCAGCGAGGGCGAGCAGGTGCGTTCGGGTGCCGTCAACGCCGGCGCAGCGTTCGACCTGCGGGCGGCCGCGAGCGCCGATCAGAGCACCTACGCCGGCATCGTCCGGCTGGTCGAACAGGCGCAGAAGGAGAAGGCACCGTTCGTCCGCCTGGCCGATCGGTACGCGATGATCTTCATCCCGGTGACCTTGGGGATCGCGGGGTTCGCGTGGGCGATCAGCGGCGACCCGGTGCGGGCGCTGTCCGTGCTGGTCGTCGCGACGCCGTGTCCGCTGCTCCTCGCCGCCCCGATCGCGATCGTGGCCGGGATCTCGCGAGCCGCCAAGCGCGGGATCATCGTGAAGGGCGGCGGCGCGCTCGAGGCGCTTGGCCCGCGGCCGCGTCCTGCTGTTCGACAAGACCGGCACGCTGACGATGGGAACGCCCCGAGGTCGCCGAGATCACCGCGTTCGGCGATCTCGAAGCCGACGAGGTCCTGCGGCTCGCCGCGTCGCTCGACCAGGTCTCGCCCCATGTGCTCGCGACCGCGATCGTCGCGGCGGCGCACCATCGGGGGCTCGAGCTTTCGTTCCCGCAGGACGGTGAGCGATGAGCTCGGCTCGGGGATCCGCGGGACGGTCGAGGGTCGCAGCGTGGCGCTCGGCAAGGCCTCGTGGATCGCGCACGGCGAGCCGTTGCCGGCCTCCGCGCGGGACGTCCGGCGCCGCAGCGCGATGGAGGGCTCGTCGTGCGTGATGGTCTCGGTCGACGGTCAGATCGCGGGCGCGCTGGTCCTCGAAGACCCGATCCGCCCCGACACCCCGAGGGTGATCCGGACGCTCCGCCGCGCCGGGATCGAACGCGTCGTGATGGTGACCGGCGACCATCCGGACGTCGCCGAATCCGTCGGGATCTCGATCGGCGTGGACCGGATCCTGTCCGAGCGCGACCCGGCCGACAAGGTGGACGCGGTGAAGGCGGAGGCCGAGTTCGGCCTGACGATCATGGTCGGCGACGGCGTGAACGACGCGCCGGCGCTCGCCGCCGCCGACGTCGGCGTCGCGATGGGCGCTCGCGGAGCGACGGCCTCGTCCGAGGCGGCCGACGTCGTCCTGGTCGTCGACCGGCTCGACCGCGTCGCCGAGGCGATGCGGATCGCGCGGCGTTCGCGCGGGATCGCCGTCCAGAGCGTCCTGATCGGGATGGGGCTGTCGTTCGTCGGGATGCTGTTCGGCGCGTTCGGGCTGCTGCTGCCGGTCGGCGGCGCGATCGTGCAGGAGGCGATCGACGTCGCCGTGATCCTGAACGCGCTAAGGGCGCTCCGCCCCGATCGCCAGACGCGGCAACGCAGCGGGCCGGGGTCGAACGTGGGCGAACGCTTCCGTGCCGAGCACCAGGAGTTCGCGCCGCACCTGCAGCGGATCCGGACCGTTGCCGACCGTCTCGAGACGTACCCGCCCGAGGAGGCGATGGCCGAGCTCGAGCAGGTCCGCTGGTTCCTGCTCGAACGGCTCGTGCAGCATGAGCAGGAGGAGGAGGCAGCCGTCTACCCGGTCGTCGCCAAGCTCATGGGGGGCGAGGACCCGATGGGCACGATGGAGCGCGCGCACATGGAGATCGAGCACCTGGCTCGCGTGTTCGGGCACCTGTTGTCCGACCTGCCGCCCGAGGGCCCGGGCCCCGAAGACCTCGTTGACCTCCGCCGGGTGCTCTACGGCCTGCACGCGATCCTGCGTCTGCACTTCGCGCAGGAAGAGGAGGCGTACTCGTGGCTCGCCGCCGACGCCGAGGAGAAGGAGCGCGTCGCCGCGGGTTGATCTCGTTCGGCGGACGCCTCAGGCGCCGCGCGAACGCTTGCCGGGTAGGAACACCTTGAACGACGCGCCGCCGCCCTCGCGCTCCTCCACCCACGCTCGTCCGCCGTGGAGCTCGGCGAAGCGGGAGACCACGGCGAGGCCGATGCCGACGCCGGGGGAGTGTTCGGGGGCGCCGGCGCCCTGAGCGAACGGCTGAAAGATGTCCTCGCGGTGCTCGAGCGGCACCCCCGGGCCGTCGTCCTCGACGACCAGCAACGCGCCGCCCGCCTCGGGACCGACGTGGATCCAGATCTTCGAACCGGGGGGCGTGTGCCGGACCGCGTTCGAGAGCAGGTTCTCGAGGATCCGCTCGATCTTCGCGCCGTCCGCCTCGATCGTGGCTGGTTCGAGGTCCAGCTCAACCGGGTGGTCGGCCGGCAGGTCGGATTCGCCCACGACGCGCCGCACGAGCTCGTCGAGGTCGATGGCGCGCAGGTGCGGCTCGAGGATCCCCCGCGAGATCCGGTCCAGGTCCAGCAGGTCCGAGACGATCCGGTCGAGCTTGCGCGCGTTCATCGAGATGCGCGAAGCGAGGTCGTGCGCCTCGTCCGACGCGAGATCGGTCTGGCTCTCGAGCGTGACGGCGAGCCCGAGGATCGCGGCGAGGGGCGTGCGCAGGTCGTGCGAGACGGCCTGCAGGAACGTCGTCTTGAGCTCGTCGATCGCGCGGAGCTCGGCGGCCTCCTCGCGCTCGGCCTGGAGCGCGTGTTCGAGCTCGGCCGCGCGTTTCTGCTCGGTCAGATCGATCCACACCCCTTGCCAGAACTTCGCCGTGCCCTCTTCGTCGCGCATCAGCACCGCCTGGTCGTGGACCCACACGACGCGGCCGTCCTTGGCGATCATCCGGTACTCGACGTCGTAGGTGCCGTTCGTCCGCTCGGCGAGCATCGACGCCTCGAGGATCCGTTCGCGATCGTCCGGGTGCACCAGCTCGGGCCACAGCGGCGTGTCGGTGGTCAGCTCGTCCGGGGTGTAACCGATGAGGGCCTCCACCTGCGGGCTGAAGTACGCGCTCGTGTGGTCGGGCCGGTGCGGGTCGATGTAGGTCACGACCGGCAAATGCTCGACGAGCGCCCGGTAGCGTTCCTCCGCCTCCTGGAGCCGTTCGAGCGTGGCCGGGCGGTCGACCGTCTCGTACATCACGCCCTGCCAGTAGAGCGGAGCGCCTTCCTCGTCTCGAACCAGCACGGCCTCGTCGTGGATCCACACGATCCGACCGTCCTTGGCGAACATCCGGTAGTCGGCGCTGTACGGCGCGCCCGTGGGGACGACGGCCTGGTACGCGGCTCGCATCGCCGGCACGTCGTCGGGGTGCAGCCGATCGACCCACCCGGCGGGCTCGTTCAGCCACTCCTCGACCGTGTAGCCCAGGACGCGTTCGACGCCGGGGCTGACGTACAGGAACGGACCCGGCCCCTCGATCCGTGGGTCGGCGTCTTCGAGGTACACCATGCCGGGGAGGTCGTGGATCAGCGCCCGGAGGCGTTCGAGCTCGTCCTCGGGCTCGTCGCCCGCAGGCAGCCGGCCCCGCTCGGTGCGCGTCATCGCGGAGGGATCGTAGTCCGGTCGCGGGATGATCTCAGCGCGATCCTTGCAATGAGGCGCTCAGGAGCCCCGGAGCACGAGCCCCCGATAGCCGTCGACGAACCCCGCCGTGCGCAGGTCCTCCGCGAACGCCGATCCGCCCGCCGGCTCGCCGTCGATCCTGGAGAGCTCGATCCGCCGCACCCGGCCGTCCTTGACCAGCGAGGCGAGGGCGTCGATCCAGGCCCCGTCCCCGCCCGCCGCGAACGTGAGCAGGGTGCGGGCACCGCGTTCGAGGAACGCCGCGGGCTCGCCGTCCGCGAGCACGACGTAGGCGCCCGCGGTGCGCGAGGGGCGTCCCGCGTTCTGGGGCCAGGGGAGGGCGGCCCCGTACGGCTGGGCCGCGTCCGCCGCGGCGAGCGCGACGACGGACGCCTCCCTCGGCGCCTCGCGCAGGTCGCGGATCCGTTCGACCGCGCCGGGGAGCGCGAACTGCGCCGCGCCCAGGCCGTCGACGAAGTAGCCGCGCCGGACCTTGCCCGACTCCTCGAGCGCCCGCAGCACCGCGTAGACGCCGGCGAACCCACCGGGCGCGCCCTCGGCCAGGACCGCCTCGCGGGTGAGCACGCCGTGGCGTTCGAGGAGCTGCATCGCGCGGGCGTGCGCGGCCTCGGTGGGCGATGGCTCGGGTTCGAGCAGCGTCCGCACGAGCGACCAGCGCCCGGCGGCGGCCGGCGGCCCGGCGCGCCGGAGGGCTCCGGGCCGTGGCTTGCCGCCGGCGCGCGCGGCCTTCGCCGGGCGGCGGATCAGGAACGCCCGCATCGGGGCGATCGTGTCGTTGGTGATCTCGCCGGCCCAGACCAGGTCCCACAGCGCCGAGAGCACGATGCGTTCGTCGGGGACAGCGGCCGCCGCCAGCAGCTCCGGCCAGAACGAGGCGCCGCGTTCGCGCAGGTGCTCGCGGAGCGCGTCATGGACCGGGCCCTCCGGCGGGGTCTCGGGGAGCGGGGGTGCTACGAGCCGGAGCGTCTCGCGGAACCCGAGCGCGATCCGCCCGTCGTCGGCGCCGATCCCCCCGGCGCCCATCCACACGACGTCGCCGCTCGCGCAGAGCGCGTCGAGATCGGCCGGGCGGTATCCCCGCACGCGCGAACGCAGCACCTCGGACTCGACGATCGAGGCGGGGATCGAGGCGCCCTGCAGCTGCGCGATCGCGTCGACGAGCGCCGTCGGTCCGTGCCGCGGCACGGTCGCGGCCTGCCACTCGGGCGCGAACCGTCCGAGCGCCGGCGCCTCCACCGGCTCGACCTCCTTGCGCAGCGCGGCCAGCGAACGCCGCCGGATCGAACGCAGCACGTCGGCGTCGCACCACTCGCGTTCGAGCCCGCCGGGGCGGAACTCGCCCCGGACCACGCGCCCCTGGGACTCGAGCGAGGCGACCGCGCCGGCGACGCGATCCTCGCCGACGCCGAACCGCGCCGCCACGTCGGCGGTCCCGAACGGCCCGTGGGTCCTCGCGAACCGCGCGACCAGACCCTCGAGCGGCGCGGGCGTCGGCTCGGTGAAAACCGTCGGCACGCCGAGCGGGAGCGACGCGCCGAGCGCGTCCCGGTACCGCCCGGCGTCCTCGACGGCGACGAACCGCTCCTGCCCGGCGACCCGCAGGCGGATCGCGCGCCCGTCGCGTTCGAGATCGCCGAGCCAGGCCCCGGGATCCACGTTCGATCGCGTCGAAACCTCATCGCCGGTCAGGTCGCCCAGCCGCCGGAGCAGGTCGTGGACGTCGTCGGCGTTGCGCGCGCGCCGGCCCTCGGCCAGGTGCTGCAGCTCGAGCTCGAGCTCGGCGAGCGCGATCGGGTCGATCAGCTCGCGCAGGTCCTCGGCGCCGAGCAGCTCGCGCAGGAGCTCGCGGTCGAGCGAGAGCGCGGTCGCGCGCCGCTCGGCCATCGGCGCGTCGGCCTCGTACATGTAGACCGAGACCCAGCGGAAGAGGAGGGACTGCGCGAACGGCGACGACCGCGTCGTATCCACTGGGACCACGTGGATCCGCCGCGCCCGGACGTCGCCGAGCACCTCCTTCAGTCCCGGCACGTCGAACACGTCTCGCAGGACCTCGCGCGTCGCCTCGAGCAGGATGGGGAACGTCGCATGGCGTGAGGCCACCTCGAGCAGGTCGGCGCCGCGCTGCCGCTGCTGCCACAGCGGCGTCCGTCGCCCCGGCGTCCGGCGGGGGAGCAGCAGCGCGCGGGCGGCGGCCTCTCGGAACATCGTCGTGAACAGCGCGGTACCCGGGAGTCGCGCGACCACGAGCTCCTCGATCTCGTCGGGATCGAACAGCAGGTCCTCGACCGGGATCCGTTCCTCGGACTCGGGCAGGCGGATCGCGATGCCGTCGTCGCTCCACAGCACCTGGACGTCGAGCCCGTAGCGTTCGGCGAGCCGGCCCTCGATCGCCATCGCCCACGGCGCGTGCACGCGCTCGCCGAACGGCGACAGCAGGCACACCCGCCAGTCGCCGATCTCGTCGGGGAAGCGTTCGACGACGATCGTGCGGTCGTCGGGGACGGCGCCGGTCGCCTCGTGCTGGTCCTCGAGGTACACCGTGAGGTTCTCGGCCGCGAGCTCGTCCAGGCCGAACTCGGTCCGCAGCCGCCTGACGGCGACGCCATGCTCCGACGACGAGAGCTCGCGGGTGGCGACGCCGATCGCTCGCCCAAGCTCGAGCGGGCGTCCCGGCTTGTCGCCGTGCCAGAACGGCATCTTGCCCGGCTCGCCCGGCGCGGGCGAGACCACGACGCGGTCGAGCGTGATGTCCTCGATCCGCCAGGACGACGCGCCGAGCATGAACACCTCGCCGCGCCGGCTTTCGTAGACCATCTCCTCGTCGAGCTCGCCCACGCGGCGGCCGTCGACCGTGAAC
The DNA here is from genome assembly GCA_963823255.1 of uncultured Actinomycetes bacterium. Lineage (GTDB taxonomy): Bacteria > Actinomycetota > UBA4738 > UBA4738 > HRBIN12 > DASSJM01. The sequence continues at coordinate 18,070 of CAWGKU010000001.1, forward strand.
ACGCCGAACAGCCCTCGGTCCGGGATCGTTCCGCCGGAGGCGATCGCGAGCCGCCCTGAGCCCTCGCGTCCGCGGAGCGTGTCCGTGCGCCGGTCCCAGACGATCCGCGGCCGGAGCTCGGCGAACTCGTCGGAGGGGTAGCGGCCGGCAAGCAGGTCGAGGACGTTGCGCAGCAGCTCGTCCGAGAGCTCCTCGAAGTTCGCGGCTTGCCGCAGCACGCGCCCGAGATCCGCGACCGTCCACTCGTCCATCGCACACATCGCGACGATCTGCTGCGCGACCACGTCGAGCGGGTTCCTCGGGTAGTGCGTCTCCTCGATCGCGCCCTGCAGCATCCGCTGGACGACGACCGTCGCCTCGAGCAGGTCGCCCCGGAACTTCGGGAACACCTTGCCGCGGCTCGGCTCGCCCACCTGGTGGCCCGCGCGGCCGATCCGCTGGAGCCCGCGCGCGACCGAACCCGGCGACTCGACCTGGATCACGAGGTCGACCGCGCCCATGTCGATCCCGAGCTCGAGCGAGCTCGTCGCGACGATCGCCTTCAGGGTTCCGCGCTTGAGCTGGTCCTCGATCTGGAGCCGCTGTTCGCGCGCGATCGAGCCGTGGTGGGCTCGCGCGAGCTCCTCGCCGGCGAGCTCGTTGAGACGGGCCGCGAGGCGCTCGGCCAGGCGGCGGGCGTTGACGAACACGATCGTCGAACGGTGCGCCCGGATCAGCTCGAGCACCTGGGGGTGGATCGCCGGCCAGATCGACGCCTGTGGCGGCGCGGTCCCGGGGGTGGCGGGCCCGAGCATCGCCGGCATCCGCTGCGGAGTCTCGGAGATCCCCGACAGGTCCGCCATGTCCTCGACCGGCACGACGACTTCGACCTCCATCGGCTTGCGGAGCCCGGCGTCGACGATCGTCACGGGACGAGGCCCGCTCGAGGTCTGGCCGCCGAGGAACCGAGCGATCTCCTCGAGCGGTCGCTGGGTGGCGGACAGGCCGATGCGCTGCGGGGGCTCGTGCGCGAGCTCCTCGAGGCGTTCGAGCGAGAGCGCGAGGTGCGCGCCGCGCTTGGAACCGGCCATCGCGTGGATCTCGTCCACGATCACCCAGCGGACGCTGCGCAGGATCTCGCGCGCCTGGGAGGTGAGCATCAGGTAGAGCGACTCCGGCGTGGTGATCAGGACGTCGGGCGGACGGGTCTGGATCCGGCGGCGCTCGCTCGCCGAGGTGTCGCCGGTTCGCATCGCGACGCGCGGCTCGTGCACGTGCTCCCCGAGGCGTTCGGCCGCGAGCCCGATCCCGGTGAGGGGTGTCCGAAGGTTCTTCTCGATGTCGACGGCCAGCGCTCGGAGCGGCGAGATGTACAGGACGCGGCACCGCTGGTCCGTGGGGGGCGGCGGATCGGTCATCACGCGGTCGAGCGCCCACAGGAACGCCGCGAGCGTCTTGCCCGAACCGGTCGGCGCCAGGATCAGCGAATGCCGGCCGCCGGCGATCGCCGGCCACCCCTGCGCCTGCGCGGCGGTGGGCGTCTCGAACGTGCTCTCGAACCACGCTCGGACGGCGGGGGAGAACCCCTCCAGGCTCACTGCTCCACCGTACCGCGAACGCACGACACGGCCGCTCGGAGCTCAGGCATCCGGATCGCGCTCGAGCGGGAGCCGGTAGATCTCCTCGTCCTCCAGCCAGTCGCCGGTCGGCTCGAACCCCAGCGCCCGGTAGAACGGCGCCGGCGAACCCGGACCCGGGTGGACGGACGTGACGAGCTCGTCCGCACCGGGCCGGCCGCGGAGCTGATCGATGACGATCGACATCGCCGCCCGACCGTAGCCATAACCCTGGTGACCGGCGTCGATCAGGAGGCGCCAGAGGAAGTAACGGAACGGTTGCTCCGGATCGCCCGGCGGCACGTCGTACGACAGCATCACGAACCCGACCGGCCGCTCTCCAGCGTAGATCGCCCGGAACCACGGCCGCGCCTCGGGGGTCGATTCCGCCTCGTCGAGCGAGTCTGCCACCGACGAGACGAACCGCTCCTGGTCCGGCGCGACGCGGAGCGCGCGAACGTCTCCCTCGTTCGCCGGGGTGATCTCGCGCAACGTCACGACCGCGTCGGACACGCTCCAGAGCTTACGGACCGCTCCTCCCGCCGCGTCGGTAGGATGCTCGGCGATGCAACGCACCCGTACCGCGATCGCCCTGATGCTCGGAGGCCTCTTCCTCGTCGTGCCTGCTCTGGCGTCCGCTCAGACCGACCCCACCGATGCCGAGCCGCGCGACCAGATCGTCCTGTCCGGCGATGTCCAGGTTCGGCGCGGTCAAGAGGTCGGCGAGGTCGTCGTCCTGCGCGGGACGGCGACGGTCGCGGGGGTCGTCCGGGGCGACGTGGTCGTGCTCGACGGCCCGATCGACGTCACCGGCCAGGTGAGCGGGTCCGTGGTGAGCGTCGGCGGCTCGGTCGCGCTCGGGCCGAGCTCGCGCGTGCTGGGCGACGTGCTCGCGCACGACCGTGTGATCGCCGCGCCCGGCGCGCGCGTGGACGGCGACGTCCGCCAGGGCGTGACCTTCACGTTCCGAACGCCGATCGAGGCGCTCGGGGCGTTCGCGCCGTGGCTCGCGGTGTGGTTCTCGGTGCTGGCGCTCGGGCTGCTGCTCCTGCTCCTCGGGCCGAGGTCTGTCGACGCGGTAGCGGTGGTGGCGCATGGGTCGCCGTGGGTCTCGGTCGGGTGGGGATTCATCGCGTTCGTCGCGCTCCCGCTGGCCGGGGTGATCGGCGTGTTCACGCTCGTGTGGCTGCCGCTGGGGCTCGGGTTGCTGCTCTCGCTGTTCCTCCTGTACTCGGTCGGACTCGCGTGGAGCGCGTTCGCGCTCGGACGGGTGCTCTGGCACGAGCCGCGCAGCCGGGTGCTGGCGTTCGTGATCGGCTGGGCGATCCTCGCCGCGGTCGCGGCGATCCCGATCGTCGGTGGTGTGATCTGGGTCGCCGGGGCGGTGTTCGGTCTGGGTGCGGGCACGGTGGCGATCTGGCGTGCGCGCGGGACCACGCCTCGCCAACCCGGCGCGGGCGGACGCCACCGCCAGGGTGGCAAGATGCCGGTGGTGATCCCAGAGACGGCGTCCGAGCCCCAGCCGATGATCGCCGAACGCGAGATGGGTCAAGAGGGAGCGGGTCTGTGAGCGACACGATCGAGATGCTCCGCAAGGTCCCGATGTTCGCCGAGCTCGACGAGAACGAGCTCGCCTGGGTGGCCGACCTCGCGAGCGGTTTCGAGGTGCCGGCCGGCTTCGTGCTGATCGAACACGGTCAGCCCGGTTCGGGGATGTTCATCATCACCGAGGGCACGGTCGTCGTGGAGCTGCCACAGGGGCCGGTGGAACTCGGACCCGGGGAGTTCGTCGGCGAGCTGCCGCTGCTGGCGGACGGGATCACGCGGATCGCGCGGGTGCGCGCGAAGACCCCGGTGAAGGGGCTCGCGATCAGCCGGATGGCGTTCAAGGAGCTCCTGGAGCGCGAGCCGCGCGTCGCCGTTCGGATGCTGCCGGTGCTCGGGCGGCGTCTGGCCGAGGCCGAGACCGCCTAGCGCGAACGCCGGCGGCGTCCCGCCACCATCGCGACCAACGCACCGACGGCCGCGCCCGCGGCGAACGCACCCGGCGTCCCGATCAGCACGCGCGAGCCCTCCTCGAGGGTGACCTTCGGGGACGCGACGAGCCCGACGAACGCTCCCTGACCGACCGTCGCGTTGCCGGCGACGAGCACGCTCTGCGTCCCGCCCTGCTGGATCGACAGGTTGCCCCGAACCATCGCCGGCCCGCAGCCACCCTGATGGATCCGGAGGTCGCCGCCGACGAGCACCGGTCCGCACCCGCCTTGCTGGATCCGGACGTCGCCCTGCGCCGCGACGGGACCGGCTCCCGCCTGCGTGATCGAGACGTCGCGCCCGTTCACGACACCCACGAGCGCGCGTTCGACGGTCACGTCGCCCGCCGCCTCGACCGTCTTGAGGATCCCCTGCTCGGTGTGCACCTCGTTCGGCTGATCCATCCCCGACACCTCCTCATGTGCCTGGCTCGGCCACTGACTCACTCCATCGTAGGTACCCTCCCCGGATGGCGCAGAACGCCCCTGGTCGAACGTTCCTGCTGATGGGCTCCGGCGAGTTCGAGCCGTGGTCGGACGAGATCGAGGCCGCGGCGCTCGACGGCCGGACCGGCCCGGTCGCGGTACTCCCCACGGCGAGCTCGGTCGACGGCGAGGACGTATTCGGGGGGTGGGGGCGGATGGGGCTCGAGCACTACGCGACGTCGGGGATCGACGCGCGGATGGTCCCGGTCAAGACCCGTGAGGACGCGGAGCTCGAGGAGCACGCCCGAGCGCTCGAGGGCGCCTCGATGATCTTCTTCTCGGGCGGCAAGCCGCAGCACCTGGCCACGACGATCGCGGGGACCCGGTTGTGGAGTGCCCTGGAGGATGCGCTCGACGCCGGAGCGGTGTACGCGGGGTGCAGCGCGGGCGCGCTCATCGCGAGCCAGACGCGCGAGCAGCGGCGCGAGCGCGGCGTCCGCACGGGATGGGTGTACGGGCTCGGGCTGGTGCCGCACGTCTCGTTCGGCGTGCACTGGGACAAGGTGAAGGTGATCCCGGGGCTGCGATCGGTCGTGATGTCGCGGATCCCGAAGGGGTCCTGGTTCGTCGGCCTGGACGAGCGGACGGCGATCCTTGGCGACGGGCACCGGTGGCGGGTGTTCGGGCTCGGGGGCGTGATGGTCCGCCACGTCGGCGGGACCGAGATCCATCGGGCGGGCGCGACCTTCGAGACCTCGGATCAGGGGGGATAGGGGTCCTGCGGATATCCTTCTCCCCCGTGGTCTCGACCGACGAACCGATCCCGCCGGAGCACCAGCCGAGGTGCCACCTGTGTGGCCGGCCCACCTACGACCCCGACAAGCGGGAGCGGCCGTGGGTGCGGGCGACCTCGGGGGGCCGGCAGGTCCTGGTCTGCCCCTCCTGCCAGGAGGAGCGCCCGGACTGGGCCGTCCAGCTCGACCGGTGCGAGTCGTGCGGCGCGACTCGGCTGACCGCGATGCTCGGCCAGGTCGTGTGCCGGGCGTGCGGGCACGTGCGCGGCGAGCCGGTCGAGCCCGCGTGGTTGACGACGGGCGCTTAGCTCAGAGGTAGAGCACTCGCCTTACAAGCGAGCGGTCGGAGGTTCGAGTCCTCCAGCGCCCACAGGTAAAGCCGCTGGTCAGCGCTTCGCAGCGCCGATCGGGACGACGGCCGGGCTGGCGGCATGCCGCACACGTGCCGCAAGAGCATCAGCACGGACGGCCTCGAGGCGGTCGGCGAGCTCGACGTCGAGCGAGGGGAACAGGTGCCCGTATGTGTTCAGCGTCGTCGTGATCGACGCGTGACCATCCGAGCCTGGATCGCCTTGGGATGCACGCCCTCCGCGATCGCAAGGGCGGCGGCTGTGTCGCAGATGGTGGAACGTCGGCGCGGGGGAGATGCGAAAGTAAGGCTCTCCGAGTAGCTCCAGTACTAGCCGAGAAGGTAGGCTCGCTAGAAGTCGGGGAGCATCAGGAAGTGGAGCGGCTAGGCGCGGGGAGTAGGGCTCACGCTGCGTTACCCGTTTCCCTCACCAGGTACGCTCCAACGGCTAACATCTCTGACGCCGGTGCGGGGACAGGCTCCGCGTCCCCCCGTCGTAGGAGCGCCCGGTCTGCCCGGACGAGCATGACGGCGACCAGGAGCAGTGCGAAGGCGTTGAGAGGATGGAGCGCGGCGAGCACCGGGGCGCTGTCTCGGAGATTGACGAGCACGATCTGGACGAAGATATCGACGATCAGCAGCAACGTAAGCAACATCTCGCGTCTCGGCAGGCGAGCCAGCAGCGCCGCGATAAGCAGCAGCGGGGCACCGAACTCGAATAGCGTGTAGCCCACGATCGTGTGCAGATCCGCGTTGTGCACGGCGCCGAACAGGAACAGTCCGATCAGGAACGGCTGTGCGACGATCCCCGCTAGCACGACGGACACGACCACGAGGTGCGCGATCCGAAATCCCTGTGTCATCAGGACCCCTCCTCGGTGCCGAGCAGCATAACGAGCGTCTCGTGGGCCGCCGGCTCGCCATGCAGCGCCTGATATACCCCTCGTCTTCGCGCAACATGCGGAAGAGCGAGCAGAGTGAGTACTCCTAGATACGTCTAATAGGTGATAGGTACTAAGGGAAAGACTCATAGAGCATGAGCAGAAAGTAGGCTGAGACTGAGGCGCAGAGGACTGGTTGCGCTGCGTACAGCTAGATAACGCAGGAGGCGCTGAAGGGGAAAATAGACGGAGTAGGGGACAGTCTGTTAGAGGGGCAGGAGGAGGTACTACACGCATATGGGATAGGGAGGGGGTGGGGGGAAAGGAATAATTAGTATGGGCTTGCAAGAAAGGTGCTCGCTAGTGAGAGACCGACTAGGGTGGGTTTACATCGCAAGCGATTCTCAGTTAGGGAGCTGTGTTACATAGGACACGTTCGAGGCGGCCTCGAGTTTTCTGACGAAGGCAGAAGGGTCTTAGGATGCATGGGCGTTAGATGTCGCGGACGAAGTGCTCAGGCACGATTCGCGGAATCGTCTCGCCGTCATCGACCTGCTGGCCGATCACGCCTACTGCGTCCACGAACTGGTCGATGCGATAGGGGCGTCGCAGCTCCTCGTCAGTCAACACCTGCGTGTTCTGCGTGGCGCGGGCCTGGTGCGAACACGTCGCCGAGGACGCGAGATCGTGTACGAGCTTACGGACGTGCATGCGGCCCACATCGTGCGCGATGCCGTCGCTCACGCTTCTGAACGGTGAAGTCGAGCCTCACTGGTCCGCCTCGCGCAGCATCCCGACGAGCACCGCCCGGAGCATCCGATCCTCCTCGCAGTAGATCAGCAGTTCAGCAAAAGCGCGACTCTCCGGGTAGCTGCAGAACTCGCCGATCCGGTAGGCTCGCTCGAAGTCCGGGAAGCATCAGGAAGCGGAGAAGCTCGGCGCGGAGAGCGGGGCTGAGGGCATCCAGGCGTTCGCGGAGTCGGCGTTCGTCGATATACGTCAATTGCGTGATGTGGCAGTCGCTGAGGCGTGCCTAGGGTCGAAGTGTCCGCTGGCCCAAAGGAGGCTTTCCTGATGCTGCGTCACCCCCTTCGCAAGACCCTCGGACCTGCCTCTATCCTCATGATAGTCGCCGTGACGTTCGGCGTCCCCGCGGCCCATGCCTCGCCCTCGAACGTTCGGCTGACGAACGACAGCCCGGCGCTCAGCGGGTACGTGAGCGACTACACGCTCGTCACCGGGACCCCGTATACGGACAGCATCCTGTCGGGGTGCTCGCAGAGTCGCGGCCGGCAGAACGAGCCGGCTGTCGCGGTCGACCCGAGGAACCCGGACGTGATCGTCGGCAGCTCGAACGATTACTGCGGCGTGTTCAACGACAGACGGCACGTTCAATCGGATTCGGTCCGGTGTGGCTCGGCTACTACCGCTCGGAGAACGGCGGCGCGAGCTTCATCAGCTCGCTCGTGCCGGGCTATCCGGGTGACACAGTCACCGTACGCGGCGCGGGCGCGACATCCGGACCGCCGACTCGGGCGACCCGGTGCTGGCGTGGGACAACCACGGACGGCTGTTCGCCGGCTCGGAGAGCTCGGACGACCCCGAGAGGGACGCCAAAGACATTCGGCGACGTCTGGGTCGCGACGTACGAGAACCCGAGCGGCGAGAACGGTCCGACGCATCGAGGACGGCAAGGAGTTCGTCGGTTCGCTCGACGTGGCGAAGGGATCGGCGGCGCCGAACCTGCTCGGCAGAGTTCCACGACAAGACGGCGATCGAGGTCGACCGCACGGGTGGATCATGCGACGGGAACGTGTACTTCGCGTGGGCGCGGTTCACCGGCGGCGGTTCGAACGGCTTCAACTCGAGCGTCTACTTCGTGCGCTCGACGGACCACGGTCAGACGTTCTCGTCGCCGATGAAGCTGAGCCAGACCGTGCACGACATCCAGTTCCCCGATATCTCGGTGACGGGTGACGGTCACGTGTACGTCACGTACCGCCAGTTCGCGGACGTACGCAGCGACGTGATGCACGGACTCGATCGCGTACAACGCATCGACGGACTGCGGTGCGACCTTCTCGTCGTCGCGCACGTGTGGTGTCCGTTCGAGCCGTACGACCCCACGGACATCGGTCTGGACGGCATCGCTGGTCGGCGAATGCGGCGACGAAGTCGCCGGCGTTGGCGTTGCGAGTCCGGGTACACGTTCATGCGTGGAGGCACGCAGATACGCGCGACGGCAGACCAGCAGGACGCGTCGCACGACTACGTTTACGTGGTGTACGACCCCTCGATCCCGGGGACGGAGGTGCCGAGCGGAACGACGTACGGATCCGTCATGTCGGCGGACCTACCGGCGAAGTACCACCAGGACGTCGGGAGCCAGTCGGGGATCTACTTCTTGCGGCTGGACGGCGCCACCGGGGCGCACACGGCACCCGATGCTGATCGACGATCCGCGGGGACGTGGGGGGCTGCAGCGTTTCCCCGACATCTCGGTGGATGACGGCAGCATGCACGCGATCTGGTGGGACAGCCGGAACGACCGTGCTACAGCCCGGCCCGACCGCTCGGGAACTGCGGCGACGGAAGCACCGTCGCCTCGCTCGACGCGTTCGCGGCGGCGGGCTCGACGTCGACGCTGACGCTGGTCAGCGGCGACCCGGTTGAGCGACGTCTCGAGCAACCCGAACAGGGAGCAGTTCTCCGGCCGGACGGTCCCGTTCGGCGGGGACTACCTCTGGGTGAGCTCGGTGGGCGCGTTCTCCTTCGGGACGTGGACCGACTGGCGAAACATCGTCGCGGGGTCCGATCTGCGTGAGGGCGGAGACGACGACATGACGGTGCTGACGTCCTGCAGTGTCGGGTGATGAACCCGGACGGCTCCATCAGCGGCGACACGTGTCCGTGGGAAGGCGGACTCGACCAGGACATCTACGGCGCGGTCACGCCGTAACCGCTCGGCCGGCGCGGCGGGCTGCAGGGCCCGCCGCTCCGGCCACGCGGAGACCAGCGGGGGGACGCATGCCGGCTCGAACTAGCGCCCCATCTCTCTCAGCATCCCGACCAGCACCGCTCGCAGCGTCCGGTCTTCCTCGCAGTCGATCAGAAGCTCGGCGAAGGCGCGACTCTCCGGGTAGCCCCAGAACTCGCCGATCCGGTCGGCCCGCTCGAAGTCGGGCAGCATGAGGAAGCGGAGAAGCTCGGCGCGGGGAGCTGCGCCGAGCGCGTGGAGTCGCTCCCCTAGTCGGCGCTCGAGTTGGGCCGGCCTCATGCGCCGGGCCCGCCGTACCCCGCTCGTGTGCTCCCGTCGGTCGGGTAACCACGAGAATGGTTCCGATAACCGCCACTCCGATGCTCACAGCCTGTAGCCAGAAACCGATCTCTACGAATAGCCCGTGATCGTTTCGCCTCCGCGGAGGCTGGCAGACTGGTGGGGCCGGTACCAAGGGAGCCAGCCTCCGAAGGGCTCCTGGCGAGGTGGCTCATGTCGTGATCGTGTACGAGGCTCTCCCGTGCGATTCAACGCGCCTCGCGGATGGAAGGGTGAGCGGCCCGATCGGATTCCGAATGGTGTACTCCATCTTGGGCGTCCACCGGACCCACGAGTACCGATCGGGCGGTGGCGGTTACGGACCCCGAGCGTGATTGGATGCTCTGATCGATAGGGCTCCGGTGCGCACCACCGCCTCGGACGCTGGCCGATCGGCACGGAACCGGGAGGACGCGGCATCGGCATCAACTGTCGAGGGTCGGGATCGTGCTGCTTGCAGACCTGGATCAGATAGACGGTCCCCGCGAACCCCGCCTGGTCGGGATCCGGTGGATCACCACCGCCGACGTACACGCGCCGCGTGGCATCCATCCGGCATTGGGTCTCGGCGTCCACGTGCTGGCAGCGCATGATCTCATCCCCCCAGCCGGACGCGCTCTATTGCTTCAGAGCCTCGGCAAGGTCCTTGAGGCCCAGAGCGAGAAGGCGGAGCGCCTTAGCGTTGTCGGAGGGCGTGGCCTCCTTGGTCGCGTCGAGTTGTAGCGCCGCCTCGTTGAACCGCGAGATCGCGCTATCAAAGGTTGCGTAGTGCCGCATGTTCCCCACTCCTTCCGATCAGGGGCCTTTGCTATGGCGCCGGTTCATCGTCGTTCGAATCGATCGCGTCGATATGCTCGTCCGTGACGCCGAGACCCCCGTGGAGCAACTCGGCGCGAGGAGCAGGAGCGAGGGCGTCGAGGCGCTCGCGGAGTCGGCGTTCGAGTTCGTCGGGACGCATCACCCGGCCCTTTTGCCTCAGCGCCCCGGCTTCGGGTGGATCTTCACCTCGTAGTTAGCGCCGCCATTGCCGATCGCGCACCCACTCCTCGACTTCCTCGCGGGTCGCAGCCTCGATCGTGTCGGGCCGCTGATCTCGGTTCTCCCGTGGCCGAGCCTCGCCGATCCAACGGTGGTTCATCTGCACCCCCTCGCGTGCCGCAGACGTGCCGCAAGAGGAGTAGCACGGAGCGATACGGACTGATACCCATGTAACCCCTGTTAGTGGCCTGACCAGCGCGTTGTTGAAGACCCGCAGGTGGCGATAGGTGCCCGTTCTCGCCTTACAAGCGAGCGGTCGGAGGTTCGAGTCCTCCAGCGCCCACTACCCCTCCACCTCCGGCGGCCGCCGGTGGCGCGTCGCGTGCTCGAACGCCGACGCCAGCCGGATCAGCGGCCCCTCGCTCCAGGCACGGCCCAGGAACGAGATCCCGATCGGGAGGTCGAACGCGAACCCCATCGGGACGGTGACGTTGGGGTAGCCCGCCACCGCCGCCGGCGTCGAGTTGCCTCCGACATCGTGGTCGCCGTTGGCGTGGTCGATGCGCCACGCGGGCGCGTTCGACGGCGCGACGAGCGCGTCCAGGCGATGCTGGTCCATCACGGCGTCGATGCCCTCGGCGCGCGAGAGCCGGTGGCACGTCTCGAGCGCCTCGAGGTACGCGGGCTCGGTGAGCGGGCCCTTCGCCGCCGCCTGCTCGAACAGCTCCTGCCCGAAGAACGGCATCTCGGCGTCCGCGTGCTCCGCGTCGAACGCGATCAGGTCGGCGAGCGTCCGGTGCTGCTGGGCAGGGCCGAGCGACCCGAGGTACGACTCCAGGTCGGCTCGGAACTCGAACAGGAGCACCTCGAGCTCGGGATCCTCGAGCTCGTCGACGTGGGGGATGTCCGCGGGGTCGACGATCTCGGCGCCGAGGTCGTGCATCGCCGCGAGCGCATCCTCGAACAGCCGGTCGACGCGGTCGTTGAAGCCGGCGAGGTTCCGGGCGACGCCGATCCTCGCGCCGCGGAGCCCGTCGGGGTCGACGAACGCCGCGTAGTCCGCCTCGACGTGGGCTCCCGTGGTCGCGGCGTCCCGCTCGTCCGCGCCGGCCAGCGCCGTCAGCAGCGCCGCCGCGTCGGCGACCGTTCGCGCCATCGGCCCCGGCGTGTCCTGCGAGTGCGAGATCGGGATGACGCCGGAACGGCTCACGAGCCCGACCGTCGGCTTGATCCCGACGAGACCGTTGATCGACGACGGGCAGATGATCGAGCCGTCGGTCTCGGTCCCGACGGCGACCGCGCACAGGTTCGCCGAGACCGCGACGCCCGAGCCCGAGCTCGAGCCGCAGGGGCTGCGGTCGACGTCGTAGGGGTTCACGCACTGGCCGCCGCGGGCGCTCCACCCGCTGCTCGAACGCGTCGAGCGGAAGTTCGCCCACTCGGACAGGTTCGACTTGCCCAGGATCACCGCGCCGGCCTCGCGCAACCGCGCTACCACTGCTGCGTCGTGCGCCGGCGTCACGTCGCCGAGCGCGAACGATCCCGCCGTGGTCCTCATCCGATCGGCCGAATCGATGTTGTCCTTCACGAGGACGGGGATCCCGTGGAGCAGCCCCCGTACGCGGCCCGAGCGCCGCTCGGCGTCGAGCGCGTCGGCGGTCTCGATCGCGTCGAGGTTCGTCTGTAGGACCGAGCGGAGCGCAGGGTCGATCGTCTCGATCCGCGCGAGGTAGGTCTCGGTCAGCGCGCGCGAGGTGAGCGAGCCCGATGCCATCGAGGCCCGGAGCTCGGCGATCGTCGTCTCGTCCACGGTCGCCCGGGTCAGCTCTTGCGTGCGACGCCGCGCCCCGAGCCGCCGAGCATCCCGACGTCGATCACGACGCCGAGCACGATCAGCACGATGCCCATCGCCTCGATCCCGCCCGTGACGGTCGTGAACTCGTTCTGGGCGATCGCGTAGGCGATCGTGGTCGTCGGCAGGAAGAAGAACCCGAGGAGCCCCCACCAGCCGCTCGAGAACGCGGTGTTCAGGTAGTTCGTGAACAGCCACAGGATGAACAGGATGAACCGGGGCGTGATGAGGGCGACGATCGCGAACAGGCAACCCATCGGGGCATCCTAGCCCGAGGCGCTAGGGGACCGTTCGGGCGATCGATGCGGCGATGTCGGCCACGACCATCGCCCTCGGCTGGACCCGGCGGTTCCACAGCACGAGCGCCGGCCCATCGCGACCGTCCGTGACGATCGAGATCGTTCCCGCGTCCAGCCGAAGGTTCGTCGCGTAGTCGGATCGGCAGGTCCAGGAAGCGGGCGGCCACCGAACGGAAGCAGTGGCCGTGCCCGAAGAGCAGGGTGTTGCCGCCGAGCTCGCGCAGCTCCTCGATCAGCGCGTCGACGCGCTTGGCCATCTGCTCCGGCGTCTCGCCGCCCGGGCAGCCGTCGCGGAACAGCTCCCAATCGGGGTGCGTCTGCCAGATCTGCTCGGTCGTCAGCCCCTCGAACTCGCCATAGTCGAACTCGAGCAGCGCCTCGTTCACGTGGATCCGCTCGCCGAACCCCGCGAGCCGGCCCGTCTCCTGCGCGCGGAGCATCGGGCTCGCGAAGACGTGATCGAAGCGGCGGCCAGCCAGGAGCTTGCCGATCGCGACGGCCTGGAGCTGCCCCTCGGGCGTGAGCGAGATATCCGTGCTCCCGGTGTGCTGCCCCGAGATCGACCACTCGGTCTCCCCGTGCCGAACCAACCAGATCGCCATCGAGGCCGAAGCCTAGGCCGGAGCGGGGCCCGAGGGGGAGGGCTTGCCCGAATCGAACGTATGTTCTATCGTGCCGAGATGGCCCCCGAGCCCCTGTTCGAGATCGCGAGGCGGCGGTTCGACACGCCGGAGTTCCGTGGGATGGAGTTCATCGAGGCCGAGTGCAAGACGATCATCAACCCCGTCCCCGGCAACTACTTGCCGTTCAACTGGTCGATCAACCCGTACAGGGGTTGTTCGCATGCTTGCTCCTACTGCTTCGCTCGGCCGACGCACACCTTCCTCGACATGAACGCGGGCTCGGACTTCGAGAAGAAGATCGTCGTCAAGGTCAACGCGCCCGAGGTGCTCCGGCGCCAGCTCGCCGCCAAGCGCTGGAAGGGCGAGGGCATCGCGATGGGCACGAACACCGATCCGTACCAGCGCGCCGAGGGCCGCTACCGCCTGATGCCCGGGATCATCGGGGCGCTCACCGACTACCGCAACCCGTTCTCGATCCTGACCAAGGGCACGCTGATCCTGCGGGACCTCGAGCTGCTGCGCGATGCCGCCCGCGTGACCGACGTGTCGACGGCGTTCTCGATCGGGACGCTCGACGAGGACGCCTGGCGCGCGAGCGAGCCCGGGACCCCGCACCCGCGCAAGCGGATCGAGGCCGTTCGGACCCTCAACGAGGCCGGCATCCCGTGTGGCGTGCTCATGGCGCCCATCCTGCCCGGGATCACCGACGACCCGCGTCAGCTCCGCGAGGTCGTCGCGGCCGCGATCGACGCCGGGGCCACGCACGTCTCGCCGATCCTGCTGCATCTCCGCCCCGGCGTTCGCGAGGAGTTCCTCCCGTGGCTCGCCGAGACCTACCCCGACCTGGTCGAACGCTACGAGCACCTCTACCGCAAGCCCTACGCGCCCGCGGCCGAACGCGACGCGCTCGGCCGCCGGGTGTCGGGTCTGATCCGCTCGCTCGGCGGCGTCCGGCCCGTGGCGCCTCCACCCGCACGGTTCTCGCGAGGGTCGCGTGGCCATCGGAACGAGCCGCAAGGGGAGCAGCTCACGCTCGTGTAGCGCGCGGCATCGGCTAACCTGGCGCTCCGATGCGCGGACTGGACCGGATCCTCGAGCTGCAGGACCTCGATACGTCGATCGAACGCCTGGAGCACCGACGCGAGCAGCTCGAGGGTGGCGAGGAGCTGTCCTCTCTCCGCAAGGAGATGGAGGAGGCCGACGCCCGACTGGGCGAGCTCCGGCTGGCGTCGGACTCGATCTCGAGCGAGTCGGCTCGGCTCGAGCACGAGATCGCCTCGATGAGCGACAAGCTCCACGCCGAGGAGAAGCGCATGTACGACGGCTCGATCGCCAACGCGAAGGAGCTCGAGGCCCTCCAGCACGAGATCGTGAGCCTGAAGGAGCGTCGCTCGCGCGCCGAGGACGACCTGCTCGAGCAGATGGTCCGCAGGGAGGACATCGAGGTCCGAGCCACGCAGTCGCAGACCGAGGCAGAGGCGGCCCGGGCGCGCGTCGAGGAGGTCGGCGGCGACGCGGTGCGGGAGCTCGACACGATCTCGGCCGACATCACCGCCAAGCGTTCGGAGCGCGAGGCCCTCACGCCTGCGTTCGACGAGGAGCTGCTCGAGCTCTACGACGACCTGCGCGAGCAGAAGCACGGCGTCGGTGCCGCGGCGATCGTGGACGGGGTGTGCCAGGCGTGCCACGAGAAGCTCTCGGCCGTCGAGCTCGACCGCCTGAAACGCACCGAGGGCGTGAAGAGGTGTGAGTACTGCCGTCGGATCGTCGTCTTCGTCTGATCCTGCACTGCGACGGCGCGGCCCGCGGCAACCCCGGGCCCGCCGGGATCGGTGTCGAGATCACGGACGAGGACGGTGAGGTCGTCGCCGAGATCGCCGAGGGGCTCGGCGTCGCGACCAACAACGTGGCCGAGTACACGGCCGCGATCCGCGGTCTCGAACGCTCCAGGGAGCTCGGCGCGACCCACCTGCTCCTGCGTTCGGACAGTCGCCTGCTGATCGAACAGCTCGCCGGCCGGTGGAAGGTGAAGAACCCGACGCTCCAACGGCTCCACCACGAGGCTCGCTCGCTGATCAAGGGGTTCGACGAGGTGCAGCTCGAGCACGTCCGGCGCGAACGCAACGTGGAGGCGGACGCGCTCGCGAACCGCGGGGTCGACGAGTGGCTGGCCGGGCAGGGCGCTAGCTGGGAGCGCTCGGCACCGTCCCCGCGTCTGTGGGAGCCGGAGGAGGAACCGCGGTGACGAGATCCTGCAGCGGGAACTCGAACCGGAGCGCCTTCGCACCGGTGCCGTAAACGAGCGAGAGGACGCGTCCGTCCGCGGAGCGCTGCGCCGGGAAGACCATCAGCCCCTCGACGCTTCCCCCCGCCGGCACGGTGAGGAGCGAGGGCGTGAGAGTGCCCTTGACGGGTTCGAACGTGTCGCCGTGGTCGACGAACAGGGCGGCGCCGCGCGGGTCGAGCGCGATGTCGTGCGAGGTCGCGTTCTCGACGATCACGTTGAACTGCCACTTGGGGGGGAACATGAACAGCGAGTCCATCTGGACCGTCACGCCGCCCTCCGCGCGGAACTGGTGGCGGAACGGCTGGATGCTGTCGGACATCGGCACGCCGTTGCGGAGCAGGTCCTCGACGCGGTAGGTCCCGGCGGCGGTCCGGATCAGCGTGACGGGGCCGTCGAGGACCCGGACGAGGTCGATCGGGTCGTCGTTCGGTGGCTCGAACTGGAACAGGACCGATGCGGACAGACCGACCGATGCGAGCGGGATCCGCCGGGCCGTCACGGCGCCGATGAACTCCACGTCGCGGATGTCGGCCGCCGACCGGATGTTCCCGTCGAACTCGCGGTGCTGGACGTCGAGCCATCGGACCCACGAACGCAGATCGGGGCCGACCACGGTCTGCTTGAGCGCCTCGACGCCGTGATCGGGTGACTCGCGGTAGGCGTCGATGAACTCGACGACGGCCTGGCGCGCGGCGGAGGCCTCGAGGGCCGGACCGGGTGCCAGCTGCGCGGGTGCGATCGGCGCCGCCGGGCCGGCGGGTTGCTGGGCGCACGCGGCGAGCGCGAGCACCGGCAACCACGCGATGGCGGCACGAGCACGCATCGTGGTGCGGATGATACGGCCGGTCGGGTTCTCTAGACTGGGTTCGGAGGAGCCGGCCGGGCGACCGCGGGTGGCAACGCTCGAGGAACGTCCGGACTCCGCAGGGCAGGGTGCTGGGTAACACCCAGGCGGGGCGACCCGTGGAAAGCGCCACAGAGAACAGACCGCCGCGAAAGCGGTAAGGGTGAAACGGTGAGGTAAGAGCTCACCAGCGAGCCGGGTGACCGGCTCGGCTCGGCAAGCCCCACCCGGAGCTAGGCCAAGCAGGGAGCGTTCGAGGACGGCCCGTCCGAGCTCCCGGGTAGGCCGCACGAGGGCTTCGGCCCCGGGGCGCTCGCGAGAGCGCTCAGACAGATGGTCGCCACCGGCCCTCGGGCCGGGACAGGATCCGGCGTACAGGCCGGCTCCTCCTCACCTCAGACCGACGAGGTCGCCCGTTGGAACTGTGTGCCGGCGTGGTACGAGCTCCGCACCAAGGGTCCTGCCTCGACGTGGGCGATCCCGAACGATTCCCCGAGCTCCTTCCACCGCGCGAACTCGTCCGGGTGGACCCACCGGTCGACCGGCAGGTGGTGTTCGGTCGGGCGGAGGTACTGGCCGATCGTGACGATCCGCACGCCGGCGTCGGCGAGGTCGCGCAGCGCCTGCGGGATCTCGTCGGGACGCTCGCCCATGCCGAGGATCAGGTTCGACTTCGTGACCTGTCCCTCGCGCAGCCGCTCGGGCGATGCGCAGCACCTCGAGCGTGCGGTCGTAGCCGAACGCGGGCCGGATCCGGCCGTGCAGCCGTCGAACCGTCTCGAGGTTGTGCGCGAACACGTCGGGCTCGGCCTCGATCACGGTCGCGATGTCCCGTTCGCCGCCCTTGAAGTCGGTCGGCAGCACCTCGACGCCGCAGTCGGGGACCGCCTCGCGGATCGCCCGGATCGTCGAGGCCCAGATCCTCGCGCCGCCGTCGGGGAGGTCGTCGCGTGCCACGCCCGTGACGACGACGAAACGCAGTCCCATCTCACGAACGGCGTCCGCGATCTTTGCGGGCTCGTCCTCGTCCACCGCGTCGGGCTTGGCGGTCATCACGTCGCAGAACCCGCACCGCCGGGTGCACTTGTCCCCGAGGATCAGGAACGTCGCCTCGCGCTCCTCCCAGCACTCGGAGATGTTCGGGCACATCGCCTCCTCGCACACGGTGTGCAGCGAACGCGTGCGCATGATGCTCTCGAGCTCGCGGTAGTTCGGGCCGCGCTGGAGCCGAACCTTGAGCCACGGCGGTTTGCGCTCGGTGGAGGCGGGCGTCCCGTTCGTCGAGACGATCGGGAGGTAGAGACGTCGTTGGAGGGGGTTGTGCTCGCGGACGGCCACCCCGGAAGTCTAGCCCGCGGCCTCGCTTGCGACGCCGGCGGGCGCGCCGTGCCGCTGGCCGCTGCCCGTCCGATGGTCGGCGGTGTCGCCCGGCAGGAAGACGCGGAAGGATGCGCCGCCGCCTTCGCGATCCTCGGCCCAGGCCCGGCCGCCGTGCAGATCCGCGAACATCGCGCCGACGGGCCCGCCCACCTGGCCGCGCAGCCGCTCGTCGACCCACGCGTAGAAGGGTTCGAACAGGCCGGTCGCGGAGCCGAGCACGACGAGGAACAGCACGGCGAGCAGGATCCACAGCGGATCCCGAAGCGCCGCCGACCTGCCGCTCGGCTTCTCGGGTCGGTCGTCCATGTCGTGCCTGAGGTATCGGCCCTCTCGGGGGATCTTCCTGAACCCCGGTCGGGGGAGACCGAAGGTCGGTGGGACCGGAGCCAGCTCGAGCCTGGGGCGTGCCTAGAAGCGGGCGAGCTCGAGCATCCGCTCGCCGATCTGGTCGGCGTTGAGCATGAAGGCGTGCTCGAGGTTGCTCGCGAAGCCCATCGCGGGCACGTCCGGACCGGCGATCCGCACGATCGGCCCGTCCAGGTCGAACATCGCCTCCTCGGCGATCGTGGCCGCGATCTCGGCGCCCGCGCCGTAGGTGCGGTTGTCCTCGTAGACGACCATCGCCTTGCCCGTCTTGCGGACCGAGGCGAGGATCGTCTCCTTGTCGAGCGGGCTGATCGTCCGAACGTCCACCACCTCGACCGAGATGCCCTGCTCGTCCTGCAGCCTCGAGGCCGCCTCCAGGCACAGGTGCAGGGACAACCCGTAGGCGATCGCGGTCAGGTCCTCGCCCTCGCGCTTGACGTCCGCCGGGCCGATCGGCACCTCGAACGGCTCGTCGGGGACCTCACCCTTGATCAGCCGGTACGTGCGCTTGTGCTCGAGGAACAGGACCGGGTCCGGGTCCTTGATCGCCGCCCGGAGCATGCCGGACGCGTCGTACGGCGTCCCGGGGACGACGACCTTGAGCCCCGGGATGTGCCCGTACGTGGCCTCGATCGACTGCGAGTGGTACAGCGCGCCGTGCACCCCGCCGCCCCACGGCGCGCGGACAACCATCGGCAGACCGAAGTCCCCGTTGGTCCGGTACCGCATCCTCGCGACCTCCGAGACCATCTGGTCGTAGGCCGGGTGGATGAAGTCGGCGAACTCGATCTCCGCGACCGGCAGGAGCCCGTGCAGGGCCATGCCCACGGCGATGCCGATGATCCCGGCCTCGGCCAGCGGCGTGTCGATCACCCGCTGGTCGCCGAACTCGTCGAGGAACCCCTGCGTCACCCGGAAGACCCCGCCCCGCGTCGCGATGTCCTCGCCGAGGACCACGACGCGTTCGTCCGCCGCCATCTCCTCGTGCAGGGTGTCGTGGATCGCGGTGACGACGTTCTTCTCGGTCACGCGCCGTCCGCTTCGAAGAACACGTGCCGCTCGAGCGTCGACGGATCGGGGTCGGCCGCGTTCCACGCCGCGTCGATCTGCTCGTCGACGTCGGCCTTGGTCTCGGCCCACACCGCGTCGATCGCGGCGGCATCCAGCACGCCGAGATCCGTGAGCGTGGCGGCGAACCGCGTGATCGGGTCCCGCTCCTTGGCCTCCTGGACCTCTTCGCGCGAGCGGTACGAGCGGTCGTCGTCGTCGGAGGTGTGCGGGAAGAACCGGTAGGTCTTCGCCTCGATCAGCGTGGGGCCCTCGCCGGCCCGCGCGCGTTCCACCGCGGTCTTCATCGCGGCGAACGACGCGAGGACGTCGTTCCCGTCCACCACGACGCCCGGGAACCCGTAGCCCGCCGCGCGGTCGGCGACGTTGTCGATCGCCATCTGCAACGGCTGGCCTACGCTGATCGCGTAGTAGTTGTTCTCGCAGACGAAGATGACCGGCAGCTTGTGGATGCCGGCGAAGTTCAGGCCCTCGTGCCAGGCGCCGGCGCTCGTCGCCCCCTCGCCGAACCAGCAGCCCACCACGGCGTCCTCGCCGCGGTACCTGGCGGCGTAGGCGATGCCCGCGGCGTGCGGGACCTGCGTGGCGATGGGGGAGGAGTGGCTGATGATCCCGAGCCGGCGCGAGCCCCAGTGGCTCGGCATCTGGCGACCTCCCGAGGAGGGATCCTCCGCCTTGGCGAACAACCCCAGGAAGATCTCGTACGGGGTCATCCCGGCGATGAGGACGACGGCGACGTCTCGGTAGTAGGGGACCCAGATGTCCTGTCCGGGCCGGAGCGGCCACGCGGTGCCGACCTGGCAGCCCTCGTGGCCGGAGACCGGAACGACGAACGGCGCCTTGCCCTGACGGTTGAGACGGAACGCGGCCTCGTCGATGAGCCGCGCCGTCACCATCGTGCGATACATGGAACGGAGGTCGTCGGTCGAGAGTCCGAGCGCCTCGTGCGACGGTTCCGTCGTGACTCGGGTCGCCACACGGCGAGTCTAGCATCGGCCCTGCGTGATCCCGGCCGCGTTCGTGCGATGACGGTGCGCACGATCGAACGCGGCGACGTCCGCTCACGGTACCCCTCCGGTACGGGATCGAAGGGGGTGCTCTCGGCCCTTCCTATATACCCCCCTAGGGTATAGTGCCTTTGACGTCGCGACCACGGGAGGAACCCTCATGTACGGGTACACGATGAACAAGAAGGCGGTCTCGGACCGCCTGCGCCGGATCGAGGGTCAGGTGCGCGGGATCCAGCGGATGGTCGACGAGGACCAGTACTGCATCGACATCCTCACGCAGGTGAACTCGGCTGCGTCGGCGCTCAAGTCGGTCGGCATGGGGCTGCTTGACGACCACGTGCGCCACTGCGTGAAAGAGAGCTTCGAGACCGGCGACAGCGACGAGAAGATGGAAGAGCTGTTGGCGGCCGTCGCGCGGTTCGCGGGGAAGTAGCCGATGCTCGCGTCGATCCTGACGCCGATCGCCGAGGCGCTCGACTTCGCGTTCTCGATGACGTGGGAGATCCTGTGGGCCCTGGTCCTGGGGTTCGCGCTGTCGGCCGTCGTGCAGGCCGTGGTCTCCAAGGGCGAGATCGGCCGGTTGCTGCCCGACGACGCGCCGAGATCGCTCGCGATCGCCTGCGGGCTGGGCGCCGCCTCGTCGTCGTGCTCGTACGCGGCGGTGGCCCTCGCGCGCTCGATCTTCCGCAAGGGCGCCGACTTCACCGCCGCGATGACGTTCGAGTTCGCCTCGACCAACCTGGTGATCGAGCTCGGGATCTTGCTCGCCGTGCTCCTGGGCTGGCAGTTCACGCTCGCCGAGTTCGTCGGGGGCCCGATCATGATCGTGATCCTCGCCCTGCTGTTCCGTGCGTTCCTGAAGCCCGAGCTCGTCGAGCTCGCGCGGCGGCAGGCCGACAAGGGCGTGCTCGGCGTGATGGAGGGCCACGCAGAGATGGACATGTCCGTCGGCGGCGGCTCGATCGTGTCCCGGGTGCGTTCGAGCCGGGGGTTCACGGCCATCAGCCACTACTACGTGATGGACTGGGCCTCCATCTGGAAGGACATCGCGCTCGGGCTGCTGATCGCGGGCGCGCTGGCTGCCTGGGTGCCCGAGTCGTTCTGGCAGGGCTTCTTCCTGGTGGACCACCCGCTGCTCTCGAAGATCTGGGGACCCCTGATCGGCCCGGTCGTGGCGATGCTCTCCTTCGTCTGCTCGATCGGGAACGTGCCCCTGGCGGCGGTGCTGTGGAACGGGGGGATCAGCTTCGGCGGCGTGATGGCGTTCATCTTCGCCGACCTGATCATCCTGCCGATCCTGAACATCTACCGGAAGTACTACGGACGGCGGATGTCGCTGTTCCTGCTCGCGACCTTCTACACGGCGATGGTCGCCGCCGGGTGGATCGTCGAGGTGCTCTTCCAGGCGTTCGGGCTGGTGCCCGACGAACGCAACGCCGACGTGGTCATGGCCGACGTGACCTGGAACTACACGACGTTCCTCAACATCGCGTTCCTCGCGCTCTCGGCGGTGCTGGTCGTGCGGTTCCTCCGCACCGGCGGCCGGCAGATGCTCCGGATGATGAAGACGTCGGCCGCGGCGCCCGCAGGCACCCACGAGGGACACGCCGAGCACGAGCTGCGATCGGCCAGGGTGGACGAGGGTTACGCCTGCCCGATGCATCCGGAGGTCGTGGGCGGACCCGAGGACCGCTGCCCGAGATGTGGGATGCGGCTCGAGCGGCGAGACGATTCGAGGTCAAGCTGATTACTCTGGGGTGGAGATGCAGGAGCAGGTGACCGAATCCGGGCCCGTCGTCGTCGAGGCGACCGACCAGAACTTCCTCGAGACCGTGATCGAGGAGTCCAAGAAGCGCCCCGTGGTCGTCGACCTGTGGGCGTCGTGGTGCGGCCCCTGCCGCACGCTCGGTCCGATCCTGGAGAAGGTCGCGGGCGAGCGCGCCGGCTCGTTCCTGCTCGCCAAGCTCGACGTCGACGCCAACCCGTACACCGCCGGCCAGTTCGGCGTGCAGAGCATCCCGACCGTGGTCGCGTTCCGCGACGGACAGCCGGTCGACGGATTCGTCGGGGCGATCCCCGAGCCGATGGTGAACGAGTTCGTGAACAAGCTCATGCCCACGGAGGCCGAGCTGGAGGCGGAGGAGGCGCTCGAGGAGGAGCTCGAGGGACACCTCGACGGCGCCGAGGAGAAGTACCGCGAGGCCCTCGAGGTCGATCCCAACAACCGGGACGCCCGCGTCGGGCTCGCGCGGATCTACGCCGAGACCGGACGCGAGGACCTCGCGCGCGAGACGCTCGCGCCGGCCCTGCCCGACCCGGAGGCCGAACGCATCCTGGCGATGCTCGAGGTGCGCGATTGGGCCAACCTGACCGAGCCCGGGACGCTGGCATCCGCCAAGCGCCTGGCCGCGCAGGGGACGTGGCGGGAGGCGCTGGACGCGATGCTGGGCGCCCTGGCCGACGACCCGGACGCCCGCCAGGCGATGCTCGAGGTGTTCACGGTGCTCGGCGAGGACGACGAGCTCGTCGCCGACTACCGCCGCAAGCTCGCCGCCGCGCTGTTCTGAGGGCCGCGATGACCGGCGACGTCCACGACCGGATCCGCGACTACTGGGACCGGGACTCCGACACGTACGACGAGACGCGCTCGCACGCGATCTCGGATCCGCTCGAGGCGGCGGCGTGGCGTCAAGCCCTCGCCGACGCGCTCCCAGGACCAGGCTCCAAGGTGTTGGACGTCGGCGCGGGGACCGGCGCGCTCTCGCTGCTCGCCGCGGAGCTCGGCTACGAGGTCACGGCGCTCGACCTTTCGACCGGGATGCTGGGCCGGGCCGAGCTCAAGGCCAAGGAGCGCGGGGTAGACGAGCGGATGAGGTTCGTCGTCGGTTCGGGGACCGAGCCGCCCGATGGACCGTTCGACGCGGTGATGGAGCGGCATGTCCTGTGGACGCTGCCCGATCCGGTCGGCGCGCTCGCGCGGTGGCGCGAGGTGTCGAAGCGCCTCGTGCTGTTCGAGGGCGTCTGGGGCGAGGACGACCTCCGTCGCAAGGCCAAAGACCTCGCGGCCGAGTGGCTCCGCCGGTTGATGGGCGTGGGGGACGACCACCACGCGCCGTACCCGGCCGAGGTGCTGGCCGAGCTGCCGCTCGCGCGCCTGCCCTCGCCCGTCCCGTTGATCGACGCGGTCCACGAGGCCGGCTGGTCGGCGGTGCGCATCAAGCGCCTGCGCGACGTCGAGTGGGCGGGCAAGCTCCACGAGCCGTGGCCGCTCGGCTGGCTCGAGCAGCGGCCCCGGTACACGCTCGTCGCGGGCGTCTGATCGCGGTCGGCGGCTCAGCGCCTCCAGGTCCAGAACACGTCCGCCCGGTACGGGATCGCGATCTCGTCGCCGCCGAGCTCGGGGTCGGTCGCGAGGAGCTCCTCGACCTCGGCGCGGACGCGGTCGCGTTCGTCGTCGGAGGCCGCGGCCACGTAGCTCACCGAGAGCACCCGGTCGAGGAAGGCCTCGGGCGTCACGCGGTGGACGTGGTACGCGACGCGGTGGTGGAGCGGACCGAACAGCTCGCCGCGCTCGAACGCCACCCGCCAGCGTCCGGATCGGTACCGCGGCGCGTCCTCGCCGGCCAGCCGGTCGAAGATCGCGGTCAGCCGTTCGGACCAGTCGCTCGCCTCGTCCCGGGCGTTCCAGATCATGCCGAGCGCGCCCTCGGGTCGCAGGACGCGATGGATCTCGGGCAGCGCGCGGTCGCCGTCGAACCAGTGGAACGCCGAGGCGGCAAGGACCGTGTCGAACGCGGCGTCCTCCGCCGGGATCGCCTCGGCTGTGCCGTCGACCACTCGGATCGTGGGGCAGTTGCGTTCCAGAGCCGCGCGCATCGCCGGCACGGGCTCCACGCCGGTGATCCGGGCGCCCGTGTGCACGATGAGCTCGGTGAACTTGCCCGTCCCCGCACCCAGCTCCGCGACGTCGCGTCCCTCGGCGATCGCGAGCTCGCGAACGAGGTAGGTGACGGCGTCGTCGGGATAGGTCGGGCGTCCGCGCTCGTAGTGCTCGACCGCGACCTCGAACCCCAGGCCGGCCGCGGGGTGGATCCGGTCGTCGCTCACGTCGTGGCGTTCGCCGCGAGGGCCTCGATCAACCCCTCGGGCCAGGTCTCGTCGCTCGGGTCCAGGCGGAGCCCGAACACGTCCTCGAACCGCCGGGCGACGAGCGGCGCCATCTCCTCCACGGTGATCTCGCGCCCGGCGAGCCGGGTAAGCGACGTCACGCCCTCGCCGGCGAGCCCGCACGGGACGATCGCGTCGTACCACGACAGGTCGGTCGTACAGTTGAGCGCGAACCCGTGCAGCGAGACCCGCATCCGCATCAGCCGGACGCCGATCGCGCAGACCTTGCTCGGTCCGGACCACACGCCGGTCTGGACGTCGCTGCGGTGGAGCTCGACGCCGACGTCGGCCGAGGCTCGGATCACGACCTCCTCGAGATCGCGCACGAACCGCATCGCGTCGGGCCGGGGCCCGAGATCCAGCACCGGGTACCCGACGAGCTGCCCGGGGCCGTGGAACGTGAGCGAGCCGCCCCGATCGATGAACCGCAGCTCCGCGCCGGCGGCCGCGATCCGCTCCTCGGTCCACACGATGTGGTCGGGCTGCCAGCGGCGGCCGGCCGTGAAGACCGGGGGGTGCTCGAGCAGGATCAGGGTGTCCTCGGCGTCGCCGGCCAGGCGCCGTTCGGCGAACGCGTGCATCTCGGCGTTCGCGGCGTCGTAGTCGACGAGCCCGGCGGGCCGGATCAGGCGTGCCACGGGTCAGATCCCGAGGTCCTCGGCGAAGTCCCACGTCTCGAGGTTCTGCTTCACCCTCGCGAGGAACTGCGAGGCGAGCGCGCCGTCGATCACTCGGTGGTCCCACGACATCGAGATGTAGACCATGTGCCGGATCGCGATCGTGTCGTCGATCACGACGGGCCGCTTCTCCACGGTGTCGAACCCGAGGATCGCGGTCTGCGGCTGGTTGATGATCGGGACCGAGATCAACGAGCCGAACGGTCCCGGGTTCGTGATCGTGAACGTCCCGCCGTGGACCTCATCGGGCTGGAGCTTCTTGGCCCGCGCGCGCCCGGCGAGGTCGTTGATCCCTCGCGCGATCCCGAGCAGGTTCATCGTGTCCGTCCCCTTCAGGACCGGGACGATGAGGCCCTCGTCGTAGCTCACGGCGATCCCCATGTTCACGAAGTGCTTGACCGCGATCTCCTCGCCGCGGAGCTCGCTGTTGACCATCGGGTGGGCGAGCAGGGCCTCGCTGACCGCTCGGGTCACGAACGGCATGTACGTCAGGCCGAAGCCCTCGCGCGCCTTGAAGGCGTCCTTGGTGCGTTCGCGCAGGCGGGCGACGTTCTCCATGTTGACCTCGACGGCGTTCCAGGCGCGTGCCGAGATCTCGAGCGACGCCTTCATGTGCTGCGCGATCTGCTTGCGGATGTGCGAGACGGGCACGATCTCCTCGGCGCCCCCCACGGCGATCGGCGCCACCGCGGCCGGCGCGGGCGCGCTCGCCGGAGCGGGCTGCGCGGCGGGAGCGGGTGCCGTCGCCCCGGCGGAGGCCGGCGCCCCGGCCCCTCGAGACGCCACGAACCCCAACACGTCGTTCTTGGTGATCCGCCCCCCCGTCCCGGTCCCGCTCACCTGCGCAAGATCCACGCCGTGCTCGGTCGCCAGCTTCCGAACGAGCGGCGACAAGATCTGGCTACGAGGCCCCCGATCCCCAGGCGGCGCCGCGACCGCCTGCGCCGAAGCCGCCATCTGCGACGGCAGCGCCGGAGCGGTGGGTGGCGCAGCCGCGGGTGGTGCCGGAGCGGAGGGGGCATCGGCGCCACCGGCGGTTGCGGGCGGGGTCTCGGCTTCCGAGGAGCCATCCGAAGCGAGCTGCGCCGCAGCCCCCGAAGCTTCGGCAGCACCCGCTCCGGCTTCGGAGATCTCCGCGAGCTCGGTCCCGACCGCGACCGTCTCGCCCTCCGGCACCATGATCTTCGCGAGCACCCCGGCGGCGGACGACGGCACCTCGGTGTCGACCTTGTCGGTCGAGATCTCGAACAACGGCTCGTCGAGCGCGACCTGGTCGCCCTCCTGCTTGAGCCACTTCAGGATCGTTCCCTCGATCACGGTCTCGCCGAGCTGTGGCATCTTGACGACGGTCATCCGGCCTCCAGGTTCACCACGCGGACAGCTTGCGGACGGCGTCCTCGATGTCGGACACCTGCGGCAGGTACGCGTCCTCGAGCGGGGGAGAGAACGGCACCGGGACGTGAGGTGGCGAGAGGCGGACGACCGGCGCGTCCAGCGACTCGAACGCCTCCTCGGCGATCAACGACGCGACCTCGGCGCCCGTCCCGAGGTAGCGCTGACTCTCGTAGAGCACGACCGCGCGGCTCGTCTTCGTCACGCTGCCCAGGATCGCCTCCTCGTCGAGCGGCTGGACGGTCCGAAGGTCGAGCACCTCGACCTGGATGCCCTCGTTCGCCAGGGTCTCGGCGGCCTCCAGTGCGAGGTGCACCATCATCCCGTGCGCGATCACCGAGACGTCGGTGCCCTCGCGCTTGACGTCGGCCTTGCCGATCGGGACGACGTGGTCGGGGTCGTCCGACACGATCTCCTTGATCCGCCGGTAGATCCACTTGTGCTCGAGGAACACGCACGGGTTGTCGTCGCGGATCGCCGCCTTCAGCAGGCCTTTGGCGTCCGAGGGGAACGCGGGGCAGATCACCTTGAGCCCGGGCGCCTGCGAGAGCCACGGCTCGGGGTTCGTCGAGTGGAAGCTCGACGCGCGCACCCCGCCGCCCGACGGTCCGCGCAGCACCACCGGGACCGGGACGCCGCTTCGGTAGTGGTACCGCGCGAGCGCGGTCGTGATCTCGTCGTAGCCGCTCGACATGAAGTCGGCGTACTGGAACTCGGCGACCGGTCGCAGACCCTCCATCGCCGCCCCGAGCGCGGTGCCGACGATCGTCTCCTCGACGATCGGCGTGTCCATCACCCGGGTCGGTCCGAACCGCTCGATGAAGCCCTCGGTCACCTTGAACGCACCGCCGTACACCCCGATGTCCTCGCCGAGCAGGAACACGCGCTCGTCGCGCTCCATCTCCTCCCACAACGCCTCGGCGATCGCGACCAGGTAGGTCGCCTCGCCCTGATCGGTCCGCTTGCCTCTCGGCTCGGCGCCGTGGCCGGCCGCGGACGCCTCGACGGCCCGCGTCGCCATCAGGCCTCGGTCCCGCCGCCGCGGCCGGGCTCGGAGGCCCAGTAACCGTCGTCGGTGTACAGGCCCTTGGTGACGTCGCCGGGCTCGGGGAACGGCGAGGACAGCGCGTACTCGTAGCCGGCCTCGAACGCCGCCCGGATCCGCTCGTCGAGGTCGGTCACGTCCTGCTCGCTCACGACGCGGCGCGACCGGAGCAACTCCTCGAACCGCTTCACCGGGTCCTTATCGCGCATGTACTCCTCGAGCAGTTCCTTGGGGACGTACTTCGCGGGGTCGTGACCGGCGTGTCCCCGCCAGCGCAGCGAGACGCTCTCGATCAGCGTCGGCCCGCCGCCCTCGCGGGCGCGTTCGACCGCGTCGTGCGCGAGCCGGTAGACGTCCAGCACGTCCTGCGCGTCGATGCGGACGCCCGGCATCCCGTACGCGCCGGCGCGTTCGGCGATCGTCGGGACCGGGAACTCGAGCGGGTTGGGTGTGGAGTACGCGTACTGGTTGTTGTTCACGACCCACACGACGGGGAGCTGGTGGATCGCCGACATGTTCAGCGCCTCGTGCCACCGGCCGTTCGACGTGGCGCCGTCGCCGCAGATCGCGAGCGCGACCCGCGGCTCCCCGCGCATCTTGTAGGCGAGCGCGGCGCCGCACGCGACGGGGTAGGCGATCGGGAGGTGCGACATCACCGTCCACGTCCGGTTCTCCTGCCAGTCGCCGACGTGGCTGTTGCCGTCGCGCCCGCGCGTGTAGCCGTCGATCCGGCCCCAGAACTGCGCCATCACGCGGTTCAGGTCCAGTCCCTTGGTGAGCTGCGCCGACAGGTCGCGGTGCGTCGGGAAGAGCGAGTCGTCCTTGCGAAGCGCGGCGGTCACCCCGACGTGCGTGCCCTCCTGGCCGCGACCGGAGTAGATCGCGCCGGGCAGCCGGCCCTGGCGGTACAGGGCCTCCATCCGCTCGTCGAAGTACCGGCAGAGCTTGAGCATGTACAGGAGGTCGCGCAGCTGCTCGTCGGACAGGCCGACGCGCCAGTCCTCCGCGGCGAGCTTCTGCTTCTCGACCTTCGTCGCCACGATCAGGCTCCGTGGAGGGGCTTGCCGGCGAGCGCCAGGAAGGCCTCGCCGACGCCCTCGGACAGCGTCGGATGGGGGTGGATCAGCGCGGCGACCTCCGCGGGGACGGCCTCCCACGCGACCGCGAGCATCGACTCGGAGATCAGGTCGGTGACGTGCGGACCGACCATGTGGACCCCGAGCACCGGGCCGTCCTTGGCGGCCACGATCTTGATGAGCCCGCCCTCGGCCACGATGTTCGCCTTGCCGACCCCCTGGAAGTTGAACCGCTCGACCACGACCTCGTGGCCGCGCTCGACGGCCTGTGCCTCAGTGATGCCGACCGAGGCGATCTCGGGCGAGCAGTAGGTCACGCGTGGGATCTGCGTGTAGTCGATCTCGGGGACCGGGATGCCGGCGATGCGCTCCGCGACGGCGTAGCCCTCGGTGAACGAGACGTGCGCGAGCTGGAGCGGGGTGGCCGCGACGTCGCCGATCGCCCACACGTGGGCGGCGGTCGTCTGCAGCTGGCCGTCGACCTTGACGAAGCCGCGGTCGAGTTCGACGCCGGCCTCCTCGAGCCCGAGACCGTCGGTGACCGGTCCGCGACCGACCGCGACCAGGCAGACGTCGGCGGTGACGGCCTGGGCGGTCCCCCCCGTCTCGAACGCGACCTCGACGTGGTCGCCCGAGTCCGTCACGCCGGTCACGCTCGCGCCGGCGTGGGCGGCGATCCCGCGCCTGCGGAACGCGCGGGCGATCTCCTTGGACAGGTCCTCGTCCTCGAGCGGCGCGACGCGCGGGAGCGCCTCGACCATCGTCACGTCGGCGCCCATCGAGCGGTAGAAGCTCGCGAACTCGAGCCCGATCGCCCCCGCGCCGATGATCACCGCCGACGAGGGGATCTCGGCGTACCAGAGTGCCTCGTCGCTCGTGATGATCCGGGGCGTGACCTCCAGCCCCGGCAGGAGCTTGGGACGCGACCCGGTGGCGACGATCACGTCGGCGGCGGTGATCGTCCCGCCGTCCACCTGGACGGCGGGTCCCGCCTGCAGGACCGCGGAACCCCGGATCACGTCGATCTTCCGAGCCTTCACCAGACCGGTGAGCCCGGACACGAGTTTGTCGACGATCTTGGTCTCGAACGCCTGCACCTGCGTCCAGTCGGGCTCGCCTGAGGCCTTGATGCCCCACTCCTCGGAGCGGTTGACGGTGTCCATCACCGCGGCCGACTGCAGCAGCGCCTTGGTGGGGATGCAGCCGCGCAGCAAGCAGGTGCCGCCCAGGCGCTCGTCGCGCTCCACGATCGCGACCCGCTTGCCCAACTGCGCCGCTCGCAGGGCACAGGAGTAGCCCCCTGTCCCCGAGCCGATCACGACTACGTCGTAGACGTCGGACATCCGGACGGCCATGCTACCGCGGTTCCGTGCGACGACTCCCCGAACGTAGGATGACGCCGCCGTGACCGACACCACCAGGCCAGAACCGGACTCCACCATGCCCGAACCGGACACGCGGCACGGGCCGCTGGAGGAGCTGCACCGGAGCCTCGGGGCCAAGCTCGGGCCGTTCGGCGGCTGGCTGATGCCCATCGAGTACCGGGGCGTCCTGTCCGAGCATCGCGCGGTACGCGAGCGCGTCGGCCTGTTCGACCTCAGCCACCTCGGCAAGGTCGACGTCGTGGGCGCCGCGGCGTTCGGGG
Organism: uncultured Actinomycetes bacterium; assembly: GCA_963823255.1. Taxonomy (GTDB): domain Bacteria; phylum Actinomycetota; class UBA4738; order UBA4738; family HRBIN12; genus DASSJM01. Next base: position 48,173 of record CAWGKU010000001.1, read on the forward strand.
CGTTGCAGGGTCTGCTGACCAACGACCTCGGCAGGGTCGACGTCGGCCGCGCCCAGTACCACCACCTGCTGAACGAGCGCGGCGGCGTCGAGGAGGACCTGTTCGTCTACCGCCTCGCCGGCGAGCGCTGGTTCCTGGTCCCGAACGCGGCCAACAACGACAAGGTCGTCGCCGCGGTGCGCTCCGCCGGGGCCGAGGTCGTCGACCACGACGGTTGGTGCTTCCTCGGGGTCCAGGGACCGAGGTCGCACGCCGTGGTGAGCAAGCTCTGGCGGACGGCGGTCGAGCTCCCGTTCCGCGGGGTCCGGGTGGTCGACTGGCACGGGACCGAGGTCGTGCTCGCGCGGACCGGCTACACGGGGGAGCGGGGGTTCGAGCTGTTCGCCGACCCCGCGATCGCCACCGAGCTCTGGGACGCGATCGTCACGGCGGGACGTCCGTTCGACCTCGAGCCCTGTGGGCTCGGGGCCCGCGACCTGCTGCGTCTGGAGATGGGGTACCCGCTGTACGGTCAGGATCTCGGTCCCGACCGGACGACGCTCGAGGCCGGGCTGGGGTGGGCAGTCTCGTTCGACAAGGGTCCGTTCGTGGGGCGCGACGCGCTCGAACGCCAGCGCGAAGAGGGCCTGCCGAGCCTGCTCCGCGGACTCGCGACCGCGGATCGGCGCCACATCCCGCGTTCGCACCAGCCGGTGCTCACGGACGGTCGGACCGTGGGCGAGGTCACGAGCGGGACGTTCTCGCCGCTGCTCGGTCACGGGATCGCGCTGGCGTACACCTCGCCGGCGGACGCGTTCGAGCTCGGGGCGGCGGTCGAGATCGACATCCGCGGACGCAGGGCCCCGGCGACGGTCGTGGCGACGCCGTTCGTGGACCGCTCGCCGCGCTGAGCGGGCTCCTCGGTGAAAGCTGGGCGGCGCCCCGGTCAGGCCGGGTCGACGGGCGCCGAGACCGGGGCGGCCGCCTCGAGCATGTCGGCCACCGACGAGCCGTTGAACTCGGTGCGCCGCAGCAGCCGGTTGAGCAGGAACGAGGCGCGGGGGGAAGCGGGCATCACGGCGACCACGACGTACAGTCCCGAGGTCGGGATCCCGACCTCGCGCAGGGGGCCGTAGCCCGGGGCGGCCACGAAGTACGCCCACCGTGTCGGCTGGTCGCCGACGGTGCAGGTGCCGAGCCCGTGGGCGACGTAGTCGCCGGGTGAGTCGGGCGCCCCGTTCGCGAACGCCGGCAGGTGCCGAGCCACGATGTACCGTCGGGTCGCGCGGCACTGTTCCGACCCCGTGAGGACGTCCAGCGCCGGACCGGTGGCCGCGAGGTAGTAGTAGTCCGACGGAACGCCGACGGCGGTCCCGTCGATCCACATCGCCGCGAGCCCCTCGAGCGGTGGCCGGTCGGCCCTCCACGCCTCCGGTCGCGGTCCGGCGACGATCCCCTGGCGCGGGTCGTCGATCGGTCCGGCCAGGCGGGGCTCCCACTCATCGGGGATCAGCGCGGACACGGGTCCGGCCGAGACCTCCATGAACGGACTCGGGGACTGTCGGATCAGGAGCTCCGAGGTCACCGGACCCGGTGGCGGCGTCGCTGCCGCCTCGCCGCATGCCACAGCGACGAGCGTTATCACGAGACTCCCGAAGAGTTTCCGCACCCCGCCGATCCCGTCGGCAGCATAGACCTGCGGTTCCGAGTCCCGCTACCCGCGTAGTCCCCCACCCGATACCCGCGTCGGCCGGCTGGGTTAGCATCCGCCCAACTGCATAGGTAGAGCCCTCAGGGTGGTCCGGACGGCGCTCGTCGTGCGGACCGGAGCGGCTCCGGGCCGATCCCGGGGTCGCGAAGAGGGAAGCCGGTGAGAAGCCGGCGCGGTCGCGCCACTGTGACCGGGGAGCGAACCCGACGGAGCCACTGGGACCGGATGGTCCCGGGAAGGGTCGGGGGAGCGGTGATCCGGGAGCCAGGAGACCTGCCCTGGAGGAACCCACGGGTCGTCCTTCGCACGAAAGGAGACGCGCGTGAGACCCATCCGCTCCACCCTGGTGCTGTCGCTGCTCGCCCTGTCGCTGCTCGTCGCGGCCTGCGGCGACGATCCCACCGTCACGCCGACGGTCTCGGGACCGACGGCGACGACCGGCCCGTCGACCTCGTTCCCGGTCACGATCACCGACGACGACGGCGAGTCGGTGACGATCGACGCGCCGCCGCAGCGGATCGTGACGTTCGCGCCCTCGATGACCGAGATCGTGTTCGCGCTCGGTCTCGGCGACAAGCTCGTGGGCGTCTCGGGGGCGTTCGACGACTACCCGCCCGAGGCCGCCGACATCGAGCAGGTCGGCGGGGCCGGCGACTTCGGCGTCGATCCCAACATCGAACAGGTGGTGGGGCTCGAGCCCGACCTGTTCCTGACGATCAAGGGCGGCGACCAGTGGAAGCGCCGCCTTCGCGATCTCGACGTCCCCGTCGTGACGCTCGACGCGACCAACCTCGACGACCTGATGGACGACATCGAGGTCGCGGGGCAGATCACCGGCGCGGAGGATGCCGCGACCGCGACCGTCGACGACCTCCAGGCGCAGGCCGACCAGGTGGAGTCGGCGATCGCCGGCACGCCCAGGGTCACGTGCTTCTACGAGACCTTCTATCCGCCGCTCTACACGGTCGGGCCGGACACGTTCATCTACGACCTGCTCGAACGTGCCGGGTGCGACCCCGTCACCTCGTCGGCGGGGCAGCAGTACCCGCAGTGGTCGGTCGAGGACCTCGTCGACCAGAGCCCGGACGTCTATCTGGTCTCCTCCGAGTCCGGCGCGGGTCCGAAGGCGGTCGCGAAGCGACCGGGGTTCGAGGCGATCTCAGCCGTCGCCGCCGGGCGCGTCGTGGCGATCGACTCGAGCCTGGCCGAACGGCCCGGCCCCCGGATCGTGGAGGGGCTGCGGCTGATCGCCGAGGCGCTGCACCCCGAGGCCTTCGACTGACGATGCGCCGGGCCGTCCCGTACCGGCGTGTGATCCTCGGGCTCGTCGCCGCCCTGATCGCCGCGTTCCTCCTCGGGGTCGCGGTCGGCGCCGTGTGGATCCCGCCGATCGAGACGATCCGGCTGATCGCCTGGAAGCTCGGTCTCACCGCGCGGCCCGAGGACGTGAGCCGCGCCACCGAGGTCATCGTGTTCCAGCTCCGATTGCCGAGGGTGCTGCTCGCGGCGATCGTGGGGGGTGCGCTGGCGGCGTCGGGCGCCGTGTTCCAGGGCCTGTTCCGCAACCCGCTCGCGGACCCGGCGATCATCGGCGTCTCCTCGGGCGCGGCGCTCGGCGCCGTGCTCGTGATCGTCACGGTCGGGGCGGGGTCGCTCGGTGCGTTCGCGGTTCCGCTCGCCGCGTTCGTCGGCGCTATCGCGACGGCGTTCGTCGTCTACCGGTTGGCCAGGATCGGCCCCGCGGTCCAGGTCGCGACGCTGCTGCTGGCGGGGATCGCGATCGCGGCGGTCATCTCGAGCTTCATGTCGCTCGTGATGTCGTTCTCTGGCGAGGAGATCCGCGACATCTACGCGTGGCTCCTCGGCGGCCTGGTCGCGCAGGGCTGGCGCTCGGTCGAGATCGTCTTGCCGGTCGTCACGCTCGGCGTGGCCGGCGCGTGGCTCGTCGCGCACGAGCTGAACCTGATCTCGCTCGGCGAGGAACGGGCGGCGCAGCTCGGCGTCGAGCTCGACCGCCTCAAGCGGACCTCGATCGCGGTGGGTGCGCTGCTCGCGGCCGCGGCGGTCTCCGTGGCCGGCGTGATCGGGTTCGTCGGGCTGATGACGCCGCATCTGCTGCGGCTCGTGATCGGGTCGGACCATCGGCGGCTGGTGCCGGCCTCGGTCTTGGGCGGCGCGATCCTGTTGATCCTGGCCGACCTGATCGCGCGGACGGTCGTCGCGCCCTCCGAGCTGCCCGTGGGGGTCGTGACCGCGCTGATCGGCGGTCCCTTCTTCATCTACCTGCTGCGGCGCGAGGGGAGGAAGGCGGGCGCGCGTGTCTGAACCCGCGCTGGTGCTCGAACGCGTGTCGGCGACCTACGGCCGCGAGCCCGTGCTGCGTGAGGTCGATCTCGAGGTCGGCCCCGGCGAGATCGTCGGGCTCGTCGGCCCGAACGGTTCGGGCAAGACCACGCTGGTCCGCGTGGCGTCCCGGACGCTCCGGCCGAGCGCCGGGTCCATCCGGGTCGGTGGCCAGGACCTCACGAGGATGAGCGCGCACGACGCGGCTCGGCTCGTGGCGGTCGTGCCGCAGGACGTCGTCCCGGCGTTCACCTTCACGGCGCTCGAGCTCGTGCTGATGGGGCGGTCCCCCTACCGAACGCGCTGGGGCGGCGGCGGCCCGCAGGATTGGGCCAAGGTGCGCGAGGCGATGGCCGCGACCCAGGTCCAACACCTTGCCGACCGTCCGGTGGACGAGCTCTCCGGCGGCGAACGGCGCCGCGTGGTGCTCGCCCAGGCGCTCGCGCAGGACGCGCCCGTCCTCATGCTCGACGAACCCACCACCCATCTGGACGTCCGTCACGTCCTGGACCTGCTCTCGATCGTTCGCCGGCTCGCCGAGGTCGAGGGCACGGCCGTCCTCGCGATCCACCACGACCTGAACCTCGCCGCCTCGACCTGCGATCGGTTGGTCGCCCTGCACCGGGGGGCCGTCGTCGCCTCGGGGACGCCCGCGTCGGTCGTGACATCGGCGTTGCTCCGCGAGGTATACGGGGTGGAGGCGGACGTCTCGACCGACCCCGCGACCGGACGTCCGAGCGTTCGGATCGGCGTTCCGAGCGAGCCGGCGGCGCCGCTCGGGCGTCGCGCGCACGTCGTCGGGGGCGCCGGGCGGGGCGCGCCGATCCTGCGCCGGCTCGCCGAGGCGGGGTACGACGTCAGCGCCGGCGTGCTCCATGCATCGGACACCGACGCGGACGTGGCCGAGCGGCTCAACCTCGTCCGGGTGAGCGTCCCGCCGTTCTCCGCGATCGACGCCGAGGCGGAGGAGGCGTGCCGGCGGCTGATGTTCGAGGCGGACCTGCTCGTCGTGTGCGACGCGCCGTTCGGGCCGGGCAACGTGGCCAACCTGCGCCTCGCGCTCGCGACCGCGAGGAGCGGGGTCCAGACGATCCTGCTCGAGCAGATCCCGATCGAGGAGCGAGACTTCACTGACGGGGAGGCGTCGCAGATCTGGTCGGAGCTCCGGTCGGTCGCGACGATCGCTCGGAGCTACGAGGAGCTCGAGTTGGTGCTGGGCTGAGCGATCGGATCCTCGCCGGCCGGATCGTCGCCCCACCGTCCTGCCCCGACAGCGAGTGGAGCTCGTCGAGCGGGTCCGAGCCGAAGTCCTCGAGCCGCCCCACGTGATCGCCCTCGTGCGCCGGGATCACGAACGACACGCGGGTCCCGCCGGAGGGGAGCGGGTCGGCCCACAGGATCCCGCCGTGCTGGACGACGAGCTGGCGAGCCATGTGGAGCCCGACGCCCGCGCCCGCGCGCTCCTTGCGCAGGATGTCCTCGCCCGCCGAGAACGGCTCCTCGAACGCCTTGGAGGCGGTCTGGCGCGCCATCCCCTCGCCGTGATCGGTGACCGAGACCACCACACCCTCATCCATCGGACGGCCCTTCAGTAGCACCGGCTGGTCCTCGGGGGAGTAGCGACACGCGTTGTCGAGGAGTTGGCGGACGATCTCGATGAACCGCATCGGGTCGGCGGACGCGGGGAGGGTCTCGTTGATCTCGCGTTCGATCGTGATCGCGGGGAACTGTCGCGCGCTCTCATCGGCCACCTGGCGAAGGAGCGGCGCGAGATCGACCTGCGAGAGCTCTAGCGAGAGCGTCCCGCGGTCCAGGTCGGCGACGATCAGCATCTCCTCGATCAGCATCGAGAGCTTCTCGAGCGAGGCCTCCAGCTGGCCGATGAACTCCTCCTCCTCGTCCTTGGGGATCCCACGGTTCTTCAGGACGTAGGCGATCCCCTTGGCGACGGTGACCGGCGTCCGGAGCTCGTGGGAGACGTTGGCCAGGAAGTCGGCCTTGGCGGTGGTCATCGTCTGGAGCTGGTCGCTGATCTCGGCGATCGTCGTCTCGAGCGTCTCGACCCGTTTCGACTCGTCGAGCAGGCGGGTCGCGATGTCGGCGGCGACGCCGGGGCTGAGCGCGACGGGTCCGGCGTGCACCGCGCGCATCGCGCGGAACACCTCCTCGGCCCCGTCCTCCTTGGAGACGTATGCCGCCGCGCCCGCCTGGAGCATCTCGGCGGCGACCAGCGGCGAGGCGTCCCCCCAGCAGATCACCTTGGTCTCGGGGCTGACGGCGAGCAGACGCCGGACGAGCTCGGCGCCGGACAGGCTCTCGGCCTCGATGCCGGCGACGACGAGTTCCGGGCGGGTACGCGCCGAGACCTCGACGGCCCGCAGGCGGTCGGTCACGGTCTCGATCTCCAGTGCGGCCCCGGACTTGATCAGGACGTACTGGAGCTGCGCGAGACCGTCGGGGGTGTCGCACACCACCACCTTCGTGGGCATCGTGTTCGAGGTATCGGCGGATGCCGGATGGGGGTTGAGGCGGGGGAGGGTGGCTCGGGCGGAGGGCCTAGGCCCGTGAGCTACTCGACCAGGCCGCTTCGGATCGCGATCGCCACGGCCTGCGCCCGGTCGTTCGCCCCGAGCTTCTCGAAGATCCGCTCGAGGTGCGTCTTCACGGTGTGCGGCGAGATCCCGAGATCGTGGGCGACCTCCTTGGTCGTGGCGCCGTACGCCACCTTCTGGAGGATCTCCTTCTCGCGCCGCGAGAGCGGAGGCGCCTCGACGCGCTTCTCCGCGATCTGGACCTCTTCGATGAACGCCCGGGTGAGCTGCGGGTGGATCACGGCCTTGCCCTCCAGCGCCAGCCTCGCCGCGTTCACGAGCTCGTCCGCGGAGGCGTCCTTCAACAGGTAGCCGGAGACGCCGGCCTGGATCGCCTCGGAGATCGAGGCGCGGGATTCGTCGACCGTGAACAGGATCACCCGGGTGCTCGGCGAGGCGAGGCGGATCGCCTTGGTCGCATCGATCCCGTTCATCCCCGGCATCCGAACGTCCATGAAGACGATGTCGGGGGTGAGGTCGCCGACCTTCACGACGGCGTCCTCGCCGCTGTCCGACTCGCCGACCACGACGACGTCGTTCGCCAGGTCCAGGGCCGCGTGCAGCCCTTCCCGCGTGACGGGATGGTCGTCGACGATGAGGATGCGGATGGGACCCTCCTCCCGGGGCTTGCGTTCGCTATCGGCCGTCAGCGGGTCCTCCTTAGGGAATCGTCCCTTAGGATAGAGGCTGACCTTCTCCGAAGGAACGACTCTCATGGACGAGATGACCACGCACGAACCCATCGCGGACGAGGACACCCCGGCGACCGCGACGCAGGAGCACGCCCCGGCCGGGGACACGCCGAACGGCGGCCCGGCCCCCGAGGGCACGTCGAACGGTGGCCCGGCGACCGAGGAGAGCGTTCGCGAGGCCCTCAAACACGTCATGGACCCCGAGTTGGGGGTCAACATCGTCGACCTCGGCCTGGTCTACGACGTGGAGATCAGCCAGGACGGCAAGATCTACATCGAGTACACGCTGACCACGATGGGCTGCCCTATCGGGCCGCTGATCGAGCACCAGATGCAGTCGTTCCTGGAGAACGTGCCCGGCGTGACCTCGATCGAGGCTGAGATGGTCCTTCGGCCGCCGTGGTCGCCCGAGATGATGTCCGAAGAGGCCAAGGCCGCCCTCGGGTACTTCTGACCCGGGTTCCATCCGCCTCTTCGCACGCCGAACCCCCGTTGACACTGGCGACCGACGGTTGTTGACTTGCACCTGCAATTCTCAAGCGTGGGGGTCGGATTCATGGTTCGGACGCGATGTGCGGGTGTGGTGGCGGCGATGATCCCCGCCCGCCTGTGCTGTCCGGATGATCGGCGCCCCAAGGGTGCGGGCCGAGCTCAGCGCTAGCCCGAGATCCACGCGTCAGCAACTGGGGGCCGCGACCGCGGCCCCGTTCGCGTTCCAGGCTTCGAGAGGAGGAGCACATGGCGGGATACGCCAACCCCGACGCGCTCGTCGAGACCGATTGGCTCGAGGAGCACGTGAACGACCCGAACATCCGGGTGATCGAGGTGGACGAGGACACCGAGGCTTACGAGAAGGGCCACATCCAGGGCGCGGTCGGGTGGAACTGGACGACCGACCTGCACACCGAGGTGGGTCGCGACTACGTCGACCAGGCCGGGCTCTCCGAGCTCCTGTCGGCCGCGGGTGTCGGCCCCGACACCACCGTGATCCTGTACGGCGGGAACAACAACTGGTTCGCGGCGTACGCCTACTGGGTGCTCAAGCTCCGCGGGTTCGACGACGTGAAGCTGCTGAACGGCGGTCGCAAGAAGTGGGAGCTCGAGAGCCGTGAGCTGACGCAGGACCCGCCGTCGGTGTCGGGCACGGGCTTCTCGATCTCGGGCGGCGAACGCGACCAGATCCGCGCGCTGCGCGACGAGGTGCTCGGCAAGCTCGAAGGTGCGACCGGGTTCGTGGACGTCCGCTCGCCCGAAGAGTTCCGTGGCGAGAAGCTCGCGCCCGATCATCTGCCGCAGGAGCAGGCGCAGGTTCCGGGCCACATCGCCGGGGCCGCGAACATCCCGTGGGCCAAGGCGGCCAACGAGGACGGGACGTTCAAGAGCGCCGACGAGCTCAAGGCCCTGTACGAGGCCGAGGGCATCACCGGCGACCGCGAGATCATCGCGTACTGCCGGATCGGCGAGCGCTCGAGCCACACGTGGTTCGCCCTGCAGGAGCTGCTCGGCTACCCGAACGTCAAGAACTACGACGGCTCGTGGACCGAGTACGGCTCGCTGGTGGGCGCGCCCGTCGAGAAGGGCTGATCCCCACTTCTCCCCGAGGGCCCGGACGGCTCCGGCCGTCCGGGCCTTCCGTGTCGTGAGATGCTCGGCGACCTCGGATCTGGGTAAGGAGCAGGTGTGAAGCGGAAAGGCGTATCGCTGGTGATCGCCGTCGGGCTGACGCTCGGCGCGAGCGCCTGCGAGCAGGCCGACCAGCTCGGTGGGCAGATCCAGGACAGGGTGGCGCAGGGCGTCGACGCCGCGCAGGAGGCCTTGTCCCAGGCGGGCGATGCCATCAGCGGCGCCACCCGTTCGAGCTACGAGCAGGTCCGCTCGGGCGTGGAGCAGCTGCGGGCGGGTCTGGCCGACGCCGCGGATCAGACGGGGGATCAGGCGCGCGAGACCTACCAGGACCTCCTGGCCAAGGCGGAGGCGCTCCGCCAACAGGCCGACGCGGCGACCGGCGAGGCGAAGGCCGAGGCCCACGACGCCTGGGTGTCGATCCAGGGAGCCCTGCAGGACCTTGAGTCGAGGATCCAGGGAGCGGTGGACGATCTCTAGGACCGGGTGCGCCGGCCGCCCGATCGCTCATTTCCTACCCGCCCGGTGGACTTAGCTCCGAGCGGGTAGGTATCCTGGACAGCGAGGCCGGAGCACCCGGCTGATCTTCGGGGAGTAGGTCATGGCCGTCTCGCAGGAAGAGCACCTCCAGGAGCTTTCGAAGGGCTATCGCTTCGACTGGAAGGACGCCGACCACTCCGTCTTCGAGCCCAAGCGGGGGCTGTCGCCCGCCGTGGTCGAGGAGATCTCGGCGCTGAAGTCCGAGCCGGACTGGATGCGCAAGTTCCGGCTGAAGGCGCTGAAGCACTTCGAGCGTCGCCCGATGCCGTGGTGGGGCGCCGACCTGTCCGACATCGACTTCGACAACATCTACTACTTCATCCGCTCGACCGAGAAGCAGGCCGCGAACTGGGACGAGCTGCCCGAGGACATCAAGGGCACGTGGGACAAGCTCGGGATCCCCGAGGCCGAGAAGAAGTACCTCGGCGGCGTCTCGGCGCAGTACGAGTCCGAGGTCGTGTACCACAAGATCAAGAAGGAGCTCGACGACATCGGGGTCCTGTTCACCGACATGGACTCGGCGTTGCGCGACTACCCGGACCTGGTCAAGGAGTACTTCGGGACGCTGATCCCGCCCAACGACAACAAGTTCGCCGCGCTGAACTCGGCCGTGTGGTCGGGTGGCTCGTTCATCTACGTGCCGCCGGGCGTGCAGGTCGACATCCCGCTCCAGGCGTACTTCCGGATCAACGCCGAGAACATGGGCCAGTTCGAGCGGACGCTGATCATCGCGGACGAGGGCTCGTACGTGCACTACGTCGAGGGCTGCTCGGCCCCGATCTACACGACGGACTCGCTGCACTCGGCCGTGGTCGAGATCATCGCCAAGAAGGGCGCGCGCGTCCGGTACACCACGATCCAGAACTGGTCGACCAACGTCTACAACCTCGTGACCAAGCGCGCGGCGGCCTACGAGGACGCCGTGATGGAGTGGATCGACGGCAACATCGGTTCGAAGGTCACGATGAAGTACCCGTCGATCTACCTGCTCGGCAAGGGGGCGCGCGGCGAGGTGCTGAGCGTGGCGTACGCCGGCAAGGGCATGCACACCGACGCCGGCGGCAAGGCGATCCACGCGGCGCCCTACACGACCAGCGTGCTGACCTCGAAGTCGGTCTCCAAGGACGGCGGCCGCACCGGCTACCGGGGCCTCGTCCGCATCGAGCCCGGAGCCCACCACGCCAAGTCCAACGTCCGGTGCGACGCGCTGATCCTGGACGAAGAGTCGCGTTCGGACACGTACCCGTACGTCGAGGTCGAGGAGGAGACCGCGCAGCTCGGGCACGAGGCGAGCGTCTCGCGGATCGGCGAGGACCAGCTCTTCTACCTGATGAGCCGCGGCCTGTCCGAGGCGGAGGCCTCCGCGATGATCGTGAACGGTTTCATCGAGCCCATCACGCGCGAGCTCCCGATGGAGTACGCCGTCGAGCTCAACCGCCTGGTCGAGCTCCAGATGGAAGGCTCGATCGGCTAGCCGGATCTCGGCAGCATCCCGCAGGCGCGGGCGACTACCATCGCCGGATGGGTCCGCGGATCTTCGGCATCATCGCCCTCCATGCCCCGGTCGTCGCCGTGATCCGGCGGGGTCCCAGCGATTGGATGCACCTGTCCCGGTGGGATCTGGAGACGCCCGCGTACGAGCCCGGCACCTGGCTCCGCGGCACGATCTACCCGCAGCGATGTGACCTGTCTCCCGACGGCCGGTGGTTCTCCTACTTCGCGCTGAAGGCCTCGGCGGAGTGGGAGCTCGGCCCGACGTACATCGTGATCTCGAGGCTGCCGTGGTTGACGGCGCTCGCCGCGTGGGGGATCGGCAGCACGTGGACGCGGGGGATGCAGTTCGTCGAGGATCGCGCTGTCTTCGAGGTGGACGAGCCCGACCTGGGCGACCTCTCATCGGTGCGCGAACGCTACGGGCTGCGGCTGTCGCGTGCCGACTCCTTCGCGATCGAACGACGGCGCGGCTGGACCGAGACTCCGGACACCCCCCCGAGGGCCCCGGACGACGCCTGGGACGAGCGACGCGGGGACAAGATCGTGATGGAGAAGCCGCGCCCGAACGCGAGCGGCTCGGACCGCCTCACGGTCCGAGGGACGTACGCCGCGATCCGAGAGCTGCACGGTCAGCGGACGGACGTCCGGTACGAGCACCGCTCCCGCGACCTGACGCGGCATCTCGACCACGTGCAGTGGGCGGACTGGGACGCGCAGGGGCGGCTGCTGGTGGCGACCGACGATGGCTTGCTGCAGATACGGGACGGCTCGGACGGTTCGGTCAAGTGGGAGGCGAACGAGGGTGCGTTCGAGCCCGATCCCGCCCCGCCACCGGCGGAGGCGTCGATCTGGTGAGCTCGATGCTCGACACGGAGGAGGAAGCGGATGCGGTACGCGATCATCGCCCGTGACGGGACCGACCCCGAAGCGAAGGCGAGGCGCCTGGCCGTTCGGCCGACGCACCTAGAGCGGGTCGCCCCGTTCGTCGAGCGCGGGCGGGTTCTGATCGGCGGCGCGATCCTGGACGAGGCCGGGGACATGGTGGGTTCGGTCCTGTTGACGGACTTCGCCAGCCGGGACGAGGTCGAGGCATGGGTCGCCGACGACCCGTACGTCACCGGCGGGGTCTGGAAGGAGATCGAGATCCTGGACTTCCGGCCGGCGGTCGGCGCCTGGCTCCCCGAGGTCTGACCCGGTCCGAGATAGCCGTGGGACCCGCCTCCAGGCAGCGAATCCGACCCGGTTGATAGGATTTCGGTGTGACCACCACGACCACCGGGTTCGACGAGCACGCCCTCGCGAGGCTTCCCTCGCCGGCGCCGTTCCTGGACGAGATCCGCGCGCAGGCGTTCGAGGCGTTCGAGGCCCTGCCCATCCCGTCGCAGGAGACCGAGGAGTGGCGCTACACGGACCTGGAGGGCTTCGGGTTCGACCTGCGGCCCTTCGTCGAGGGCGGACGCGCCGAGAACCTGGACCAGGTGCCCGAGGAGATCCTCGCGGCCGCAGGCCAGGTGGGCGATCGAGCAGGGCTGCAGATCCAGCGGAACTCCGAGGTGATGGTCACCCATCTCGACCCCGTCCTCGCCGGCAAGGGCGTCTGGTTCGGCGACCTGGACCGCGCGATCGCCGAACACCCCGACCTCGTCGAACCCTACCTGCACGCCCTCGTCCCGGCCGACCGCTCCAAGTTCACCGCCCTACACGCCGCGTTCCGCTCCGGGGGGACGTTCCTGTACGTGCCGCCCGGCGTCGAGATCGAGCTGCCGTTGCAGGCCATGACGTGGATCGACGCGGAGGACGCGGCGATCTTCCCTCGGACGCTCTTGGTGGCGGGCGAGAACACGGAGGTCACGCTCATCGACCGCTACGGCTCGCCCACGCTAAGCCGGGCCCTGAGCGACGCGATCGTCGAGATCCACGCCGGCCCGGGCTCGCGGGTGCGCTACGTCGGGCTCCAGGAGTACGGCGACGGCGTCACCCACCTCGCGGTCCAGCGCGCACGGATCGGCCGCGGCGCCGACCTGAAGTCGCTCGGGGTCGCGTTCGGCGCGAGCCTGGCGCGCGTCGAGGTCGAGGCGCTCCTGGCCGAGGACGGCGGCAGCTCCGAGATGCTCGGCGTGTACTTCGGCGACGGCGAGCAGCACATCGACCATCGTTCGATCCAGGATCACGTCGGCTCGCGCACCTCGAGCGACCTCCTCTACAAGGGCGCGATGCGCGATTCGTCCAACGCGATCTACACGGGCACCGTGATCATCGAGCACGGCGCGCACCAGTGCGACGCCTACCAGACCAACCGGAACATCCTGCTGTCCGACCACGCCCGGGCGCAGTCGGTGCCGAACCTGGAGATCCTCACCAACGACCCCACGCGCTGCGGCCACGCCGCGAGCGTCGGGCCGGTCTCCGACGACGAGCTCTTCTACCTGATGAGCCGCGGCATCCCCGAGAAGGAGGCCGAGCGGCTGATCGTGTTCGGCTTCTTCGCCGAGGTGCTCGACCGGGTCGACATCGCCGAGATCCGCGAGGGCCTCGAGCAGGCGATCGAGCAGGAGATCGCGCGGGGGTTCGGCGATCGATGACGCTCGTGCGGATCTGCGGCGTGGGCGAAGTCCCCGAGGGGGAGGTGCGGCGGTTCGAGCTCGACCACCGGCCCTTCGCGGTCGCGAACCTCGGCGACGAGGGGTTCCGCGTGGCGGACGCGATCTGCTCGCACGCGCACTACTTCCTGGACGAGGGCGAGGTCGACGTCGAGGACCAGACGATCGAGTGCCCCAAGCACGGATCCACGTTCGACCTCAACACGGGCGCGCCGCGGACGCTGCCGGCCACCCAGCCCGTCGAGGTGTTCGCGACCAAGGTGGAGGACGACGACGTGATGATCGAGGTACCGGAGGAGAGCTGAGATGACCGAACCCGCCACGCTGCAGATCGAGAAGCTCGAGGCGACCGTCGAGGGCAAGCCGATCCTGAAGGGCATCGACCTCGTCGTGAAGCAGGGCGAGACCCACGCGCTGATGGGCCCGAACGGCTCGGGCAAGTCGACGCTGGCGAACGTGCTCATGGGCCGTCCCGGCTACAAACTGACAGCGGGCCGGGTGCTCTTCAAGGGCGAGGACATCACCAAGCTCACCGCCGACCAGCGCGCGCAACGCGGCCTGTTCCTCGCGATGCAGTACCCGGTCGAGATCCCCGGCGTCTCGGTCGTGAACTTCCTGCGGACGGCCTACAAGAGCGTCAAGGGCGAGGAGATCAACGCGCTCGAGTTCCGCAAGCACATGAAGGAGAAGATGAAGCTGCTCGGCGTCGAGGACGAGATGGTCCAGCGCTACGTGAACCAGGGTTTCTCGGGCGGCGAGAAGAAGAAGAACGAGATCCTGCAGCTCGCCGTCCTCGAACCCGAGATCGCGGTGCTCGACGAGACCGACTCGGGCCTGGACATCGACTCGCTCAGATCCGTGGCGAGCGGGGTCGCGCAGCTGATCGGGCCGGACCTCGGGGTGTTGCTCATCACCCACTACCAGCGGATCTTGAACTACATCACCCCGGACTTCGTCCACGTGATGATCGACGGGCGTATCGTGAAGTCCGGCGGCAAGGAGCTCGCCCACGAACTCGAGGAGAAGGGCTACGAGGGCGTGCGCACGGAGCTCGGCCTCGGTGAGCCCGTCGTGGCGGGGTAGGGGGAACGAGATGGCGGTCACCGAACGGCGCGGCGCCGGGACGCTCGACGCCAAGGCGATCAAGGCCGATTTCCCGATCCTCGAGCGGATCAGCCACGGCAAGCCCCTCGTCTACCTCGACAGCGCGAACACGAGTCAGAAGCCTCGCGCGGTGATCGACACGATCACCGAGTACTACGAGCGTCACAACGCCAACCTGTACCGCGCCGTCTACGAGCTCGCGGAGGAGGCGACCGCGATGTTCGAGGGGGCGCGGACCACGCTCGCGCGGTTCATCGGCGCGCCGGATCCCTCGACGGTCGTGTTCACGCGGGGGACCACCGAGTCGATCAACCTCATCGCCAACGCCTGGGGCAGGAGGTTCCTCCGCGAGGGCGACGAGATCTTGTTCACGGAGATGGAGCACCACTCGAACATCGTCCCCTGGCAGCTCGTCGCCGAGGCGACGGGTGCGGTGACCCGGCTCGTCCCGATCGAGGACGACGGGACGCTCGACCCCTCCAAGGTCGAGGCGCTCCTGACCGGTCGGACGAAGGTCCTCGCCATCACGGGGCAGTCGAACGTGCTCGGCACGATGCCGGCCCTCGAACGCCTGGCCGACGTCCGCGCACGCCGCCGGCGCGATCGTCGTGGTCGACGGCGCGCAGCTCGTCCCGCACAACCCGGTGGACGTGGCCGCGCTCGACGTCGACTTCCTCACGATCTCGGGCCACAAGATGCTCGGGCCCGACGGCGTCGGGCGGGCTGTACGGCCGGCTCGAGCTGCTCGACGCGATGGATCCGTTCCTCGGCGGCGGCGAGATGATCATGGAGGTCTATCCCGACCATTCGACCTTCAAGGCGCCCCCGCACAAGTTCGAGGCCGGGACGATGAACATCGCGGAGGAGATCGGTCTGGCCGCGGCGATCGAGTACCTCGAGGCGCTCGGCATGGAGAACGTTCGGAACCACGAACGGGAGCTGACCGCGTACGGCCTCGAAGCGTTGGGAGCGGCGGGGGCGACGGTGTTCGGTCCGAAGGATCCCGAGCTCCGCGGTGGGGCCCTCTCGTTCTGGTACAAGGACATCCATCCGCACGACCTGGCGCAGGTGCTCGACCAGGAAGGGGTGTGCGTGCGCCCCGGCCATCATTGCGCGCAGCTCTTGATGCGGCGGCTGGGGGTGCCGGCGACGACGCGAGCATCGTTCTACGTGTACAACACGAAGGAGGACGTGGACGCGCTGGTCGCCGCGCTCGAGAAGGCGGGGGAGTTCTTTGGCGCTTGACGAGCTCTACAAGGAAGTCATCCTCGACCACTACAAGAACCCGAGGAACAAGCGCGAGATGCCCGGCGCCGAGCTCTCGTGCTCGAAGAACAACCCGCTCTGCGGCGACGAGATCACGGTGTTCGTGCACGAGGACGGCGGCAAGGTGCTCGACGTCGCGTTCGTCGGGCAGGGGTGCTCGATCAGCCAGAGCTCGGCGTCGATGATGACCGAGGCCGTCGTCGGCAAGAGCCGCGACGAGGTGGACGAACGGATCGGGGCGTTCCGCGGGATGATGGCCGGCGAGGTCGAGGCGGACGAGGACGCGTTCGGCGAGCTCGTCGCGCTCAAGGGCGTCGTGAAGTACCCGGTGCGCGTGAAGTGCGCCGTGCTGGCCTGGGACGTCCTCCAGGAGGCCCTGGCCGGTGCCGGCGAGGCCGAGGGCTCGGCCCCCCACTAGCGGGGGCGCGTCGCCAGGAACCCTTCGGCGCCGACCGGACGCTCATCGTGCGCCAGCGGCACCACCCGCACCTCGAACCCGGCGTCGCCGATCAGGGCGAGCCACGTCGCCCGGGGGAACAGGCCGCACACGTGGGCATCGAGCTCGGCGTGCACCGACCCATCCGGTTCGTGGAGCACGTAGGTGAGGTCCATCCGCACCGTGGTGTCGTTCGGGTCCGGATCCCACGTCCACTCGAGGTAGCGCAGGGCCCGGTCGGGCCCGTCGTGCCCGCCGTGGTCGGCGGCCGGCTCGAAGGTCTCCGTCACCGCGTCGGGGACGAACAGCGCCACCCCGCCCGGGCGGGTGTGCTCGAACGCCGTCGCGAACACCGCGCGCAGGTCGTCCTCCGTGGTCATGTACGCGATCGCGTCGTGCACGAACACCGCGTCGAACGACCGCCCGAGCCGCACCGAACGCATGTCGCCCTCGACGTGCTCGCATCCGGGGTTGAGCCGCCGGCTCACCGCCAGCATCTGCGGTGAGAGGTCGACGAGCGTGAGCCGGAAGTGGGCCTTCAGGTGCGACGCGTTGTTACCGCCGCCCGAACCGAGCTCCAGGACCTCGCGCGCCTCGCCCCCGGAGCCCTCGACGAGCAGCCTGCGGTAGTCCTCGGCCTCCTCGGCGTACTCCGCGGGCGCCGAGAGCAGCGGCCACCACTCGGCGAGCTCGCGGTAGAGCCTGGGCGTCTCGTCCACGGTGACGAGCCTAATCGCGCTGTCACCCACCGGGCCAGACGAGGCTCTAGGCTTCGCGGATGCCGAAGCTCCGCCCGTCGCTGGACTGGCTGCTCGTCCTCGTCCCGGTCTCCATCGCGCTCGAGATCGTCGGCGGCAACGACCTGCTGATCTTCGTGACTTCGGCCGGCGCGATCCTGCCGCTGGCCGGCCTGATCGGCCGCTCCACCGAGCAGCTGGCGCTCCACACGGGGCCGCGGGTCGGCGGGCTGATCAACGCGACGTTCGGCAACGTGACCGAGCTCGTGATCGCGTTCTTCCTGATCCTGGACGACAAGACCGAGATCGTGAAGGCGTCGCTCACGGGCTCGATCATCGGGAACCTGCTCCTGGTGCTTGGGCTGTCGTTCCTGTTGGGTGGCCTGAAGCACGAGGAGCAGACCTACAACGCGCGCGCGGCCTCGGTGCACGCGACCTCGCTCGTCCTGGCGGTGACCGCGCTGCTCATGCCGGCGCTGTTCGCGCATTCGCAGAACACGGACACGTTCACCCAGCGCGAGGTGGTGAGCGGCACGGTAGCCGCCGTCTTGATCGTGCTCTACGTGGCCGCCCTCGTGTTCACGCTGGTCACCCACGAGCACCTGTTCCGAACGCCGTCGCCGGACGAGCACGCCACGTGGTCCCGTAGCCGGGCCGTCTGGGTCCTGCTGGCTGCGACCGCGCTGGTAGCGCTCGAGGCCGAGTTCCTGGTGAGCTCGCTCGAACCCGCGCTGCAGGACCTCGGCCTGTCCGAGCTGTTCGTGGGGCTGATCGTGATCCCGATCATCGGCAATGCGGCCGAGCACTCGTCCGCGATCATGTTCGCGCTTCGGAACAAGGTGGACGTCACCCTGGAGATCGCGATCGGCTCCTCGACCCAGATCGCGCTCTTCGTTGCCCCGGCACTGGTCTTCATCAGCCTGCTGGTCGGCCACCCGATGGACTTCATCTTCAGCACGTTCGAGGTGGCCGCGGTCGCGCTGTCGACGGTCCTCGTCTTCATGATCTCCACCGACGGCCGGAGCAACTGGCTGGAGGGCGCACAACTGACGGGCGCCTACGTCATCATGGCTATCTCGTTCTACTTCGTGGAGGCGCTTTGAGACGGTTCGTCCGGGTCGGCTGGCTCGCGGCGCTGGCGCTCGTGTTCCTGATCCCCGCCGCGCCGGCGCGAGGGCAGGGGTTCGTGTTCGAGTCGACCCCTCGCTTCGACGTGAACATCGTGATCGAGCCTTCCGGGGACCTGCTGATCACCGAGACGATCGTCCAGGAGTTCGGCTCGACGCCGCGGCACGGGATCATCCGCTTCATCCCGAACCGTCTGCGGTACGACGACGAGTTCGACCGCGTCTACCCGATCGAGCTGCTGTCGGTGAACGCCTCTCCCCCGAACACACCCACCGACGTCGAGACCACGGACGAGAACGGCAACTTCTCGATCCGGATCGGCGACCCGGACACCGAGATCACCGGCCGCCACACCTACGAGATCGTCTACCGGGTCCAGGGCGCGATGAACGGGTTCGCCGACCACGACGAGCTGTTCTGGAACGCGATCGGCGACCAGTGGGAGCAGTCGATCGGGGAGATGAACGTTCGGGTGAGGGGGCCCGCCGGCATCACGCGCGTGGCCTGCTTCCAGGGCACGTTCGGGTCGACGACCCCGTGTGGCCAGGCCCAGATCACCAAGAAGGGCGACGCGGTCTTCTCGCAGTCGAACCTGCCCGCGTTCCAGGCGATGTCGGTCGTGACCGCCATGCCGCCGGGGACCGTCGAGAGCACCGCGCCGATCCTGGACGAGCGCTGGAGCCTCGACAAGGCGTTCAGCCGGACCCCGGTCACCGTGGGCGGGGGGATGGGGCTGCTCGTCCTGGTGGTCGGGGGGCTCGGGTTCGTGATGTGGCGGCGCGGCCGAGACGTGCGCTTCAAGGGCTCGCAGATCGATCAGGTGATGGGCGGAGCGGCCGACGCGGGGACGCAGCCGGTCCCGCTGTTCGAGAAGAACGTGGACGTCGTCGAGTTCGCGCCGCCCGAGGACCTGCGGCCTGGACAGGTAGGGACGCTGATCGACGAGGAGGCCAACACGCTGGACGTGAGCGCCACGATCGTCGACCTCGCCGTCCGCAAGTACCTGGTGATCGAGGAGATCCCCAAGACCTGGGCGCTCGGCAAGGCGGACTGGAACCTGCGCCGGCTGCCCGAGCCGGAGGGCGACCACCTGCTGCCGTACGAGCAGAAGCTGCGCGACGGGCTGTTCGAGGACGGGGACCAGGTCGAGCTGTCGGAGCTGCGGAAGAAGTTCGCCGAACGCCTGCAGAAGGTGAAGGACGCGCTGTACA
Organism: uncultured Actinomycetes bacterium; assembly: GCA_963823255.1. Classification (GTDB taxonomy): domain Bacteria; phylum Actinomycetota; class UBA4738; order UBA4738; family HRBIN12; genus DASSJM01. The sequence continues at coordinate 67,628 of CAWGKU010000001.1, forward strand.
ACGACATGGTCTCGCGCAAGTGGTTCCTGCGCCGGCCGGACCGCGTCCGCCAGATCTGGGTGGTGATCGGGTCGCTCGCCCTGTCCGCGGGGATCGCCTTGACGATCGTGCTCGCCTCCTTCACCAAGCTCGGCCTGCTCGGCATCCCGTTCGCGCTGGGCGGGTTGCTCCTGCTGATCGGGGCCAAGTGGATGCCGGCAAGGACCGCGAAGGGCACGGCGATGACCCGGCGCGTGAACGGCTTCCGTATCGTGATCGAGAAGGCCGAGGAGCACATGTCGAAGTGGGCGGAGCAGGAGAACGTCTTCACGCGCCTGCTGCCGTACGCCGTGGTCTTCGGGGTGACCGACAAGTGGGCGAAGGCGTTCGAGTCGCTGGGGCAGCTGCCGAGCGACACGACCTGGTACGTCAGCAGCCGCCCGTTCGTCTACACGCAGTTCGCCGACAGCATCGACTCGTTCGCGGTCACGACGAGCGGGACGATCGCGTCGACGCCGGCGGGATCGGGCGGGAGCGGCTTCAGCGGCGGCGGCGCGGGCGGCGGAGGCGGCGGCGGGGGCGGGGGCTCCTGGTAGGGTCGCCGCGAGACCGGCGATGAGCGGGCTCGCACGCGATGGACATCGTCTTCAGCCAGGACCCCCGAGACTTCGCCCGGCGTGACTGGTCGGCGCTCGTCACGGCCGACCCGGCCGGCACCGTCTTCCACACGCCCGCCTTCCTGAAGCTGTACTGGGAGGAGTTCGCGGATCAACCCGACCACCTGCTGCTCGCATTCGCCGAGGAGGACGGGGAGCAGGTCGGCGCGGTGGCGTTCGAGCGCCTCGACGGCACGTTGCGGTTCCTCGGCGGGACCGAGGTCACCGACTACATGGGACCCATCGCGCTGCCCGAGGCCCGCCCGAACGTCGCGAAGGAGCTGTTCGCGGCGCTCGCCCGCATGGACGACTGGACCGAGGCAGACCTGCGTGGGCTCCCGGAGGATCAGCCGTGGTTGGGTCTGCTGACCGAGGCGGCTGCGGCGCAAGGGTTCGCGACCGAGATCCTCGACGACCAGAACGGTGTCGCGCCGTGCCTGCCGCTCCCCGGATCGTACGACGAGTACCTCGAGCGCCTGCCGGCCAAGCTCCGTCACGAGATCAAGCGCAAGGCCCGCCGCCTGGAGGCGGAGGTCGGCCCGTGGCACATCTGCCTGGCCACCCCCGAGACGCTCGAGGCGTTCCTCGACCGGTTCGTCGAGCTCCATCGCACGAGCGAGGGCCCGAAGGGTGTCTTCATGCAGCCGGGGATGGAGATCTTCTTCCGCCGGCTCGGCGAGGCGTTCCTGCCGCGAGGGATCTTCAGCTTGACGTTCATCGAGACGGCGGAGCATCAGAAGCTGGCGGGCTCGATCGGTTTCCGGTTCGAGGGCACCTACGGGCTCTACAACTCCGCGTTCGATCGCTCGTACCAGCCCGTGTCGCCCGGGATGGTGCTCGTGGCCGAGGACATCCGCATCGCGATCGAGGCCGGGTGCTCGGCGTTCGACATGCTGAAGGGCGACTACGCCTACAAGTACCGGTTCGGCGCCGCGCCCAGAGCGATCAAGCGGTTGGTGATCAGGCGCTGAGGCGCTACTCGACGAACGCTCGGAGGACCTCGAGCACCGCGATCGCCAGCGCCTCGTCGCCGCCGACGACCAGGTCCCCGTTGTCCAGGTAGTCGTCCGCCGCCACCCGACGGCCGGCGACGAGCGCGAACGCGGTCCCGCGTCCGTTGATGAACGCGTCCGGCTTCTTCTCCTCCGGCGGTGTCGTGCGCGGTTCGAGCCCCCAGTGCCACGTCCCTCCGCCCACGCCCTCGAGGTCCACCTGGATGCTCCGGCCGGGGAACGACAGCCCTGCCTGCCCGAGCGCCCAGGGCAGCATCCGGATCGCCATGTCGTTCGTGAGGTAGACCGGGTCGTGCTGGGGGTTGCCCTCGAGGCCTGCGCCCATGCGGATGTCCTCCCGGTGGAACCACCACTCGATCGTCCGCGACTGCAGGAGGTACCGGAGGCCGATCTCGCCGGCGACCCACGGGATCTTCGTCGTCCTGAACCCGTCGTCGTCGTGTCGCGCCGCCAGGACGAGGAGCGCGTCGGCCGCCTTGCCCCAGTCGGTGATGAGCTGCCTCGTGGGGACGTCCTCGCGGACCTTGACGGCCCACTCGTTGAATCCGTTGACCCACAGCTCGCCGTCGTTGGCCTCCTTGAAGGCCTCGAACTCGACCGCCGGCTCGCCGGCCAGGAGCTGGGCCGCCGCCGTGTCCTGCGCGGCCAGGTGGGCGACGATGTCTCGGTTGCGCCACCCCTGGCAGACGCTCGGGGCGTCCCAGGCGTCCGGCGGCGTGTACTGGATCGTCCGGCCGAGGCGTTCGCGTTCGGCGTGGGCGATCCCGAGCAGCCGGCTGCGGTCCAACGTCATCGGTTCGCTCCTCCGGGACGGTCGTCGTCGCGAGCTCGTGATCGTGCGGCGGCCGTATCGTACCCGCCGCCATGCGGCCGGTATCGTTGCTGGCATGAGCAAGGCCATCGAGCGGTTCCTCGACGCCGCCACGGTGCTCGGGCATCCGGTGGATGTGCGTCGGTTCCCGGAGGGGACGAAGACCGCCCCCGACGCGGCTCGTGCGATCGGGTGCGAGGTCGGGCAGATCGTGAAGTCGCTCGTCTTCGTCGCGGACGGCGACCCCGTCCTGGCGCTCACGAGCGGGGCCAACCGCGTGGACGTCGGCCGACTCGCGACGCTTGCGGGCGCCTCGGAGGCCCGGCGCGCGGACCCCGAGGAGGCCAGGGCCGCGACCGGGTTCGCGGTCGGCGGGACGCCGCCGTTCGGCCACCCCGAGCCCGTCCGGACGTTCCTGGACCGGGACCTGTTGGCGTTCGAGGAGGTCTGGGCGGCGGCGGGCACGCCGGACGCGGTCTTCCGGACGACCGCGCCCGAGCTCCAGCGCACCACGGGAGCCGAGGTGGTCGACCTCAAGGAAACGCGCTCCGGGGACGAGAACCTCGCCCAGAGCGGCTAGAATCTCGGGACGAGCATCACACCGTCTCCCACGGAGGACCGATGATCCAGCTGACCGAATCCGCAGCCGGCAAGGTGAAGGAACTCCTGGTCGAGGAGGGCCGTTCGGACATCGCGTTGCGGGTGGCCGTCCAGCCCGGCGGGTGCTCGGGCCTGCGGTACGCGATGTACCTGGACGACCAGCTGACCGAGAAGGACGTCGCCGAGGAGCAGTTCGGCGTCCGCGTCGTGATCGACCGGATGAGCGTCCCGTACCTGTCCGAGGCCAAGATCGACTTCGTGGACTCCCTCGAGGCCTCGGGGTTCACGATCGACAACCCAGTCGCCCAGAGTTCCTGCGCCTGCGGGAACTCGTTCCACTAGTCCGGGCGACCCGGACCCAGATCCCTCTCAGGCCGCGTCGAGCGCGGCACGTACCCCGTCCCTGAGCTCGTCGAGCTCGCCCTGCGTGAGGATCAGCGCGGGCGAGACCTGGAGCGCCCCGATCCCCAACGCTCGCGTCAGGATCCCGTTCGCTCTGCACGCCTTCACCACGCGGGCGGGGAGGCCCGCGTCGGCCTCGAGCGCCTCGGCGGAGAACTGGACGGCGGCGAGCACCCCGGTGCCGGCGCGGACCTCGCCGACGAGCGGGTGCTCGGCCAGCGGAACCAGGGTGGTTTCGAGGTCCCGTTCGAGCTCGAGCGCCCGCTTGGGCAGCGCCTCGCGCTCCATCACGTCGAGGTTCGCGAGCGCGGCCGCCGCCGCCGTCGCGTGACCCGAATAGGTGTAGCCGTGCCGCCACAGGCCGGCGCCGGGCTGCCAGAAGGGCTCGGCCACCCAGGGGGCCGCGATCACCGCGCCCATCGGGAGGTAGCCGCTCGTGATGCCCTTCGCGCACGTGACGATGTCGGGCTCGAGGTCCCAGCGCGAGCTCGCGAACCAGTCGCCGACGCGCCCGAACCCCGTGATGACCTCGTCCGCGACGAACAGGACGCCCGTCTCGCGGCAGATCGCGCGGACCTCGGCGAGGTAGCCCTCGGGCGGCGCGAACACGCCCCCGGCGCCGATCACCGGCTCGCAGAAGAACGCAGCCACCCGCTCGGGACCGGCGGACGCGATCGCGTCGCGGAGCCCCGCGGGGGAGTCCCAGGCGATCTTCACGACGTCGCCGACCAGCGGACCGTGGCCCGCCGCGTTGGCCTCGATGCCTGCCAGGCTCGTTCCGGCGACGTGCATCCCGTGGTAGGCGTGCTGGCGGGTCACGAGCGCCGTTCGCTCGGGCTCGCCGCGGAGCTGCCAGTAGCGCCGGGCCATCTTCGTCGCGGTGTCGATCGAGTCCGATCCGCCGCTCGTCAGGAAGACCTTCGAGTCCGGGACCGGCGCGAGCTGGCCGACGCGTTCCGCGAGCTCGATCGCGGGGCGGTTCGACTGGTCGCCGAAGGTCGAGTACGCCGAGAGGCGCAGCATCTGACGATGGGCCGCCTCGGCGATCTCCTCGCGGCCGTAGCCGACGTTGCAGTACCACAGGGCCGCGGTCGCATCGAGGTAGCGCCGTCCCTGCTCGTCCCAGACGTGCGCCCCCTCGCCCCGATCGATGACGAGCTCGCCGCCGGACTCGACGGCGGCCATATCGGCGAAGGAGTGCCAGAAGGTACCCATGGGCTCGCCCACGGTAACAGCCCCGCCCGGCCGAACCCCTGAAACCCGGACGATCAGGTGGGCTCGTACGCGAGGTTCGGGCGTAGCCAGGTCTCGGCCTCGCGCCGGTTCATCCCGCACCGGGCCGCGTAGTCCTCGACCTGATCGCGACCCAGCCGCCCGACGTTGAAGTACCGAGCCGCCGGGTGCGCGAAGTACAAGCCCGAAACGCTCGCCGCGGGGGTCATCGCGAAGTGCTCGGTGAGGTCGATGCCGGCGCTCGGGGCGTCCAGCAGCTCGAACAGCGTCGCCTTACGAGTGTGGTCGGGACAGGCCGGGTAGCCGAACGCCGGCCGGATCCCTCGGTAGCGTTCGGCGAGCAGGTCGTCGCCCGTCATCGCCGGCCCCGACTCGTACCACTCGCGCCGGGCGCGCTGGTGCAGCCACTCGGCGAACGCCTCGGCCAGCCGGTCGGCGAGCGCCTTGACCATGATCGCGTTGTAGTCGTCGTGGTCCGCCTCGAACCGCCCGGCGAGCTCGTCGGCCCCGATGCCCGCGGTCACGGCGAACGCGCCGATGTGGTCCGCCAGTCCCGTGTCGGCGGGCGCGATGTAATCGGCGAGCGAGCGGCTCGGCCGGTCGTCGCCGTGATCGGCCTGCTGGCGGAGCATCGGGAACCGGTGCTCGTCTGTGAGAAGGATGTCGTCGCCCTCGGCCGACGCCGGCCAGAAACCGTAGACGCCTCTGGCGGACAGGGACCCGTCGGTCACGATCGTGTCGAGGAGTTCGTTCGCGGCCTCGAACAGCTCCCGCGCGGCCTCGCCGTGCCGCGGATGGTCCAGGATCTGTGGGTAGCGGCCCTTCAGCTCCCACGCGGTGAAGAAGAACGTCCAGTCGATGTACGGGCGGAGCTCCGCCAGATCGGGCTCGATGACGCGGGCGCCGGTGAACGCCGGCTCGGGCAGGTCTTCGCGACGCCAGACGATCGGCGTCCGGCGCTCGGTCGCGATCCGGTGGGGCAGGAGCGGCTGGGCCTCGCGCTCCGCGTGGAGCAGGCGGAGGCGCTCCTGGTCATCGCGGTTGACGTGGTCCAGCTTCGAGCGTCGCTCGGGGTCGAGCAGATCCGAGACGACCCCCACCACCCGTGAGGCGTCGATCACATGGACCACCGGCTGCCCGTACTCGGGCGCGATCCGGACCGCCGTGTGCTGCCGCGACGTCGTGGCGCCGCCGATCAACAGCGGCAGGTCGAGACCTCGGCGCTCCATCTCCTTGGCCACGCTCTCCATCTCGCCGAGCGAGGGCGTGATGAGCCCCGAGCAACCGACGATGTCGCACCCCTCGGCCGCCGCGGTGTCCAGCAGCACGTCGGGCGGGACCATCACCCCGAGATCGATGACCTCGTAGTTGTTGCACCCGAGCACCACGCCCACGATGTTCTTGCCGATGTCGTGCACGTCGCCCTTGACCGTGCACAGGATCACCTTGCCCTGGGCGCGCACACTCTCCGGACCGAGCCGGAGCTTCTCCTGCTCCATGAACGGCTCGAGGTAGGCGACCGCGCGTTTCATCGCCCGCGCGCTCTTGACGACCTGGGGGAGGAACATCTTGCCGGCGCCGAACAGATCGCCGACGACCTGCATCCCGGCCATCAGCGGACCCTCGATCACGTCCAGCGGCCGTTCGAGAGCCGTGCGGGCCTCCTCGGTGTCCTGTTCGATGAACTCGTCGATCCCGTGCACGAGCGCGTGCTTGAGGCGCTCCTCGACGGTGGTCTCGCGCCACGAGAGGTCGAGCTCCTTCTTCATGGCGCCGCCCTTGACGGTCTCGGCGAACGCGACCATCCGTTCGGTCGCGTCGGGCCGCCGGTCGAAGATGATGTCCTCGACGTGTTCGAGCAGGTCCGGCGGGATGTCCTCGTAGAGCGCGATCTGCCCCGCGTTCACGATCGCCATGTCGAGGCCGGCGGCGATCGCGTGGTACAGGAACGCCGAGTGGATCGCCTCGCGCACCCCGTCGTTCCCGCGGAAGCTGAACGAGAGGTTCGAGACGCCGCCCGAGACCTTGACGCCCGGCAGCCGCTCCTTGAGCAGCCGGGTGGCCTCGATGAACGCCGTGCCGTACGCGTTGTGCTCCTCGATCCCGGTCGCGATCGCGAGGATGCACGGGTCGACGACGATGTCCTCGGGCACGTAGCCGGCTCGGTCGATCAGCAGACCGACCGAGCGCTCAAGGATCTGGAGCTTGCGCTCGACGGTGTCGGCCTGCCCCTGCTCGTCGAACGCCATCACGACGACCGCCGCCCCGTACCGCTTGATCCGACGCGCCTTCTCGAGGAAGTCCTCCTCGCCCTCCTTCAGGCTGATCGAGTTCACGATGCCCTTGCCCTGCAGGCACTTCAGCCCGGCTTCCAGCACGTCCCATTTGGACGAGTCGACCATCACGGGGACGCGCGCGATCTCGGGCTCGGTGGCGATCAGGTTGAGGAACGTCGTCATCGCCTTCACGCCGTCGAGCAGATCGGCATCCATGTTGACGTCGAGCATGTTCGCGCCGCTGCGGACCTGGTCGGCTGCGATCTCGACGGCGGCCTGGTAGTCGCCGGCCTCGATCAGCCGGCGGAACCGAGCCGACCCGGTCACGTTCTGACGTTCGCCGATCATCACGAACCCCGTCTCCGGCGTGATCGAGAAGGGCTCGAGGCCGCTCAGCGCCGTCACGGTGCCCGCCGCCGGGATCTTGCGGGGCGGGAGCCCGTCGACGGCGGCCGCGATCTCCCGGATGTGCTCGTCGGTCGTCCCGCAGCACCCGCCGAGCACGTTGGCGAGACCGCTCTCCGCGAACTCGCGCAGGTACTTCGAGGTGGTCTCGGGGCGCTCGTCGTAGCCGCCGAACGCGTTGGGCAGGCCGGCGTTCGGGTGGCAAGTGGTGAACACCGGCGCGATCCGCGCGAGCGACTCGAGGTACGGCCGCATCTCGGCCGCCCCGAGCGCGCAGTTCACGCCGACGCTGAAGGGTTCGGCGTGCGCGACCGAGAGCCAGAACGCGTCGATGGTCTGACCCGAGAGCGTCCGGCCGCTCCGGTCGGTGATCGTGACGCTGATCATCAGCGGGACGTCCGGCGCGACGTCGCCGGCGGCCGCGATCGCCGCCTTCGCGTTCAGGGTGTCGAAGATCGTCTCGATCAGCAGCAGGTCGATGCCGCCGTCGACGAGCCCGCGGATCTGCTCCGCGTACGCCTCGGTCATCCGGTCGAACGACACCGTGCGGTACGCCGGCTCGTTCACGCGGGGGGACAGCGAGAGCGTCTGGTTCGTCGGGCCCACCGACCCGGCCACGAACCGGTCCGGGCCGAACGCGTCGGCGGCGCGGCGAGCGATCTGCGCCCCGGCCACGTTGAGGTCGTAGACCGCGTCCTCGAGGCCGTAGTCGGCCTGCGCGATCGCCGTGGCGGTGAAGGTGTTGGTCGTGACGATGTCGGCGCCGGCCGCGAGGTAGGAGCGATGGATGTCTTCGACGACATCGGGGCGCGTGAGGTTCAGGAGATCGGGGTCACCCGCGACATCGCGCGGATGGTCTCGGAAGCGTTCGCCGCGGTAGTCGCCGTCCGCCAGGGTCCGGGCCTGGATCGCGGTCCCGTAGGCGCCGTCGAGCACGAGGATCCGTTCGGCCAGCAGCGCCTCGAGCCGTTCCCGCATGGGACCACGCTAGCGGCCGTGCTCCGGCGTGACCAGCAACGGACGTGCTCGTTCCGTCGAGCCGGCCGCGTGGGGTAGGCTGCCGATTCCGGTTCGTCGGTCCGGTGGAGGAAGCAGCGTTGGGCAAGGACGTGTTCGAACCGCTCACGGGCGCCGTTCCCGGCGCGATCGCGAGCGGCGGGATCGGGGGGTCGACCTCATCGGGGCGGCCGCGCCCGGACCGTCCGCTCGGCAAGCGCGGCGCCGACGTGCTCGCCCAGGTCCCGCTCTTCGAGGGGCTGTCGCGCCGACACTTGAAGAAGCTCGCCGAGCACGCCGACGAGATCTCGTTCCGCGAGAAGGAGACCATCGTCGAGGAGGACCAGCCCGGCGGGTCGTTCTTCTCGATCGTCGAGGGCGAGGTCAAGGTGAAGCAGGGCGGCCGCGTGATCGCCACGGCGGGACCCGGTGAGTTCTTCGGTGAGATCTCCCTGCTCGACGGCGGCCCCCGGACCGCGACGGTGATCGCCGCCACGCCCGTCGTGGCGATCCGGCTGTTCAAGAGCTCGTTCGACCGCGTGGTCAAGGAGGAGCCGCAGGTGGCGGGCAAGATCCTGACCGTCGTGGCGCGGCGCCTCCGCGAGGCGGAGAGAACGATCAGCTCCTGATGCTGAGCCTCGCGGCGTACTCCTGGTGGAAGTTCCTGCACGTCGCGGGGGTGATCGCCTTCGTGTCGTTCCACGGGGTCTCGATGACGGCGGCCCTTCGCGTCCGCAAGGAGCGCGACCGTGTCAAGATCGCGACGATGCTCCAGCTATCCGGCTCCTCGTTGATGGGCATGTACGTCTCGCTGCTGTGGCTGGTCGTGTTCGGCGTGGTGGCGGGGATCCAGGGCGGGTTCTGGAACGACGGGTGGTTCTGGATCGCGATCGGGCTGCTGGTGCTCGCGGTCGGCGAGATGTCGGCGGTCGCCAGGCCGTACTACCAGCGCGTGAAGGAGGCCGTCGAGGTGCGCCCGTCCGGGGTCCCTCGCCGGAGCGACGAGGAACTCGAGGAGATCCTGAGGTCGCCCGTCGCGCTGTGGAACGCCGTGTTCGGCGCGGCGATCCTGCTGGCGATCACGTGGCTGATGATCTTCAAGCCGTTCCAGGTGTTCTAGCCCGCGGTTTCTTGGTCGGGCCTTCTTGGTCGGCCTTCTGGCCTGCCGGCTACAGGTCGGTGGGCGCGAGGGGACGTTCGGCCGGTCCGGACACCACCTGGCCGGTGGCCGAGTACCGGGAGCCGTGGCACGGGCACAGCCAGCCGTGCTCGGACGCGTCCCACTTCACCGTGCACCCCTGGTGTGTGCACTTGGCCGACATCGTCGTGACGTTGCCCTTCTTGTCCCGGTAGACCGCCACCTTGTGGTCGGCGGACTTGACGATGCCGCCCTCGCCGGGCTCGATCTCCCCCAGGCTCTGGGCGACGGTACGCGCCACCAGGACGTCGCACGGGGCGTTCTCGGCCACGTCGCGCGGGACCGAACCCAGCAGGGCGGCCTTCGCTCCGGTGAGGCCCCGGTTGCCGATCACCACGAGGTCGTAGCCCTCGCTCGCGGCCGCGTCGACGATCTCGTCGGAGGGGTCGCCCGTACGGATCTCGATCGCCGACGTGACGCCCGCCTCGTCGCCGATCGACAACTTCGTGTCCTGCAGGACGAGCTCGCCCGTCTTGGGGTGACCCACGAACAGCAGCGTGACCGAGGCCTTGAGCCGTTTGGCGAGGGCGTACCCCTTGCGCGCCGCCCGGTCGGCCGTCGACGAGCCGTCGGTCGCGATCAGCAGGCGCCGGTAGGGCGGGGCGCCGTGCGGCCGCTGGTCGTCGGGCCGCGCCCGGGTGAGCAGTACGTCCGACGGCGCATGGGTCACGACCCGCCGCGACACGCTGCCGAAGAGCTGCTCGGAGGCCGAGAGCCCCGTGCTCCCGATCACGATCAACTCCGTGTCGGTCTGGGAGGCGGTCATCAAGATCGCGTCGGCCGGGGCCTCGGCCGAGAGCGCGACCTCGTGGAGCGCACCCTCGCGTTCGGCGATCTTCTCGGCGCGCTCGACGGCGTCGCCGGCGCGATCGGGGTTCGCGTAGGCGTGGGCGATGGTCAGCTTGGCCCCGAGGGCCGCCGCGAGCGTGGCGGCCACGTGCTCGGCGGTCTCGGCGGACGCCGAGCCGTCGGTCGCGACCACGATGCGTCGGTAGGCCATGGCAGATCCTCTCTTGGGCCGTGTTACCCGGAGGCAGTTCGGGAGACTATCGCGTCGAGCTCGGAAAGGGTGGCCCCGTCCAGGACGATGTCGCCGGCCGCGGCGTTCGAACGCACGTGGTCGGGGTTGCGGCTGCCCGCGATCGCGGCGGTCACCCCGGGCTGCGCGACGTTCCACGCCAGTGCGAGCTGGGCGAGCGTGATCGCGAGCCGCTCCGCGATCGGCCGAAGGGCTTCGACGAGGGCGAGGTTGCGCTCCCGGTTGCCCGCGACGAACAGCGAGCCGCCCTCCTCGTCGCCCCCACGGAAGTCGCCCCGGTCGAACCGCGTCTCGGACGTGATCGCGCCCGTGAGCAGCCCATAGGCGAGCGGACCGTACGAGAGCACGCCCGTGCCCTGCTCGCCGCACCACCGGATCAGGTCGGTGTCCTCGAGCTGGAGCATCGAGAACTCCTGCTGCAGCGTGTCGACGTGGCGGATCGCCTCGCACCGTTCGATCAGGTCGCGGTCGAAATTCGACACGCCGATGAACCGGACGAGGCCGTCGTCCATCAGCTCGGTCATCGCGCCCCACGTCTCCTCGACGGGGATCCCGCGCTCGTCCGGCCAGTGGAGCTGGTAAAGGTCGACGTGGTCGGTCCCGAGCCGCCGCAGGCTCGCCTCGCACGCCGATCGCACCTGGGCCGCCCGGAACCCGGACCCGTCGGGTTGCGGGGCGACCTTCGTGAAGATCGAGATCTCGTCGCGCCGCCCCTCGATGGCCCGTCCCACGAGCTCCTCGGAGCGGCCCCGGCCGTAGACCTCGGCCGTGTCGATCCAGTCGATCCCGGTCTCGAACACCGTCCGGATCGCCTCGAGCACCTGCTCCTCGGGGGGCGACTCGCCCCATTCGGATCCGCCGCCCGCCTCCCAGGCCCCGAACCCGATCACGGACACCTCGGGACCCCTGGAACCCAAACCTTTCGTGCGCATGCGCGTCGCTCCTCGTGACTCCTGATTGTGGGTCGCCGCTCGGCCCCACCCCAATCTAGCGGCTGGACCTGTCCGGTCCTCGGGTGCGCGGTACGCTAGATGTGCAACGGTCCCCACGATCCGATCCGAACGAAGGAGGCGGGCCGGGCCACGCCCGGCGACGATGACCAAGCAGGTCGAGGAGAAGCAGCGCGTCGTCATCCGGTTCGCCGGCGACTCCGGCGACGGGATGCAGCTGACGGGTGACCGGTTCACCAATGCCACCGCGGTGCTGGGTAACGACCTCGCGACGATGCCGGACTTCCCGGCCGAGATCCGGGCACCCGCCGGAACCGTCCACGGGGTCTCGGCGTTCCAGATCCAGTTCGCGTCCACCGACATCCTGACCCCGGGCGACCACCCGGATGTCCTGGTCGCGATGAACCCGGCCGCCCTGAAGGCCGAGCTCGGCTCGGTGGAGAAGGGCGGCACGATCATCGTGAACGAGGACGCGTTCACCGAGCGGAACCTGCAGAAGGCCGGGTACGCCTCCGACCCGCTCTCCGACGGGACGCTCGACGGCTTCCAGATGTACAGGGTCCCGATGACCTCGATCACGGTCCGGGCCGTCGAGGAGCTCGGGCTCACGCGCAAGGAGGCCGAGCGCTCGAAGAACATGTTCGCGCTCGGGCTCGTCTCGTGGATGTACGGGCGGCCGACGGACGTCACCCTCAACTGGCTGCACAAGAAGTTCGGCGACAAGGCGCAGCTGTACGACGCGAACGTGGCCGCCTTCAAGGCCGGCTACAACTTCGGCGAGACCACCGAGCTGTTCGCGACCTCGTACGTGGTCAAGCCGGCGCCGGCCGAGCCGGGCATCTACCGCAACGTCTCCGGCGCACAGGCGCTCGCATGGGGCCTCGTGGCCGCCGCCGAGCGCAGCGGCCTCCAGCTGTTCTACGCGAGCTACCCGATCACGCCCGCCTCCGAGCTGCTCCACGAGCTCTCGAGGCTCAAGAACTTCAACGTGATGACCCTGCAGGCCGAGGACGAGATCGCCGCCGCCAACGTCGCGCTCGGCGCCGCGTTCGCCGGCGACCTCGGGGTGACCGGGACCAGCGGCCCGGGGATGGACCTGAAGGCCGAGACGCTCGGGCTGGCCGTGATGCTCGAGCTGCCGATGGTGATCGTCGACGTCCAGCGCGCCGGCCCCTCGACCGGGATGCCGACCAAGACCGAGCAGGCGGACCTGCTGCTCGCGCTGTTCGGCCGTCACGGCGAGTCGCCGATGCCGATCGTCGCGGCGCGTTCGTCGGCGCACTGCTTCGACGCGGCGATCGAGGCCGCGCGGATCGCCATCACGTATCGGACGCCCGTGATCCTGCTCTCCGACACGTTCCTCGCGAACTCGTCCGAGCCGTGGAAGCTCCCGGACGTCGAGACCCTCCCGACGATCGACCCGGCGTTCGCGACCGGCCCCAACGCCGGACAGGAGTTCCTGCCGTACCTGCGCGACGAGAAGCTCGCGCGGCCGTGGGCGATCCCGGGGACGCCGGGATTGCGGCACCGGATCGGCGGGCTCGAGAAGGAGGACGGGACCGGGGACATCAGCTACGACCCCGAGAACCACGAGCGCATGACCCAGCTCCGTGCGGCCAAGGTCGCGAAGATCGTCGACGACATCCTGCCGCTCGAGGTCGATGACCCGGACGGGGACGCGGACTTCTTGGTGCTCGGCTGGGGGTCGACCTACGGGACGATCCTCGCGGCCGCCCGGCGCGTCCGCGAACGGGGCCGCAAGGTAGCGACGGCGCACCTGGTGCACCTGAACCCGATGCCGGCCAACACCGGGGAGGTCGTCAAGCGGTACGCGAAGGTGCTGATCCCCGAGCTCAACACGGGGCAGCTCTCGATGCTGATCCGCTCGGAGCACCTGGTCGACGCGATGAGCTTCTCCAAGGTGCAGGGTCAGCCGATCTTCGCAGAGGAGTTGGAGGTCGAGATCTTGAAGGTGATGGACGGATGAGCGAGATCGAGATGGCGAATGAGAACGGCGGCACGACGAACGGAGGCGGCGCGGTCGGGACGCTGACGAAGAAGGACTTCACCAGCGACCAGGAGGTGCGCTGGTGCCCGGGCTGCGGGGACTACGCGATCCTGTCGACCGTGCAGGGCTTCATGCCCGAGCTCGGGATCGCGCCTGACAACACGGTGTTCGTCTCGGGGATCGGCTGCTCGGGACGGTTCACGTACTACATGGACACCTACGGCGTGCACGGCATCCACGGCCGCGCGCCGGCGCTCGCCACCGGGATCGCCACGGCGAGGCCGGAGCTGTCGGTCTGGGTGATCACCGGTGACGGCGACGGGCTGTCGATCGGCGGCAACCACCTGATCCACGCCCTGCGCCGCAACGTGAACCTGAAGATCCTGTTGTTCAACAACCAGATCTACGGGCTGACCAAGGGCCAGTACTCGCCGACCTCGGAGGAGGGCAAGGTCACGAAGTCGACGCCGTTCGGCTCGGTCGACCACCCGTTCAACCCGATCGCGCTGGCGCTCGGGGCGGAGGCAAGCTTCGTGGCCCGCACGATGGACAACGACCGCCAGCACCTGACCCAGGTGTTGCGGCAAGCCGCGGCTCATCGGGGGAGCGCGTTCGTCGAGATCTACCAGAACTGCAACGTGTTCAACGACGGAGCGTTCGACCTGCTCCGCGAGAAGCAGCAGGGGACCCACAACCAGATCCGCCTGAACGACGGCGAGCCGATCGTGTTCGACGAGGGCAACCGCTGCGTCTCGGTCGGGGAGAACGGCCGGCTCGTGATCACCGAGACGGCGAGCACGCCGCCGGAGGCGATCGTGGCGCACGACGCGAAGGGCAGGCCGTCGCTGGCGTTCGCGCTCGCGCACCTGTCGCGCGGGCCGAACGAACCCACGTGCATCGGCGTGTTCCGCGAGGTCGAGCGGCCCGTGTACGGCGAGGCCATGACCGCCCAGATCGAGCACGCGGTCGAACGCCTCGGCCCGGGCAGCCTCGACAAGCTGCTGCACTCGGGCGACACCTGGACCGTCTCGTGAGGCGGGTCTCGTAGGTCCCGCGACCTAGCCGGACGCGGGAACCGTTCGGTCAGCGATCGTCGGCGGAACGGAACCGCGCCATCGCGGCGTCGGCCGCCGAACGCACCTGGCGCAGCTCGGACACCAGGCTCGGGAGCGTCGCGAGCAGCCGCTCCGCGTCGTCCTCGCTCGTGTCCGGTCCTACCCCGATGCGGAAGCTCACCGTCGAGGCGACGCCCATGTGCTCGAGGACCGACGACGCCTCGCCGGCCGCGCCCGAGCAGTTCGACCCGGCGGCGATCCGGAACCCGCGGTCGTCGAGCGCCATGCTCATGATCTCGGCGTCCAGGTCCGGGACCGAGAAGCACAGGAGGTGCGGGACCCGCTGGGTGGCGTGACCGTGCACCCGGGCGCCTTCCACGCGTTCGGCGATGCCGGCGCGCAGCGTGTCGGTGAGTGCCCACTCCCGGGCCGCCTCGTCGCCCATGACCTCCAGGCGAGCCTCGAGCGCCGCCGCCATGGCGGCCACGCCCGGGACGTTCTCCACGCCCGAACGACGGCGCCGCTCGCGGTCGTCCCCGCAGGGGTACGCCGCGATCGGCACGCCTCGCCGGACGTAGAGGGCCCCGATCCCCGGCGGCCCCCCGAACTTGTGCCCCGAGATCGACAACAGATCGACGTCGAGCGCGACCGCGTCGACGGGCAGGTGCCCGACGGTCTGGCAGGCGTCGGTGTGGAACAGCACGCCGGCCTCGCGGCACAGGCGGGCGCATTCGGCGATCGGCTGGATCGTCCCGACCTCGTGATTCGCGTGGTGCACCGAGGCGAGGAGCGTGCCCGGGCGGCGGATCTCGGCGGCGAACCCGTCGAGGTCGACCGAGCCGTTGCCGTCGACCGGGACCAGCACCGACTCGAACCCGTCGGTCTCGAGCGTGTGGAGCACGCCGCCCACCGCGGGGTGCTCGATCGTCGTGGTGACTACGCGGGTGCCGAGCTCGCGGACCGGCCGGACGCCGCCCCAGATCGCGAGCGCCACCGATTCGGTCCCGCCGCTCGTGAACACGATCTCGTCGGGCTGGGCGCCGAGGCCGCCGGCGACCGTGGCCCGCGCGTCGTCGAGCAGCCGGCGGGCTGCCAGGCCGTCCCCGTGCACGCGGAGCGGGTCGGCGAACTCGTCGAGGGCGGCGAGCAGCGCCGCTCGCGCGCGCTCGTCCAGCGGCGTCGCGGATGCGTGATCCAGGTAGGTGCTCGTGGTCACCATGGGGAACGCCCTCATGATACGGGCGGCACCCACGAGGGGTGCGTCAGGGCGTGGCGGGCTCGCGGTCCTTGAGGAACACCGTGGCGTACAGGACGGCCGCGATGATGGCGCCGGCGATGGGACCGATGATCCAGACGAACCAGTTGGCCCAGCTGCCCGAGGCGAGCGCCGGACCGAACCAGCGCGCGGGGTTCATCGCGGCACCGGTGTACGGACCGAACGCCATGATGTCGAACGCGATCACGAGCCCGATCGTGAGCCCCGCGGTCTTCGACCAGGGGCCGCGCGGATCGACCGCGGTCCCGAACACCGCGAACACGAGGAAGAACGTCGTGGTGGCCTCGATCACGATGCCCTTGCCGGAGGCGATGTCCTGCGCGAGCGCAGGTGTTCCTCCGCCACCGGCGTCGTACACGGCCCTCGGGACCAGGTACTTGAGCAGGTACGCGCCCGCCACCGCCCCGAGGAACTGGGCGCCGATCAGGATCACCGCCCGCCGGGAGGGGATCTTGCCGGCGACCCACAGACCGATCGTGACGGCGGGGTTCACGAGGCCCCCGGAGATGTGCGCCGTGATCGAGATCATGATCGCGAGCACCAGACCGTGCGCGAGCGCCACGCCGGTCAGATCGAGCCCGAGGCTCTGCGCGACCACGGCGCCCGCGCCGATGAAGATCAGCGCGAACGTCGTCACGAACTCCGCTACCGCCGCCTTGCCCGTGCTCTCCACGCCTGCCTCCTCGCCCTCGATGCCTCGATCCGCCCGACGATAGCGGGGTCGGCGGAGCGGCGCAGCAGCGGTTGATAGGATGCGCGGCGTGAAGGTCCTCCTGGTGTCTCCCGACGCCGAGGCACGCGCCCTGTTCCGCATCGCGGTCGGCAGCATCGAACGCCGCCTGGGCGAGCCCGTCTCGTTCCAGGACGCGGCCGACGGTGAGCAGGCCGCTCGCATCGGGCTCCGCGAACGCCCCGACGCGGTCGTCGCGGACGAGATCGCATCCCGGGCCGGCGCGTTCGCGATGGCCAGGGACCTGCGGGGCGCGGTGGAGCCGTACCGTGGCCCGATCGTGATCGTGCTCGAACGCAAGCACGATGCCGGGCTCGCTCGGTGGTCCGGGGCGGACGCGTGGTTCGTCCGCCCGGTCGACCCGTTCGAGCTGGCGGACCGGCTCGTCGAGCTGATCCGGGCGTCCCGGGGCCCGCTGCCGGAGCGACCGGCGCAACCGCCGGGGACCCAGGCGGCGGCACAGCCAGGGACACAGCCAGGGACGCAAAGGGAGATCGCGTGAAGATCAAGGGGACGTGCCGGCGGTGCGGACGCGAGTTCCTCGCCGAACAGGTGATCCTGAACGGGGGCCACTGCCCCTGGGACGGCAAGCCGTTCCAGGCGGACTACGCGGTGGTGCTCGTCGATTCGCTCACCGACGCCGAGAGCGCGGGGAACACGCTGGAGAACGCGCTCGAGAAGCTCGCCGACATCGAGCCGGAGTTCGTGCTCGACATCGAGTCGGTGCTCGCGGAGATCCGCGGACACCTGGAGCGGCTCGAGCGCCCGCACAGGGGGACGTGAGGGCGTGACCGCCGTACCGGAGACCGGGAACGGGTACTCGGTCCGGGTCCGTGAGGCGGAGGGGTCGTGGAGCGTCGCGATCGTCGATCCGCGGGGACGCGAGGTCTCGGGCCGGGCCTGTCGCGACGAGACCGAGGCGCGGACGTTCGCCTCCACCGTCGACCAGCACATCGCCTGGCTTTCGGAGCCGCGGTTCCGCGAGATCTACCGGCTCGCCGAGGAGGCGTGAGGTGGGGTTCAACGCGATGCAGCCCGGCAAGCTCAAGCGCGGCGATCTGATCTTCTTCGCGATCGGGGTGGCCGTGATCGTCGCCCTGATCGTGTGGGCCGTCTCGTAGGTGGACGCGGACGCTCTCGCGGCGCTGGACCACTGCTACCTCACCACCAAGGGGCGGCGTTCGGGGAGCCCCCACACGATCGAGATCTGGTTCGCGCTGCAGGACGAGGTGGTGTACCTGCTCGCCGGTGGGAGCGAGGAGAGCGACTGGGTGAAGAACCTGCGCGCCGATCCCACCGTCGGCCTGCGGCTCGGCGACCGGGACCTGATCTGTCAGGGGCGCCTCGTCGACGATCCCGAGGAGGACGCGCTCGCGCGAGGGTCGCTGTTGGAGAAATACGGGCCGCGAGATCCGGACGACCTGACGACGTGGGCCCGCACCGCTCGTGCGGTGGCGATCGATCTGCCGTCGACCTGAGCTACGACGGGCTCTCGTCGAACCCGATCGAGAACAGGCGCTCGAGGTCGTGCTTCGAGTACACCTGGAACGCGATGAGCGTCTCGGTCCTGGCGACGCCGTCGACCTTCGAGATCGCGCCGGGGATCACCGACGCCAGGTCGTCGTGGTTCGCGACGCGCACGATCGCGACCAGGTCGAACTCGCCGGCGACCGAGTAGACCTCCGAGACGCCTTCGAGGTCGGCGATCGCCTGCGCGGCCTCGGGGATCCCGTCGATCTCGCACTCGATCAGGACGACGGCGTGCACGCTCATCGGCTCAAGACCTCCGGCGACACGGTCACACCCGCTCCAGCACGACGGCCAGGCCCTGGCCGCCGGAGATGCACAGCGTGGCCAGGCCGAGCGCGACCCCGCGCGAACGCATCGCGTAGGCGAGCGAAAGGATGATGCGGGCTCCGCTCATCCCGATCGGGTGGCCGAGCGAGATCCCGCCGCCGTGCACGTTCAGCCGGTCGCGGTCGAATTTCAGCTCGCGCTCGCAGGCGAGCACCTGCGCGGCGAACGCCTCGTTGATCTCGATCAGATCGATGTCGGCGAGCGAGAGCCCGGTCTTCTCGAGCACCTTCTTGGTCGCCGGCACCGGGCCGATCCCCATGATCTCGGGAGGCACGCCCGCCCACGACATCCCGATGATGCGCGCGAGGGGCTCGCGTCCCTCGGCTTCGGCACGGGACGCGGACATCAGCACCATCGCCGCGGCCCCGTCCGTGATGCCGCTGGAGTTGCCCGCCGTGACGCTGCCACCCTCTCGGAACACGGGCTTCAGCTTCGCGAGAGCCTCGAGCGTCGTGTCGGGCCGCGGGTGTTCGTCCACGGTCACGGTGAGGGTGTCTCTGCCCGACGGCGCCTCGACCGCGAACAGCTCCGCAGCGCGCGCCTCGGCGCCCGCGGCGGCCTTGTGTTGCGACTCGAGCGCGAACTCGTCCTGCTCGGTCCGCGACAGGCCGTATCGGTCGACGAGGTTCTCGGCCGTCTCGCCCATGAGCAGCCCGCACAGCGGGTCGAGCAGCCCATCGCGGTACATCGCGTCGTAAACCTGTGCGTCGCCCATCCGGTAGCCGGTGCGCATCCGATCGAGCAGGAAGGGGACCCGGGTCATGTTCTCCATGCCGCCCGCCAGCACGACCTCGGAGTCGCCGAGCGCGATCTGCTGCGCCCCCAGCTGTACCGCCTTCATCCCCGAGCCGCACGCGATGTTCACGTTGTAGCGCGGAGACCTCCACCGGCACGCCGGCCCGAACGCTCACCTGGCGGCCGGTGTTCGGCCCGTTGCCCGCCTGGCGAGCGTGACCGAGGATCGTCTGATCGATCTGGTCGGGCTCGACGCCGGATCGACGCATCGCCTCCTTGGCCGCGAGCACGCCGAGGTCGACGGCCGGCAGCTCCGCGAACGAACCCAGGAAACGGCCTATCGGCGTGCGCGCGCCCTCGAGGATGACCGCGGTCTCCATCCAGGGAAGTCTAGCCGTCGTCCGAGGGTGCGCTGCCCGTCCGGTCCAGGCCGCGCAGCGTCCCGAGGACCCGGTGGAGCTCGGCGCCCCCCGCCACGGGCTCGGCGAACGGTTCGGCGCTCGACTCGACGCGGACCTCGTTGCGAGCCACCCACGCCCGGAGCGCGGAGAGCTCGTCCGCCCGCTCTCGGGGACACGGGGTGCCGAGGGGCTCGTCGTCGGAGTTCCGGATCAGCCCGCCGCGCCGGAGGCGGAACCGGTGACCCGCCGCGTCGCGGAGCACCAGGTCGTCGGTTCGAAGGAGCCAGCCGTCGATCCGCCTCCTGGCCAACGCTTCGGCGAGCGCTCGCAAGCGGTCACGCGCCAGCACCGCCTCCTCGAACCGTTCCTGCTCGGCGAGGTCGCGCATGCGCGCCTCGAGCGTTCCGAGGAGCCCGCCCGGTGTGGAGAGGGAGGAGATCAGGGAGCGGACGAGCTCCTCGTAGCGCTCGGGGCCGACGCGCCCGTCGCACGGGGTCAGGCATCGGTGCATCTCGGCGAGCGCGCACGGCGCGAACCGCGTGGACGCGCGCATCGCCGTCGTGCAGCGGCGGATCGGGAAGACGTCCTCGAGCGCCTCCTTGGCCAGACGCGCGAGGTGCGACGAGGGGAACGGCCCGAGGAACGCGCCGCCGCCCTTGGTCTCGCGAACGACCTTGATCCGCGGGTACGCCTCGGCGTCGTCGATCCGCAGGTACGCGTACTTCCGCCAGGTCTTGCCCCGGCGGTTGTACTTCGGCTCGTGCTTGCGGATCAGCCGGGCCTCGAGGATCAGGGACTCGAGCTCCGAGCCGCACGGAACGCCGTCGACCGCCGACGTCTCGGCGAGCAGGTCCTCGACCTTCTTTCGGCCATCCCCGTAGAAGTAGCTCTTGACGCGCGAACGCAGGTCGACCGACTTGCCGACGTACAGCACGCGGCCGTCCCGACCGCGGAACAGGTAGACGCCCGGCCCGTTCGGCAGGTGGTCCGCGAGTCGGATCTTCCCGAAGTTCGGGCGCCCACGGGCGCGGACGGCGCCGTGCAGGTCGCCGAGCGTGACGATCCCGAGCCGCCCGCCGAGCTCGAGCAGGCCGTGGAGGACCTCGGAGCAGGCCTCGGCGTCGGGCAGCGCCCGGTGCGACGGCCGCACCGCGGTGCGGAAGTACTGCGCGAGCGTCTGGAGCCGCACGTTCGGCACGTCGGGCCACACAACGCGCCGCGCGAGGCGGGCGGTGCACACCGGCGGCGGTGGCAGCGGGTCGTAGTCGAGGCGTTCGAACGCGACGTTGAGGAAGGTGAAGTCGAACCGGGCGTTGTGCGCCACGAAGACGCAGCCGCGAGCGAACTCCGCGAACGACGGCAGCACCCACTCGATCGGCGGCGCGCCCGCGACCACGAGGTCGTCGATCCCGGTCAGGTGCGAGATCTGGCGGGGGATCGGCACGCCGGGGTTCACGAGCGTCTCGAACACGCCGGTGCGCTCGCCGCCCCGGATCTTCACCGCGCCGATCTCGGTGATCCGCGAGTCGGCCGGCGAGCCGCCGGTGGTCTCGAGGTCGACCACCACGAACTCGACCTCGGGCAACGGGACGGCGTCCTCGAACGTTGTCTGGAGCGCGTCCGCGAGCACCCGGCCTCCCGCGGGGCCGCGCGAGGACGAGCAGGCTATCCGAACAGGTGTTCGGAGGTCAAGGGGGAGCCCTCAGTTCACGTCGCGCGCTCGGAACAGGCCGGCGGCCGCGAGCAGGAGCGCGGCACCCACCGCGGCGAGGTACAGGCCCGCACCGACCGTCGAGCGTCCGACCTGCGGGAAGTCGATCGGGGACCCGAGGATGAACAGGCCCGAGTTGTCGGTCAGGAGCCACGGCGTCCACTGGGGCCGGAGGCCGCGCACGAGGTTCTCGACGATCACGAGGTAGCCGAACCCCACCCCGAGCGCGACGGCGGTGTTGCGGCCGGCGGACGCCAGCCCGAACCCGAACCCCGCGAAGATCGTCGACAGGACGGCGACCCGCAGCGCGACCCCGGCGGACTCCGCGAGCCACGCCGAGTCCGTGCCGGCCGTCGAGCCCGCGCCGGCCGCGGCCGCGGCGAGCGCGACCCCGAGGAGCGCCTGGATCACCAGCGACAGGACGAACACGCCCGACAGCGCGGCGGCGATCTTCGCGAACAGCACGCGTCCGCGCCGCGGCTCCCAGGTCAGGATCGTCGTGAGGTGACCCGCGTGCCAGTCGGCGCCGATCGCGGAGGCGCCCAGCATCCACCCGACCGAAACCAGGACGAGCGCCGTTCCCATCAGCACGTCGGGAAGGCCCACGAGCGCGTACTCCTGGGTGAGGAACACGATCACGCCGGTGGCCACGATCGCGAGCAGCTCGAGTCCGACGAGCACCTTGACCAGACGCCGCGACCGGAAGCGCCGGAACTCGGAGGCGAGCAACGCGGTCATCGCGGACCCTCCGTCGATGCGCCGCCCGTGAGCTCGAGGAAGACGGTCTCGAGGTCGGCCTCGTCGGCGCGGAGCTCGGTGAGGTACAGGCCGCGGTCGGCGAGGGTTCGCGTCACGCGGGCGGCCTCGGCCGGCGGGAGACCCACGCGGATCAGGCCGTCGTCCGCGGTCGCGTCGATCCCGGCCTCGCCCAGGATCCGGAGACCCTCGGGCACGTCGTCGAGCCGCACCAGGAGTCCTGTCACGTGACCGGCGGTGAGGACCTCGTGCACGGGCCCGGTCGCGACCTGTCTGCCCTTGGCCAGGATCGCGACGCGGTCGGCCGTCTGCTGCACCTCGTTCAGGATGTGACTCGAGACGAAGACCGTCCGGCCCTGGGTCCCGAGTCGTCGCATCAGCTCGCGCACCTCGACGATCCCGGCCGGGTCGAGCCCGTTCGCGGGCTCATCGAGGATCAGGATCTCGGGATCCTTCAGCAAGGCGCCCGCGATCCCGAGCCGCTGCTTCATGCCGAGCGAGTACGTCTTGACCTGATCGTCCGCGCGTTCGGCGAGCCCGACCTCCTCGAGCACCTCGCGGACGCGCGTGCGTCCGATGCCCGAGATCCGTCCGAGCAGCTCGAGGTTGCGCCGCGCCGAGAAGCGCGGGTACATCGCCGGGCTCTCGACGATCGAGCCGACCCGACCGATCACCTTGTGGAGCCCGGCGGGCTCCTGCCCGAGGAGGCGGCATCGCCCACCGGTCGGACGGACCAAGCCGAGCAGACACCGGATCGTGGTGGTCTTCCCCGCGCCGTTCGGCCCGAGGAAACCGAACACACCACCCTGGGGCACGGCGAGATCCAGGCCGTCGACCGCCACCGTTCGGCTACCGCGGACCCGCCGGTACTCCTTGCGGAGCCCCTCGACCTCGATGACGGTGTCCATCGGTGGGAACGGTACGCCGGGACGGCGTCGGCGGCAGGGGCGCACCCACCACGGATCGGCGGGTGGCTAGCACGCGGTGGGCAGGCTCGCTGGGGTGTTAGCGGGGGAAGAGTTCGTCCTCGACCAGGAACGCGATCAGCTGGCCGACCGCGATGTGCGCCTCCTGGATGTGGGAGGTCTCCGAGCTCGGGACGTTGATCTCGATGTCCGCGAGCGGGCCGAGGCCGCCGCCGGACCCGCCGGTCAGGGCGATCGTGCGCAGCCCGGCGGCCCTCGCGCGTTCGAACGCCTTGACCACGTTGGCAGACTTCCCGCTGGTCGAGATCCCGATCAGGACGTCGCCCTCACGGCCGAGTGCCTCGACCTGGCGCGCGAACACGTGCTCGAACCCGTAGTCGTTGGCGACCGCGGTCAGCAGCGACGTGTCGGTGGTGAGCGCGATCGCCGGGATCGCGTCGCGCGCGCGGTCGAGCGTGAGCGTGCTGACGAACTCGGTCGCCAGGTGCTGCGCGTCGCCGGCGCTGCCGCCGTTGCCGCACAGAAGGAGCTTCCCCCCGCCGCGCAGGGACTCGACGATCGCGGCGGTCGCGCCCAGGATCTGCTCGCCACACTCGTCGGCGGTGCGCGTGGCCGTGCGCGAGGTCTCGAGCAGGTACTCGCGCACCCGGTCCAGGTTCACGGCTGCACGCCCAGCTGCTTCTGGTCGCGGAGCCCGCCCGAACGCGGTCCATCGGAAAGGTTCCGGCTCCGCTCCGGGAGCAGGTCGTCGCGGATGACGGAGGCGGCCTCGAGGAGGTCGGCCACGACGTGGTCGGCATCCTCGGCCGCGCCTCGCTCGAGCTCCTCCTCGCCGTGGCCGGTGCGGACGAGGATCGTCCGAGCGCCCACCGCCCGCCCCAGGCGGAGGTCGGAGCCGTGGTCGCCGACGATCCAGGATCTGGCCGGGTCGAACCCGAGCGCGGCGGCCGCGCGCTCGACCATGAGCGTGCCGGGTTTGCGGCACGGGCAGCCCTCGTCCGGCCGGTGCGGACAGAACTCGATCCCGTCCAGCGTCACGCCGTCGACGGCGAGCAGCTCCCCGAGACGCGCGTGGATCCCGTCGAGCTCGACGACGGTGAGCATCCCGCGGCCGATCGGGGATTGGTTCGTCAGGACGACGAGGCCGAGACCCAGATCCCGGAGCTCGCGAAGGGCGTCCGCCGCGCCGGGGATCAGCCGAAGCTCGTCGGGCCTGAGCACGTACCCGACCTCCTCGTTGATCGTGCCGTCGCGGTCGAGCAGGACGAACCGGCGGCTCACGAGGGTCTCCACACGCGTACGCCCGCGCGTGCCTCGACGCCGTGGTGCCGGAACGCGAACTCCGCGAACTGGCCGCCGAGCGCTTCGAGCGCCGAGCGGACCGCGGGCTGTCGTTCGGGCGTGCACGCGAGCAGCAGGTAGCCGCCGCCGCCCGCGCCGCAGATCTTGCCACCCGAGGCCCCCGCGTCGGCCGCGACGGCGAGCAGGCGGTCGATCGGCGTGCCCTCGGAGACGCGCGGGTTCATCAGCTTCTTGCTCTCGAACGCCTCGTGGAGCATCGGCCCGAGACGGTCGAGGTTCCCCGCCTCGATCTCACGGCGCATCTCGAACGCCATCGCCTGGAGCTGCTTCATCCCCACGATCGTGTCCTCGCGGCCCTCCTCGTACATCCGGATCTGCGTCGCGATCAGCCCGAGGTCGGTCCGGACGTGGCCGGTGTAGCAGAGCAGCAGGTGCGACCTCAGTTCGGCGACGGCCTCGGGGGCGAGCGCGAGCGGGTGCACCGTCGCGCCGACCTGATCGAACTCGAGCAGGTTGAAGCCGCCGAACGCGGACGCCAACTGGTCCTGCCACCCACCCGCGATGCCGAGGTCCTCGCGCTCGATCGCGTACGCGAGCTCGGCCACCTCGCGCGGTGCCATCGAGCGCTCCGTGAGCATCGCGAGCGCACCCACGCACGCGGTGACCAGCGCGGAGGAACCTCCCAGGCCGCTGCCCGGCGGCGCGTCGGACGCGATGTCGACGTCCATCCCAGTGGACACGCCCATCCGCTCGATCGCCGCCTTGGGCAGGTCCATCACGCCGTCGTACTGGGGGCCGCGTTCGAGGCCGTACTCGACCAGGTGGCCGAGATCCAGCGACCGGATCCGCACCTGACGGTCCTGCCGCGGCGCGAGGGAGACGTGCGCGGCGTGATCGATCGTGGCCGACAAGACGGCGCCGCCGTGGCGCTCGTAGTAGTGGGGGAAGTCGGTGCCGCCTCCGACGAAGCTGATCCGAAGTGGCGCGCTCGCGCGGATCGTCTCGGCCGTCATGGGTTCGCAAGTATGGGCCGGGTGCCGGCCGCGCGACCAGCCGCGGGAAGCGTGCGTTCGGGCGTTCGCCTCAGGCCACGAACCGGACGACGCGGCGGCGCTGCTGCTCGGTCAGGCCCCCCCACACGCCGTAGCGTTCCCCGTTCTTCAGCGCCCACGAGAGACAGGTCTGCCGGATGTCGCAGGCCGAGCAGAACGCCAGGGCGGGTCCCGCTTCCTCCTCGGAGGTGGGGAAGAACGTGTCCGGGTCGATCCCGTAGCAGGCCGCTTGGTCCTGCCAGATGTCCGGAGGGGATGGGTCGGGTGGGAGAGCCTTCAGGTCGATCCCAGCGATCCGATCCTTGGTCACACTCAACCCCCTGCGGCCTCGTCGGGTTGCGCAGGCGACCCGGAGGGGGTCCGTGCGCGCAGGACACGGTTGTACCGTTCGTGTTCGAACGAGAACAGTCTTGAAAAGTCAGGGCTCGCGTAGTAACGGAGGTCCCCCGATCGGGGTCCCCCGGCGTTCCAGGGGGATGCCGCCGTCGGCCGAGAGCTCCTTTTCCCTTGCGTCCCAACGGATACGGGCGATCCCCGTGAGGCCGGCGCGCGGCTCCACGCTGGTGACCAACCCCACGGCCGCCCCGTTCGAACGGACCGGCGAGCCGAGCCGGAGCGGGGTCTCGGCTCGCACCCCGAGCACCACCCGCGGCGGGTGTCCTAGGTTCCGCACCCGTGCAACCGATTCCTGGCCGAGGTAGCAGCCCTTGGTCCGATCGATCACCGGTTCCACGTCGAGCCCGGCCTCGGCGGGCAGCGAATCCTGGTCCAGGTCGCCCGGGAAGCTGGCCAGACCGTGGCGGATCCGCCACGACTCCAGGGCCTCCGGGCCGGCCGTGACCGCCCCGGCGTCCGCCTCCCAGCCCGCGGTCCACACGGGGCCGGGCCGGGGCCCCAGGTCAAGCCCCGAGGGATCGGACGGCGCGAGCTCGACCTCCGACGACAGGACGTACGGAGCGAGCAGGTCGGCGATCGCGTCCGGCTGCCCGGGGCCCTGCAGGAGCAGGAACCCCTCGCCGGCGCGGGCCGGCAGGACGTACACGTCGGCCCGGATCCTGCCGGTGGGGGAGAGCAGGAACGAGCGCAGCGCCTCGCCCTCGGCCAGCCGGTCGACCGAGGCGGTGACGAGGTCGTTCAGCCAGCCCTCGGCGGCGGCGCCCCGGATCTCCGTGAGGCCCCATCCCTGAAGACCCACGGACGCGCGCTCCCGTTCGAGCGCCTCGAGCTGCTCGTCGAACGCCGCTTCGCCCACGTCTGCGAGGATAAGCCGCCGTGGACGTTCCGCGGACCCTCCTGGTCACCAACGACTACCCACCGCGCGTGGGCGGGATCCAGCGAACCCTCGAGGCGCTGGTCCGGTGCTTCCCGGCCGATCGCGTGTCGGTCCTGTGTCCGGACGCCGAGGGCGCGGCCCCGTTCGACGAGGCCGCGCCGTACGAGGTGTTCCGCCAGCCCGAACGCTTCCTGTGGCCGGTGCCCGACGTGCGGCGCCGCGTGAACGAAGCCGTTCGATCGTTCGGGGCGGAGGTGGTGCTGTTCGGCGCGATCTACCCGCTCGCCCTCCTCGGGCCCTCGCTGGCGGAGGCGGGCACCCCGTACCTCGCGGCGGCGCACGGCTTCGAGTACTGGCTCTCGATCGCGCCGGGCACCCACGCGCTCGTGCGGCGGGCGACGTCCCGGGCGTCTCGGGTGCCCGTGATGTGCAGCAGGTTCATCGCCCGGGTCGTCCGAACGGCGGTCCCGCAGGGCGTGCCGGTCTCGGTGATGTATCCGGGCGCGGACCTGGAGGTCTTCCGCCCGGACCTGCCATCCGCCGATCTGACCGAGCTGCACGGCGTCGCCGACCGCCCGCTGATCGTCTGCGTGAGCCGGCTCGTCGCACGCAAGGGTCAGGACGTGCTGGTCCTCGCGATGCCCGAGATCCGCCGACGCGTCCCCGACGCGACGCTGTTGATCGTCGGGGACGGCCCGTACCGGGGCCGGCTCGAGGCGCTGGCGGCGGTCGCGCCGGCGGGCTCGGTGGCGTTCACCGGCCAGGTGTCCGAGGCCGACCTGCCCCGCTACTACCGCGCGGGGAACGTGTTCGCGATGCCGTGCCGCAACCGCCTGGGGGGACTCGAGGTCGAGGGATGGGGCAACGTGTTCATCGAGGCGGCGGCCTGCGGGCGGCCCGTCGTGGTCGGGGACTCGGGGGGAGCGCGCGAGTCCCTCGTGCCGGGCGAGACCGGCCTGCTCGTCAACGGCTCTGACGTGGGCAAGGTCGCCGAGGCCGTGGGGTCGCTCCTGGCCGATCCCGAACGCGCGGAGGCGATGGGTCGCGCAGGCCGCGCGCGGGTGGAGGATGCGTTCGCGTGGTCCCGCCCCGCCGAGGAGCTCGCCGGGTGGTTGCGCCGGGCGGTCGGCTGAGGGCCGCGGTTCCCGGGTGCCGGGCCGGGGCGGGGGTACCCTGCCTCGCATGATGGGCGAACGCCGGTGTCCGACCTGCGGCGCCCTCGCGTCCGCAGAGGCGGAGTGGTGCGGGCAGTGCTTCGCGCCGCTCGACCGCGCGGGAGCCCCCACCGAAGTGGAGGGCGTGGCGGGGTCGTCCCCGGTCGCGACGGCGGGGCCGAAGGCGATCCCCGGCACGACGGGCGGCTCGATCGAGGTCGAGGGCGGCATGCTCGCGTGGACCTGTCCGGCCTGCGAGACGCGCAACCCGATCGAGGCGAACGAGTGCTCGGTCTGCGGGACCCCGTTCGGGCGCCTGCTCGCGGAGCCGACGACCGCGCCCGAGATCGAGCCGCAGCCGGCGGCCGTATGGTCGATGCTCTGGCCGGGGCTCGGCCACTGGAAGCTCGGGCGGCGGACCGACGCGGTCGCGCGGATCGTGATCTTCGGCTGGGCGTTCGGTGCCCTGCTGGTCGTGCTGGTGTCGCGGTTCGGCAAGGGCGGACTCGGGCCCACCTTCCCGCTGTTCATGCTGTTCCTGGGTGCCTCGCTGATGATCTACGTCGTCTCGGCGCTGGACGCCTACCGCCTAGCCGCCGGCGACACGCCGCTGATGAGCTCCCGGGCGTTGCTGTGGACGTCGGCGGGCCTGGTGTTCCTGTCGGTCCTGATCGCGACGTTCGTCACCTTGCCCGCCGCCCGCCGGTAACATCGGCTTCCTCATGAGCGAGCGGACATGAGCGAGCAGACCGAGGGCCAGATCGTGATCGAGGCTCCCGCGGCCGAGGTCATGGACATCCTGACCGACTTCGAGAAGTACCCGGAGTGGGCCGACGTCAAGACCGCCCAGGTGCTCGAACGCGGGGACGGCGGCCTGGGGACCAAGGTGGCGTTCGAGGTGGACGTGCCGGTCCTGGGGAAGGCGAACTACACGCTCGCCTACCGCTACGCGCCCGGCGACGGCGGGATGTCGTGGGTCTCGACCGAGGCCCGCGGCGCGGTCTCGAACATCACCGGGGAGTACCTGCTCACCGAGATCGACGACGACGAGACCAAGGTGATCTACCGGCTCGCGGTCGACCTCGGGATCCTGCTGCCGGGCTTCGTCCGCACCCAGGGCGAGAAGCGTGTGATCGAGAATGCGCTCGAGGGCCTGAAGCGGCGCGTCGAGCTGGGCTGAGCCCACCACCCCCGGGACGCGCCGGCATGACGCCCGCGTTAGGCTGCCGGGATGCGGGTCCTGTTGTTCACCGGGAAAGGCGGCGTCGGCAAGACGACGGTCGCCGCCGCCACGGCGGTCCGCGCGGCGGGGGCGGGCAACCGGACGCTCATCATGAGCACGGATCCGGCCCACTCGCTCGGCGACTCGTTCGACGTCGAGATCGGCGAGCACGCGACGCCCATCGCCGAGAACCTGTGGGCCGAGCAGATCGACGCCCAGAGCCGGCTCGAATCCAACTGGCGCGAGATCCAGGACTACTTCGTGCAGCTCATGAACTGGGCCGGCGTCGAGACGATCCAGGCCGAGGAGCTCTCGGTGATCCCGGGGCTCGACGAGATCTTCGCGTTGATCGACGTGAAGACCCACGTGGAGGGCGGGAAGTACGACCTGCTGATCGTCGACTGCGCGCCCACGGCCGAGACGCTCCGCCTGCTCTCGCTGCCCGAGGTCATGAACTGGTACATCGAACGGATCTTCCCGGTCGAGCGGCGCGTCGTGAAGACCCTGCGCCCGATCGTGTCGAAGATGACGACGCTGCCGATCGCGGGCGAGAGCTTCTACGCGGCGGTCGAGCGGTTGCACAAGAACCTCGACGCCGTGCACCGGATCCTGACCGACGAGTCGTCCTCGACGGTACGGCTCGTGGTGAACCCGGAGAAGATGGTGATCTCCGAGGCGCGGCGCACGTACACGTACCTCGGGCTGTTCGGCTACCGGTGCGACGCGGTTGTCGTCAACCGCATCATCCCGGAGGACGTCACCGACCCGTACTTCGGCAAGTGGAAGGACATCCAGGCGGAGCACCTGCAGACCGTGCGCGAATCCTTCGAACCCGTGCCGATCCTGACCGCGCGCCTGTTCGACCGCGAGATGGTCGGTGTGGCCCTGCTCGAGGAGATGGGGCAGGAGGTCTACGGCGATCTTCCGGTCACCGACGTCCTCTACCGAGACGACCCGATCCGCGTGCGCCGGCGCTCGGGCGGCTACGTCCTGACGATGCGGCTCCCGTTCGTCTCGCGCGAGGACATGGACATCCACCGGCGTGGTGAGGAGCTCTACGTCCGCGTCGGGACCTACAAGCGCAACCTGATCCTGCCGCAGACCCTCCAGCGGATGGAGGTCCGCGGCGCGAACTTCGTGGGGGACCATCTCGAGATCATCTTCGCGCGACTGCCGGGATCGGAACCGGCGGCGGCGCCGAGGGGAAGGAGCAAGCATGGCTGAGACCGAAGCCGGACACGGAGGGGCGACCACGGCGGGTGACGGCGCCGCCGCCCCAGCGGATACGGAGCAGGAGGCTGCGGCGCCGCAGCAGCCCGTGTGCACGGTCGCGTTCTGCCCGATCTGCATGGCGGTGACCGCCGGCCAGGGAGCGGCGCCGGACGTGTTCGAGCACCTGTTGGCTGCCGCACGCGAGTTCTTCCTCGCCGCCCGCGCCGTGATCGACGTCCGCGGCGATCACGTGAGCGGTGTCGACCAGAGCCCGAACGGCTCCAAGGACTTCGAGCGGATCGAGATCTCGTGACGGCGCCGGTCCGGTCCGCCTGAGAGGTTCGGACGTGCCGGACCGGGGGAACGGCGAAGCGATCGGGATCGACGTCGGCGGAACCAAGATCAATGCGTTCCGGGTCACCCGGGACGGCACGGTCGCCGAGCGCACGAGCAGGCCGACGCCGGCCGACGACGAGGCGGCGACGCTGTCGGCGATGGTCGAGCTCGCACGGTCGCTCCTGACCCCCGACGTGATCGCGGTCGGCATCGGGGCCGCGGGGATGATCGACTCGAAGGAGGGGGTCCTGGGCTTCGCCCCCAACCTCGCCTGGCGGAACCTCCCGATCGCCGAGCGGATGCGCGACGCGCTCGGCCTGCCCTGCCAGGTGGACAACGACGCGAGCATGGCCGCGTACGGCGAGTTCCGGTTCGGTGCGGGCCGCGGGTACCGGCACCTGCTGCTGGTCACGGTCGGTACCGGGCTCGGCGGCGGGATCGTCTCGGACGGACGGCTGTTCCGCGGCGCGAACGGCTTCGCGTCCGAGATCGGCCATATCATCGTCGAACCCGGGGGCCCGCTCTGCGGCTGCGGCAACCACGGCTGTTGGGAACAGGTGGCCGCGGGTCGCGCGATCGATCGGATGGGCCGCGAGGAGGCTCGCGAGCACGAGCATTCGATCCTGCGGCGCCTCGCGGGCGGCGACCCCGACGAGGTGACCGGCGAGCTCGTCACCCAAGCGGCGATGCAAGGCGACGACGCGGCCAAGCGGATCCTCGCGGAGGCGGGACGACGCCTCGGTCAGGGGATCGCGGGCCTCGTGAACGTCCTGGACCCGCAGGTCGTCGTCGTGGGCGGAGGGGCGATCGTCGCCGGCGACCTCCTGCTCGACCCGGCCCGTGCCGCGTTCCTCGACGCCGTCGAGGGTCCCGAGTACCGCCCCCGGGTGCCGATCGTCCCCGCGGAGCTTGGCAACGACGCCGGGGCCGTCGGCGCGGCCACCCTCGCGCTCGAGGAGCTCGGGCGCGTGATGGTCTGACGTGAAGGTCGGTCTCGTGCTGCCGCTGTTCTCCGGCGACGTCGAGCGCGTGCTCGCGTTCGCCCGTCGCGCGGAGGAGCGAGGGTTCGACGGCGTGTTCGCGTTCGATCACCTCTTCCCGCCGGGCGCGCCGGCGGATCGGCCCTCGCTCGAGGCGTTCGCGATGCTCACCGCCGTCGCCGCGCAGACCAGCCGCGTCGCCGTCGGCACCCTGGTCACGCGCGCGACGCTGCGCAGCCCGGGGATCCTCGCGAAGATCGCCGCCTCGGTCGACGACGTCAGCGGCGGCCGCATGATCTTGGGGATCGGCACCGGAGACCCGATCGACGAGCCCGAGCATCGGGTGTTCGGCATCGAGTACCTGGGGAAGGCGGAGCGCCGCGAACACCTCGTCGAGACCGTGCGCGCGATCAAGTCGCTGTACGCGGGGGTCCCGTGGGAGGGCGGTTCTCGCGTCCCCGCGATGGCGGGACCGCTCATCCCGCCGCCCGTTCGTCCCGGCGGCCCCCCGATCTGGATCGGCGGGTTCGCCGACGTCGTCGTGCGCCTCGCGGCCGCCGAGGCGGACGCGTGGAACGGCTGGGGGATGGAGCTCGACGAATTCAGTCGGAAGGCTCGGTTGCTGCGCGACACCGCGGGGGACCGGCCGGTCTCGGCGACGTGGGCGGGGATCGTCGTCGTCGGGCGCGACGACGCGGAGGTCGAGCGCCTCCTGGAACAGCGGACCGCGCGCGGCATGGATCCCGGCGTCTGGTCGGGGACGACGGCGGCGCTCCGCACCCGGCTCGAGGAGCTCGCCGCGGCCGGCGCGACCTGGTCGGTGCTCGTCCCCGGCGGTCCACCCGACCGGCTCGACCTGATCGCCGACGAGGTCCTGCCGTACCGGTCGACGGCATGAGCGATCTCCCGGCGCACCGGCTCAAGCAGGCCAAGCGCGCGCTGCGTCGCGAGATCCTTGCCGAACGCGACGCGCTCCGCGCGGACGAGCGGTCCGCGCGCAGCGAGGCGATCGCCGACCGGTTCCTCGAGCTCCCCGAGGCGGCCGGCGCCCGGACCGTGCTCGCCTTCTGGTCGTTCGGGAGCGAGGTGGACACGGCGCCGCTGATCGCCCGGCTGCGCTCGCAGGGCACGACCGTCGCGTTGCCGCGGATCGAGGGGAGCGAGGTGGTGCCCGTCGTCGCGACGCCCGGTGCGGCGATGACCGAGACCTCGTTCGGGGCGATGGAGCCCGCCGAGGGCAGCGTGCTGGGTGTGGCCGAGCTCGACCTCGTCGTGGTCCCGGGGGTTGCCTTCGACCGGTCGTGCGACCGGATGGGGTACGGCGCCGGGTATTACGACCGGCTGCTCGGGATGCGGCGCGACGGCGTGGCCGCGATCGCGGTCGCGTTCTCGATCCAGATCGTCGACCTGGTCCCGACCGGTGCGATCGACCGGCGCATCGACGGCGTCGTGACCGAGCTCGAGGTGATCCGGTGTCGCTGAGGCCGCCCGCCCGGCCGGCGCGGTCGATGCGTTCGCGCCCGTGGCGACGAGCGGAGTTCGCCTCGCTCGATTTCGAGACGACCGGGCTCGATCGCGAACGCGACGCGGTCGTGTCCTTCGGTGTGGTTCCGGTACGCGAGGGCCGCGTCGTCGTGGGAGAGGCGATCCACGAGCTCGTGGTGCCCGAGGTGCCCTCGAGCGCGGAGTCGATGAGGATCCACGGCATCCTGCCGAAGGATCTCGCGGAGGCGCAGCCGCTCGCGGTCGCCGGCGAGACGCTCCGTCTGGCCCTGACCGGCAGGTTCCTCCTGGCGTGGTTCGCGAGCGTCGAGATCGGCTTCCTCGGCCGTCTCTACGGGGGACGGTCCCGCTCGTGGGTGAAGCGGACGATCGACGTCCGGCAGATGGCGATCGAGCTCGAGCACCTGGATCAAGACGTACGCCAGAGCCTCTCGTCGGCCGCCGAGCGATACGGCGTCCCGGTCGCGAACCCCCACGAGGCCCTCGACGACGCGATGGTCACGGCGCAGCTCTTCCTCGTGCTGGCCTCCCGTCTGGAGGAACGTGGGTTCGGCTCCGCGAGGAGCTTCCTGCGTCTCACCCGCATCTGATCCGCCCGACCCGGGATCGCCCGAACTTGAACGGCCAGTCAAACCCGTGGGAGGATGCCGCCATCCCGGCGACCGGAGGCACGAGATGAGCGACGACGACGCGATCGAGACGGCGTTCCACGCGGTGACCGAGGCTCAGGGCGGCACGCACATCGCCGATGGCGGCTGGTGGTGGCTCGAGGGGTTCGGCGACCTCGGCAAGGAGTACGCCGCGATCCGGGACGACGTCGCGGTGTGGGACGTCTCGCCGCTCAACAAGTGGGACTTCCGAGGGCCCGCCGCGCTCGAGGCGGCGCAGCGGGTGTTCAGCAACGACGCGCTCGGCCTCGAGGTCGGACAGGCGCGCTACGGCGCGTTCCTGGACGCCGATGGGCTGATGGTCGACGACGGCACCGTGTTCAACACGGGCGGCGATCACTGCTGGGTGATGACCAACGGCAAGGATCACGCCGACTACTTCGGGGAGGCCCTGCAAGGGTTCGACGTCGAGTTCGAGTGGATCGCGCCGCGGATGCCGCATCTGGGCGTGATCGGTCCGCGCTCGCGCGAGGTCGTGCAGAAGCTCACCGACGCCGACGTGGGCGCGCTCCGCTACTTCCGGTTCCTGACCGACCCGGTGAAGGTGGCCGGGGTCGAGGTGTTCCTGTCGCGGACCGGGTTCGGCGGCGAGCTCGGCTACGAGCTGTTCCTGACGGACCCGGCGGACGCCGAGGAGATCTGGAACGCGATCGTGGGCGCGGGCGTGACACCGTTCGGCGCCGAGGCGATCGAGCCCGCGCGGATCGAGGCCGGGCTGATCGTCACCGACTACGACTACGAGGCCCACCAGCGGACGCCGTACGACTTCAACCTGGACCGGCTGGTGCGGCTGGACGGGCCGGGCGAGTTCCTCGGGAAGGAGAAGCTCCGCGAGGTCGCGGCCGCGCCGCCGAACCGTTTCGTCACGCTCACCTACGAAGCCGGTGTGCTCCCCGAATACGGCGCCGCGGTCACGCAGGACGGCGAGGAGGTCGGCGTGCTCACGAGCCCGACCGACAGCCCACGGTTCGGGAAGATCGGGCTCGCGGTGATCCGCACCGACCGATCGACGCTCGGCAACTCCGTGCAGGTGGCCGTCGGCGACGGCACGGTCGACGCGACCGTCGACGTCTTGCCGATCTACGACACGAACAAGGACCGGCCCCGCTCCTAGACCTCAGACGATCGTCGTCACCGCGTCGACGAGCCCGACGAT
This sequence comes from uncultured Actinomycetes bacterium, assembly GCA_963823255.1. Classification (GTDB taxonomy): domain Bacteria; phylum Actinomycetota; class UBA4738; order UBA4738; family HRBIN12; genus DASSJM01. Next base: position 102,499 of record CAWGKU010000001.1, read on the forward strand.
CCCCGAGATCGTGACGAGGCCCAGCGAGACCGAACCCGCGATCCGGAGCGCCGGCCGCGTGATCGGTCGCGTTCGATGGGGATCGAGGACGGTGAGGCCGGCCGCGCACCCGAGCAAGACGATCATCGCGACCGTCTCCCACCCGGTGGCACGGGCGACCAGGGCGAAGGCGCCGAGCGCCGTCAGCCCCATCGCGAGGAACGTTCCGACGTCGACCAGCCCGGCGCGCCAGCGCGGTCCGCGCGAGACCGCCGACACGAGACGTCCCGAGGGCTCGACGAGGAGCACCAGGGCCACCCCGTGCAGGACGAACAGCGAGCCGAGCACGAGCACGTTGAGCAGCGGCCGGCCCAAGATCGTGAAGTCGGGATTCCCCGGATCGAGCAGCACCGTCCCGAAGACCACGAGCTCGAGGCCGCCGAACGCTAGCGCTCGAACCGTCCGTCGGCGGGGGAGCCAGGGGAGCGTCGCCAGGTAGAAAGCCGTTCCGATCAGCGCCGTCCCGATGCCGACCGCGACGACGAGGAAGGCCGTCCCCTCGAACGTGATCCGTCCGATCGTGGCCCCCGCCTCGGTGGTGAGCCCCTGGGCCACGTCCCTCGCCGTCAGCGCCGCGATCCGCATCGCGATCCGGCTGCCGAGCCCGCCGACCACGACCCCGGCGAGGCCACCGGCCAGGAACACCGCCGCGAAGCCGCGGAGGGCGCTCGGGGGAGCCGCTCGTTCGGGGGGTCGCTCGAGGATCGCCGCGGTGCTCACGACCGAACGATGCCGCGACGAGGATCGGTGGGGAAGGGTGGTGCCACGACCCCGCCGGGGGTGGGAGCCAGCCAAGACGCTCCGGAGAAGCCCGGTCGCGGGGTGTACACTCCTGCGGAATCACAAGCGTGTGATTCGAGGGGAGGAGGCCGGATGCCGCTGCACACCTGCGCACCGCCGCGCGATGCCGAGCACAAGACGATGTCCCTGTGGGTCTGTCCCGAGTGCGGGTCGACCTGGGAAGGCGTCCCCTGGAGCGGGGTCTTCGACTTCGACCGGAACGAGGCCGTGACGCGCGCCGAGTGGATCCTCGTCGAGGGTCCGACCCAGCTGGCGGGCTGAGATGGCGGTCGAGCTCCGCAACGTCGACACCCTCGCGCCGCCGCCGGGCTACTCGCACGTCGCGGTGGGTCGCGGCGGGACCGTCGTGTTCACGGCCGGGGCGGTACCGCTCGACGCCCAGGGAGACCTGGTGGGCGGGGACGATCCCGTCGCGCAGGCGGAGCAGGTGATCGAGAACCTCCTCGCCGCGCTCCAGACCGGTGGCGCGCTACCCCGGGACGTCGCCAAGACCACGGTGTACGTCGCGGGCGCGAGCTACGAGGCGCAGTCGGCCGTCTGGCAGGTGGTCCGCAGCTCCGAGATCGGTCGCGCGCCCAGCACGCTGGTCGGTGTCCCGACCCTCGGCTACCGCGGCCAGCTCGTCGAGGTCGAGGCGATCGCCCTCATCGACTGACCCGAACCGGGCTCAGAACAGCCCGATCGTCCGTCCGTGCTCGTCGATGTCCACCTTCATGTAGGCGGGCGTCCGGCCGAGCCCCGGCATCCGCTGCATGTCGCCGCACAGCACGACCACGAAGCCCGCTCCCGCGCTCGGGACCACGCTGCGGACCGGGAGTCGCCATCCGCGGGGGCGGTTCAGCAACGTCGGATCGTGGGTGAGCGACAGGTGGGTCTTCGCCATGCACACCGGCATCGTGCCGAACCCGAGCTGATCCATCCGCGCGAGATCCTTCTCGGCCTGCGCCTGGTAGTCGACACCGTCGGCGCCGTACACGCGGGTCGCGATGGCCTCGATCTGCTCCTTGATCGGCGTGCCGTCGGGCGTGAGCTGATGGAAGGCGTTCGGTTTCTCGCACGCCGTGACGACGGCCTCTGCGAGCTCGACCGCGCCGGCCCCACCCTGCGCGAACCCGCGGTTGACCACCACGGTCTCCGCTCCCGCGCCGACCGCCAGCTCGCGCATCAGCTCGACCTCGGCCTCGGTGTCGCTCGGGAAGTTGTTGATCGAGACGACGCACGGCAGACCGTACTCGCGCACGATCGCGATGTGCTGGCCGAGGTTCTCGACGCCACGCTTGATGGCCTCGAGGTCCTCGTTCCCGAGCTGGTCGAACGGCACGCCGCCGTGGGACTTGGTCGCGCGCACGGTCGTCACCAGCACGCCGGCCGACGGCGCGAACCCCCCGAACCGGCACACGATGTCGCAGAACTTCTGGAACCCGAGGTCGCTCGCGAACCCCGCCTCGGTGATGACGTAGTCGGCGAGCTTGAGCGCCACGCGGTCCTCGATGATCGAGTTGTTCGCGTGCGCGACGTTGCCGAACGGTCCCGCGTGGATCAGCACAGGCTGTCCCTCGAGCGTCTGGACCAGGTTGGGTTTCAGCGCGTCCTTCATGACGACGGTCATCGCGCCCGCGACCTGGAGCTGCTCGGCGGTGACCGGCTGCCCGTCCGCCGTCGACGCGACGACGATCCGCCCCAGGCGAGCGCGGAGGTCGGCGAGGTCCGACGCGAGCGCCAGCACCGCCATCACCTCGGACGCGGCGGTGATCACGAACCCGTTCTCGCGCGGGACGCCGTGCATCTTGCCTCCGAGGCCGATGACGGTGAACCGGAGCTCGCGCGCGTTCACGTCGAGGGTCCGGGGCCACGTGATGCTGGTCGCGTCGATCCCCAGCGGGTTCCCGAAGTAGAGCGAGGCGTCGAGCGCCGATGCCAGCAGGTTGTGGGCGGCCGTGACCGCGTGGAAGTCGCCGTTGAAGTGGAGGTTGATGTCCTCCATCGGGACCACCTGCGCGTAGCCGCCACCCGTGCCGCCACCCTTGATGCCGAACACCGGTCCCATCGAGGGCTCGCGGAGGCAGAGCACGACGTCCTTGCCGATCTTCCCCATGCCCTGCGTGAGCGAGAGCGAAGTGGTGGTCTTGCCCTCGCCCGCCTTCGTCGGCGTGATCGCCGTCGTGATGATCAGCTTGCCGTCGGGCCGGTCGGCCAGTCGGTCGAGGATCGAGAGGTCGACCTTCGCGCGGTACCGGCCGAAGGGCTCGAGCACGTCGTCGGGGATCCCGGCCGACGCGGCGATCTCCGTGATGGGCCGGAGCTGCGCCTCCTGCGCGATCTCGAGTCCACTCTTCACGCGAGCCTCCATCGTTCGTCCGGTCGTTCGCCGGAGGATAACTGGACCGGGCGGCGCGGCGCGTACGGGCCCGCTGGCATGTCGAGCGAGGCATGACCTAAGATTCGCCGACACCCGCGAAAGGACGACCGCCCGTGACCTCGTCGATCGAGATCGTGGTGGATGCTGTGGACGCCGATCGGGCGGCTGCATTCTGGAAGGAGGCGCTCGGCTATGAGCGCCTGTTCGCGAGCGGTGCGTACACGGCGCTGGCCCCGCCCGAGGGCGACCCGCGTCCTCGGCTGCTGATCCAGCAGGTGGATGTCGTCACGCCGGGTAAGACGGCCGTCCACCTCGACCTCCGGGTCGAGGATCCCGACGCCGAGGTCGCTCGGCTCGAGGGTCTGGGTGCCCGCGTCGCGTGGCGGGTGGACGAGACTGACCGTGGCGGCACGCGCTGGACGACGATGGCTGCGCCGCACGGGACCCTGTTCTGCGTCTTGCCGGTCCGCCGAGAGGGCGGTGCGAAGTAGGCTCCCGGGCATGGGTCGGTTCCGTTTCTCCCGTCGGGACCGGGGGAAGCTCCACCCCGTGATCCCCACCCTTCCCCGCCGGAGCTAGCGGCGTGCGCCGACGGGATGGAACCTGAGGTGTTGGCCGGCCGGATCCGGGGCTGACGGTTCAGCACCCCCGCCCGGCGCGGGACGTGGACCCTCGTGGCCTCCGGTCGGATACTGGAGCGGTGACCGTCGCCGAACCGATCCGGCACAGCTCCACCCGGGCACGCGTCCTCGCCGTCCACGACGGCGTGCGCTCCGAACGCACCGACAGCCTGGCCACCGAGGAGCCCCTCGAGATCCGCGTGCAGGGCCCCGGACAGGAGCCGATGCAGGTGGCGGTGACGATGCGGACGCCCGGCGGCGACTTCGAGCTCGCCGTCGGCTTCCTGTTCACCGAGGGCCTGATCGTGCCCGGGGACGTCCAGCGTGTGGCCTACTGCGACAACCTGCCCGGCGAGGACCAGCGCTACAACGTGGTCTCGGTCACGCTCGCGCGGCCATTGGACGCCGAACGGCTCCGCCGGAACTTCTACGCGACCTCCTCCTGCGGCGTCTGCGGCAAGGCGGCGCTCGAGGACATCGAGGTGCGATGCGAGCCCGTGGCGCCGGGGCCGGAGGTCGACCTCGGGTTCCTGATCTCGCTGCCCGAACGGCTCCGCGAGGCGCAGGCGGTGTTCGAGCGCACCGGGGGGCTCCACGCCGCGGGTCTGTTCGACGCGTCGGGGACGGCGCTCGCGGTGCGCGAGGACGTCGGGCGCCACAACGCGGTCGACAAGGTGGTGGGGGAGCGGTACCTGGCGGGCCGCGTCCCGGCGGACGGGACGATCCTGCAGGTGAGCGGCCGGGCGTCGTTCGAGATCGTCCAGAAGGCGGCGGTGGCCGGCATCCCGATCGTCAGCGCGGTGAGCGCGCCCTCCTCGCTCGCGGTCGAGGCCGCCGAGCGGTTCGGGATGACGCTGGTGGGGTTCGTCCGCGACGGGCGCGCGAACGTCTACAGCCACCCCGAGCGCGTCCCCGCCTGAGGGCCCGACCCCCGAACCGCGGCATACAATCGGTCCAGAGCCGAGCGAAAGGAGCACGCCTCGATGAAGAACGGGCTCACGCGGCTCACCGAGCCGATGGTCCGCGACAACGGCGGCCTGCGAACGGCGACCTGGGACGAGGCCCTCGATCGGGCAGCGGCGGGTCTGCGGGCGGCCACCGAGCGGAACGCCGGTGAAGGGGTCGGCCTGTTCAGCTGCTCGAAGGCCACCAACGAGATGAACTTCGTCGCGCAGAAGTTCATGCGGACGGTCCTTCGCAGCAACAACATCGACAGCTGCAACCGCACCTGACACGCTCCTTCGGTCGTCGGTCTGGCGACGGTGTTCGGAGCAGGTGGGGGGACCAGTTCGTACGGGGAGATCGAGAACACCGATCTCATCGTGCTGTGGGGATCGAATGCGCGGGAGACGCATCCGATCTTCTTCCACCACGTGCTGAAGGGGATCCGCAAGGGCGCCCGGCTCGTCGTCGTCGATCCGCGCCGGACGAGCTCGGCCCAGTGGGCCGACCTGTGGCTCGGGATCGACGTGGGGTCGGACATCGCGCTGTCCAACGCCATGGCGCGCGAGATCATCGTCTCGGACCTCGTGAACGAGACGTTCGTCAAGCGGGCGACGATGCGATACCGCGCCTACCGGGACTCGGTGATGGAGTGGACCCTGGAGCGCGGCGAGCAGGCGACCGGGATCCCCGCCGAGGTGATCCGCGAGTTCGCGCACACCTACGCGAAGGCCGACCGGGCCGAGATCTGCTGGACCCTCGGCATCACCGAACACCACAACGCCACCGATAACGTGCTGGCCCTGATCAACCTCGGGCTGCTCTGCGGGCACGTGGGCCGCTACGGGAGCGGCCTGAACCCGCTCCGCGGTCAGAACAACGTGCAGGGCGGCGGCGACATGGGTGCGATCCCCAACAAGCTGCCGGGGTTCCAGGACATCGAGAACGATCCCGAGGCCTGCGCGCGGTACGAGCAGGTGTGCGGCGTCCCGGTGATCCGCAAGTACGGCCGGAACCTGACGCAGATGTTCGACGGGATGGAGCACGGGGTGCTGACCGCGCTCTACGTGATCGGCGAGAACCCGGCATCCTCGGAGGCCGACGTCGGCCGCGCCCGCAAGCTCATGGGCAACCTCGACACCTTGATCGTCCAGGACCTGTTCATGACGAAGACCGCGAAGATGGCGGACGTCGTCCTGCCGGCCTCCAACTCGGCGTTCGAGTCCGAGGGGACGGTCACCAACAGCGAGCGGCGGGTCCAGCGCGTTCGCAAGGTGATCGAACCTCCGGGCGACGCGAAGGACGACATCTGGATCATCGCGCAGCTCGCGAAGCGGCTCGGTCGGGACTGGGGCGAGGTCACGCCGCACTCGGCCTGGGACGAGCTCCGGGCGGTCTCGCCGATGCACGCCGGGATGACCTACGAACGCCTCGAGGCGCTCGAAGGGATCCAGTGGCCGTGCTACGACGAGGAGCACGAGGGGACGCTGTTCCTGCACGCCCGGCTGTGGGAGGAGGACCGCGGGACAGGCGCGGCCCCAAGGCGCCGTTCAGCGTGACGCCGTTCGAGCCCCCGGTGGACGAGCTGACCGAGGAGTTCCCGCTCCGCCTGACGACCGGCCGCCGGCTCGACTCGTACAACACCGGCGTCCAGACCGGCGGGTATACGTCGCCGCTACGTCGCGGCGAGACGATCGACGTGTCCCCCGAGGACGCCGATCGGCTGGGCGTTTCGGAGGGTGAGGTCGTCCGCGTGACCTCGCGACGTGGTTCGCTCGAGGTCCCGGCTCGGGTGGATCGGGGCTTGCGCCCGGGGCTCGTGTTCATGACGCTGCACTTCCCCGACCAGGTCGACACGAACATCCTCACGATCGACGCCACTGACCCGAAGTCCGGGACCGCCGAGTTCAAGGCGACCGCGGTCCGGATCGAGAAGATCTCCGAGTCGGTGGAGGCCTAGCGCCGCCGTGGACCTCGTCCTGTCCGACGACCTCGCCAGCGACGACGAACGCGCCGCCGTCGACGCGGTCCTCGGCGCGGCGAGCTCCGGCTGGTCCGGTGGGGAACGGACCGAGGCGGACGGGCGTGTGGCTCGAGGTGGGCACGAGGCGCGGCAGCAGCGCCACCTGCTGCTCCCCGTCCTGCATGCGCTGCAGTCGAGCGCGGGCTGGATCAGTCCCGGTGGTCTCCGCTACGCGTGCGAGCGCCTCACGGTCCCGCCCGCCGAGGCCTACGGCGTCGCGACGTTCTACGCGATGTTCTCGGTCGAACCGCGACCGACGACGGTCCTGCACCTGTGCGACGACATCGCGTGCAAGGTCGCGGGTGCGGAAGGCCTGATCGAAGAGGTGATCCGACAGGTCGGTTCCGAGCGGGTCCTTCGGAGCCCCTGTCTCGGGATGTGTGAACGCGCGCCGGCGGCGCTCCTGCAGGGCTCCGGCTCGAGGGACGTGGCGTTCGGCCCGGTCTCGGTCGAACGGCTCGACCCGTTCCTGCGCGGCGGTCCGTGGACGACGATGAGCGACGCGGAGGTCATCGACGTCGCGCCGCAGACCCACGCCACGCGTGAGCAGCTCCGGTTGCTCCGCCGGGTCGGCGTGGTCGACCCGGCTTCCCTCGATGACTACCGGGCGCACGGTGGGTACGAGGCGCTCCGGCGGGCGGTCGAGCTCGGTCCCGAGGGCGTGATCGCCGAGCTCAAGGACTCGAAGCTCCAGGGCAGGGGCGGAGCCGCGTTCCCCGCGGGCGTGAAGTGGGAGGCGGTCGCGAAGCAGCCGGTCCAACCCCACTACTTCATCTGCAACGCCGACGAATCCGAGCCCGGCACGTTCAAGGACCGGATCCTGATGGAGCACGACCCATTCGCGATCCTCGAGTCGCTCACGATCGCCGGGTACGCGACGGGTTCGGAGAAGGGGTTCATCTACATCCGCGGCGAGTACCCGCTCGCGACCTCGAGGCTCGAGCACGCGATCGAGTTGGCGTACGCCCACGGGTTCCTCGGCGCCGACGTGATGGGGGAGGGTTTCGCGTTCGACGTCGAGCTCCGGCGCGGCGCCGGCGCGTACATCTGCGGCGAGGAGACCTCGCTGTTCAACTCGATCGAGGGCAAGCGCGGCGAGCCCAGGAACAAGCCACCGTTCCCGGTCGAGCGCGGGGTGTTCGGCAAGCCGACCGGGATCAACAACGTCGAGACGCTCGTGAACGTGCTCGAGGTGCTCACGCTCGGCGGCGAGGCGTACGCCCAGATCGGGACGACCGACTCGACGGGACCCCGGCTGTTCTGTCTCTCCGGCTGCGTCGAGCGCCCCGGCGTGTACGAGGTCGAGCACGGCATCACGCTGCGCGAGCTGCTCGAGACGGCCGGCGGCGTGCGGGGCGGCAAGGAACTGAAGGCGATCCTGCTCGGCGGTGCGGCGGGGTCGTTCGTCACGGCCGACGACCTCGACCTGCGGCTCACGTTCGAGGACTCGAAGGCCGCGGGGGTCACGCTCGGGTCGGGGGTCGTGATGGTGTTCGACGAGGACGTGGACCTGACCGACATCGTCCTTCGGATCGCGGCGTTCTTCCGCGACGAGTCGTGCGGGCAGTGCGTCCCGTGCCGGGTGGGCACCGTCCGGCAGGAGGAGGCGCTCGCCCGGGTCATCAGTGGTCGGGCGAGCGGCTCGCTCACCGACGAGCTCGCGCTGATCGACGAGATCGGGCAGGTGATGCGGGACGCATCGATCTGCGGTCTCGGGCAGCTGGCCGCGAACGCGGTCGACTCGGCGATCCACCGCCTCAAGATCTTCGACGGAGGTGCCGCGTGACGGTCGTCCCGCTCGCCCCGCCCACCCGGCTGATCGAGCTCGAGGTGGACGGCAAGCCGGTCCGTGTCCCCGAGGGCTCGACGATCCTGGACGCGCTCCGCGGCGAGGGCGTCGACACGCCGACGCTCTGTTACGCCGACAACCTGACGCCCGTCAACGCGTGCCGGGTGTGCGTGGTCGAGCTCGAGGGTTCGCGCGTGCTCGTGCCCTCGTGCGCGCGCAAGGCCGAGGCGGGGATGAAGGTCAAGACCGACTCCGAACGCGTCCGGCTCTCGCGCAAGATGGTGCTCGAGTTCCTGGGTTCCAGCGTCGACGTCGGGCTCACCGGTGCCGACGTCGAGCGCTGGCAGACCGACTACGGCGCCGATCCCGCGAGGTACGGCCCGCCGGGCGAGCCCGCGGCGGCGGGCGAGCGCGACGCGCGCCACGCCGGCCATCACCACGAGCCGGACGGCGCGGCGGCCGAGACCGTCCAGCAGCCGGTCAAGGTGGACAACGAGCTCTACGTCCGCGACTACTCCAAGTGCATCCTCTGCTACAAGTGCGTCGAGGCGTGCGGGGTCGACGCACAGAACACGTTCGCGATCTCGGTGGCCGGTCGTGGGTTCGACGCGCGGATCTCGACCGAGTTCGACGTCGGGCTGCCCGATTCCGCGTGCGTGTACTGCGGGAACTGCATCGGCGTGTGCCCGACGGGCGCGCTGATGTTCACCAGCGAGCACGAGATGCGCGAGGCCGGCACCTGGGACGAGTCGCAGCAGACGGTGACCGAGACGATCTGCCCGTACTGCGGCGTCGGCTGCGACCTCGAGGTCCACGTGCAGGACAACTCGATCGTGAAGGTCACCTCGCCCTCGGACAACCAGGTGACGAGCGGCCACCTGTGCATCAAGGGGCGGTTCGGGTTCCAGTTCGTCCAGAACCGCGCGCCGGCACAGGAACCCGATGCCGCCGGCCCACCTTCGACGGGGGACCGGCCTGCCTGAGGTCACGGGCGTCGTCCTGGCGGGCGGGCGCTCGACGCGGTTCGGCCGCGACAAGCTCTCCGAGCCCTACCGCGGGATGCCGATGCTGCAGCACGCCGTGCTGCGTCTGGGCGAGGTGTGTTCGGAGGTGATCGTCGTCTTGGCCCCCGACGCGCCCGAACCGCCGATGCCGATCGGCGCCCCGGCACGGTTCGCGCGAGACCCGACGGAGGGCGAGGGTCCGCTCGCCGGGGTCCACGCGGGGTTGCTCGCCGTCGGGACCGAGTTCGCCCTGGTCACCGGTGGCGACATGCCGGACCTCCAGACCCGGGTCCTGCTGGAGATGCTGCAGGTGGTGGGGGAGGCCGACGTCGAGGCCGTGGCGCTGCAGGACGGCGAGGGGTTCCGGCCACTTCCGAGCGTCGTTCGGACCGCGAGGGCGGTGGAGGTCGCGCACGCGTTGCTGCACGACGGCCGGCGGGCGCTCCGAGACCTGCTCGACGCGCTGCGGCTCGCCGTGATCGACGAGACGACCTGGGTGGCGCTCGACCCCCAGCGCCGAACCCTGTTCGACGTCGACACGCCGACCGATCTCGGCGAGTGAGCCTGCCGACGCCGCGGCGGTAGGGTCGGGTCGGGATGCACGAACCGATCCGGCTCGGTGACGCGGAGGTCTCGGTCGTCTGCGAGGGCTACGCGCCGCTCGAGCTCTCCGACGAGATGCCGGGCGCCGAGATCGACTGGGACGCCGAGCGCGCTCGCTACCCGTGGGCGTTCGTCGGAGAGGAGGCGTGGCCGTGGCACGTCCACGCGTTCGCGCTCCGAACGCCCACGGGCCTGCTGCTGGTCGACGCCGGGGTGAGCCCGTTCCCGCCCGTTCGGCCCTGGGCCGAGCACACCCCGCTCGAGGACGCGCTCCCGATCGCCGGGGTCGACCCGGCCGAGGTCCGGATGGTGGTGCACACCCACCTGCACGCCGACCACGCGGGCGGCTCGGTCGTGGACGGCGAGCCCCGATACCCGAACGCCGTGCACGTCGTGCACCCGGCGGACTGGTCGCGTTCGGTGGGGGCGGACCATCCCAACTGGGCGCGCGGCGCGATGCAACGGCTGTTCGAGCTCGGGATGGTCGACCTAGCAGCCGAGGACGGCGACGTGTGGCCAGGCGTTCGGGTGGTGCATGCGCCTGGGCACACGCCGGGTCACCGGTCGGTCGTGCTCGACGCTGGTGACCGATCGATGCTGTTCACCGGCGATCTCCTTCACACGCCGCTCCAGATCTCGGCCCCGGAGCACCCCTCGAACCACGATGTCGACGCGGACGCGGCGTGCCGATCCCGGGTCAGGGTCGTCGGCCGGGCCCGGGACGAGGACTGGATCGTCGCCGTGAGCCACTTCGCCCGCCCGTTCGGGCGGGTGGGCCCGTCCGGGTGGGTCGAAGAGCCGCCGCCGAAGGGCTGATGCCGGAACCCGCCCAACCCGGGTAGATTCGTCCCCGAAGAGCGGGCCTCGCCGGGGTTCCGCCGTGCGTGGACCGGCGAGCTTCTCCCGCGCATCAAACCCTCGGACCCTCCGAAAGGACCTCGGCCATGCCGCGTCGTGTCCTCATCATGGGAGCCGCCGGGCGCGACTTCCACAACTTCAACGTCGCCTACCGCGGCGACCGTCGCTACGAGGTCGTCGCCTTCACCGCGACGCAGATCCCGTACATCGACGACCGGATGTACCCGCCCAGCCTCGCCGGCGAGCGCTATCCGAACGGGATCCCGATCCACGACGAGAGCGAGCTCGCCCAGCTGATCAGGGACGAGCGGGTCGACGACGTCGTCTTCAGCTACTCGGACGTGAGCCACCAGTACGTGATGCACCGGGCCAGCGAGGTGCTCGCGGCCGGCGCGAACTTCGAGCTGCTCGGCCCGAGCGAGACGATGCTGAAGGCCACCGTCCCGGTCGTCGCGGTCTGCGCCGTCCGGACGGGCTCGGGCAAGAGCCAGACGACGCGCGCGATCGCGCAGACCCTGAAGGACCAAGGCAAGCGCGTGGTGGCCGTTCGGCACCCGATGCCGTACGGGAACCTCGAGGCCCAGCGGGTGCAACGGTTCGCGACGCTCGAGGACCTCGACCGCTACGACACCACGATCGAGGAGCGCGAGGAGTACGAGCCCCACATCACCTCGGGCACGATCATCTACGCGGGCGTCGACTACGGCGACATCCTCGAGCGGGCGCAGGCCGAGTGCGACGTGCTGCTGTGGGACGGCGGCAACAACGACCTGCCTTTCTACGCGCCGGACGTCCACGTCGTGGTCGCCGACCCGCTCCGCGCCGGGCACGAGACCAGCTATCACCCCGGCGAGGCCAACCTGCGCATGGCCGACGTGATCGTGATCAACAAGATGGACTCGGCCGCGATCGAGCAGGTGAACCAGCTGATGGACACGATCCGCGAGCTGAACCCGACCGCGACCGTCATCAGGGCCAACAGCCGCGTCACGGTCGACGACCCCGAGGCGATCCGCGGCAAGCGGGCGCTCGTCGTGGAGGACGGCCCGACGCTCACCCACGGCGAGATGAAGTTCGGCGCGGGGGTCGTCGCGGCGCGCACCCACGGCGCCGCCGAGATCGTCGACCCGCGACCCTGGGCGGTCGGCTCGATCGCGGAGACCTTCCGCAAGTACGACGTCGGCCCGGTGCTGCCGGCGATGGGCTACTCGGACGGTCAGCTCGCCGAGATGGCGCAGATCATCGACTCGGCCGAGGTGGACGTCGTGGTGATCGGCACGCCGATCGATCTCCGGCGCGTGATCGAGATCAGCAAGCCCGCCGTCCGTGTTCGGTACGACCTCGAGGTGCTGCCGGACTCGCCGAGCCTGCTCGACGTGCTGAAGCCGGTCCTCGAGTAGGCCGATGGAACGCGTCGTCATCGCGCTCGGCGGGAACGCGCTGCTGCGCCGCGGCCAGGACGACACGTTCGAGAACCTGTACGGGTCGTCGCGTTCGGCGGCCGAGGGGATCGCCGACATCGCCGCCGCCGGCTGGGAGGTCGTGGTCACCCACGGGAACGGTCCGCAGGTGGGCCGGATCCTCCTGCAGCAGGAGGCCGCGAAGCGGTGGGTGCACCCCATGCCGCTGGACGTCTGCGGCGCCGAGAGCCAGGGGCTGATCGGCTACCTGCTCCAGGTGACGATCGGCGACGTCTTCTTCGAACGCGGGATGGAGCGGCCGGTCGCGACGGTCCTGACGCTCACGCGCGTCCGCCCCGACGATCCGGCGTTCGCGAACCCGACCAAGCCGATCGGTCCGTTCTACGAGGAGGCCGAGGCGAGGCAGCTCGAGACCGAGCAGGGCTGGGTGCTGAAGCCCGATCCGCACGGCGGGTTCCGCCGTGTCGTGCCCTCGCCGGACCCGTACTCGATCGTCGAGGCGCCGGTGATCCGCACGCTGATCGCCGAGGGTACGATCGTGATCGCGTCGGGCGGAGGTGGCATCCCGGTGGTCGAGGAGGGCCCGAGGCTGATCGGGCGCGAGGGCGTGGTCGACAAGGACCTCGCGGCGGCGATCCTTGCCCGCGACGTCGAGGCCTCGGCGCTGCTGATCCTCACCGACGTCCGGGCTGTGCAACGTGGGTTCGGCACCGACCGGGCGGAGCCGATCGAGCGGATGACCGCGAAGGAGGCCCGAACGATGCTCGAGGCCGGGGAGTTCGGCGCCGGCTCGATGGGCCCGAAGGTCGAGGCCGCGGTCCGGTTCGTCGAGCAGGGTGGCGCGCGCTCGGTGATCGGGGATCTCGACGCGGCGGTCGCGGTGCTGGCGGGGGAGTCCGGCACGAGCATCGTCGCGGACTAACCTCCGATCCCAGATGCGCGTGCGGGTCGTGGTGCACAACGTCCGTGGGTTCGGGGACGGGTTCGAGCGCCTCGTGCGGCTGGTCGGCCACTTCGAGCCCGATCTCCTCCTGCTGAACGAGACCGGGGGCCGATGGCGTCTCCGGCGGTTCGCGAACGCCCTCGGCATGGAGCTCGCCGCCGATCCGTGGTCGCCGTTGCGCCGCCGCGTGAAGGACGCGGTGCTGGTCAGGCCGCCCTGGACGATCGTCGAGCACCGCCAGCACCGATTCAACGGGGGTCCCTGGCTCTACCCGCGAGGAGCGCTGATCGCGACGCTCGGGCATGGCGGAGCGAGGCTGTGCGTGATCTCAACCCATCTGGGTCTTCATCCTCGTGAGCGTCTCGAACACGTTCGAGCACTCGTCGCTCTCGTCGCTCTCGTCGACCGAGTCGGCGCGCCGATCCTCGTCGGCGGAGATCTGAACGAGAAGCCGGACGGGCGAGCCGTGGGGTTCCTGTCCGAACGGTTCCGCGATGCCTGGCTGCTGGGCGGCGACGCCGACGGAGACACGTTCCCGTCGGACGAGCCGACGGCGCGGATCGATTACCTGTTCGTCTCGGAAGGCATCGTGGTCGAGCGCGTCCTCGTGCCGCCGGGTCCCGACGCGCGCGAGGCCTCCGACCACCGGCCGCTCGTCGCCGAGCTCACGCTGCCCGGGTCGGAGTAGGCTCGGACCGATCGCTCCCGAAGGAGGACCGGCGATGCTCTCACCCGACATCGAGAACGCGATGAACACGCAGATCGCGGCCGAGCTCTACTCCTCGCACCTGTATCTCGCGATGTCCGCCTACTGCGAGGAGCAGGCGCTGCCGGGGTTCGCGCACTGGTTCCGGTTGCAGTCGGACGAGGAGCGCGAGCACGCCCTGAAGTTCCTGCGCCACGTCGTCGATCGCGGCGGACGGGTGATGCTCACGAGCGTCGACGAGCCCCCGTCGGACTTCGGCAGCCCCCAGGGCGCGTTCGAGCAGGCGCTGGCGCACGAGATGAACGTGACGATGATGATCGACGGGTTGTTCGGGATGTCCGTCAAACACGGCGACTACGCGAGCCAGGTGTTCCTGCAGTGGTTCGTGACCGAACAGGTCGAGGAGGAGCGCACGGCGGGCGAGATCGTGCAGACGCTGAAGACGCTCGGGGGTGAGCCGGCGTCGCTGCTGATCCTGGATCGCGAGCTCGGGTCGCGCAGTGCCGAGCGCTAGCCGGCCACCCCTAGACCGAGCGCTTGCGCCGGCCGGGGTTCACGAACAGCGTCCCGACCATGTACAGGAACACGAGTCCGACCGCTCCGGTCAGGCCGACCAGGAGGAGGGCGAACGTCCACTCGAGCAGACCCCAGGCGGCGAGCACGACGCCATGCTACCCGAGCGTCGGCGCGGGCCCGTCAGATCCTGGAGGTCGGCACCAGGATCTCGGCGTTCACCCACGAGACCCCGACCCCGAGGTAGTCGGCCGCCGCCTCGGACAGGTCGATCACGCGTTCCAGGCGGCCGTAGGGCCCGCGGTCGTTGACGAGCACGATCGCGCACTTGCCCTCGTACGACACCCGGAGGAACGTGCCGAACGGCAGGGAGCGGTTCGCCGCGGTGAACAGCCTCGGGTCGAAGATCGCCCCCGTCGCCGTCGGCTGACCGCCGAACTCCCACCCGTACCACGATGCGTAGCCGTCGAACACCTCGCCGGTGGGCGCGAGACCCTCGGGTGTGTCGCAGGTTCGGCCGCCGGTGGGTCCGAGGAGCGCGAGCAGCGAGCTCTGGTCGTCCTGGTACCCGATGATGTCCCACGTCCCCATCCGCGCGGCCGCCGCCGCGACCAGGGCCCGCTGCGCCTGCAGAGCGTCGTCGGCGATCGCGGCCTCGCGCGCGAGATCGGTCGCCTCGTCCACCGTGGCCTGCATGTGCGTCATCAGCCTGCGGAGCACGTCGAGCTGGGGTTCGAGCGAGGATCGGCGGGCTTGCGCCTCGGCCCGCTTGGCGACGACGACCGCCTGTGCGACCAACGAGTCACGCAGCACGTCGTTGCGGAGCGTGATCGTCCGCGCGGTGTATTCGGAGATCGTCGCGGCGTCGGCGAACGAGCCGGCGCTGAGCAGCGCCTCGACCGCCCCGCCGGCGCCGAACTGGTACGCGGCTCGAACGCGGGCCGCCAGGTCGGCCTCGGCCGCTTCGGAAGTGGCGAGGGCGTCCGCGACGTCGTGCTCGGCGTCGACGACCTGGATCCATGCGTGGCCGGCCAGGCGTTCGAGGACCTCGTAGCGCGCGATCATCCGTTGGAGCCGTTCGTGCAGGACGATCAGCCGCTGGACCTGCGGGAGGTCCCGATGATCTCGCAGGAACGGCGCGAGGTCGTGGGCGCGTGCGGGCGACGCCGCCATCAAGGCGACGAGCGCGAGCGCGGAGACCAGGAGTCGTTTCGGCACCGGACATCCCCTCGGGCTGCGGTGTTTCGGGCCGGGACGGATCGACCGGGCCGTACAATCCAGGTTCTCGACAGCCCGACCACGTGACTTGACCGCAGGCACGACCCGACTGGAGCGCGACGAGTGACCACAAGGATCGGCGTCCTCACGGCCGGCGGGGACGCGCCCGGCCTGAACGCGGCGATCCGCGCGGTCGTGCGCACGGCGATCGGCGTGCACGGGTTCGAGGTCCTCGGGTTCCGAAAGGGTTGGCGCGGCGTCATGGACGGGAACGTCCTCGAGCTTACCCCGGCGTCCGTCCAGGGGATCCTGCACCGCGGCGGGACGATCCTCGGGTCCTCCGGCGCGGACCCGTACCACGAGCAAGGTGTCGAACGTGTCCGCCGTACGTTCGCGGACCTGGGTGTCGACGCCTTGGTCACGATCGGCGGCGAGGGGACGATGGGCGCCGCGGCGCACATGTCGTCCGAGGGCGTGCCGGTGGTCGGCATCCCGAAGACGATCGACAACGACCTGTCGGGCACCGACGCGTGCATCGGGTTCGCGACCGCGGTACAGGTGGCAACCGACGCGATCGATCGGCTCCACACCACCGCCGAGAGCCACGACCGACTCATGGTGGTCGAGGTGATGGGCCGCAGCGCGGGATGGATCGCGCTGTCGTCCGGGATCGCGGGAGGCGCGGACACGATCTTGGTCCCGGAGCGTCCCTTCGACCTGGAGGAGGTCGCCTCGGTGCTGCGGCGCCGCCACCTGACGGGGCACTCCTTCTCGATCGTCGTCGTGGCGGAGGGGGCGTTGCCGGCCGAGGGCACGATGCCTCCGCCCGAGTACCCGACCGATCCTCAGGGCGCGCCGCGCTTCGGCGGCATCGCGTACGAGATCGCGCCGAAGCTCGAGGAGCTGACCGGCTGGGAGACGCGGGTGACGGTGCTCGGTCACGTCCAGCGAGGTGGCTCGCCGGTCGCGGCGGACCGGATCGTGGCGACGCGGTTCGGGGTCGCGGCGACCGACCTGATCGCGCAGGGTGGGTTCGGCCAGATGGTGGCGCTGCACGGTGACCGGATCGGCGAGGTGCCACTCGCCGAGGCGGCGAAGGTCCGGCCGGTCCCGAAGGAGCTCGTCGCCGTCGCGGAGCTGTTCTTCGAGGAGCGGAGGCGCCCGTGAAGATCGGCATCCTGACCGGCGGCGGCGACGTCCCGGGCCTGAACGCGTGCATCAAGGCGGCGACGCTCCGCGCGACCGAGGAAGGCCACCAGGTCGCGGGGATCCGCCGCGGCTGGGCCGGCCTCCTCGGATGCGACCCCGACGACCCGGCGTCCGTGGCCGCGAACATCGTCGACCTCGACGCGTCGGCGGTCCGCACGATCGACCGCAGCGGCGGGACGATCCTGCACACCTCGCGGACGAACCCCGCGAGGGTGCGATCCTCCGAGGAGCCCGAGTTCCTGCGCTCGGTCGACCACGAGGGGCCGGCTGACCACACGCCGCACGTCCTCAAGGTGCTCGACCGCCTGGGTATCGACGCGCTGATCCCCATCGGTGGGGACGACACACTCTCGTTCGCGCTCCGCCTGCACGAGGAGGGCGTCCCGGTCGTCGCGATCCCCAAGACGATGGACAACGACGTCCACGGCTCCGACTATTGCATCGGTTTCTCGACCGCGATCACGCGGACGGTGATCTTCATCCACCAGCTCCGCACGAGCGCCGGCTCGCATGAGCGCCTGGCCGTGGTCGAGGTGTTCGGCCGGTACAGCGGCGAGACCTCGCTGGTCTCCGCGTACCTCTCGGGCGTCGAACGCGCGGTGATCAGCGAGGTGCCGTTCGACATCGAGAAGCTCGCGGGCAAGCTGATGCAGGACAAGCGCGCGAACCCCAGCGGCTACGCGATGATGACGATCTCCGAGGGCGCCACGATGATCGGCGGCGAGACCGTGCACGCGGGGATGGCCGACGCGTACGGGCACCTGAAGCTCGGCGGGATCGGCCAGGTCACCGGCGAGGCGCTCCGAGAGATCACCGGCGAGGGGATGATCTATCAGCAAGTGGGGTACCTGATGCGTTCGGGCTCGCCGGACTCGCTCGACCTGATGGTGGCGATCAACTACGCCGTCATGGCGGCCGACCTCGTGATCGAGCGCCAGTTCGGCCGGCTGGTGGCGCTGCGCAACGGCAACTACACGAACGTCCCGCTGCCGGTCGTCCGTCAGGGCGTGAAGCGGGTGGACGTCGGCGCCCTCTACGACGTCGAGGCCTATCGGCCGAAGATCCGCCACGTCGACGGCAAGCCGATGTTCCTGTACTGAGACCTCCGCCGACGGTCCATATACTCGGTGCCCATGAAGGACTTCCGGGTGGACCTGCGATCGGACACCGTGACCAAGCCCTCCGTCGCGATGCGCCGGGCGATGGCCGAGGCCGAGGTGGGCGACGACTGGTTCGGGGACGACCCGACGGTCCACCGCCTCCAGGAGCGCGCGGCCGAGATCACCGGAAAGGAGGCGGCGCTGTACGTCCCTACCGGGACGATGGCCAACCAGATCGCGCTCCGCCTGCATTTCTCGGGTCCCGGGCACCTCGTGGCGGCCGAACCGATGTCGCATGTCGCCTCGACCGAGGTGATGAGCGCCGCGGTGCTGTCGGGGATCGCGTACCGGACCGTCCACGGCGACCGGCGCGGACGGATCACCGCGGACCAGGTCCGAGCCGCCCTCGAGCCGGACGAGCCTTACGACGTCGAGATCGTCGACCTCGTCTGCCTCGAGAACACCAGCGGCCATGCGGGCGGCACCGTGATGGACGTCGACGACTTCCGAGCCATCCGAAAGGTGGCCGAGGAGGCCGGCGTCGCCGTCCACCTGGACGGAGCACGGATCTTCAACGCGAGCGCGGCCTCCGGCGTGGACGTCGCGGAGTACGCGGCCGAGGTCGACACGCTGATGTTCTGCGTCTCGAAAGGGCTCGGGGCGCCGATCGGGTCGCTCGTCTGTGGCACGACCGAGCAGATGCGCGAGGGTCGCCGGATCAAGATCCTGTTCGGCGGGGCCTGGCGGCAGGCGGGCGTGATCGCGGCCGCCGGCCTGATCGCGCTCGAGGAGGGCCCCAAGCGTTTGCACGAGGACCACGAGCGCGCCCGTCGCCTGGGCGAGGCCGTCGCCGAGCTCGTGCCCGGCAGCCTGGATCCGGCCGATGTTGAAACGAACATGGTCTTCGCCGACACGGAAGCATCGATGGCGATGACGCCGCTCGAGGTCGCGAACCGGCTCGAGGGACACGGCGTCGGCGTGAGCGTGGTGTCGGGCAAGGTCCGGATGGTCACGCACGTCGACATCGCCGACGAGGACGTCGAGACGGCGATCGCGGCCTGGAAGGCCGTGGCCGCGGCACGATAGGAGGCTCATCCGTGAAGCTGTTCGGTCCGAGGTACCCCGAGGAGATCGCGAAGCGCATCCCGCCCGGTCAGCGGCTCGTGAAGACCTGGCCGGTGCTTCATTTCGGCCCGGTCCCGGATTTCGACGAGTCGACGTGGAACCTCGAGGTCAACGGGCTCGTGGACAACCCCTATTCGCTGACGTACGCGGAGCTGAAGGAGCTCGGCCCGGTGGACGTGGAGGCGGACATGCACTGCGTCACCGGCTGGTCGACACTCGACAACACATGGACCGGCGTTCCCTTCCGCGTGCTGGCCGAGAAGGCCGGCGTCCAGGACGACGCGAAGTGGGTGATCGCCCACTGCGACTACGGGTACACCTCGGACCTGTCATTGGAATCGATGCTGGACGACGACGTGCTCGTGGCGTGGGCCCACGGCGGCGAGCCGCTGACCGGCGAGCACGGGTTCCCGCTCCGCCTCGTCGTGCCCAAGCGGTACGCGTGGAAGAGTGCGAAGTGGCTCCGCGGGCTCGAGTTCACGGCGCAGAACAAGCGCGGGTTCTGGGAGGTGCGCGGGTATCACATCCACGCCGAGCCCTGGGCCGAGGAGCGGTACTCCTACCAGGAAGGCCCCCGCGCCGAGCTCGAGCCGTAACGCCTAGGCCTGCGTCGCGGCCCGCTCCCGCGCCTCCTGGATGATCTGGAGCGCGGTCTCGCGATCTCGGAAGCCGTCGGTCTCGGTGGCGTGGTCCTCGAGGTCCTTGTAGACGGCGAAGAAGTGCTCGATCTCGGCGAGGAGCGTCGGCCGGAAGTCGGCGAGCTCCTGGACGTGTGACCAGGCCGGATCGCGGAGCGGGACGCACAGGACCTTCTCGTCGGGGCCCTTCTCGTCGCGCATCACGAACACGCCGACCGGCCGAACCAGGATCCGGCACCCCGGGAACGTCGGCTCGCCCACGAAGACGAGGGCATCGAGCGGGTCGCCGTCACCGCCGAGCGTGCCTTCGATGAACCCATAGTCTGCCGGATACCTGGTCGCCGTGAACAGCATCCGATCGAGGAAGATCTGGCCGGTCTCGGCATCGAGCTCGTACTTGTTCCGCGAGCCGCCGGGGATCTCGATCATGACGATCGCCGTCGCTGGGTCCATCGGGCAACGATACGTCGAGGCGGGTCAGGCGGCGAGCGAGCGGATCGTCTCGAGCTCGAGGCGGCGGCGTTCGCCCGAGGACGGGGTCTCGACGACGACCGAGAGCTCGCGCACCTCGGGTTGTCTGACGATCGCGCGGAAACCTTCGAGTCCGATGCCGCCCTCGCCCACGATCTCGTGCCGGTCGCGCTTGGAGCCGCGTTCGAACTTCGCGTCGTTCATGTGGATCAGGCGGAGGCGGTCGGCGAGCCCGAGCTCCCGCAGCTCCACGAACAGCGCGTCGACGCCCTCGGGCTCGTCGAGCGCGTAGCCGGTCGCGAACAGGTGACAGGTGTCGAGGACGAGCCCGAGCCGGTCGTCGTTCACGGCGTCGAACAGCGTTCGCGCCTCCGCCAGCGTCGAGGCGACGGCGCCGCTCGTGCCGGCCATCAGCTCGACCAGCAGTTGGGTCTCGTCCGGCGTCTCGAGGAGGACGGCCTGCAGCACGGTGGCTGACCGGTCGAGCGCATCGGCGACCTCACCTTCGCCACCCGAACCCGAGTGCACGACGAATCCGCCAGCCTCGAGCACGCCGCACGCCGCCACCGAGCGCCGGCAGAGCTCGACGGACTTGGAGAGGAACTCGGGGTTCGGCGACGCGATGTTCACCAGGTACGGCGCGTGGACGAACAGCGGACCGATCGCGGCCTCGCGCCACTCGGCGCCGAACGCCTGCGCGGTCTCCAGGCGCGGACCCGACCACGCTCGGGCGTTCGAGATGAAGAGCTGGACGACCTCGGCGCCGGTCTCGCGCGCGAGCGGGATCGCGGTGCGGAGCCCGCTCCGCAGGTGCGCGCCGACCCTCACGCCACGTAGATGTGGACGAGGTCGCCCGCGTGGACGGTCGTGCCGCTCGCCGGCTCCTGGAACACGACCCGAGAGCCGCCGTGCCCCGGCACGATCGCGACGTCGACGAGGAGGCCGAGGCTCCGGAGCTTCGCGACCGCCTCGTCCCGGCCCATGCCGACGACGTTCGGCATCGGGAACTCGGGCGGGCCCTTCGAGACGACGATCGTGACGGTCTTGCCGGGCTGCAGGTCGGTGCCCTTCTCCGGCGTCTGCGAGATCACGGTGCCCTTCTCGTCCTTGTCGGAGAACTCCTCCTGCACGTCGACGACGAAGCCCTGGGACTGCAGGACGGCGACCGCCTCGTCTTGCTGCAGCCCGACGACTTTCTCGACCGAGACGGGGGTCGGGCCCTTGCTCACGACGAGATCGATCGCGCTGCCCTGCGGCGCATCCTGCTTGGCCTTCACGCTCTGACGGACCACCTGGTCGGCCTCGAACCGCTCGTCGAACGCCCTCGTGACGTCGCCGACCTTGAGGTGCGCCTCGCGCAGCGCAGCCTTGGCGTCGGCGAGCGGCTGCCCGACGACGTTCGGGACGGGCACCGGCGGGGGACCGAGCGACGGGACGAGCGTGACGCGGTCGCCCCGTTCGAGCGTCGTGCCCTCGGCGGGCTGCACCTTCAGCACGCTGCCCGCCGGGACCTTGGTCGAGTTCCGGCCCTCCGCGATCCGGACGACGAGCCCCGCCTGTTCGAGCTGCGCCTGGGCGTTCTCGACCGTGAGGCCGACGACCTTGGGGACGTCGACCTCGTGCGGGATCAGGTAGGTCCAGGACGCCCACGCCGCGCTGCCGATCGCGAGGATCGCCAGCACGATCGCGAGCGCCCACAGGCCCTTGCGGCGCTTCCCCTTCGAACGCCCGATCGCGTGCCCGGGGATCGTGACGGTCTCGGCGGGATCGCCGTGCTGGGGGATCGCCGTGACGTCGGCCGGTGCCGGAACCACCGTGATCTCGGGTACCAGCGACGAGAGCGGCGGCGCGGCGGGCAGCGAACGCGCCTCGGCCTCCAGGTCGCGGCGCGCCTCGGCCGCCGACTCGGGGCGGAGCTCGCGTTGCTTCTCGGTCACGGAGGCGACCCACCCGTCGAGCGAGGCCGGGACGGCCGGGTTCATCGACGACGGCTTGGGCATCGGCTCGTGGATGTGCTGATAGGCGATCGCCATCGGCGTCTCGCCCGTGAACGGGAGCCGGCCCGTGAGGAGCTCGAACCCGACGACCCCGAGCGCGTACAGGTCCGTGCGGGGGTCCGCGGGCTCGCCCTGGAGCTGTTCGGGCGCCAGGTACTGGACGGTGCCGGTGACGTTGCCGGCCTCGGTGATCTGGGCGTCGGCGAACGCCCGCGCGAGCCCGAAGTCCGCGACCTTGACGACGCCGTCGCGCGTCACCATCAGGTTCTCGGGCTTCACGTCCCGGTGCACGATGCCCTGCCGGTGCGCGTGCTGCAGGGCCGCGAGCGTCTGCTCGAGCACGTCGGCGGCCTGCGCCGGCGCGAGGAGCCCCTCGGCGTGCAGGATCTCGCGGACCGAGAGCCCGGCGACGTACTCCATCACCATGTAGTAGATGCCGTCGACGCTGCCCCAGTCGTGGACGGCGACGATGTTCTGGTGGTTGAGGTTGGCGGCGGCGCGCGCCTCCCGGCGGAAGCGTTCGATGAAGCCCGCGTCGCCCGCGAGGTTCCGGTGCAGGACCTTGATCGCCACGGGTCGTTCGAGCACGGCGTCGCGCGCGCGGTAGACCTCGCCCATGCCGCCCGCGGCGATACGATCGACGACGTGGTACCGGCCGTCGAGCGTGTTCAGCGCGAACGGGAGCTCCGCGCGAGCGGAGCGCTCGGGGATGGTGCTCTTCGAGATGGTCGCCTCCCGTCGCTGCTCGGTCGTTGCGGGCGGACTACCTGGGGCCGGGGGCGCGTCCGAACGAACATCCTAGCGCGCAGGCGACCGTCAACCGTGGAGCCTGCCAAGGAGCGGGCCCAGGGGCGAGGATGAGCGACCCGGCGGGGTTCCCGGCCGGATTCGAGCGGATCGAGGCGGCCGTCGACGCGGGCCAGACCGACCTTCGGGTACTCGGGTTCTGGCGCCTGCTGGCCAAGGTGAAGGCCGACCCGGTCCTGGCGCACCACTGGGCCGAGCAGGCGGGCCGGATCGACCGGAAGGCGTTCGAGGCTCGAGCGCGGCTCCGGGTGCCGGTGTGGGTCGGGAACGCGGTGCTGGTGGTCGGGATGCTCCTGGGCGCCGCGGCGGTGGGCGTGGCACTCACGACGGACTCGGAGACGGTGGCCGGGCTCGCGCTGGTGTTCGCCGCGCTGGACTGGTCGGTATCGTTCCACGTCCCGGCTCACTGGCTGGTCGGCCGGCTGGTGGGGCTGCGGTTCCTCGCCTACTACGTCCGCGACCTGATCCCGCCGGTGCCGGGGCTGAAGATCGACTACGCCACGTACCTGCGAGCGGCGCCGGAGGCGCGGGCCTGGATGCACGCCTCGGGGGCGATCGCGAGCAAGATCGGGCCGTTCCTTGCGCTGGCGTTCTGGCCGGCGAGCGGGGCCCCGGGGTGGGCCGGGTGGGCGATCTTGGGGTACGGCCTGGTGATCATCGGGACCGATGTCTTCATCTCGACGCGCAAGAGCGACTGGAAGCGGTACCGCCGCGAGATGCGGATCGCCCGGGTCCAGGCCGCGAACCGGTGACCGGCCGTCCTCGGCTATCCTGACGCCTTCGAACCGGGGAGCTCGGGCGACCGGGCTGAGAGGCCGCCACACCGCGGCGGCGACCCGAACGGACCTGATCCGGGTAATGCCGGCGAAGGGAGGCGCGGTCGACGGTGGATCCACGTTCGCTCCGCGTGTACGTGCTGACCTCGAAGGGGTTCGTCCCGGGCCGGAGCCATCGCGACGTGGCGGAGGCCGCGCTCGCCGGGGGAGCGACGGCCGTGCAGCTGCGCGCGCCCGAACTCACCGACGCCCGCCTCGAACCCCTCGCGGGTGAGCTCGCCGAACGGTGCCGCGCGGCCGGCGCTCTGTTCGTCGTGAACGACCGCGTTCCGGTCGCCGCGGCCGTCGGCGCCGGAGCCCATGTCGGCCAGGCCGACGACCCGGGGGCGGCGCGCGAGACCCTCGACCCCGCCGCGATCTTGGGGGTCAGCGTCTCGACGACCGACGAGGCTCGCGCGGCCGAGATCGCCGGGGCGGACTACCTCGGCGTGACCGTCTGGGCCACCCCGACCAAGCCCGAGGCGGAACCACGGGGCCTCGACGGCTTGCGGGCGATCGCGCGCGAGACCCCTCTGCCGGTGGTGGGGATCGGCGGCATCCACGCCGGCAACGCGGCCGAGGTGCTCGATACGGGGGCCGCGGGGGTCTGTGTCGTGTCGGCGGTCGGAGCCGCGCCCGACCCCGTTCGCGCCACCGAGATCCTGGTCGAGGCCGTCCGCCGTTGGGAGGAAGGGACGGGATGAGCGAGCAGCGAACCGGGAAGGCGACGGCCGAGCTGTTCGAGCAGGTGATCCTGCGGCGGCTCGGCGCGAAGGACGACGACGTGCTTATCGGGCCGCGGCACGGCGTGGACGTGGGCGTCGTCCGGGTCGCCGCCGGCGTGGCGATGGCGCTCACCGCCGACCCGGTCTTCATCGTCCCGGCCTATGGGTGGGAGCGCGCCGCGTGGTTCGCCGTGCACATCCTCGCGTCGGACGCCGCCACGAGCGGTCTCCCACTCCGGTGGATGGCCGTCGACCTCAACCTGCCCCCCGAGATCACCGACGACGAGCTCACCTCGCTCTGGGACGCCTTCCACCGGGCGTGCGAGGACATCGGGCTCGCCGTCGTCACCGGCCACACCGCTCGGTACGACGGCTGCACGTGGCCCATGGTCGGGGGGGCGGTCTGTATCGCCTCGGGCCCCGAGGATCGGTTCGTCACCCCGACGATGGCGCGGCCCGGCGACCGCGTGATCGTCACCAAGGGCGCGGCGATCGAGGCCACCGCGCTGTTCGCGGCCACGTTCCCCGAACGCCTGGCCGAGGGTGTCGGCGCCGACGTCGTCGAACGCGCCGACGCGCTGTTCGAGAGGATGACGGTGGTGCCCGAGGCGGCCGTCGCCCGGGGGTTCGGGCTGCGGGACGAGGGCGTGACCTCGATGCACGACGCGACCGAGGGCGGGGTCCTCGGCGGCCTGACCGAGGTCGCCTCGGCTGCAGCGGTCGGACTGCGGATCGAGCTCGAGGCGATCCCGGTGCGCGACGAGGTTCGCGCCGTGTGCGACCACGTCGGGATGGACCCCTACACCTCGATCAGCGAGGGCACGCTGATCGCGACCGTCGTCGCGGGTCGCGCGGATGCGTTCGTCGAGGCGCTCGCGGCCGCGGGCATCGAGGGTGCGATCGTGGGCGAGGTGACCGAGGCGTCGGCCGGCGTGGTCCTGGTCACGCCGGACGGGGAGCGGCCGCTCGAACACCCGGGGCTCGACCCGTTCTGGGGGGCGTTCGGGCGGTGGGCGGCCGACGCGGCCGGGATCGCGAACGCCGGCTAGCCGCGCGAACGCCGGCGCGCGACCGGCGCGAACTCGTCGGCGAGCATCGCGAACCGGACGTGGTCGCGCCACCGGCCGCCGATCTTCAGGTAGCGCGGTGAGAACCCCTCCCGGCGGAACCCCAGGCGTTCGGCGAGCGCGATCGAGCGCTCGTTGTCGGGCTGGACGTTGACCTCGACGCGGTGGAGCGCGAGCGTCCCGAACGCGTGCCGCAGCACCAGCTCGAGCCCCTCCGTCATGTACCCCTGGCCCTGGTGCGGGACGAGCGCCGAATACCCCAGGTACGCGCTCCGCAGGTTGCCGAACACGATGTGCCCGAGGCTCGCGCTCCCCGCCAGAGCCCCGTCCTCGTTGCGGCAGATCAGGTACGACTCGCCGAGCGGCCGGACCAGCATGTCGCGGAAGTCCTCGCTGGTCTCGGGCAGGTACGACCACGGCCGGTGGAGCTTGCGGCTCGAACGCACGGCGCGCAGGAACGCCTCCTCGTCGGCCGCCTCCATGTGACGGAGGAAGACCTGGTCGCCGCGCTGGAGCGTGCCGCCTCTCATCACGCAAACGGTACCCGGTAGGCTGCACCGCGATGGACGTGGTGACGGTGGGCGACGTGATGATCGACGTGCGGGTCGACTCGGACGGGCTCGAGGAGGGCGGCGACGTCCACGGGCGCGTCCTCGTTCGGCCCGGGGGGAGCGCGGCCAACGCGGCCGTGTGGGCCGTCGAGGCCGGTGCGACGTCGCGCGTCCACGCCCGGATCGGTTCGGACATGGCGGGCGCGTTGCTGCGCGACGAGCTGATCGCCCGCGGGGTCGAACCCGCCCTGGCGATCGACCGGACCGCCGAGACCGGCACGATGCTCGTGGTCCACGAGCCGCGCGAACGCTCGATGGTGGCGGATCGCGGCGCGGGCGGGCGGCTCTCGCCCGACGACCTGCCCGAACGGCTCGAGGCCGGCGCCGTCCTGGTGTCCGGGTACACGCTGCTGTTCGAGCCGACCTCGGCGGCCGGGATCGCCGCGCTCGAACGCGCCCACGCGCGCTTCGTCGCGGTCGACGCGGCGTCCTGGCCGATGATCCGTTCGTTCGGCGTCGAGCGGTTCCTCGAGGCCTGCGCGCCCGCCACGCTCCTGTTGGCCAACGAGCGCGAGGCGGAGGAGCTCACGGGGCGCCGCGACGTCGCCGCGGTCGACGAGTTGTCTCATCGATTCCAGGTCGTCTGCGTGAAGCAGGGCGAGGAGGGCGCCTTGATGTCATGGGAGGGGCTCGTGATCCGCAACGCGACCGACGCCGTCGTCGAGAAGGACAGCACCGGCGCCGGGGACGCGTTCAACGGCGTGCTGCTGGCGTCGCTCGCCGCCGGCCGCTCCCCGGGCGACGCGCTCGCCACGGCCTGCCGCGCGGGGGCCCGCGTCGCGGCGAGCTTCGAGACCTGGCCCGAACGCCCCAGGCCGGCAGAGGTCGAGGAGCCCTCGGGGAGGCGGCGGCGTTGAGCGTCGTCCGGCCTTCGAGCGAGGTCGCCGCCGCCCTGGCCGGCGGGGACGGCGTGGTCGCGCTCGAGACGAGCGTCGTGTCCCAGGGCCTCCCCTCGCCCCGCAACCTCGAGTGCGTCGAGCGCATGAACGCCGCGATCCGTTCGGCGGGCACCGTCCCCGCGTGGATCGGCGTGATGCGGGGCGAGGTGGTGGTAGGGCTCTCGGCGGACGAGCTCCAGGTGTTCGCCGAGCCCGGGCGCGCGATCAAGGTCACGAGGCGCGACCTGCCCGTGGCGATCGCCTCGGGGGGGCTGGGCGCCACCACGGTCTCGAGCACGATCTGGGCGGCCCACCGAGCCGGGATCCGGGTCGGGACGACCGGCGGGATCGGGGGGGTTCACCCCAGGAACGAGGGCGGCGGCGGGGACGTCTCGGCGGACCTGGTCGAGCTCGCCCGGACCCCGATCCTGCTCGTGTGCTCGGGTCCGAAGTCGATCGTCGACCCCGTCGCCACCGCCGAGCGGCTGGAGGAGCTCGGCGTCGGAGTCGTCGGCTACGCCTGCTGGCGCCTGCCGTTCTTCCTGGCGCGCGAGGCGCCCGTGGACCTCGAGGACCGGGTGGACGAGCCCGCCGAGGCCGCACGGATCGCCCGGGCCCTCGGCGAGCTCGACGCCGCGGCCGCCGTGCTCCTGTGCAACCCGATCCCGGAGAAGTTCGCGATGGACGCGGCCGTCGTCGAGGAGGCCGTTCGGGCCTGCGAGCGGATCGCCGAACGCGAGGGCGTCCGCGGCAAAGCCGTGACCCCGTACCTGCTCTCCTGCCTGTCCGAACGCACCGACGGCGAGAGCCTGGAGGCGAACCTCGCGCTGCTCGAGTCCAACGCCCGGCTGGCCGGCGAGGTCGCCGCTGCGGCTAGCGCAGCCAGGTCTTGACGATCGCCTTCGAGAAGTTCCAGGCGTAGCGGAACGACTTCGGCTTCTTCGAGACGCCGCCGCGACGGGTGAGGAAGGTCACGGGCACCTCCACGACCCGCGCGTGCTGCCGGAGCGCCTCGATCGTGACCTCCGAGGTCCAGAACTGGTCCTGCTCCAGGATGAGCGCCTGGAGCGTGTCGGCCCGGGTCGCGCGGTAGCCGCTCGAGATGTCGGTGACCCGCTGTCCGGTCAGGATCGTCACGACGCGCGAGAAGAAGTGCACGCCGAGGTGGCGGATCAGGCTCTCGCGCTCGAAGTCGCCGAGCATCCTGGACCCGTTCACGTGGTCGGCGCGACCCTCGATGATCGGCCCGACGACGGTGGGGAGCTCCTCGGGCTGGTGCTGGCCGTCGGCGTCCATCGTGACGACGATGTCGGCGCCGAGCTTGAGCGCGATGTCGTAGCCCACCCGCAGCGCGAGCCCCCCGCCCCGCCGGATCGGCAGGCTGGCCGCCAGCGCGCCCGCCTCCCGCGCGGCGTCCGCCGTCCCGTCGTCCGAGTGGTCGTCGACCACGATCGAGACGACGTGGTACCCCTCGACCTCGCGCGGCATCGCGTCGATGACCGCCCCCACGTTCTCGGCCTCGTTGAAGGCGGGTGAGAGCACCACGATCCGTTTACCCGCGGGGAGGTCGGCCGCCACGCCCCAGTCGAACGCGGACTGCCCGAAGGACTCGACGAGCTGGCGGATCCCGCGCTCGTTCGTGTCGACTTCGGACTGCATCCGGATCAGCAGCAGGAACTGGATCGCGACCGCGAACAACAGGACGGCCGTCAGGCGCTGCCCGTTCCCCGGCTCGAAGTTGAAGACCTCGAACAACGGGTTGAACAGCCCCGGCGCGATCGCCAGCAGCAACACGACGGCCGAGATCAGCGACGAGATGATCAGGTTCAGCCGGCTGATCCGGCGTCGCTGGTAGCGGATCAGGGCGAGCGCGAAGAACGCGACGGCGAAGATGCCCCCGACCACACGAAGCGCCGACATGGCCCTGGACTCTACGCGATGGAACGGACCCACCCGCGCATCAGCGGGGACGTGGCGGTCCGGTCGTTAGCAGGTCGGCACGCAATGGTTCCCGGTCAAGTCGTTGCCGTGGCCCGAGCCGTCGTAGAACACGTTCGGACGGTTCCGGATCAGCTCGTTGGACGTGATCGAGTTGTTCGAGGGTGCCCGACCGACGAGGTCGATCAGCACGACCCCACCGTGGAACGGGATCGATCGGGCAGGACGGTTCGTCGAGATCACGTTGTCCTCGACGCGGTCGCGGTCGGCGTTGACGATGAGGACGCCGACACCCGACAACGGCGGATCGCCGGGCTCCTCGCCGGACACAGGGCGCTGTTGTCGTGGATCTCGTTCTCGGCGATGCGGTAGTGGCCGGCGCCCGCCGAGCCGGGGAAGTCGATGTTCAAGATCCCCACGCAGTTGTCGTGGATCAGGTTGCCGGTGACGTCGCCGTTCTGGGAGTCCCGCAGGAAGATGCCGTAGCGATTGCCGAACGTCTCGTTGCCCGTCATGGTCAGGTTCGCGTGGGCCGAGTCTCCGATGTACGGGCCTGCCTCCCCGCTCCCCGACACGACGTTGTCGGCCATCGTGGTGCT
This sequence comes from uncultured Actinomycetes bacterium, assembly GCA_963823255.1. GTDB lineage: Bacteria > Actinomycetota > UBA4738 > UBA4738 > HRBIN12 > DASSJM01. The sequence continues at coordinate 132,318 of CAWGKU010000001.1, forward strand.
GTTCGAGTCGAACGCCGCGATCCCATACTCCTCGTTGTCCACGGCCGCGTTCCCCTCGAACGAGGTCAGATGGGCTCCCACGGCGGCCATGCCGAACACGAACCCCTCGACCCGGATGCCGGTCACCGTGACGCCGTTGACGGGCACGCCGGCGCGGGCGTCTCCGAGCACGCAGATGCCGGCGATCCCGCCGGAGCACCGGCCGGGCAGGGTCGCGGGCGGATGCAGGATCGTGCCGTCCTCGCCGGAGCCGGCGCCCTGGATCGTGATGTCGTCCTTCTTGATGACGACGACGTCCTCGACGGCTCAGCCCGACGAGCGTTCCCGCACGCCACGCCAGCGTGTGGCGGGAAGGATGTGATCGGGGATCACGCGGTCCTTGTACCGCTCGATCACGTCGAACATCGACTCGATCAGCGTCTCGGAGAGCAGGTGCGGTCGCAGACCGAGCTCCGTCAGCTTGGTGTGCGTGGCGTTGTAGTAGTGCTCCTCAAGCTCGACCCGGGGATTGTCCAGATGCTCGATCCGGACGTCGAGCCCGATCTCGGAGCCGGCGTGGCGCACCAGCTCGGCGAGCTCGACGACCGAGAACTGCTCGGTGAACTGGTTGAACACGCGGAACTCGCCCGCCTCGGCCGGATGCAGGACCGCGAGCTCCACGCACTGGAGCGTGTCGACGATGTTCAGGTAGCCACGTGTCTGGCCACCCTTGCCGTACGGGGTCAACGGCTGTCCGATCACGGCCTGCAGGCAGAAGCGGTTCAGGGCCGTCCCGAACACCTCGTCGTAGTCGAACCGCGTCAGCAGGCGCTCGTCGAGCCTGGTCTCCTCGGTCTCGATCCCGTACACGACCCCTTGGTTGAGGTCGGTCGCGCGCAGGCCCCAGATCCGGCACGCGAAGTGGACGTTGTGCGAGTCGTGCACCTTCGACAGGTGGTACATCGACCCGGGCAGCTTGGGGAACGGGAGGGTGTCTGAGCGCCCGTTGTGCTCGACCTCGAGGTACCCCTCCTCGATGTCGATGTTGGGCGTGCCGTACTCGCCCATCGTGCCGAGCTTGACCAGGTGCGCGTCGGGGGTGATCTCGGCCATCGCGTACAGGACGTTCAGCGTGTTGATGACGTTGTTCGTCTGCGTGAACACGGCGTGCTCCCGGTCGATCATCGAGTAGGGGGCGCTCGGCATCTCGCCGTAGTGCACGATCGCCTCGGGCCGGAACTCGCGGAACAGGCGCTCGACGACGGACCAATCGGTCAGGTCGCCCTCGGTCACCCCGATCTCCAGACCGGTGATCTCCCGGAACGCCTCGGCCCGCGCGGGGAGCGAAGCGCCGATCGGGGTGAGCGAATCCGTCCCGGCCTCGTCGTGAGCACGCCGCCGGAGATAGTCGTCGATCGCGTGCACCTCGTGGCCCGTGCGGGCGAAGTGCATCGACGTCGGCCACCCGAGGTAGCCGTCGCCGCCGAGGATCAAGATCCGCATGCCGTTGCCTCGCTCCAGGTTCGGTCGGGGGTGGGAAGCCGCGTCATCCTAGCAACGCGCGCCCGCTGAGATGCCCTGCTACGCCAGGGCCGAGAGCTCCTCGAGCACCCGGTCCACCTCGTCCGGGGTGTTGTAGTGGCAGAACCCGATCCGGACCGCCCCGCCCGAGTCCTGGAGCCCGAGTCGCTCCATGATCTCGAGCGCGTAGTAGTTGCCGTCCCACACGAAGACCCCGCGCTCGGCGAGCGCCTTCGCGGTCTCGGCCGGGTGCTGGTCGCCGACGCGGATCGCGAAGGTGGGCGTGCGTTCGAGCACGCGGTCCGTCTCCGCGATGCCGTAGAGGCGGATGGTGTCGATCGCGCGGATCCCCTCGAGGAAGCGTTCGGACAGGGCGGCCTCATACGGAACGATCGCCCGCTCGAACGCGTTCGCCACGGCGGCCCGCCGGCCACCGCCCTCGCCCAGTTCCGCGAGGTACGCCACCGCGGCGATCCAGCCGGCGAACCCCTCGTGGTTCTGCGTCCCGGTCTCGAACGCGAACGGGAGCGCGTCCTCGGCCGGCCGGACCTTGTAGGGGCGGAGCGTCGACAGCACGTCCCGACGGCCGAACAGGATCCCGAGGTGCGGCCCGAAGATCTTGTAGGGCGAGCACACCACGAGGTCGGCGCCGACGGCCCGCACGTCGATCCGGCGATGCTGGGCCAGGTGGACCCCGTCGCACGCGACGATCGCCGGCGTGCGCTCGTGCACGAGGCGGGCGAGCTCGGCGGCGGGGGTGATCGTGCCGACGGCGTTCGATGCGAGCGTGAACGCGACGACCTTGGTGCGTTCGGACAGCGCGGTCTCGAACGACGCGGGGTCGAGCGTCGCGTCGTCGTCGCGGATGTCGACCCACCGGACGGTGGCGCCGGCGTCCTCGGCGGCGAGCACCCACGGCCGGACGTTGGCGTCGTGGTCGAGCCGCGTCACCACCACCTCGTCGCCGGGCTCGAGCGTCCGTCCCACCGACCGCGAGATCGCGAACAGCAGCGTCGTCGCGTTCGGACCGAAGACCACCTCGTCCGCGTCGGCGTTCAGCAGGTCGGCCGCGGCCCGGTGGGCCTCCGCGATCACCTCGTCGGTCTCCTGGCTGGTCGCGAACGCGCCGTGCGCGTTGGCGTTGCTGCGGCGCAGGTAGCCCGCCATCGCCTCGATCACGGGTTCGGGGACCTGGGAGCCGCCGGGCGCGTCGACGAACACGACGGGCCGCCCGTCCAGCGCCCGGGCGAGCGCGGGGAACCGGGAACGGACGTGCGCGAGATCGGGTTCGGTCATGGAGCGCGTAGCGTCGCGCACCGGCCCTCGGACGGCAACTCGCGCGCCGGTCAGACCCGATCCCAGCCTTCGGGCAGGATCGGGGACCGGCCACGAGGGATCGGGACGCCAGGCCGTCCAGTCGCGGTCGAAGGGCGGCTCGCGGTCGAGGACCCTGCGGACCGCGCGCTCGCCATCGGCGCGCAGCCGCGGCTCGTCCTCGGCGGGGATCACGCCCCGGCGGATCGATTCGGCGAGATCGTCCTCGTCCTTCCATCGCCAGGAGCCGTCGAGCTCGATGATGACGTCGAGCTCGTGATCCAGCGTGTCGAAGCCGAGCTCGGTCCGACGCAGCGGTTCCTCCAGGTTCACGTACCAGCTGTGCGGCGACCAGTCGGGGCGCAGGAGCAGCAGCACCGCGTACCACGTGTCCGGCCACGCGAACGAGAGCACGTGGATCTCGTCCTCGTACCGCAGTGGGGCGAGCTCGAACTCGGTCTGCGGGATCTTCAGCCGTCGTCCGTCGTGGAACGGCGCCATCCAGCCGGTCCCGCTCGGGACGAACAGCATCGTCTGCTCCGGGGCGTCCTCGACGACGGTGACGGGACGCGCCGCCCAGACACGTCCGCCCCAGGTCTGGCGCAGGGCGATGGTCTCGCCGGGCTCGAACCGCCGCACCGTAGTCAGTCGATGCGCGAGGCGAACGCCGCGTTGGTCGCGTCCAGGAGCGCCGCGGTGCTCGCCCGCAGCGCCGAGACCTCGTCGCGGAGCGCCCGCGCCTTCGCCGGGTCCTTCAGCGCCGCCGCGTTGATCTCCACGTTGTAGGTGGCGCACCACACGGCCGCCGACAGCGCCTGACCCGCACACGCGCCGTCGGACGCGGCCTGCGCGTTGCCGAGCTCGGTGGTCTCGCGCGCGAGCTCCATCAGGTCGGCCGCGCGCTTGGCGATCTCGAGCGGGACCGTCGCGGCGGACCCGTACCCCGCCTGGATCGCCGCGGAGCGGACCGCCTTCTCGGCGTCGGTCCCCTTCGGCATCTTGAAGGCGGCCATCACGCCGTCGAACGCGGTCGCGTCCCGATCGGCGAGGTCGAGGAACCCGGTCCGGGCCTTCTCGGCCTGCTCGAGCATCCACCGCATCCGCTCCTCGGCCTCCTCGTAGCCCTTCTTGCCGATCGTGAGGTTGCACACCATCGAGATCAGCGCGGCGCCCGTCGCCCCCGAGATCGCGGCGACGGCGCCCCCGCCGGGCGTGGGGTCGTCCGACGCGAGCCCATGCAGGTACGCCTCGACCGTCTGCTCCGCGATCCGCCCGCTCATCGGCGCTCTCCCTCGGTGCTCACGAGTCGCTCCAGGATCTGTTCATCAGCATCGAACCCCTCCAGTCTCAGGTACCCGATGTCGTCCTCGTCGAGCGCCGCGCGGGGAACGAGCCCCACGATCTCGGACGAACGGACCTCCATGCCGCGTTCGGTCGCGAGCTCCCGGACCGCGTCGAACGCCACCCGCGGCGAGGTGACGTCGATGTCGACCAGGTTCATCGAGACCGTGACGGCTCCGCGTTCGGGGACGGCGAACCCGATCGCGCGGACCGCCGGCAGCCCGCCGCTCGACTCGCGGACCGATCGCGCGATCTCCTTCGCGTCGTCCTCGGCGCCGGTCAGATAGACGTTGAACGCGACGAGCGGCTTGCGCGCCCCGACGGCGGTCGCGCCGGCCCTGCCGATCTCGTGCGGCCCGAAGTCCGGCAGGCGCTCGCCGCGCGCCACCGCCTCGCGCAGACCCTCGAACTCGCCCTTGCGGACCTCGGCCAGGCTCGCGCGCTCGGGCGAGGTCGCGGCGCGGTCGTACAGGTAGACCGGGATGCCGAGCGCATCGGCGAGCTCGGCCGCGAACGCCCGCGCCAGTTCGATCACCTCGTCCATCGAGATGCCGGACAGCGGCACGAACGGGATCACGTCCGCCGCGCCCATCCGAGGGTGCCCGCCGGTGTGCGTCGTCATGTCGATCAACTCCACGGCCTTGGCGGCGCCGGCGAGCGCGCTCGCGCGCACCTGGTCCGGCGAGCCCACGATCGTCGTGTCGAGGCGGTGGTGCTCGGGGTCGGCCTGCCGGTACACGAGCCGCGCGCCGCCGGCGAGGGCGTCGCAGATCGCGTCGATCACGTCGGTCCGGCGACCCTCGCTGAAGTTCGGGACGCAGACGACGAGCGCTCCGGTCTCGGTCATCGAGGCAGAAGCCTACGATGCGGGGCATGGACCTCGACGCGTTCCAGGGCTGGCTCCGGCGGTACTTCGACGCGTGGGCCTCGAACGACCCCGTCGAGGTGTCGTCGCTGTTCGCCGTGGACGCCGTGTACTCCTACGGCCCCTTCCGCGAGGTGACCCGCGGTCGCGACGCGATCGTTCGGGCGTGGGTGGAGGGAGGGGTCCCCACCGAGCTGCGGACCGACGTCGAGCCGATCGCCGTGTCGGGGGACCGCGGGGTGGCGCACTGGCGCGTGTCGTTCCGCGACGATGCCGGCGGGGTGGTGGAGCTGGACGGGATCCTGGTCTGCGACTTCGACACCGCCGGCCGGTGCGTCCTGCACCGCGAGTGGTACGACCGCCTCGAACCCCCCGCCTGACCAGCGCGAACGCTCGCTCCTCGCGCCCCCGAACCTCCGCTTGACTCGTGTCGGCGACCGGGCGTACATTCACCATCCCCCTCTCGAACATACGTTCGATTCCCTGAGAGAAGCCGGGGGTGGTTGAGGAGAACGTCGGTGTCCAAGCGGTACGACGAGGAGGTCGAAGTTCGGGTCGAGCGCGACGCGGGGATGCCCTCGGCGTTCGTCTGGCGCGGGCGCCGGTACGAGGTGGCCGACGTGATCGGGCGGTGGCGGATCGAGGGCCGGTGGTGGGCCGACGGGCGCGATCGCGAGTACTGGCGGGTGGAGGCGCGCGGCGGCGCGGTCTGGGACCTTTACCACGACCGCCACCACGACCGTTGGCACATGGAGCGGTTGTGGGATTGAATCGACCCCGTGACCGACGCCCGCGTCGTGCCGTTCCTGGTGTCCGAACTGCGCCTGCCGCCCGACGAGCAGGAGCTGCTCGCCAGGGAATGGTGGCCCTCTTACGCGCATGCGGTGATCCATCGCGACGGCGTCTTCCTGTTCGACAACGGTGCGGGGTTCGGCAACGCCGAGGTCGAGGAGACGTTCACGCCGCGCGTGACGACGATCGAGGATGCGCTCGGCGGACACGGGATCTCTATCGCGGACGTGACCGGCGCCGCCAACTGCCACCTGCACTTCGACCACTGCGGGCAGAACGTACGGCTCCCCGGCATCCCGATCTTCGTCCAGCGCGCCGAGTGGACGATGGTGCACGAGCCCGACTACACGGTCCCCGAGTGGGTCGACGCGCCCGGCCTGACCTACGAGGTGATCCAGGGCGAGGCGGAGGTGGCGCCGGGTCTGCGGGTGATCCCCACGCCAGGCCACACGGCCGGGCACCAGTCGCTCGTCGTGGACACGCCCGAAGGCACGATCGTGCTCGCGGGTCAGGCGGTGCAGTCACGGCTCGAGTGGGAGGGCGCGACCGAGCCGAGCGCGTCCGGCGCCTCGGCCGCGAAGCACCCCGCCTACCCGGACTCGGTGGAACGCCTGAGGTCGTTGGAGCCGGTGCGCGTGCACTTCGCGCACGACCCGGAGGTCTGGGAGCGCGGGTAGCGGCTCCGGACGTCCCACCGGAGCGGTGAGATGCCCGACGGGTTCGTCCACCTCGACGTCCGTTCGTTCTTCTCGCTGAAGGAGGGCGCGTTCTCGCCCGAGGCGCTCGCGCGCCGGGCGGCCGAGCTGCACCTGCCGTCGGTCGCGCTCGTCGACCGCGACGGGCTCTACGGCACCGCCCGGTTCGTCGACGCGTGCGAGCGCGAGGGCGTCCGCCCGATCCTCGGCGCGTCGCTCACCGTTCGCGAGGCCGGGACGCTGCCGCTGCCCCGGGGGGTTCGGGGGGCTCAAGGAGCGAGCGCGGATGCGCGAGCGGTAGCCCCCCGATCCGGACCTCCGTCGGCCGACGCGAGCGTCGTCCTGCTCGCGCGGGACGCGGCCGGGTACGCGAACCTGTGCCGGCTGGTCACCGACGCGCATATGACGGGGGAGCGCGGCGATCCATCGCTCACCCCCGAGCAGATCTGCGCGCACGCGAGCGGCCTGATCGCGGTCCTGGGTCCGTCCTCACCGCCGGGTGCGCTCGCGCTCGCCGGACGGTTCGACGCCGCGCGACGCACGCTCGACCCCTATCGGGAAGCCTTCGGTGCGCGAACGTACATCGGCGTCGAGCACCGCCTGGAGCGGGACTCGTCGAAGGAGATCCGCGCGCTCCTGCGTCTGGCCGAACGAGCGGATACGAGGCTCGTCGCGACCAACCCGGTCCGCTACCTCGTTCCCGAGGACGCGTTCCTGGCCGACGCGCTCGAGTGCATGCGCGAGCTCGTCCCGGTCAACCGGTCCAACGTCTCGCGCCGTAACGCCGAGGGCTGGCTGAAGCCAGCCACCGAGATGCGGGCGCTGTTCGGCGAACGCCCCGACCTCGTGACCGCCACGATGCAGATCGCCGAGTCGTGCGCGTTCGACATCGGTCTGCGGATGGTCCGCTTCCCAGAGTTCCCGACACCCTCGGGTCGCCACGCCTCCTCCGTCCTGGCCGAACGCAGCTGGCGCGGTCTCGAACGCCGGGGGATGCAGGCGACCGCTCGCGTGAAGGACCGGCTGCATCACGAGCTCGCGATGATCCACCGCCTCGGGTACTCGGCGTACTTCCTCACGGTCGCCGACATCGTCGCCGACGTGCGGGCGATGGGGATCCGGTGCGCGTGCCGGGGGAGCGCCGCCGGCTCGCTCGTCTGCTACCTCGTCGGCATCTCCGACGTCGACGCGGTCCGGCACGATCTCGCGTTCGAGCGGTTCCTGAACCCGATGCGCGACGAGCTCCCGGACATCGACGTCGACGTCGAGTCGGCGCGTCGCGAGGACGTCTATGACATGGTGCTCTCGCGGTACGGCGACGACCGGTGCGCGTGCGTCGCGATGGTGGACACGTACCGCGCCCGCGCCGCCGTCCGGGAGGTGGGCAAGGCGCTCGGCCTGCCCGAGCCCGAAGTGGACGTGGTCGCGAAGTCCTTCCCGCACATCGGCGCTCACGACCTGCGGGTCGCGATCGACCGCCTGCCCGAGCTCGTCGGCAGTAACCTGAACGCCGGCCAGCTCGAGCAGCTGTTCCGCGTGGCCGAGCGCCTGGACGGCTTCCCGCGCCACATCGCGCTCCACCCCTCGGGCATCGTCCTGTCGAACGACGACCTGGCGACCAGGGTCCCGCTCGAACGCTCGTTCCAGGGCTACCGCGTGATCCAGGCCGACAAGGACGACGTCGAGCTGCTCGGGTACCTGAAGCTCGACGTGCTCGGCGTGCGGATGCTCTCGTCGATGCGCCACGCCCTTGACGAGATCGCCCGCACCGAGCACGTGAAGGTCGACCTGGACGCGATCCCGCTCGACGACGAGCCGACGTTCGAGCTGATCCGGGCCTCGGACACGCTGGGGTGCTTCCAGATCGAATCGCCGGGTCAGCGCGAACTCCTGCAGAAGCTCCAGCCGACCCGCTGGGAGGACCTGATCGTCGATATCTCGCTATTCCGGCCCGGACCGGTCAAGTCGGACATGATCAACCCGTACCTGCGGCGGCGTGCGGGGATGGAGGCGCCGACGTACGCGCACCCGGCGTTGCGACCGGCGCTGCGCGAGACGTTCGGCGTGATCGTCTACCACGAGCAGGTGCTCCGAACGCTCGCCGCGCTGGCCGGCTACGACCTGACCTACGCCGACCACGTCCGCCGTCATCTGGATCGCGAGGACCTGCTCCCGGGGTTCCGGGATGATTTCCTCGAGCGGGCGACCGGGCGAGGCGTCCCCGCCGACGTCGCCGAACGCACCTGGACCGCCGTCGCCGAGTTCGCGAGCTTCGGGTTCTGCAAGGCACACGCGGCCGCGTTCGCCGTCCCGACGTACCAGTCCTCCTGGCTGAAGACCCACTACCCCGCGCACTTCCTCGCGGGGATCCTCACGCACGACCCGGGGATGTATCCGCGGCGGTTGCTGCTCGAGGACGCTCGCGAGCACGGGATCCCGATCCTGCCGCTGGACGTGAATCATTCCGAGCCGGAGTACGTCGTTGAGGACGTCGATGGGCGCGCTGAGGTCGGGGCCACGGCTCGGGCTGCTCGTCTCCGCTTACGCGATGGGTCCGTGCTCGCGGACGCCGATGAGGCTTCGGCTCCGCTCGACGACGCCCGAGCCGAACCCCTCCCAGCGCGCCGGCGCCGTCGGTGCTGATCCGACCGCCCGGACCGAGCCCCCGACCTCAGCGCGCCACACCGACGCCGAGCACCCGCGGTACGGGATCCGGTTGGCGTTGCAGGACGTGCATGGGATCTCGGACTCCGAGATCCGCTCCATCCTCGAGGGGCGGGCCGAGCGGGCGTTCGACGACGTGGGGGACTTCTTGCGGCGGGCGAACGTGTCCAAACCAGTCGTCGAAGCGATCGCGCACGCGGGGGGATTCGATGGGATCGGTGAGGGGTCGCGGCGGGATCGGTTGTACGCGGCGATGACGACCGCTCCGCAGCGGGAGGGGGATCAGCTGGCGCTCGACCTGTCTTCGGGGAGCGCCGAGGATCAGCTCGCTCTGTCCGAGTACAACGATGCGGAGCGGGTGCGGGCGGAGTTGGAGGTGCTGGGGTTGGATGCGAGCCGGCACCTCGTGAGCTTCTTCGAACCGTTGCTCGCCGATCTGGGCGTGGTGCGTTCGAGGGACCTGCACCGGTGTCGCACGGACGAGCGCGTGATGGTGGCCGGCGTGAAGGTGGCGTCGCAGACGCCGGCGATCCGCAGCGGCCAACGGATCATCTTCCTCACGCTGGACGACGCGACGGGACCGGTCGACGTGACCGTGTTCGAGAGCGTGCAGCCACGGGTCGCCAAGACCGTGTTCCACTCGTTCGTGCTCGCGGTGGTGGGGACCGTCCGACGGACCGGGGTCAAGGGCGTCTCGGTGGTCGCCGAGGACGTGTGGGATCTGACGGCGCTGTTGCACGCGCGTCGGCAGGGCCGGCTCGCGGAGGCGCTCGCCCACGAAGGCCCCTCGCCCGGCGCGGCCGTGCCGCGCAAGCTCTGGCACTCGAGCGGCGGCTCGGCCGGCCGATGACAACGCTCGCACCCTCCGGCGCGGCGGTACGCTCCGCGACGATGACCGACGCGAGGTCGAGCGAGCCGATCCTGCACGTCGATCTCGATGCGTTCTACGCCTCGGTCGAGACGCTCAAGGACCCGAGCCTTTCGGGCAAGCCCGTCGTCGTGGGCGGCGCCGGGACGCGCGGGGTCGTGATGTCGGCGTCCTACGAGGCCCGGGCGTTCGGGATCCGGAGCGCGATGCCCGCCGTGCGCGCTCGTCGCCTGTGTCCGGACGTGATCTTCGTCCCGCCCGACTTCGAGTCCTACAAGGTGCACTCCAACCGGTTCCGCGAGATCCTCCTGGCGGTCACCCCCGAGGTCGAACCGATCTCGCTCGACGAGGCGTTCCTCGACGTCTCGGGCGCGCACCTGCTGTTCGGCGAGCCCGAGGAGATCGGACGCAAGGTCCGCCGGGAGGTCCAGGACGGGATCGGCGTGCGGTGCTCGGTGGGCGTGGCGCCCACCAAGCTGGTCGCCAAGCTCGCCTCGCGCGGCGCCAAACCCGACGGCATGGTGGTGGTGCGGGCCGGCGAGGTCGACGCCTACCTGGACCCGTTGCCCGTGCGAGCGCTATGGGGCGTGGGCGAGAAGACGGCCGAGACCCTCGGGCGGCTCGGGGTTCGGACCGTCGGCGACCTGGGCCGGACGCCGGTCGGGGTGCTCGGCAGGCTCATGGGCGAACGGCACGCGCGCGACCTCCACGACCTGGCCGTGGGTGTGGACGACCGGTCGGTCGTCCCGTACGAGGCGCCGAGATCGGTCAGTCACGAGGAGACCTTCGACCGCGACCTGGACGATCAGCGGGAGCTGCTCCGCGAGGTGCTGTCGCTCTCGCAGCGGGTGGGGGCTCGGCTGCGCGAGGATGGGTTCCGCACCCGGACGGTCACGCTGAAGATCCGGCTCGCGAACTTCACGACCCTCACGCGTTCGCGCACGCTGCCGGCGCCGACCGACGTGGCCGCGGACCTGTACGAGGTGGTCGGGGAGCTGTTCGCCGCCCTCCCCGGTGCCCGCCGACGGGTCCGGCTCCTGGGCGTGGCAGCGACGGGCCTGGTGCCGGCGGGGGAGGAGCAGCTCGCGCTGCTGCGCAGCGAACGGTGGGGCGATGTCGAACGCGCCGTGGATCGGATCGATCGGCGGTTCGGACCGGGCTCGGCCGTGCCTGCGGCCCTGCTCGAACGCGGCCGCGAACGCTGATCGCCCCGCCCTCGCTTCGGCCGGCCTCCCTCGAACCCCTTCCACTCGCGGAGGTCGTTCCTATAATCGTGTTCGACCGCCAACGAGGCCGGGAGCCCATGCCACTGTCGCCCGACGAGCAGCGCATCCTCGACGAGATCGAGCAACGTCTGGCCGAGGAGGATCCCCGGCTGGTCGAGGCCGTCAGCCGGACCTCGCTGTACACGCACCTCGCTCGGCGGATCAAGTGGTCGCTGCTGGCGTTCCTGGCCGGGTTCCTGATGCTGATGGTGTTCCTGATGGTCGTCCCCGACCTGCTGTGGGTGGCGGCGACGGGGTTCGGCGTGATGCTCGCGGCCGCGTTGCTGATCTACCGGTACCTCAAGCAGCTGACCCTCGATCAGATGCGCGCGATGCAGCAGCAGTCGGGACGCTTCTCGCTCACCGGTTTGCTCGCACGTCTCGCGGGGCGTTTCCGAACGCCACCTGCGACACCCCCCGGTTCGTAGCGCCCGCGAGGGCGTTTCTTCGAACCATCTCTCCGCGTCGACGACGGCATGCGAACGGTTGCGGCCGAACGTGAGGAACATGCGAGAGAGCCGACAGGGCGTCGTCGTCGGCTTGCCACGGCACACGCGCCTGGAGTACAACTTGCCTCACCTTCCCCGGGGGCGTGACCGTCGAACCGGCGTCGAGACTTCCCCTCGACGAGCCGACGGAACGCGTTGGTGTCGTGAGGGAGACGTCGTCGGAAGGGCGCTCGTTCCTATGGAGGGATTCACCGCACATCAGGCGACGAAGTTCACGGGATGCTCCGCGCGTCAGCTCAGGTATTGGGACCAGATCGACTTGGTCAACCCGTCGATCCAGGGGACGGGCGGGCGGCCCGGGGTGCCAAGGCTGTACTCGTTCCGCGATCTCGTCGCGCTGAGGGTCGTCAAATCCCTGCTCGACAACGGGATGTCGCTCCAGCGCGTTCGCCGGGCCTGGGACTACCTGAACCGCCGGGCCGCGCTCGACAAGCACCTGTCGGAGGTCAAGCTCATCACCGATGGGGTGAGCATCTTCAAGATCGCGCGGCGGAACGGCGAGATCATCGATGCCTTGCGCGAGGGCCAGCTGGCCTTCTTCGTCGCGATCGACGAGATCGCGACGGGGGTGGAGAGCAAGGTCGGTCAGTTCCACGAGGACCGCGATCGCTTCGTCCGGGCGCTCCGCGAGGCGGCGGCCCGAGCGCAGACCGGCCGCTGACCGGCCGCTGACCGGCGCTGACCCTCCTCTACAGGCCCGGCCGGTACGTCCCGACGATCCGACGGATCAGGCCCGCGTCCTTGCGGAGCTCCCGGATCGCCCGGTGAGCGTCCTCGACCGAGGCCTTGGCCTCCTCGGGGGTCGGTGCCTGAGCCGCGTACGCCGCGCGCGTCGCCTGGGTCGTGAGCCGTCCGAGGTGCCCGTCCGTGAACGCGATCGCCGCGGCGAGCCTCGCGCGGTGCTCGTCGAGCGTCTCGCCGTCGCGGCGGCCGAGTCCCAGATCGGCGGCCTCGCCGTCGAACACCCGGTAGGCCGCCAGGACATGTTCGCGCGGCTCGCGGGAGCGGCGCAAGAGCCGGCGTCGCCACACCGACTTCGCGATCGGCACGACGATGAGCAGCACGCCGAGCGCGATCAGCAGCCCGAGGAAGATCCAACGGTACGGGACCGAATACCCCGACCCGTCGGTCTGGGTGGTTCCGACCGTTGGGAGCGGGACGAAGTCGCCCGGGCCCCGCTGGGGCCGGTTCTCGATCTGGCAGAGCTGTCGCTCCCGCGGCGTCGCCGCGGCCTCGCAGTCCGTGCCGTTGGCGCCTCCCACCCCGGCGTTGTTGCCCGGGTCGGTGCTCGTGCCGTCGGGGTTCGTCGAGCCCTTGGCGGGGTTCAGGTAGGTGCCCGGGTCCGCGTTCGGATGGGTGCCGTGCCCGGGGGTGGGCTCGAACTGGAGCCAGCCGTAGCCCTCGAAGAAGACCTCGACCCACGCGTGCGCGTCGTCGCTCTGGACCAGGTACCGCCCGTCGTCCTGGAGCGTGCCGGCCTGGTAGCCGACGGCGACCCGTGCGGGCAGCCCGAGCTCGCGGACCAGCACCGCCATCGCCGTGGCGTACTGCTGGCAGAAGCCGGCCTTGGTCTGCGTGAGGAACGTGAGCAAGGCGTCCGGGTCGTCGGCCACGTCGACGTCGGTGCTGTACTGGAACCCGTCGCTGTGGAAGTGCTGCTGGATCGCGAGCACCTTCTCGTAGTCCGAGGCGGCGCCGGCCGTCCACGCCTTCGCGAGCTGCTCGATCCGTGGATCGAGGACGTCCTCGCCGGGGAGGCGGGTCCATTGCCCGTACTGCAGGGACGTCAGGTTGTGGACCCGTTCGAGTTGTTCGGCCGTGGGGACGACCACGCGGGAGCGGACCGTGTATTCGAGCCCGGCGTCGAGTCCGCCATCCACGAACGCCTGGCCGCGGGCCGGATCCCAGGTGACGTCACCGAGGTCGCCCGCGGTGATCTGTTCGGGCGTCTGCGCCATCGGGAGCGCGTGCGAGGCGTCGAAGTCCGTGAGGACCGTGAAGGTGTACGGCTGCGTCTGGGAGTCCGGGGGAGGAGCGTAGCTGGACGGCTGCGGCAGGACCGTCGGGACCGTCAGGGTCTGGCCATCGGATCCGGTGGGATCGCTGCTGCGCCATCCTTCGCCGTCGAACTCATCCAGGGTGTACATCCGCAGGTACTGAGGGTCGGGCGTCTGGACCTCGAACAGGTCTCGGACGGGTTCGTCGTCCGTGAGCTGCGCATGGATCGAGATGAACGGATCCAGCCCCGCGCCCTCGTCGCCCGAGGTCGAGAAGTCGACGAGCGGTCCCGAGCGGAAACCCGGGAGCAGACCCGGGACGAGGACCGCGGCGGCGATCACCGCCAAGGCGACCGATCTCGAGCCCCGCACCGACGTGCCGAGACGCCGCGTCCTCGAACCCGACCACACGGGACCCCACTGGCGGACCCGGCGCAGGCCATCCGCGAACACGACGGCGAGCGCGGCCGCCAGCAGGATGATCGCGTAGATCGGACGCGCCCCGTCCTCGAGCACCGTATCCGCGAACCCGACGAGCGCGATCGGCGGCAAGATGGCGAGGAGCGGGCTCCCCGCGCGGATCGCGAGCGCGTGCGACGAGAACGCGGCGGTCCACACCGCCGTCACCGCCGCGAGCATCAGGGGCGGCAGCGGGGGCGTGGGGGCGACCCGAACCCGCGCCTGCTGGCCGACGAACTCGAGCGAGCGCCCGATCGCGCGGAGCGTGTGGATCGACGGCAGGCCGTACCACGCGGTCTGCGGCAAGACGATCCACGTGATCGCGAGCGCGAGCCCGACGAGGCTCGCGAGCGTCGCGAGCAGCAACCCGCGGCGTTCGAACAGGGCCGCGATCGCCACCGACGCGAGCGCTGCGGCCACGAGCTCGAGCGTGGCCTGCCGCCCGGTGAACACGCGGCCGAACGCGAGCGCCGTCGCCACGGACAGGCCCGCGACGGCGGCGAGGCCTAGGAACCGCTGGTGACCAGGGGTTGGGTCCGCTCGACGTGCCATGCGTCTCGCAATCTCCTCGATGGTGGGAGCACCACGACCTCCCAACCGGTCCGGGACAGGGACATCCGGGCTTGCGACGCGCGCCCCTCGACCTGCGCCCGGCGATCGGGGGGAAGGGTGTCGGGTTCGGTCGCGTGGACGAACACCCCGACCTTTGGGCCGAACATCGCGCCCACGCGGAGCCACGACGGCAGCTCGGTCGGTGCCGGCGGCGCGCCGACCACGACCAGGGTCGTGTCGCTCGCGGCCACCATCCGCAGGCGCGTGAGACCGGTCGACAGGGCTCGGGAGGAGTGGTGGGTCATCCCCGCGAGCGCGTCGAGCAGGCTCTCCTCCGCGACGCGCTGCGGCGGCATCTGCGTCGTGGCGAGCTTGACGGAGAACCCGTAGCGCATCAGCAGGATCCCGAGCGACGCCGCTCCCGAGATCACCTTCTCGAAACACGGCGTGTGGGTCTGACCGACGGTGGTGTCCCGGGTGTCGACGAACAGGACCGCGGTCGAGCGCCGGGTGGACTCGTCCTGGCGGATCATCAGCTCGCCGCTGCGGGCCACGCTCGGCCAGTGGATCCGGCGCAGGTCGTCGCCCTCGACGTAGGGCCGCATCGTGTAGAACTCGTCGCCGGTGCGGAACAGGTGCTTGGCCAGCGCCAGCCCGCTCGTCATGCCGAACGGCGAGTCCGGCCCGCTGCCCAGCAGCCTCGACCTCGGGGGCGACGACCAGCTCGTCACGCTCGTCGAACTCGACCCGCATCTTCGTGAGCGCGAACGGGTCGGACAGATCCGCGGTGAGCGGCCCCAGGGCGTAGCGACCGCGCTGGTGCGGCGCGATCGTGTACCGGACCCGTTGCCGCCCGCGGGCGGGCATCGAGGCGACCACCAGCCGCGCGGAGCGGCCGAGCTGCGGCGGGAGGCGGTCCTCGACCAGGAGGAACGAGGTCTGGGCGGGGGACTGGTTCTCGATCTCGAGCTCGACGTGCACCCGCTGGCCGGGCTGCACCCGCGTGTCCGAGAGGCGTCGGCGGATCCGCAGACGCTGCCGGCTCCAGCGCGCGAACAGGGCCGCGGCGAACGGGAGCAGGACGACCCCGACCGAGATCATGTGCAGGGTCGGCGATCCGAGCATGCGGGCGGCCACCCAGAGAGCGACCCCGGCCCCGAAGACCAGGACCCCCCGGCCCGAGGGCATGTCAGGCGTTCCCGATGACGGGTACCGCCACCTCGGCGGCGAGGTCCTGCAGCACGGCCTGGGCGCTGCGCCCGCCCATGACGGCGTCCGCCGTCACGATCACGCGGTGCGCGAGCACCGGCGTCACGAGCGACTTCACGTCGTCGGGGATCACGTAGTCGCGCTCGTCGGCGGCCGCGAGCGCTCGGGAGGCGCGGAGCAGCATGATCGAGGCCCGCGGGCTGGCACCCAGGTAGACGTCCGGGTGACGACGCGTCCCCTCCGACCAGGTCGACGATGTAGCGACGGACGCGCGGGGGAGACGTGCACCTGCCGCGACTGCTCGATCATCTCCCGCACGGACAGGGCGTCGGCGACCGGTCCGATGTCCGGAAGCGTCGAACGCACGCCGTGCGTCGCGAGGATCTCGGCCTCGACCTCGCTCGAGGGGTACCCGATCCCGATCCGCATCATGAAGCGGTCGAGCTGCGCCTCGGGCAGCGGGTAGGTCCCCTCGTGCTCGATCGGGTTCTGCGTCGCGATCACCATGAACGGCGTCCCGAGCTGGTAGGTCTCGGTGTCGACCGTGATCTGGCGTTCCTCCATGCACTCGAGGAGTGCCGACTGGGTCTTGGGGCTCGCGCGGTTGATCTCGTCCCCGAGGACGATGTTCGCGAAGATCGCGCCGGGCTTGAACTCGAAGTCCCCGCGCTCCTGGTTGAAGACGTTGACGCCGGTGACGTCGGTGGGCAGCAGGTCGGGCGTGAACTGGATCCGGCGGAACGAGCAGTCGATCGAGCGGGCGATCGCCTTGGCCAGCATCGTCTTGCCGACACCGGGGACGTCCTCGATCAGGAGGTGCCCCTCGGCCACGAGGGCGGCGAGCGCCAGCCGGATCTCCGGCTGCTTGCCCTGGACCACCTTCTCGACGTTCTGCTCGATGACGCGGAAACTCTCCGCGAATCGCTGCCAATCGAGCGTGGGCTCTCGAGCCTCCAACTGCACCTCCGGGGATCGACGCCGGACCATCTTACTCAGGAGTACGTCAAGGATAGGCCCCGGGTTCCTGCGGCATCCTGCCCAGGCGAACGCTCGTCGGGCCGAGGCGAGGGAAGGGATGGAGGCGGCAGCGGCGCACCCGCTGCCGGACGCCCCGCGCGGCCCCTTGTTCGCTCTTCCAGGCGTCCTTCGAGCGCGGCCCTCCGCCGCCTCCGCGCGGATTACAACCCTGGGATTCGGCCGTTGCAAGCATCTCCGGGTCCTGCGCGCCCCGAGACGCCCCGTATACTCGCGCCGTGGGACGAGCACTCGTGCTCAACGCGTCGCACCAGCCACTCGCGGTGGTGGCTGCGAGACGGGCCGTGATCCTGGTGCTGAAAGAGAAGGCCGAGGTCCTGGTCTCCAACGGACAGGTCTTCCGATCCGAGCACCTGCACGTCGACGCGCCCTCGGTCCTGCGCCTGCGGGCCTTCGTGAAGATCCCCCATCGCTCGCACGCGCCGCTCACCCGCCGGGCCGTGTTCGCGCGCGACGAGTGGACCTGCCAGTACTGCGGCGCGACCGCCGAGAACCTGGACCATGTCGTGCCCCGGTCGCGCGGCGGCGCGCACTCGTGGGACAACGTGGTGGCGGCCTGCCGGCGGTGCAACTCGCGCAAGGAGAACCGGCTGATCGAGGACGTCGGCCTGCGCCTCGCGCGCCGGCCGGTCCCCCCCAAGGACGGGTTCCGCCTGTCGATCGGGCGCCTGGAACCCGAGTGGGAGCCGTACCTCTAGCTCGCCGAACTCGGGTCTTCGCTCCCTCCCGTCGCCTCAACGGTTGACCCATGTCCACTGTCGTTGACTCATTTCACGCCGAACCCTTGACGTGGTGGAGTGACAGTGGAATAAAGGTGGTCGGTAGTGGAGGAGAAGGGGAGGACGCGTGGCCGAACTGCTCGGCACGCATAGCTATCAGCTCGACCCGAAGGGGCGCATCAGCCTGCCCGGACGGTTCCGTGAGGCGTTCGCCGACGGGGCCGTCCTGACGCTCGGGCAGGACGGGTGCCTCTTCTGCTTCCCCAGGGCCGAGTGGACGGCTCGGGCGGCCGAGATCCGCGACCTCCCCCTCTCCGACACCGAGGGTCGCGCCTACGCACGGATGTTCTTCGGCAAGGCCGAATCGGTGACGCTCGACGGGCAGGGGCGCCTGCTGGTGCCCCAGCGCCTGCGGCACGAGGTCGGGATCGGCAAGGAGGCCGTCGTGCTCGGCGTCTCGGACCGGATGGAGATCTGGGACCGGACCGCGCACGAGCGCTACGAGACGGCCCACGCCGGCGCTTACCAGGCGGGAACGCTCGCACCGGGAGCCAAGGGATGAGGGCCAAGGGATGAGGGGAAGCCTATGAACAAGGGAGCGCTGCGGGGTGAGCTCCGCCAGAGCCTGTCGTTGATCGTGATGACCGCCGTGACGGCGGCCACGTTCCTGGGACTCGGGCTGCTCACGGCCCACCTGCTGGGATGAGGGCGGGGTGGCGGAACGCGGCCACGAGCCGGTCATGGTCGACGAGGTGCTGCGCTTCCTCGGCGGGGCCACGACCGTGATCGACGCGACCCTCGGTGCAGGCGGTCACGCGGAGGCGCTGCTGGACGCCGGCGTCGAGCGGCTGATCGGCGTCGACCGCGATCCCGAAGCGATCGCGCTCGCCGGCTCCCGACTGGAACGGTTCGGTGAGCGTTTCATCGCCGTGCGGACCCGGTTCTCACAGCTGCCCGCGGAGAACCGGGTCGACGGCGTCCTGTACGACCTCGGCGTGAGCTCGATGCAGCTCGACCGCCCCGAGCGGGGGTTCTCCTACCGCGCGGACGGGCCGCTCGACATGCGGATGGGCCCCGACGGCGAGCGTGCGATGGACATCGTGAACACGGCGCCGGAGGAGGAGCTCGCGCGGATCGTGTTCGAGTACGGCGAGGAGCGACGCTCGCGCCGGGTCGCTGCGGCGATCGTGCGGGCGAGGTCCCGGTCGCCGATCGAGACCACCGACGAGCTCGCGGGTGTGGTCGCGAGCGCGCTGGGGGCGCGACGGGGCGGCCCCCACCCCGCACGCCGGACGTTCCAGGCGCTCCGCATCGCGGTCAACCGGGAGCTGGAGGAGCTGACCGCGTCATTGCCTCGAGCGGTCGAGATCCTCGCTCCCGGTGGCCGCGTGGTCGTGATCTCGTACCACTCGCTGGAGGACCGCATCGTCAAGCGTTTCGTGATCGGCGCCGAGGACCTGCAGGCCCTGACCAAGAAGCCGCTCACGCCGACGGCGGCCGAGGCCGCGAGCAACCCGAGGTCGCGCAGCGCGAAGCTCCGCGCCGCCGAACGGAGCCGTGCCGCGTGAGCCAGCCCGCGCGCAGGCTCGAACCCGAGCGCCGAACACCTCCGCGTTCCCGCGCGCGCCCCGCGCGCCCGACCCCCGCGCGACGGCGAACGCAGCCGGTCGCCCCCGCACGGCGGCGGCCTGCGACGGCTCGCCGCCCGGGACGCCGCCGCCGCCGCTCGATCGGGTTCGTGTTGTTGGCCTCGACCGTGGTGGGGTCGATGGTCTTCGGCATCGTGGTCGTGAACGTCCTGCTCGCCCAGACGTCGTTCCGCATCGGCGAGGCGGAACGCCACCTCGAGGAGCTCTCTGAGGATCACCTCGAGCTGGTGCGCGAGCAGGCCTCCCTGTCCGCTCCGGGCCGGATCTCCGCCTGGGCCAGCCGGCACGGCATGCGTCTCCCCGACGACATCCGGATCCTCCACGCGCCGGGTTCTGGCCCGGCGGAGACGACCGGAGCGGACACTTCTTCCTCGACGACGACGGACCCCCAGGCGACGAGGGGCCCGGGAGCGAAGGGCGACCCACCCACGTGAGCCGCCCGCCAGCGGGTCGGCTCGTCGCACTGTTCGCGCTGATGACGTTCGCCTTCGGGGCGATCTCCGTGCGGCTCGCGGTCCTGCAGGTGAGCCAGGCGCAGGAGTTGCAGGACCGCGCGTTCGACCAGCGCGTGCGGACGATCGACCTGCCGGCACAGCGCGGACAGATCCTCGACCGCAACGGCGCGCGGCTGGCGCTGTCGACGCCGGCCGACGACGTGTACGCGGATCCACGTCTCGTCGACGACCCGTGGGGGACGGCCACGCGCCTGTCGCCGCTGCTCGGGATCGGCGTGCCGGACCTCGTCCACGCGATGACCTCCGGCGGTACGTTCGTCTACCTCGCCCGGCAGCTGGGTCGCGATGCCTCCGACCGGATCCAACGGCTCGACCTCCCCGGCATCGGCCTGCTGCCCACCTCGAGGCGCTCCTACCCTGCGGGTCCGCTCGCGTCCCAGGTGCTCGGGTTCGTGGGCACCGATGGCGTCGGTCTGGCCGGGCTCGAGCTCGGGTACCAGGACGTGCTGGCGGGCACGCCGGGGGAGCAGACGCACGAGCTCGGTCTTTCGGGCCAGGCGATCGTGGGCGGGGTCGACGAGGAGCTTGCGCCGATCGCCGGAGCCTCGGTCGTCACGACGATCGACCGCGACCTGCAGTTCCAGGCGCAGGCGGCGCTCGAGCAGGCGGTGCAGGAGCAGGGCGCCCGCGGGGGGACCGTGATCGTGATGGACCCCCGGACAGGCGAGATCCTGGCGATGGTGAGCTACCCGTGGTTCGACCCGAACGCGTTCGAGGACGCGCCGAGCGCGACGTTCCGCAACCGCGCCGTTACCGACGCCTACGAACCGGGCTCCACCAACAAGATCATCACCGCGGCGGCCGCGATCCAGGAGCGGGCGATCCCGCTCGGGACCCGGCTGACGGTGCCGTGGACGATGCGGGTCGGCGACTACGTGATCCACGACTCGGATCCGCACGGCGCGATGCAGATGACCCTCGGTGACATCGTCGCCGAGTCGAGCAACATCGGCGCCGTCATGGTCGCGAACCGTCTGGGCGCCCCGGCGCTCGCGACGTACCTCGCGCGGTTCGGGCTCGGGCACGCGACCGGTGTGGGTTTCCCGGGGGAATCGAACGGGATCATGCTCCCGCTCGACCAGTGGAGCGACACGAACCTCGCGACGATGGCGTACGGCCAGGGCATCGCGGCGACCCCTCTCCAGATGGTCTCGGTGTACTCGACGATCGCCAACGACGGCCGCTGGGTCCAGCCCACGTTGGTACGGGGGACGGTCGGCCCCGACGGCACCCTCGACGAGCACGCGCTCGCCCCGACGCGGCGCGTCGTCTCGGCCGAGACCGCGAGCATGGTCACGCGGATGCTGGCGTACGCCGTCGAGGACGGCACCGGAACGAACGCGCAGATCCTCGGGTACCAGGTCGCGGGGAAGACCGGGACCGCTCGGATCCCCACCGGCGACGGCTCGGGCTACCTCGAGGGCCAGTACATCGCGTCGTTCATCGGCTACCTCCCCGCTGGTGATCCCAAGGTCGTCGTGGCGGCGATCCTCGATCGCCCGGCGGCCGTGTACGGCGGGGTGGCTGCCGCCCCGCTGTTCAAGCGCGTCGCGCTCGCCGCTATCGCCCGCCTCGGCATCGCGCCCGCCGACCGGGTCCCCCTGCCTCCGCATGCCCTGCCGGTCGGATGAACGTCCGCACGGGGGAGGGCGCCGCCACGCAGGCGATAGGCTCAGGAGCCGTGGTCCCTCCCCACCCCCGAACGCTCGGCGACCTCGTCCGTGACGTCCCTGGGGCCGAGCTCCGAGGTGACGGCGACGTGCTCGTCTCGAGCGTCTGCTACCGCTCGGACGACGCGCGGCCGGGCGCCCTGTTCTTCTGCGTGCCCGGGAGCTCGGCCGACGGCCATACCTTCGCGGGCGACGCGGTCTCGCGCGGGGCGACGGCCATCGTAGTCGACCGCCGGCTGGACCTGGACGTGCCCCAGGTCGACGTGCCGGATGTCCGCGCGGCGATGGGGCCGATCTCTGCGGCGTTCTACGGGCGGCCTGCCGACGCGATGACGGTCGTCGGCGTGACCGGCACGAACGGGAAGACCACGACCACGTTCCTGCTCGAGGCGATCTTCCGAGCGGACGGACGGACCCCGGGGGTCATCGGCACTACCGGCATCCGGATCGACGGTCGGCCCGAGCCGTTCCCGCGGACGACGCCCGAGGCGCCCGATCTGCAGCGCCTCATCGCCGGGATGGCCGACGAGGGCGTGACCGCCGTCGCGATGGAAGTCTCCTCGCACGGGCTCGATCAACACCGCGTCGACGGCATCCGGTACTCGGTGGCGGTGTTCACCAACCTCACGCAGGATCATCTGGACTACCACCCGTCGATGCAGGAGTACTTCCTCGCCAAGGCGCGGCTGTTCACACCGGCGATGAGCGATAGCGCCGTCGTGAACCTCGATGACGAACACGGTCGAAGCCTGGCGGCCTCCGGCCTGCCGACGATCACGTTCGGGCTCGCGCCCGACGCCGACGTGCGCGCCACCGAGGTCGAGTCGACGGCCGAGGGGATCGCCTTCCTCGCCGACGGCGTGCCGATCCGCTCGGCGCTGCGCGGGTCGTTCAACGTGGAGAACGCCCTGGCCGCGTTCGCGACCGCCCGGTCGCTGGGGATCGACGGCCGCGTCGCGGCCGACGCGATCTCGTCCGTGCGCGGTGTCCCCGGCCGCGTCGAGGCGGTCGAGGTGGGGCAGGGGTTCCTCGTGATGGTCGACTACGCCCACACGCCCGACAGCGTCGAGAACGTGCTGCGAGCGGCCCGGTCGCTCACGCAGGGCCGGCTGATCGTGGTGCTCGGAGCCGGCGGGGATCGCGACCGGGCCAAGCGCCCGCTCATGGGTCGCGCGGCGACGGCGAACGCCGACCTCGCGATCGTCACGAGCGACAACCCTCGGAGCGAGGACCCGCTCGCGATCATCGCCGAGATCACGCCCGGCGCCGAGCAGGGCGGCGGGCGCTTCGTCGTCGAGCCGGACCGGCGCGCGGCGATCCGGCTCGCGATGGAAGAGGCGTCGTCCGGCGACGTCGTCGTCATCGCCGGCAAGGGGCACGAGACCTACCAGGAGCTCGGGGACCGGACGATCGCGTTCGACGACCGCGCCGTCGCCGCGGACGAGCTGCGATCGATCGGGAAGGCGACGCGCCCGCTCGGGACGGTCCCGTGATCGAACGCCCGCTCTCCCAGATCGCGTCCGCCGTGCGCGGGGCGCTCCGCGGACCGGACGCCGTCGTGTCGTCGGTGGAGACGGATTCCCGCGCGGTCGCGCCGGGCAGCCTGTTCGTCGCGATCGAAGGCGCGCGCGCGGACGGTCACGCGTTCGTCGAGGATGCGTTCGCGCGGGGGGCGGTGGCCGCGCTCGTGCATCGACCGGGGGTCGAGGGGACCGTGATCGAGGTTCCGGCTACCGGCCGGGCGCTGCTCGACCTCGCGGCCGACGAACGCGACCGCATGACGGACGCCCGCGTCGTCGCGATCACGGGATCGAACGGCAAGACATCCGCCAAGGATCTCGCCGCCGCGGTGGTCGGCACGCGTCTGCGGACCCACGCCAGCCCCGCGTCGTTCAACAACGAAGTCGGGCTTCCGATGACGCTGCTCGGCGCCGAACCCGGTGTCGAGATCGTGGTGGCCGAGATGGGCGCGCGCCGGGAGGGGGACGTCCGGCTGCTCTGCGATGTGGCGCGGCCCGACGCGGTCGTCGTGACGAACGTCGGGACGGCGCACCTGGGGATCTTCGGGTCGTGGGACGCGATCGTCCGAGCGGGGGCCGAACCGGTCGAGTGGCTCGGCGCCGATGGCACGGCCATCGTGAACGCGGACGACCCGGTCGCGCGCGCGTACGCCGAGGGCACCGAGGCGGACGTGATCACGTTCGGTCTGGATCCCGGCGCCGATGTGCGGGCCGATGACGTCGAGCTGGGTCCCGACGCGCGGGCGGCCTTCACCCTCAGCTCGGCCGGCGAACGCGAGCCCGTGGAGCTCGCCGTCCCGGGCGAGCACATGGTGTCGAACGCCCTCGCCGCCGCGGCGGTCGGCCGGTGGGCCGGCGTCACGCTCGCCGAGTGCGCGACGGCGCTCAAGGGCGCCGGTGTCACGCGCTGGCGTATGGAGACGTTCACGGGAGCCTCGGGGATCGTGGTCGTGAACGACGCGTACAACGCGAACCCCGAGTCGATGGCGGCCGCGCTGAAGTCGGCTCGCTGGATGGCGAAAGGTGGGCGTCTGGTCGCGGTGCTCGGACACATGGCCGAGCTCGGGCCGGTCTCGTTCGAGGAGCACGAGCGGCTTGGGGAGCTGGTCGTCCGGATCGGCGTCGAGCGGCTGATCACCGTCGGGGATGAGGCTCGGACGATCGCCCGCGCGGCGATCCGCGAGGGCCAGTTGCCCGAGGACGTCGCGTCGTACGACGAGCCGTCGCAGGCCGCGGCCGACGTCCGCGCATGGGCGAGGCCCGGCGACGTCGTGCTCGCGAAGGGGTCCCGGGTCGCGGGTCTCGAACGCGTGGCGGAGGCCCTTCGATGACCCGCGACCACGACGAGGTGCGCCCGTGAGGCAGATCCTGATCGCCGCCGCGGTGGGGCTCTCGGTGACGTTGCTCGGGACGCCGATCGCGATCCGCCTCTTCCGCCTGTGGGGGTGGGGCCAGCGGATCCGGGAGGACGGCCCGCACACCCACCTGGAGAAGATGGGCACGCCGACGATGGGCGGCACCGTGATCATCGCGGGGATCGTCGCGGGCTACGTCGCGACGCGCATCGTGTTCACGACCGTGACCGCAGCCGGGCTCTCGGTGCTGCTGGCGACGGTGCTGCTCGGCGTGCTCGGGTTCATCGACGACTTCATCAAGGTCCGCCGCCGCCGCTCGCTCGGGCTGTCGAAGACCGCGAAGATGGTCGGGCAGGCTGTGGTGGCCCTGATCTTCGGGATCGTGGCCGTCCGGGCGGCGGGGGTGCCCACCGAGCTGACCTTCATCCGCGCCACCGGTGTCGAGCTCGGGCTCCTGTTCTACCTGTGGGTGTTCGTGATCCTCGCGGCGTCCTCGAACGCCGTGAACCTGACCGACGGGCTCGACGGCCTGGCCTCCGGCGCGTCGATCCTGGTGCTCTCGGCCTTCGTCTTCATCGCGTTCTGGCAGTTCCGTCACACCTGCGAGCTGATCCCGAGCGCGGCCTGCTATCCGATCGACGTGAACGCCGCGCTCGACCTCGCGATCGTCGCGGGCGCCGGGGTCGGGGCGACGGCGGGGTTCCTGTGGTGGAACGCCGCCCCGGCTCGGATCTTCATGGGCGATACGGGTTCGCTGGCCCTCGGCGGGCTGATGGGCGCGCTCGCGATCGTGACGAGCACGCAGCTGCTGCTCGTCGTGCTGGGTGGGTTGTTCGTGATCGAGACCGCATCGGTGATCGCCCAGGTGATCGCGTTCCGCGGGTTCAAGCGGCGGATCTTCCGCATGTCGCCGATCCATCACCATTTCGAGCTCGCCGGGTGGCCCGAGTTCACGGTGATCGTGCGGTTCTGGATCGTGACGGGTCTGTGCGTCGCCGTGGGTCTCGGACTGTTCTATACGGACTTCGTGAGCCGCGGCGGACTGGGGCTCGAGTGATGGGTGCGTTCGAGGGCGAGCGCGCGGTCGTGGTCGGCTCCGGTGTAGCCGGCTCGGCGGCGGCGCGGGTCCTGCTCGCGGAGGGCGCGACCGTCCGGGTGAGCGAGTCCGCCACCGCCGGTCCCGGTCTCGCGGAGCTCCGCGCCGAGGGGATCGAGGTGCTCGAAGGCGGCCACGCCCCCGGTCACCTCGACGGCGCGACGCTGGTCGTCTCGAGCCCGGGGGTACCGCCGCGCGCCGAGATCCTGATCTGGGCCCGCGAGCGGGGCATCCCCGTGTGGGGCGAGATGGAGCTCGGCGCCCGGCTCGCCGGCGCGCCCTACCTGGCGGTAACCGGGACGAACGGCAAGACGACCACGACCGGGATGCTCGCGGCGTGTCTGCGCGCGGCCGGCCTGGACGCCGTGGCCTGCGGCAACATCGGGCGGCCGTTCCCGACCGCGGCCCGGGAGCCGCACGACGCGCTCGTCGTCGAGGTGTCCTCCTTCCAGCTCGCGACGCAGACGTCGTTCCACCCGAGGGTCTCGGTGCTGCTCAACCTCGCGCAGGACCACCTCGACTGGCACGGGTCGTTCGACGCGTACGCGGCGGCCAAGGCGCGGGTCTTCGCGCTCCAAGGTGCGGGCGACGTCCACGTCGGGAACCTGGACGACGAGGCGGCCGCCGCGATCTCGCGTTCGGCCCCCTGCGAGGTGCGGTGGTTCACCGTCGGCGAGCCGACGGACGATGGAGCGGGGTTCCGCGACGGCCGGCTGACCGCGGGGTGGAGCGACGCCGATCTGGGTGCGCTCGCGGTCGACACGCCGGCGATGCGCGCCGATGCCGCGGCCGCCGCCACCGCGGCCCACGCGTTCGGGGTCGGCGACGACGCGATCGTGGAAGGCATCGCGTCGTTCGCGCCCGAACACCACCGGGGCGAATCGGTCGCCACCGTCGACGAGGTTCGGTTCGTCGACAACTCGAAGGCGACGAACCCGCACGCGACGATCGCCGCCGTCGGCGAGGCCGACGGGGTCGTCCTGATCGCGGGCGGCGACGCCAAGGGCATCGACCTGTCCCCGCTCGCTTCGCTCGCGCCTCGCCTCGCCGGCGTGATCGCGATCGGGAGCTCCGCGGCAGAGGTTCGCGCGGTCTTCGAGGGCCGGGTCCCGGTTCGGGACGCGGGATCGATCGAGGAGGCGACGAGGCTCGCGTTCGCGATGGCATCCGCCGGCGGAACGGTGCTGCTCGCCCCCGCCTGCGCGAGCTGGGACATGTTCCGCGACTACGCGGAGCGCGGCGACCGCTTCGCCGCCGCCGCCCGGGCGCTCGAGAAGCAGGACGCCCGAACGTGAGCAGCGTCGGCGCCGCCTCCCCCCGGCCGCGGGCCCTGCGGCTGGTCCGGCCGGACGAACGCCCGAGCACCCGGGCGCGGACCGACCTTCGAACGCGTCGGACCCTCGCGTTGCTGCTGGGCTCGACGGCGTTCCTCGTCGGGTCGGGGCTCGTGATGGTCCTGTCGGCGAGCTCGGTCACGGCGTTCGCCGAGTACGGCGACAGCTTCCTGTTCGTGCAGCGACAGGCCGCGTACGCGGTCGTGGGCGTCCTCGCGCTGCTCCTGACCTCTCGGATGCGGTACGACGCGTGGAAGCGGCTCGCCGGCCCGTTCCTGCTCGTGACGATGGCGATGCTCATCCTGGTGCTGGTCCCCGCGCACGGCATCGAGGCCTACGGTTCCTCGCGATGGTTCCGGATCGGGCCCGTCACGGTGCAGCCGTCCGAGCTCGCGAAGCTCTCCCTGATCGTGTTCGCCGCCGCGACCCTGGCGCGGAACTGGACCAAGCGGGACGACCTCCGTCAGCTCGCCGTCCCGCTCCTGCCGATCTCGGTGCTCGTGTGCGGGCTGGTGATGATGCAGCCAGACCTCGGCACCACGGTGATCTTGGCGGTGACGATGTTCGCGCTCGCCTTCGCGGCCGGCGTGCGGCTCCGCTACCTCACGTTCGCGAGCGTGGTCGGCGCGCTGATCGGCGCGGGTCTGATCATGAGCGCCGACTATCGGCGCGTCCGGTTCCTCGCGTTCCTGCACCCCTGGGCCGATGTGAAGAACACCGGGTACCAGCTCGCGCAGTCGCTCTATGCGCTCGGTTCGGGAGGATGGTTCGGCGTCGGGCTCGGCGCCTCCCGCCAGAAGTGGCAGTACGTCCCGAACGCGCACACCGACTTCATCTTCTCGATCCTGGGCGAGGAGCTCGGGTTGCTCGGCGAGATCGTGGTGCTCGTCGCGTTCGGTGCCCTGATCTTCGCCGGCATCAGGATCGCAGCCAACGCGAAGGACGTGTTCGGGCGGCTGCTCGCCGCCGGGATCGTGTCGTGGTTCGGCCTGCAGACGTTGATCAACCTCGGTGCGGTCACGGGCCTGCTCCCGGTCACCGGCGTTCCGCTCCCGTTCCTTTCCTATGGGGGATCCTCGCTCGTCGTATCGCTCGCGGCGGTCGGGGTGTTGGTCAGCATCGCTCGCACGCCGGCGCGCGCGAACGCCGGTCGTCCGGAACCACCGCGCCGGGTCCCCGCGCGACGTGCTCCGGCATCGTCCCAAGGTCGGAGCCGACCCGTGCCGACGCGCCGAGCGCCCGCGCGTCGAACACCGGCCGGCGCCGGAGGTTCGCCACGGTGAACGTGCTCGTCGCGGGTGGCGGCACGGCGGGACACGTGTTCCCGGCGATCGCGCTCGCCCACGAGCTCGTGTCGATGGGTCATGAGGTGCGCTTCGCCGGCACGTCCGGCGGGCAGGAGGGTCGTCTGGTGGCGGAGGCCGGGTTCGAGCTCGTGGCGGTGGAGGCGCGGCCGCTCGAGCGCAGGGTTTCGGTCAAGGCGGTCACGGCGCCGGTCGCGGCCGTCCGATCCGTCAAGGCCGTCCGGCCCCTGGTCGAAGCCGCCGACGTCGTGGTCGGGATGGGAGGGTACGTGAGCGTCCCGGTCGTCCTTGCCTCGCTGCGCTCGCGCCGTCCCGTGGTCCTGCACGAGCAGAACGCGGTCCCCGGGCTCGCGAACCGGACCTTCGCGCGCCCGGCGCGGACGGTGGCGCTGGCGTTCGCCGAGGCCCGCCGGGCCCTCCCGCGGCGCGCGCGGACCGTCCTGACCGGCAACCCCGTCCGGGCCGACATCCTCGCCGTCGCGATCGACCGCGAGCGGCTGGCCAAGGAAGCGCGCGCCGAGCTCGAGCTGGACGACGCCAAGCGGACGATCGTCGTGTTCGGTGGGAGCCAGGGAGCGCTCCACGTGAACCGTGCGTTCGCCGAGGCGATCCGCGTGCTGGACCGCTCCGACCTGCAGGTGCTCCTGCTCACCGGCCCCGCCCACGTCGACGGTGTTCGCGCGGCGCTCCCGTCGAGCGGACCCGTGACCGTGCGGGTGCAGGGATTCCTCGAACGGATGGAGCTCGCCTACGCGGTCGCCGATGCCGTCGTCGCTCGAGCCGGCGCGACGACGATCGCCGAGATCGCGGTCAGCGGGCTCCCGTCGCTGCTGATCCCGTACCCGTACGCCACCGGCCGACATCAGGAGGCGAACGCCCGGGCGCTCCAGCGCGCGGGAGCCGCGACGATGCTGCTCGACGACGAGCTCGACGGGCGCGTCCTCGCGGACAGGATCGGCTGGCTGCTGTCGGACGACGAGCGGCTGCGTTCGATGGGCGAACGAGCCCGCGCGTGGTCGAAGCCGGACGCCGCGAACGCGCTCGCGCGTACCGTCGTCGCGGCGAGGGACGGCGGGTGAGCGGCTACCGTCCGCCGCCGGGGTCGATCCCGACGCTCGAGGTCCCCGATCTCGGCGCGATCCGGCGCGTGCACATGATCGGCATCGGCGGCGCCGGCATGCGGAACCTCGCTCGGCTGTTCCGCGCGCGCGGGGTCGAGGTGATGGGTTCGGACCTGAAGGACTCGGAGGGCGTCCAGGAGCTGCGCGCGCTCGGCGCCACGGTCGCCATGGGCCACGCCGAGACCAACCTGGGCGACGCCGACGCGGTCGTGGTCTCGAGCGCGATCCGCGACGACAACCCCGAGCTCGTCGAGGCGCGGCGCCGCGGGATCCCGACGTGGGCGAGGGCACAGGCGCTGGCCGCCGCGGCGACCGACCGTCGCGAGATCGCCGTCGCGGGAACGCACGGCAAGACGACGACCACGGCGATGATCGCCCTGGTCCTGGAACGCGCGGGGCTCGACCCGACGTACGTGATCGGCGGGGACCTGAACGAGTCGGGCAGCGGCGCCCACGCGGGTGCGGGCGACCTGTTCGTCACCGAGGCGGACGAGAGCGACGGATCGTTCCTGCTCGGCCGTCCGGCGGTCGGCGTCGTCACCAACGTCGAGCTGGATCACGTCGACTTCTACAGCGGCGGGCTCGCGGAGATCGAGAGCGCGTTCGTCGCGTTCGCCGAGCGGTGCGAGCACGTCGTCGTCTGTGCCGACGACCCATCCGCGATGCGCGCGGTGGCCGCGGCGGACCGGCCGGTCACGACGTACGGCACGCATCCGGACGCCGACGTCCGGCTGGACGTCGACTCGGTCGGTCCGGGCGGCGCCTCCGCGACGCTGGTCGTGGAGGGAGGGTCCCACGAGCTCCGGCTGGCCGTGGACGGCGCGCACAACCTGCTGAACGCCGCGGCGACGGTGGCGGTCGCGAGGGCGGTCGGCGTCCCCGCCGACGTGGCGGTCGCCGCGCTCGCCGGGTTCGCCGGCGTCCACCGACGGTTCGAGCTGCGCGGTTCGGTGCGCGGTGCCGATTTCTACGACGACTACGGTCATGTCCCCACCGAGCTCGAGGTCACCTTGGGGGTCGCTCGCCGAACCGATCACCGGCGAGTGCTCGCGGTCTTCCAGCCCCACCGCTACTCGAGGACGCAGGCCCTGTGGAGGGAGCTGGGGGCGAGTCTCGTCGGCGCCGACGTGATCGTGGTGACCGATGTCTACGGGGCCGCGCAGGATCCGATCCCCGGGGTGACGGGCAAGCTGGTCGTCGAGGGGATCGCGCGGACGGGGCGCGACCGCCGGATCGTCTACCTGCCACACCGCAACGACGTGGTCGAGTTCCTCGCGCGCGAGGTGCGACCCGGCGATCTGGTCCTCACGATGGGATGCGGCGACGTCTGGATGCTGGGCGACGCCGCGCTCGAACGGATCGAGGAGGCCTCGTGACGGCGCCGGCGGACGCGGTCGGGAGGGCGGAGGCGATCCTGCGCGCCGCCTGCGGCGACCGTGTCCGCACGCGGTTCGAGCTCGCGGCGCTCACCACCTTCCGCATCGGCGGGCCGGCCGCCCTGTTCCTCGAACCCGAGAACGAGTCCGACCTGGTCGCGGTCTCCGAGGCCGTGCGGCAGACGGGGATCCGGGTCGCCGTCCTCGGGAAGGGCTCGAACGTCCTCGTCGCGGACGATGGATTCCCCGGCCTCGTGCTTCGTCTGGGCCGCGGGTACCGGTGGTCGGCGCGCGACGGCGAACGGCTCACCGCGGGCGGCGCGATGCCGCTGCCCGCGCTCGCCGGGGTGGCGCTGGCCCACGGGCTCTCGGGGCTGGAGTTCGGCGTGGCGATCCCGGCCTCGCTGGGAGGTTCCGTGCGGATGAATGCGGGCGCCCACGGCGGATCGCTCGCGGACGTGGTCGAGTCCGTCGACGTGTTCGGGCTGGCGGACGGCGTCGCGCAGCGGCTGGGCGCGGACCGCGCCGGCTTCGCGTACCGCCGCTCCGCCCTGCCGGCCGGCGCCGTGATCGTGGGCGCTACCGTCCTCCTCGCCGCGGGCGACCCGGGCGAGATCCGAGCCCGGATGGACGAGGCCCGCGAGTGGCGTCGGCGCACGCAGCCGCTCGCGGAGCCCAACTGCGGGAGCGTGTTCAAGAACCCCCCGGGCGACCACGCCGCCCGCCTGATCGAGGAGGCGGGCGCCAAGGGTCGCCGCAACGGCCTGGCCTCGATCTCGACGAAGCACGCGAACTTCATCGTCGCGTCGGACGGGGCGACCGCCGCCGACGTGCTGTCACTGATCCGTGAGGTCCAGGACCTCGTCGCCCAGCGATCGGGCGTCCGTCTCGAACCGGAGGTGCATCTGCTTGGGGATCTCGACCTCGCGACCCGCTGAGTGGTTCCGATCGCTCGGCGGCCGTCGCCGCATCGCCCTGATCGCCCTAAGTTCGGTTGCGCTCGTGATCGGTGGGGTCACCGCGTCGCGCTCGTCGGCGTTCGACGTCCGAGGGATCGAGGTGTCGGGCAACGACCACCTGCATCGACCGCAGGTCGTCCGGATCGCCGGCGTCACGGACGCGACCAACGCGCTCTGGCTGGACGAGGGTGAGGCCGAGCGGCGACTCGAGGCCGAGCCGTGGATCGCCGATGCGGACGTCCGCGTCACGTTCCCGCTGAACGTCGAGATCACCGTCCGCGAACGCACCCCGGTCGCGCTGGCCGAGGGCGCCTTGACGTCGCTGATGGCGGCCGACGGGACCGCGCTCGGATCGGGCACCGTCCCGCGGGGCCTGCCGGTGATCGACCTCGGTGGCGCGGGGTCGGTGGAGGGTGTCCGGCCCAGCCCGGTGGGTGCCGCACGGGTGCTCGGCGCGATGACGCCGACCCTGCGGGCGCGGGTCGCCCGAGTCCGGGTCCTGCTCGACGGGACGCTCGAGCTCCGTCTGCGCGACGGTCCGACCGTCAGCTTCGGTACGCCGGACGATGCCCGTCGCAAGGCGGTGACGATCGGCAGGATGCTCGTGTGGGCGCGAACGCAGGGGACACCGCTGCGAACGCTCTCGGTGGTCGCCGCCCTCGCGCCGGCAGCGACGTTCGTCGATCCGGCCTGATCCACGGTTGTTACCCGCACGACTAACGCGACCGGTGTGGATATTGACGGACCAGGGCGTAGATAGTAGCGTTGCGCAGTCAACGTCAAGTAGATATAACAATCAACGTTCAGTTGAGGTTCAGTTCTACGGGAGACACAACGGCGTTTCCCCAGGTAGACCGGGGGGCTTCACCCGGGGAGCGGAGGTCTCGGTGATGGATTCTCCTCAAAACTACCTCGCCGTCATCAAGGTGATCGGGATCGGCGGGGGTGGTGTGAACGCGGTCAACCGCATGATCGAAGGTGGTCTGCGGGGGGTCGAGTTCATCGCCGTCAACACGGACGCGCAGACGCTGCTGATGTCTGACGCGGAGGTCAAGCTCGACATCGGCCGCGAGACCACGCGCGGGCTCGGTGCGGGTTCGGACCCCGAGGTCGGTCGACGCGCGGTCGAGGAGCACCGCGACGAGATCGAGGAGATCCTCAAGGGTGCCGACATGGTGTTCGTCACGGCGGGCGAGGGCGGCGGCACCGGGACCGGTGGCGCACCCATCGTGGCCGAGATCGCCCGCGGGCTCGACGCGCTGACGATCGGGGTCGTGACGCGGCCGTTCGGGTTCGAGGGTCGTCTCCGTGCGACGCAGGCGGACCTCGGGATCACCGAGCTGAAGAAGGCCGTCGACACGTTGATCGTCGTGCCGAACGATCGTCTGCTCCAGGTCTCTGACCCGAGCACCCCGATGATCGACGCGTTCCGTACCGCGGACCAGGTCCTGTATCAGGGCGTCGACGGCATCACGTCGCTCATCACGACGCCCGGTCTGATCAACCTCGACTTCGCCGACGTCCGCTCGGTGATGACGGGTGCGGGATCCGCGTTGATGGGGATCGGCCACGGCTCAGGGGAGGACCGCGCCGAGGAGGCCGCACGGTCGGCGATCTCGTCGCCGCTGCTCGAGTCCTCGATCGAAGGGGCGCGCGGGTTGCTGCTCTCGGTCGCGGGTCCGACGGGCCTCACGCTGCACGAGGTGAACAAGGCGGCGGACACGATCACCCGGGTCGCGCACCCGGACGCGAACATCATCTTCGGCGCCGTGATCGACGATGCCCTCGGCGAGGAAGTTCGCGTGACGGTGATCGCGGCGGGGTTCGACAAGGTCCTGGCCGCGCCCACCACGTCCCGTTTCGCCGAGAACCGGCTGTCCAGTCTGCTCGAGGAGCCGGAGCCCCTCGCGGCGCCGCTCGAAACCGTGCCGGCCTCCGCACCTCTGGAGGACGAGGACGACGTCATGCCGATGCCGTCCATCCTGGTCGAGGACGAGGACGAGATCTTCAAGCCCGCGCAGGAAGGGGTCGGCTTCGACGCGGAGGAGGATCTCGACATCCCGGACTTCTTGAAGAGCTGAAGAGTTAAGGGCGGAACGTTCGCCCCGCACCGTGGGGGCGGGATCGTTTTCGAGCGGCCAGAGGCGCCCTTCCCCCGCCTCTGGGGCCCGGGTCCCGCCCCCTTTCCACGTCTGGGAGATGAACGAACCCCACCGGCCACCCTGGTGCTGATGTTCTTGATGTGCCTCCTGTCCTTCGCTGTGGGCTTCTGTTACCTTGCGTGACGTGGCCGCTTCCCCGACCTCGGACGTCCTGGCCGCCAACCTGGCGTCGATCCGCGAGCAGATCGCCGGCGCGTGCGAGCGCTCGGGCCGAGACCCCGGCGGGGTCCGCATCGTGGCCGCGGCCAAGACCGTCGAACCGCACGCGATCGAACGGGTGCGCGATGCCGGCGTCCGGGAGGTGGGGGAGAACTACGTGCAGGAGCTCCGTGCCAAGCGTGGTCGCGTGGACGGGATCGTGTGGCACTTCATCGGGACGCTGCAGAGCCACTCGGCGCACCACGTCGCCGAGCTCGCCGACGTCGTCGAGACCGTCACTCCCGGTCGGGCGACCGAACGTCTCGGACGCCGCGCGGCCGGGATGGACCGTTCGATCCCCGTGTTGATCGAGGTGGACTTCACGGGGGAGCGGACGGGCGTGGCGCCCGATGCGCTCGAGGCCGCCGCGGACGAGGTGGCGCAGACCGAGGGCGTCGACCTGGTCGGTCTGATGACCCTGCCCCCGATGCCGTCCGTCGCGGAGGATTCGCGCCCGTTCTTCCGGCGGCTCCGAGAGCTCCGGGATGGGGTGGCCGAACACCATCCCGAGGCGAGGGAGCTCTCGATGGGAATGTCGCTCGATTACCCGGTTGCGGTGGAGGAAGGCGCTACGATGGTCCGGATCGGCACCGCCTTGTTCGGGGCACGGCGCCCGGAAGAACCAGGGAGGACGTGATGCCAGGCGTGTGGAAGAAGACGCTCACCTATCTCGGCCTCGTCGAGGACGATGAGTTCGTGGAGCTCGACGAGGTCGGGGCCGCCCCCGAGACCGCCGAGGTCCGTCGCTTCCAGCGACTGCAGACCGTTCGCGAGGTGGAGCTCGAGCCCGAGCACGAGGGGATCGTGCGCACCATCCCGTCGAGCCGCCCCGCGACCGCGGGGTCGATCCATAAGTCGGAGCCGCGCCGGTTCAACGAGGCGCGCGACATCGCCGACCGCTTCAAGAACGGGATCCCGGTCATCATGAACCTGCAGAGCACCGACGACACGATCGCGCGGCGGCTCGTCGACTTCGCCTCCGGTCTCGTCTACGGGCTCGACGGCAAGATCGAGATGGTGGCCAACCGCGTCTATCTGTTGACGCCCGCCAACGTGGACGTCTCCGCCGAGGACCGCGAGCGCATCGCCGGCGGCGACCTCTACAACCAGTTCTGACGCCGCTCGATCGTTCGACCCGTCCGCGATGACCGCCGCCGAGAACGCGCTGCTCAGTCTCCTGTGCGTCGTCCTGACGGTCTACACGATCTTGTTGTTCGTCCGCGTGATCATCTCGTGGGCGTTCATGTTCGGGTTCCGCCCTCCGTATTCGGGGCCGCTGCGGACGATCTTGGACCTGCTCGATGACGTCACCGAACCCATCCTGCGGCCCCTCCGGGCGCTGATCCCCCCGATCCGGGCCGGTGGCGTCGGGCTGGACCTTTCCATCCTCATCGCGTTCGTTATCCTTGCGGTCCTGCGGACCGCGCTGAACTGCTGACGGAGGGGGAAGGCTGCATGCGGAGGAAGAAGGGATCGGAGGACGCGCCGGCGACCGGCGACGCCCGGATCACGCCCGAAGAGGTGCAGCAGGTGGAGTTCCGCCTGGCGTTCCGGGGGTACAACGAGCGCGACGTCGACGCGTTCCTGGACCGGATCACCGAGGGCCTGTCCTCGTACCGCGAGGAGCTCGAGGCCGCGAGGTCGGGCTCAGGGCTGCCCCTGGCGGCCGCCGCAGCCTCGACCGGTGACGCGGACGCCATCGTGGCCCGCGCCCGCGCGGAGGCCGACGAGATCGTCCGGCGGGCCCAGGAGCAGGCGGCGGGGATCCGGGCCGCCGGTGCAGGCTCGGGCGACGCCCGTGGCGCGGTGGCCCCGTTCCTGAACAAGGAGCGTGAGTTCCTGCAGAGCCTCGGCGGGCTGGTGCAGACGCACGCCGAAGAGATCAAGCAGATGGTGATGGCGATCCGGGAGCGCGCGGAGGCATCGGCCTCGTCCGAGGCGCCGCGGCCCGCCGCGCCGGTCTCGTCCGTCCCGGAGGCTCGTTCCGAGGCGGAGCCCGAGCGGACTGGCGAGCGAGGCACGGCCGCGAGTGCGGCCGCGATGCCCGCGGTCGTGCAACCTGCGGACCTCGAGCCGGCCTCGGCCGCCGAGATCCGCGAGCGGCTCCAGGCGAGCGAGCCGCCGGTCGAGATCGGATCCCCGGAGGACGAGGACCTCGCTCCCGAGGCGTCCCCGCCGATCGTGGTCGAGTCCGGGACCGAGCCGGTCTTCTCGACCGAGGGGGCACCCGCGAGCGAACGGCGCGAACGCTCCCTGCGCGAGCTCTTCTGGGGCGAGGACTAGGCGAACCGGTCGCCGGAGCCGGTCCCGCCGGTTCCGGTCAGGCCCCCCGGAGGCTGACGCCGACCACGGCGCCGTCGATCTCGAAGGTCTGCTCGAACGTCGCACCCGGTGCAGCCCCGTCCACCACGTCCACCGCCAGTGTCTCGGCGGCGATCCATCCGCGGTGCGCCCCGAGCGCCTCCTCGGCGGGGCCCTCGATACGCAGACCGAGCACGATGCGGTCGCCGACGTCGAGGCCGGCGGCCTTGCGCGCGTCCTGGACGGCGCGCACCAGCTCGCGGGCGAGACCCTCGGCACGGAGCTCGGGCGTGAGCTCGAGCTCGAGCGCGACCGTGATGCCGCCGTCGCTCGCGACCCCCCAGCCCTCGATCGTCTCCTGGACGAGGTCGACATCGCCGGGCGCGAGCTCCACCTGTTCGTCCCTTGGGGCGCCCCCGACGTCGAGGCGAACGGTCTCGCCACGGGCGAGCGCGGCGGCGAGCGACCCGTCGTCGCCTTCGAGCGCGGTCGCCGTGTCCTTGACCCTGGGTCCGAGCCGTGGGCCGAGGACCTTGAAGTTCGGCTTGGCGCGCCAGCGCCCGAGCTGGTCGGCGGACTCGGCGAACAGCACCTGTTTCACGTTCAGCTCCTCGGCGACCAGGTCCAGGAGCGGCTCGAGGGCGGCGTGGTCCCCGGCGTAGTGGACGACGGCCTCCAGCAACGGCTGGCGGACGCGCATCTTGGTTTCGGTGCGGACCCGGCGGCCGAGCTCGACGATCTGGCGGACCGCGGCCATCGCGTCGTCGAGCGTCGGGTCCACCAGACGCTCGTCTGACATCGGGTAGTCGGACAGGTGCACGGAGTCCAGCGCGCCGTCTCGACCTGCGGCTAGGTTGCGCCACAGGGTCTCCGCGACGAACGGGGTGAACGGGGCGAGCAGCTGGGCCAGGCTGACGAGGCACGTGTGCAGCGTGTGGAACGCCGCGCGCACGTCGTCGCCCCCATCGCCGGCCGGGTCCCAGAACCGACGGCGGGCCCGGCGCACGTACCAGTTCGACAGGTCCTCGACGAACGCGGCGATCCGCCGGCCCGCACCGGTGGCGTCGTACGCCTGCAGGCCGTCGCGAGCGATCGCCTCGGTGCGCGAGAGCTGCGAGAGCACCCATCGGTCGAGCAGGGGCCGCCGCTCGACGACGACGTCGCCGTCGGACGGGTCGAACCCGCTCGCGTTCGCGTACGTGACGAAGAACGCGTACACGTTCCACAGCGGCAACAGGAACTGGCGGACGACGTCGTCGAACATCTCCATGCTCACCCGGCGCGGTGACCACGGCGAGCCGCCGGTGAGCAGGAACCAGCGGAGCGCGTCGGCGCCCTGCCGATCCATCACCTCGAACGCGTCGACGGTGTTGCCGAGCGACTTCGACATCTTGCGCCCGTCCCGGTCGACGAGGTGACCCAGGCACACCACGGTCCGGTAGGCCGTGGAGTCGAAGAGCAGCACGCCCTCGGCCATCAGCGTGTAGAACCACCCGCGCGTCTGGTCGATCGCCTCGGAGATGAAGTCGGCGGGGAAGTACTCCTCGAAGCGTTCGAGCCCGCGCCCGAGCTCGGGGTGATACCCCCACTGGGCGTAGGGCATCGCACCGGAGTCGTACCAGGTGTCGATCACCTCTGGGACCCTCGTCGAGACGCCACCGCAGGCCGGGCACGGGAAGGTCACGTCGTCGATACCCGGCCGGTGCGGGTCGAGCTCGGTGACGTCGCGGCCCCCGAGCTCGGAGAGCTCGTTCAACGATCCGATCGCCGTGTCGTGTCCCTGCTCGCACCGCCAGATCGGCAACGGGGTACCCCAATAGCGTTCGCGCGAGAGCGCCCAGTCGACGTTGTTGCGGAGCCAGTCCCCGTAGCGGCCGTGCTTGATGTGGTCCGGATACCAGTCGACCTCATCGTTGACCTCGAGCAGCCGCTCCTTGGCCGCGGTCGTCCTGACGTACCACGAGCTCCTCGCGATGTAGATCAGCGGCGTGTCGCACCGCCAGCACAGCGGGTACGCGTGGATGAGCGTTCCGGCCCGAAGCAGCAGCCCGCGCGAACGCAGGTCGGCGATGATGGCCTCGTCGGCCTCCTTGAAGAACTCGCCGCGGACGAACGCCGGGGCCTGGTCCGTGAACCGGCCCTCGCCGTCGAGCGGCTTGAACGTCGCCCACCCCTCGCGCCTGCCGATCTCGAGGTCCTCGGGACCGAACGCCGGCGCCAGGTGGACCACGCCGGTGCCGTCCTCGAGCGAGACGAAGTCGGCTGCCACCACGCCGTGGGCGCCCTCGACGTTCGGGTACAGCGGCTCGTACCGGGCTCCCACGAGCGTAGCCCCCTCGAACGGCCGACCCACGGGCCGAGCATCCGGCAATACGTCGGCGAGCCGTTCCTCCGCGAGGACGTAGCGCTCTCCATCCTGTTCGACCATGACGTACATCGCTTGCGGAGCAACCGCGACGCCGGTGTTGGAGATCAACGTCCAGGGCGTCGTCGTCCATCCGAGGAGATGGGCGCCCACGAGCTCGGGATCCGGTGACTCGACGACCGTGAACTTCACGAAGACGCTCGGGTCCTCGACGTCGGCGTACCCCATCGCCACCTCCGCGTCGGACAGCGGCGTCCCGCATCGTGGGCAGTACGTGGTGATCCGGTCGTCCTGGAACAGCAGGCCCCTGCCGTGGAGTTGCTTGAGCGACCACCACACGCTCTCGATGTAGTCCGGGTCCATCGTCCAGTAGGCGTCGTCGGTGTCGATCCAGAAGCCGAGGCGCTCGGTCTGGCGTTCGAACTCGCCGACGTAGCGCTGGACGGACTCGCGGCACAGCCGGTTGAACTCCGCGACGCCGAACGCCTCGATGTCCCGCTTGCTCTTGGTGCCGATCTCCTTCTCGACCTCGAGCTCGACCGGGAGACCGTGGCAGTCCCACCCCGCCTTGCGCGGGACGAAGTGGCCCGTCATCGCTCGGAAGCGCGGGTAGACGTCCTTGAAGGTGCGCGACTCCGTGTGGTGGATCGCGGGCTGCCCGTTCGCGGTCGGCGGCCCCTCGTAGAAGATCCACAGCGGCCCGCCGCGGCGCTGCTCGAGCTGGCGGTGGAACACGTCGGCCTCGCGCCAGAACGCGAGCACCGCGCGTTCGAGCTCGGGGAAGTTCGCCTTCTGATCGACCGGCTCGAACATCGCCACCTCCGAAAACGCCGAACGCCCCGTCCCCACCGTGCAGGGACGAGGCGCGAGCCCCGCGGTACCACCCCGCGTTGCCGGGCGAGCCCGGCCGCTCATCGGCTGCATCCACAGCCCACCGCTGTCACGGGCGGACCCGGCCGCGTCTACTGCGGGCGCGTGGCGCGCGTCCGGTTCGGGCGGCGGCTCGAGAAGGATGTTCGGAGGGGCCTCGCCGCCGGGCTCACACCGTCCCCGGCTCGCTCGGGCTCGGGATCCCTCGTACTCGTTCCCGTCATCGCCTTCGAGCAGCGATGCTACACGGCGGGATGGGCCTGGTCACCGTGCGCGTGGTCCCGAAGGCCGGCCGGACCTCGGTCGGGCTTGACGACCGGGGGGTCGTGGTCCGCGTACGGGCCGCCCCTGAGGGCGGCCGGGCGACCGAGGAGGCTCGGCGGGCGCTCGCCGAGAGCCTCGGCGTGCCCGGATCGGGGGTCCAACTGCACCGAGGGGCGCGCTCGCGGACCAAGGTGTTCGAGGTCGCCGGGCTCGGGCAGGAGCAGGCGGAGATGCGCCTCCGCGCAACGGAAACGGACTCATTGCCGCCCTGACCCGCCGATGCTAGGTTCCACCGACCATGGCCGGGAAGATCACCCACAGCAAGAAGGAACTGGACGAGCTGCGGCAGCGCCTGGAGGCGGAGCGCGCCGAGCTGCAGGTGCAACTGACGACGATCGAGGAGACCTCGTTCGCCACGTCCCAGTCCGACATCTCCGGCGAGGTCTCGTTCGACGAGGAGAACGCCGACGCCGGGACCTTCACGTTCGAGCGCGAGCGGGACCTCTCGATCGAGAACAACGTCCGGGATCTGATGGGCAAGATCGACCGTGCCCTGTCCCGGATGGAGGCCGGCACCTACGGGATCTGTTCGCGCTGCGGCAAGCCGATCGAGAAGGCCCGGCTGAAGGCGCTGCCGTACGCGGATCTCTGCATCAAGGACGCGCAAGCCCAGTCCCGGCGGTAGGGGGTGAGCGCCGCGCGGCGTTCGGCGGTCGTGCTGTACGCGGTCGCGGCGGGGGCGCTGCTCCTTGACCAGCTCAGCAAGGCGTGGGTCCAGAACACCCTGTCCGGCAGACCCGCGATCAAGGTGATCCCCGGCGTCCTCTCGCTCACGTACACCACGAACTCCGGGGGTGCCTTCGGGTTCGGCGAGAGCGCGCCGTGGTTGTTCGCCGGCGCGACGATCGTGGTCTCGGCGGTGATCGTCGTGGTCTCGACGCGGCCGATGCGCACGTGGATCGCGGTGTCGCTCGGCCTGATCCTCGGCGGCGCCCTGGGCAACCTCGCGGACCGCGTCGCGAACGGATCGGGGGTCAGCGGGCGGGTGACCGACTTCATCGACCTCCAGGTCTGGCCGATCTTCAACCTCGCCGACACCGCGATCGTGGTCGGGGCGGTGATCCTGGCCGTCGCGAGCTTCGAAGGGGCCGACGATCACGCCGAACCGTCGGGGGCCTCCGACCCGGCGGCCACCGGCTCCGGCTCCGAGCCGTGACCGAGACGTTCGACGCCGAGCCCGGCCGCCTGGACGCCGTGGTGTCGGCCCATCTCGGTGTCACGCGGGCGGAGGTGCAGCGCGCGATCGTGGCCGGGTGCGTCCTGGTCGACGGGACGGTCCGAGCCAAGTCGCATCGTCTCGCGGGCGGCGAGCGGATCCAGGTCGACCTGGTGCCGGCGGCGGAGCTGCCCGCCGAAGGGCCGCCGCTCGAGCTCGCCTGGCGGGACGAGCACCTGGTCGTCGTCCGCAAGCCGGCGGGGCTGCCGACCCACCCGACCGAGAACCGGCGGGGCGGGACCGTCGTCAACCGCCTGCTCGGGATGGGGATCCCGCTCGCGCCCCGCGGCGGGCCGCTGCGTCCGGGGATCGTCCACCGGCTCGACGCGGGGACGAGCGGGCTGCTCGTCGTGGCGAGCGACGACGCCACCTTCGAGGCGCTCCTCGCGATCTTCAAGCGCCATGAGGCGGGGCGCGCGTACCTGGCCCTGGTGCGCGGCGCCGTTGCCCACGACCGGTTCGAGGTCGACGCGCCGCTCGGCCGAGCCGGGGCGAAGATCCGGGTGGACGCGACCGGCGGACGCGAGGCGTCGACCGCGTTCGAGGTGCGCGAGCGGTTCGAGCGGGCGACGCTCCTGGAGGCCGAGCCCCGGACCGGCCGAACGCACCAGATCCGGGTCCATCTGTCCTCGGTCGGGCATCCGATCATCGGGGACCGGAGCTATGGCGGGGGAGGGGACGACGCCCGCGAGCTCGGGCTCGAGCGCCCGTTCCTGCACGCGTGGCGGATCGGGTTCGAGCACCCGGTCACGGGGGAGCGCATCGACCTGGAGGACCCGCTGCCGGCCGACCTGGTGCGCGCGCTCGAGCGGGCCAGGAGCGGCGCGGTCTAGCGGCGCGCGCGCTCGGCCTCGCGGAGGTAGAGCGCGTGCTGGGTCCGGACCTCCTCGCGGGAGGCGAGCAGCGCATCCTCGACGTCGGGGGAGAGCGACCGCGACTCGATCAGCGCGTTGAGCTTGCCCGGGTCGACGGCGAGCACCTGCTCCCACAGGCCGAGCGGCTCGAGGATCTGGCGCACCCTCTCCTCGATCGGCGCGGTCACGTGCTGCGCGCGGCGGTCGATCGCGGCGCCGTCCGAGCCGAACAGACGCCGGTACCCGTGTTCGTCGGCGAACGCGTTGATCAGCGGCACGAGCTCGTCGAACCGACGGTACGCGGCGCGGGTCTCGCGCTTGAGCCTGATCCACTCGTCCACCATCTCGGTCACGCGTGGGGTGGGGTCGCCCTGCTCCTTCTCGTAGCGGTGACGGAACAGCGGGCACAGGGCCTGGTATTCGCACCAGTCGCAGAGCGGGTTCTGCCGAGCCTCGAACTTCCCGGCCTCGATCCGTTCGGCCACGACGGCGATCCGACGACGGAGCTCGTCGACGTCGGCGAGCGTTCGGACCGTCGTCATCCGCTGGCCGGGGAGCAGGTAATAGAGCGTGAGGCGTTCGGGTTCGATGCCCCAGATCTCGCGGGCGGCCATGTGGTAGATCGAGAGCTGGAGGTCCTGGTCGATGCGCGACTGCGGCGGCAGCCGCCGGTTGGTCTTGTAGTCGACGATCTCGTAGCCGCCCCCGGGGATCCGGTCCATGCGGTCGATCACGCCGGAGAGCGCCACGCCTTCGACCTCGATCGTGAAGCGGAACTCGAGGGCGGCCGGGATCCGGTACGCGTCGATGTTCTCGCGGTGGTACAGCGACAGGACCTGCCGGCCGTGGTCACGGTAGGTCTGCTCCTCGGACGCATCGCCGAACCCCTCGGAGACCCAGGACGCCTCGAGCATGTCGTGGAGCTCGCCCACGGACGGCGGGACCGGCACCGGCCGGTTGTGGAACAGGTACAGCGCCCGGTGGAGCGAGTCGCCGAACGAGAGCGCCGCCGAGCGCGCCTGCGGCACGCGATCCTCGTACTGGAACTTGAACTTCGCGGGGCAGGTTTCGTAGGTGTTGATGCTCGAGTACGAGAGCCGCATCCTGTCTCCCTGGCCGGCACCCCTCGAAGGTGCTCGCTCGACCTGTTCGCGCGAACAGGTCGGTTGCTTGCTCGGTCGCAGGAGTCTATCCTTCGAGCCCCGGGAATCACAAGCGTGTAAGTAATCCACAGGTTTTCCCCCGCGTCGACGGGCCAGGCCGGCAGCGCGGCCGACCTACGGCGGGGGAGGCGGCGGAGGAGGCGTTCGTTCGGCGGTGAAGAACTTCGTCCACCTCCATGTGCATTCGGAGTTCTCCCTGCTGGATGGGGCCGCCAGGATCGAGGCGCTGTTCCGCAAGGCGGCCGAGTACCAGATGCCGGCGCTCGCGATCACCGACCACGGCGCGATGTTCGGGGCGCTGCA
Source organism: uncultured Actinomycetes bacterium (assembly GCA_963823255.1). Taxonomy (GTDB): domain Bacteria; phylum Actinomycetota; class UBA4738; order UBA4738; family HRBIN12; genus DASSJM01. Next base: position 175,757 of record CAWGKU010000001.1, read on the forward strand.
GTTCTACGAGGCCGGGATCGCGGCGGGGGTCAAGCCCATCATCGGCGTCGAGACCTACGTGGCGCCCAGCTCTCGGTTCGAGCGGGCCCCCGGCGAGAGCGAGGAGAAGTACCGCCACCTCACGGTCCTGGCCCGGAACGAGACCGGCTACCGCAACCTCCTGAAGCTGGTGACCGACGCGCACCTCGAGGGCTTCTACCACCGGCCCCGGGTCGACAAGGAGCTCCTGGCCGAGCACGGCGAGGGGCTGATCGGGCTCTCCGGGTGCCTCGCGTCCGAGGTCTCGCAGCTGCTGCTGGGGGGTCAGCCCGCCAAGGCGGACGAGGTGGCCGCGACGTACGCGGACATCTTCGGCGCGGGGAACTTCTTCATCGAGCTGCAGGACCACGGCCTGTCCGAGCAGCGGGAGATCCTGCCCAAGCTGGTCGAGCTCGCCGGCCGGACCGGCCTGCCGCTGGTGGCGACGAACGACCTCCACTACACGCACCGCGAGGACGCGAAGCCCCACGACGTCCTGCTCTGCATCCAGCAGCAGAAGCTGCAGTCGGACACGAACCGGCTGCGGTTCGACTCGGACGAGTTCTACCTGAAGACCGCCGATGAGATGCGCGAGGTCTTCCGAGAGTTCCCCGAGGCCTGCGACGCGACGCTGCAGATCGCCGAGATGTGCGAGCTCGAGCTCGTGTACGGGAGCGCGGCGCCGCCGGAGGAGCGGTTCCACGTCCCGAGGTTCGAGCCGCCGCAGGGCAAGGACCGCGACGCCTACCTGCACGAGCTCGTGATGGAGGGGGCGCGGGCGCGGTACGGCACCCTCACCCCACCGATCCTCGAACGCATCGAGCAGGAGCTCGGCGTCATCACGTCGATGGGCTTCTCGGGCTACTTCCTGATCGTGTGGGACCTGATCCGGTTCGCGCGCGAGAACGGCATCCGCGTCGGGCCGGGGCGGGGCTCGGCCGCAGGTTCGGTCGTGTCGTACTCGCTGCGGATCACCGACCTCGATCCTCTCCGGTACGACCTGATCTTCGAACGGTTCCTCAACCCCGGGCGGATCCAGATGCCCGACATCGACATGGACTTCGACGAGCGCCGGCGCGACGAGGTGATCCGGTACGTGGCCTCGAAGTACGGCAGCGACCGCGTGGCGCAGATCATCACGTTCCAGACGATCAAAGGGAAGCAGGGGATCCGCGACGCCGCGCGCGTGCTCGGGTTCCCGGCGAGCGTGGGCGACCGGCTCTGCAAGATGTACCCGGCGGCGATCATGGGCCGCGACGAGCCGATCGAGAAAGCCCTGCAGCTGTCGCACGAGCTCCGCGACGCGTACGAGCGCGAGCCGGAGGCTCGCGAGATCGTCGACACCGCTCGCGCGCTCGAGGGGCTCCGCCGGGAGGACTCGGTGCACGCGGCCGGTGTCGTGATCGGCGACGCGCCGCTCGTGACGTACCTGCCCCTCAAGCTCTCGAAGGACTCACGTGACGACTCGCGCCGGATCGTCACCCAGTTCGACATGCACGGCGTCGAGGACCTCGGCCTGCTCAAGATGGACTTCCTCGGCCTCCGGACGCTCTCGGTGATCGAGGACACGCTCTCCCACCTGCGGCGCAGGGACGTCGAGCTCGACATCGACCACGTGGCGCTCGACGACGCCGACACCTACGCGATGCTCTGCCGGGCCGACACCACCGGGGTCTTCCAGCTCGAGGGCGGCGGCATGCGCTCGTTGATCAAGCAGCTCGCGCCCGACCGGTTCGAGGACCTGATGGCGCTCGTCGCGCTCTATCGTCCGGGGCCGCTCAGCGCGGGGATGCACGTCGAGTACGCCGAACGCAAGCACCAGCGTCGCCCGGTGTCGTACCCGCATCAGGACCTGGAGGAGATCCTTTCCCCGACGTACGGGATCATGGTCTATCAGGAGCAGGTGATGCAGATCGCGGTGCGGATGGCCGGGTACTCGATGGCCGAGGCCGACATGCTCCGCCAGGCGATGGGCAAGAAGATCCGCGCCAAGCTGATGGTGCATCGCGAGAAGTTCATCCAAGGCTGCGTCGATAACGGGTACCCGGAGCGGTTGGGCCAGGACCTGTTCGAGCTGATGGAGCCGTTCGCCGACTACGGGTTCAACGCCTCGCACGCGTGCGCGTACGGCTACATCGCGTACCAGACCGCGTACCTGAAGGCGAATCACCCGGTCGAGTACATGTCGGCGATCCTGACGAGCGTCCGCGACGACAAGGACCGCAAACCCTTCTACCTGAACGCCTGTCGGCTGATGGGGCTCGAGGTACTCCCCCCCGACGTGAACGAGTCCGAACAGGACTTCGCGCCGGTGACGAGCGGCGAGCCGAAGATCCGGTACGGCCTGTCCGCGGTGCGGAACGTGGGTTCGGGCGCGGTGCAGCAGATCATCGAGGCGCGGCGCGCGAAGGGTTCGTTCACCGGGTACGCGGACTACTGCCGCAAGGTGGATCCCTCGGTCCTGACCAAGAAGGTGCTCGAGAGCCTGATCTACGCCGGGGCGTTCGACTCGTTCGGGTACCGGCGGCGTGGGCTCGTCGAGAACCAGGACAAGATCTCGGTCCCGATCTCGGCCGAACGCAAGGCCGAGGCCGCAGGGCAGTTCTCGCTGTTCGGTGGCGGCGAGCAGGCGGCCAACGAGATCGACGAGGGCGTGATCACGTCCGACGAGTTCGACAAGCGGACGCTCCTGCGCCTGGAGAAGGAGGTGCTCGGGCAGTTCGTGACCGACCACCCGCTGCTCGGGGTGAAGGAGCGGCTGGCGGCGCTGGCGGACATGGAGATCGCCGAGACCGAAGGCCTGGGCGACGGCGACCTCGTCACGGTCGCGGGGATCGTCGCCTCGATCTCGCGCCGCTACACGAAGAAGGGCGAGCCCTACGCGCAGTTCCGCCTGGAGGACCTGGCCGGGGGCGTGATGGTGGTCGTGTTCCCTGGCCAGTACGAGAGCCTGCAGCACCTGCTCGAGCACGACTCGATCCTGCTCGTGAAGGGTCGCGCCGACCGGCGGGGCCGCGGCGAGGAGCTCCAGCTCCGCGCCGTCGAGATCACCGAGCCCGACCTCGGCGACGGCGGCCGTCCGAGCCCTCCTGCGGGCCGGCTGGTGGTCGACCTCACCGCGCAGAGCTGCACCGGGACGGTGATCGCCACCCTCAAGGAGCTGCTCGCGGCGCACAAGGGCTCGTCACCGGTGCAGGTGCGGTTCCATTCGTCGCAGGGTGTGCGGCCCTTCGACGTCGGCACCTTCCGGGTCGAACCGGGCGCCGGCCTGCTCTCCGAGCTCCGGGTGCTGCTCGGCTCCGAGGCCGTGCGTCTGGCGCCGCTCGAACCCGACGACGTCATCGTCATCGCGAACCCCGCCGGCGTGCCCACGCCCGCCGGGTAGCGTTCGGACCCATGCCTCTCGAGGTCATCCCGGCGCTCGACATCGCCGGCGGCAAGCTCGTGCATGTCACGGGATCCGGTCAGGTCGCGGCGTCGGCGTTCGGCGCCGATCCATCGGCGGCCGCGAGGGCCTTCGTCGATGCGGGGGCCACGCACCTCCACGTGGTCGACGTCGATCTCGCGCGCTCGGGCGATCTCGGGAACGGCGACGTACTGCGCGCCGTGAGCGAGCTGGGGGTGCCCGTCCAGGCGAGCGGCGGCGTCCGCACGGCGGAGCAGGTCGACGCGCTGCTCGCCCGGGGCGCCGAGAGGGTCGTGCTCGGATCGGCCGCCCTGCACGATCGCGGCGGGGCCGAGGAGCTCGTCCGGCGGTTCGGCGACCGGCTCGTCGTGGGGATCGAGGCGGACGAGCACACCGTGCGTCCGCGGGGCACCGACCTCGAGCTCCCACTGTGGGACCTGCTCGTGTGGCTGGCCGGTCTCGAGGTCCGGCGCTACCTGTTCACCGAGGTCGGGCGCGTCGGCGGGCTGAAGGGTCCGGACCTCGACGGGATCTGGGGGTTCGCCGGGTACTCGCCGGTGCCGGTCGTGGTGGCCGGCGGGATCCGTGGTGAGGAGGACCTTCGGGCAGTCGCGGCGCTGGGCGGCCGGATCGAGGGCGCCGTGATCGGGCGGGCCCTGTACGAGGGGCTCGATCTCGCGGCCGCGATCGCCGCGGTCGCCTGACGTCGCGATCCGTGCCGTGGCGGGCGCGGCGCGTCGCCTGCGTAGACTTGCGGCCCCATGGGCTTCCTCACCGACCTGGTCGACGAGCTCCGGCGCCGCCTCGAACGCGAGCCGCTCGATGAGTCGAGGCTGATGGCGCTCGCGATGCACCTCCCGCCGCCCCGGCCGTTCGAGGAGGCGTTGCGGGGCACCGCGGCGCCGGCCGTGATCGCCGAGTACAAGCGGTCGTCCCCGTCGGCCGGGGCGATCGCCGAGCCGGACCTCGCGAGCCAGGCGCGGGCCTACGAGGACGGTGGCGCGGCCGCGATCTCGGTGCTGACCGAGCCGACGCGGTTCGACGGGTCGCTCGCGGACGTGCGCGCGGCGCGGCTCGCGGTGGACCTGCCGGTGCTTCGCAAGGACTTCCTGGTCCACCCCGCTCAGCTGATCGAGTCCCGCGCCGCGGCCGCCGACGCGGTCCTGTTGATCGCTGCGGCCCTGTCGGAGCTCGAGCTGAAGGGGATGCTGGCCGCGGCCGAGGACCTCGGGCTCGGCACGCTGGTCGAGACCCATTCCGAGGAGGACCTCGCGAAGGCGCTCGCGACGGAGGCACCGGTCGTGGGCGTGAACGCCCGCGATCTGGAGACCCTCGAGGTCGACGTCGAACGCGCCCTGGCGCTGCTGCCGAAGGTCCCCTCCGAACGCGTGGCGGTCCTCGAGAGCGGGGTGTCGACCCGCCAGCACGTCGAGCGAGCGATCGACGCCGGCGCCCGGGCCGTGCTGGTGGGCGAGGCGCTGATGCGGTCCCCCGACCCCGCGGCCGCGATCCGATCGCTCCGGGGCGCGACGTGAGCACGCTCGAGACCCTTCCCGACGAGCGAGGACGCTTCGGCGCGTACGGCGGCCGGTACGTGCCCGAGGTCCTGATCCCGGCGCTGGACGAGCTCGCCGCGGCCTGGTCGAGCCTCCGGGACGACCCCGGCTTCCGCGGCGAGCTCGACGCGCTGCTGCGGGACTTCGTCGGCCGCCCGTCCGCGATGACGTTCGCGCCGCGGTTGTCGGAGGCGACCGGCTATCGCATCTACCTCAAGCGCGAGGACCTGAACCACACGGGCGCGCACAAGATCAACAACACGCTCGGCCAGGTGCTGCTCGCCCGTCGCCTGGGCAAGAGCAGGATCATCGCCGAGACCGGGGCCGGGATGCACGGGGTCGCGACCGCGACGGCCTGTGCGCTGTTCGGTCTGCCGTGCGTGGTCTACATGGGCGAGGAGGACACCGTTCGGCAGGCTCCGAACGTCGCCCGGATGCAGCTGCTCGGCGCCGAGGTCGTCACGGTCACCTCCGGGAGCCGGACGCTCAAGGACGCGCTGAACGAGGCGCTGCGGGACTGGGCGGCGAGCGTGGTCGACACGCACTACGTCCTCGGGTCGGTCGCGGGACCGCACCCGTTCCCGGAGCTCGTGCGCGACCTCCAGCGGGTGATCGGCGACGAGGCGAAGATCCAGATCCGCGAACGCGAGGGCCGCGATCCCGACGTCGTGGTCGCCTGCGTCGGCGGAGGGAGCAACGCGATCGGGATCTTCGAGGCCTTCGTGTCGGACCCGAACGTGGGTCTGGTCGGGGTGGAGGCGGGCGGTCGGGGGGACGGGCTCGGCGAGCACTGCCGGTCGCTCACGCTCGGCGAGCCGGGGGTGCTCCACGGCTCGTACTCCTACCTCTTGCAGGACGAACAGGGACAGGTGGTGCCGACGCATTCGATCTCGGCCGGGCTGGACTACCCGGGCGTGGGTCCCGAGCACGCGTTCCTCAAGGACAGCGGCCGTGCCACGTACGTCTCGGTCACCGACGCCGAGGCGCTCGATGGCTTCCGCGCGCTCGCGACGCTCGAGGGCATCCTGCCGGCCCTCGAACCCGCCCACGCGATCGGCTGGCTCCTGCGTCGCCCGCTCGCCGAGGGCTCGCTCGTGCTCGTCAACCTGTCCGGCCGCGGTGACAAGGACCTCGAGACGGTGCGGGCGGCGTTCGGCTCGGTCCCGGGGGCGTCGCGTGCGTGATCTCGAGACGGCCCTGCGAGCGCGGTTGGACGCCGGCGGTCGCGCCTTCGTCCCGTACGTGACCGGCGGGCTGGCCGGCGTCGATGCGGACGCTGCTGCGCGGGCTCGAGGAGGCCGGGGCCGACGCGATCGAGGTGGGGATCCCGTTCTCCGATCCCGTGATGGACGGGCCGGTGATCCAGGAGGCGTCGCGGCGTGCGCTCGAGGACGGCGCCACGCCGTCGAGCGTGCTCGGCACGATCAAGGAGGCCGGGCTCGAGGTGCCGGTCGCGGTCATGACGTACGCGAACCCGGTCTGGCATGCCGGCCACGACGCGTTCCTGGGTGCCTGCGTGGACGCCGGCGTGAGCGGCGTGATCGTCCCGGACCTGCCCGTGGACGAGGCCGGCGACTGGACCGACGCCTGCTCGCGAGCCTCGGTCGCGCCGGTCTTCCTCGCGGCCCCCGGCAGCCCGGACGAACGGCTGCGGTCGATCGGTGAGACCTCGCGAGGGTTCGTGTACTGCGTGGCGACCTACGGGGTGACGGGCGCGCGGGACCGGCTGGCGGAGACGGCGGCCGAGCTCGTGGGCCGCCTGCGCCCGCTCACGTCGCGCCCGCTGCTGGTCGGGGTGGGGATCGCCGAGCCCGCGCACGCCGCCGAGGCGTGCTCGTTCGCCGACGGCGTGGTGGTGGGGAGCGCGCTCGTCCGTCCGTTGCTCGAGGGCGACACGGCGTCCGCCCTGGGGCTCGCCCGCGCGTTCCGAACCGCGGCGCGGGCCGGATAGCGACCTCTCGCCCAGTCCGGGCGTGCTCCCGGTTCCGTACATCTTCAGGAACCGCCGGAACGGCGCAGGTGGCCCGCGACCTGCGGAATGTGGTAGTTACCACCCCGACGGAAGGGGAGAAAGGGGGCGAACCGCCGTTCCTCACACGCGTTCGCGTACGACCACGATCGTAGGACACCTTCGGAAGGGGGTTGGATGAAGAACCGTAAGTATTTCGCGATGCTGGCGCTCCTCGGGGCGCTGTTCGCTCGTCGCCGCTGCCTGCAGCAACGACGACAACGGTGGCACGACCGGTGGCAGCGGGGGGCACGTCCGCCACTGGCGGGGCCGTCGACTGTGCATCCGATCGAGTTCGGGTGCGTGGAGATCGCCGCCGGCGATCCGATCCAGCTGGCGTCGTTGCTCTCGATCACCGGGGACACCGCGTTCCTGGGGACGGACAGCAACAACGGCATCCTGCTCGCGATCGGACTACCTCGACCAGAAGTTCGACGCGACGCCGGGTCAGCTGCTCGGGCACGACGTGACCCTCCAGCAGGAGGACGACGGGTGCTCGGCGGAGGGTGGGCAGGCCGGTGCGACCGCACTCGCCGCCAACCCGGACATCGTCGCCGTGATCGGGACCTCGTGCTCGAGCGCCGCGCTCGGCGTCGCCGACACGATCCTGGGTGACAAGGGCATCATCCTGATCTCGCCCTCGAACACGAACCCGGGCCTGACGTCGGAGGAGGCGCACCAGCCCTTCTACCTGCGCACGGCGCACAACGACAAGATCCAGGGCGCGATCGTGGCCGACTTCGTCTTCACGAAGCTCGGCATCGACACGCGCCGCGACGATCAACGACGAGAGCCCCTACGCCGACGGACTGGCCGCGGCCTTCCGCGACAACTTCGAGGCGCTCGGCGGCACGATCACCGACACGGAGCAGGTCAACAGCGGTGACACGGACCTCGGTCCGGTGTTCACGAACATCGCTGCGACCAAACCGGGCGTCGTCTACGGACCGAACTTCAACCCGGTCTGCGCCCTGAGCTACACGCAGGGCTCGGATATCCTGGCGAAGGGAACCATCCAGATCGGTTCGGACGGTTGCCTCGAGAGTTCGTTCCTGGACACGGTCGGAGCTCCGATCAAGGACTACGACTACTACGCGTCGTCGCCGGACGTGACCGCGTTCCAGGGTGGGGACTTCTACAAGAACGAGTACCTCCCCGCCTACACGGACCAGTTCGGCGAGCCCACGTCGGTGTTCAACGCTCACGCGTTCGACGCGACGAACATCCTGTTCGACGCGATCGAGGCCACGGCGGTGGACGACGGCAGCGGGAACCTGACGATCTCGCGCACCGCTCTGAAGGACGCACTGTTCGCGACGAGCCGACTACGAGGGCGTCACGGGCACGATCACGTGCACCCCGCTCGGGGACTGCGCGACCGACGTCACCATCGGTGTCTTCCAGTACGACCACTGGCCGGTTGAGGGTGGAGTGGACCCGACCGACCCGGTCTTCTCGGAGACCAAGACGCTGGCCGACGTCATCTAGTTCGAACGGCACCACACGCTGCGGGCGGGCCTCCGGGCCCGCCCGCAGCGGTGCCTCTGGGGCCGAAGCGGTGCCTCTGAGGATGGACTAGGCTCCCGCGGATGGCCACCGCCACCGATGACCAGGTACGCGGCGCGGAACTCGGTTGGCTCGAACGCCTGCCTTGGCGCCGGATCATCCTCATCCTGCTCTCGGTCGTGATCCTGGCGGTCGTCGCGATCGGCGCCTACAAGACGCTCACCCTGCCGGCCGACGAGCGGTACACCTCGACCACGTGGAAGGACTTCATCATCCTGGGCCTTGCCCAGGGAGCGATCATCGGGCTGATCGCGCTCGGGTACACGCTGGTCTACGGGATCCTGCGGATGATCAACTTCGCCCACGGCGAGGTGTTCATGTTCGGCGCGTTCGGGGCGTTCTTCTTCTCCGACGCCTGGGAGCAGAGCGGGTTCCTGAACAGCAACCCGGTGCTGTCGATGGCGCTCCTGCTGATCATCGCGATGCTGACCTCGATGACCGTGGCGGTCCTGCTCGAACGCATCGCCTACCGCCCGCTCCGCAACGCCCCCCGGCTGGTCCCGCTCATCACGGCGATCGGCGCGTCGCTGTTCCTGCAGAACACCGCTCGGGGCTTCTTCGGGGCGCAGAGCCGCGGGTTCGGCGTGCCGGAGGCGCTGACGGCACGTGGACGATCTTCGGCGTGGAGGTCGACCGGATCCAGGTCGTCGTGCTCGTCACCGTGATCGTGGCGGTCACGGCGCTGTCGCTGTTCGTCGCCAAGACCAAGACCGGGAAGTCGATGCGCGCGGTCGCGGCGGACAGCGAGATCGCGAGCCTGATGGGGATCCGCGTCGACCGCGTGATCGTGACGACGTTCGCGATCGGCGGGCTCCTGGCGGGGATCGCCGCGGTGCTGTTCTCGATCACGTTCGAGTCGGTGAGCTTCACGATGGGGTTCCGGGTTGGGATCGCGGCGTTCACCGCGGCCGTGCTCGGTGGGATCGGCAGCATCTCGGGCGCGGCACTCGGCGGGGTCATGCTCGGTCTCCTGCAGTCGGTCGGTCCGGCGCTGATCCTCACCGGCTACGGGATCCCCTCGTCGTTCCAGCTGAAGGACGCGTTCACGTTCCTCGTCCTGGTCCTCGTCCTGATCTTCCGGCCGGGCGGTCTGCTCGGATCGAGCGAGGCGGAGAAGGTGTGATGGGGCGGGGTCCCGACGCGCTCGATCGTCCGCGCCGGTCTGCTCGGCGGCGCCGGCGCGATCTACGTCGCGCTCGTCGGCCTGTACACGAAGTTCGCCGACCTCGAGCTGGTGGGGGAGCAGATCACGCTCGGCCGGGTGCTGATCGTCGCGCCCGGCGTTCGTCGCCGCGTTCGCCGTGACCCGCCCGAGGGTCGTCGCCGGGCGAACGGCGGTCGGTCGAGCTGCGGGGCGGGCTCGCCGTGGGGGCGGTGTCCGCGCTCGTGGGCGGGGCGGTCTTCTCCGCGGCGATCTGGTTCGCCGACTGGTTCGGCGTCGATCGGATCCGCGAGGTCTTCGTCGCGGTCACCGAACCGCTGATCGACTTCCTGACGTTCGACAAGGGCGTGCCGGCCGGCCTGCCGATCCTGATCGGCCTGTGCGTCGTGGGCGGCGTCGTGGGCGGGTTCGCCCGCACCGCACCCGTGGCGATCCGCCGGCCCGTGACGGCGGGCGTCCTCGCGGTGATCCTGTTCGGTCTCCTCCAGCGGATCGTCCCGATCGTGTTCGTCGAGCTCGGGTTCGAGGTGGATTGGCTGTACCGGCGCGGGAGCGGGCTGACGTTCCTCGGCGGCCTGATCGTGTTCGTGATCGCCGCCGGCGGCGAACGCGGCCTGGAACCGCGACGGGGGCCGCTCGCGCGTACGGATCCGCAAGAGCATGGAGCAGGCGCCGGCCGCCAGGCTCGGGCTGCTGGTGGCGATCATGGCGATCCTGGCGATCCTGCCGCTCCTGCTCGGCACCGTGATCTCCGAGGTGCTCGGGCAGGTGATGATCTACGTCCTGCTCGGTCTCGGTCTGAACATCGTGGTCGGGTACGCGGGGCTGCTCGACCTGGGGTACGTGGCCTTCTTCGCGTTCGGCGCCTACACGACCGGTGTGCTCACCGGCGCCTTCCTCAACACGACGACCGGCGCGGCGGCGCCGGCGCTGTCCGCACACCTCAGCTTCTTCGTGGCGGTGTGGATCGTCGCGCTGCTCGCCGCGGGCGTCGGCCTGCTCATCGGCGCTCCGGTGCTGCGCCTTCGGGGCGACTACCTCGCCATCGTCACCCTCGGGCTCGGCGAGATCGTGAGCGTCATCACCGCGTCGAAGTGGGCCCAGCCCCTGATCGGCGGGCCGCAGGGCATGCGGGGCGTCACCAAGGCGGAGTTCTTCGGCCTGAACCCGCAGGACAACCCCCAGCACTTCTACTACCTGGCGCTCGCGTTCGTCTTGCTCGCGGCGTTCGTCTCGTGGCGGTTATCGAGGTCGCGGATCGGACGGGCGTGGAACGCGATGCGGGAGGACGAACAGGTCGCCGACGCGATGGGGATCAGCACGACGAAGTTCAAGCTGCTGGCGTTCGCGCTCGGCGGGGCGATCGGCTCGCTCGGCGGCGCGCTGTTCGCGGTCAGCATCGGGTCGCTCACGCCGGCGAGCTTCGAGATCACCGTGTCGATCACGGCCCTCGCCGTCGTGATCATCGGTGGGCTCGGGAGCATCCCCGGCGTGCTGGTCGGAGCCCTGGTGCTGATCGGGCTGCCGGGGCTCTTGCGTGAGTTCGAGGAGTATCGGCCTCTGATCTACGGGGGTGCCCTGGTCGCGATCATGATCCTGCGGCCGCAGGGCCTGATCCCGAACGTCCGGCGCAGCCGGGAGCTCGCGGACGAGGAGGTCACCCAGGACGCCTGGGCGACGAAGGCGGCGGCGGAGTCCGAGGCCGTGGCGGCGGTGCTGCCGGGCGGGAGCCTCGGGGTGGAGCGGGAGGATCTCGAGTGAGCGCGCCCGAGCACCTGCTCGAGCTCACCGACGTCGCGAAGCACTTCGGCGGCTTGTACGCGCTGTCGGGGCTCACCTTCCACGTGGACCCGGGCGAGATCGTCTCGGTCATCGGCCCCAACGGCGCCGGCAAGAGCACGATGTTCAACGTCGTCACCGGCCTGTACGAACCCGACGACGGCGGCATCCGGTTCCGGGGCGCCAACGTCGTGGGGCTGGCCCCGAACCAGATCACCAAGCTCGGCATCGCCCGCACGTTCCAGACGGTGCACCTGTTCCCCAACATGACGATCCTGGAGAACGCGATGGTCGGCCAGCACTGCCGGACCAAGTCCGGCGTCGTCGGCTCCGTGTTCCGCCTGCCCGGCACCCGGCGCGAGGAGGAGCGCATCCGCGCACGGGCGCGCGAGAGCCTGGGGTTCTTCGGCTCGCGTCTGGCCGGCTACCGGGAGGAGCAGCCCGCCTCCGCGCTCTCGTACGCGAACCGGCGGCGGCTCGAGATGGCGAGGGCGCTCGCGACGGACCCGGCGCTCGTGATGCTGGACGAGCCCACGGCGGGGATGAACCCGCGCGAGACGCTCGAGCTCCGCGACCACATCGTGCGGATGCGCGACGAGCTCGGCCTCACGGTCCTGGTGATCGAGCACGACATGCGGGTGGTCAAGGGCGTCTCCGACCGGGTCGTGGCGCTGGACTACGGACGCAAGATCGCGGAGGGGACCTACGACGAGGTCGCGAACGATCCGCAGGTGATCGAGGCGTACCTCGGGACCAAGGCGGTCGGATGAGCGACGACGCCCCGACGACCAGACCCCGAGCGTCGATCCCGCCGAGACCGGGGTCGACGTCCAGCCGGTCGACACCGCCGCGCTGCCGACACCCGCCGAACCCACCCCCGATGACAACGGCCAGCGGCGTCCCGTCCTGGAGCTCCGCGACGTGAGCACCCACTACGGGCTGGTCGCCGTGCTCCGCAACGTGAACGTCGAGATCTACCCCGGCGAGATGGTCTGCCTGCTCGGCGGGAACGCCAGCGGGAAGACCACGACCCTCAAGACGATCCTCGGGTACGTCAAGCCGACGGAGGGCGACGTCCTGCTCGACGGTGAGGTCGTGACCGGGCTCCCCACCTCCGAGGTGGTCTCGAAGGGGATCTCGATGGTCCCGGAGAACCGCCGGCTGTTCGCGAACATGACGGTCTCGGAGAACCTGGATCTGGGCGCGTACCAGCGCACGGACAAGGCGAAGATCTCGCAGGACCGGGAGAAGGTGCTCGAGACCTTCCCGCGGATCCGCGAGCGCCTCAAGCAGAAGGCCGGCACGCTGTCGGGCGGGGAGCAGCAGATGGTCGCGATGGGACGGGCGTTGATGGCCGACCCGAAGGTCCTGCTCATGGACGAGCCGTCGATGGGGCTCGCGCCGATCCTGGTCGAGCAGGTCTTCGAGATCATCAAGCAGATCCGGGCGCTCGGTCGCACCGTCTTCGTCGTGGAGCAGAACGCGAACATGGCGCTCTCGATCGCCGACCGCGGCTACGTGATCCAGACGGGGCAGGTCGTGCTCGCGGACACGGCGCAGAACCTGCTCGACAACCCCTTGATGCGAGAGGCGTACCTCGGGGAGCTCTGAGTGATCGTTCCCTCGGACGCGACCGGGCCTTCGCGCCCGACCGGGGCGTCCTCGTGAACCGGACCGCCGACGTCGTCGTGGTGGGGGCGGGGGTCGTCGGCGCGAGCGCCGCCTACCACCTCGCCGCCGCCGGCGCCGGGCGCGTCCTCGTCCTCGAGCGCGCGGACCACGTCGCGGCGGGCTCGACCGGCGCGTGTGCCGGGGGGTTCCGGTACCAGTTCTCGAGCGCGATCAACGTGCGGCTGTCTCAGGCGAGCGTCCCGATGATCACCGGGTTCACCGAGGAGCACGGGCTCCCCCTCGACATCGCGCAGGACGGCTACCTGTTCCTCGTGCGGGACGAGGCCCTGTGGCGCGACTTCCTCGCGGCGAACGAGCTCCACGCGTCCCTCGGGGTCGAGGCCGAGATCCTCACGCCGGAGGAGGCGGCCGCGCTGGCGCCTGGGATCGCGACCGAGGGCCTGGTGGGGGCGACGTACGGGCCGAGGGACGGGATCGCCGACCCATCGGGCCTCACCCAGGGGTACGCCACCCTCGCGCGGCGCGCGGGCGCCGAGATCGAGCTCGGCGTCGCGGTCCAGGGCGTTCGGACCGACGGGGGCCGGGTGCTGGGGGTGGACACGAGTGACGGTCCGGTCGATGCGGGCGTCGTCGTCAACGCCGCGGGGCCGTGGGCGGGGGTCCTGGCCGCGACGGCGGGCTGTGGACCTGCCGCTCGAGCCGATCCCGCGGCACGTCCTGGTCACCGGCCCGTTCCCCGGCGCGCCCGAACGACGCACGCTGGTGATCGACGCCGTGACGAGCTTCTACTTCCACCGCGAGGGCGCCGGCGTGCTGATGGGCATGGGCGGAGCGTCGGAGCGTCCCTCGTTCGAGACCACGACGGACGAGTCCTTCATCGCCGACGAGCTCCTGCCGACCGCGCTCGGGATCTTCCCGCCGCTCGAGGAGGCCACGGTGGAACACTCGTGGGTCGGGCTGTACGAGATGACCCCGGACCGCCACCCGATCATCGGCGAGGCGCCCGGGGTCGGGGGGTTCTACCTCGCGAACGGCTTCAGCGGCCACGGGTTCCAGCACGCCCCGGTGGTCGGAAAGCTCCTCGCCGAGCTGATCGTCGGGGGAGCGGCGACGACCGTCGACATCTCGAGCCTGGGCCTCGAACGGTTCGAACGGGGCGACCTCGTCCGCGAAGGCCACGTCGTCTGAGTGCCGGGGGCGGGATTCGAACCCGCACGCGCTTCCGCGCAATGGCTTTTGAGGCCATCATGTCTGCCAGTTCCATCACCCCGGCGGTGCGGCAAGTCTACGGCCCTCGCCGGCCCGACCCGTGGATGCCGCCGCCGCCCGCGTAGCCTCTGGTGTGCGCAGCGCTCTGATCGGTATGGGCGTCGTATACCGAGGTACCGGTGGTACGTGCGCCGCATCGCGGAAAGGGAGGCGTTGATACTCGCTCGATGGTCGATCGCGCTCGCGGCCGTGACGCTGCTCGCCGCGTGCGAGACGGCGGCGCCCCACGATCCCCTCACGGGTCCGGCGTCGCCCGCGCCGGTGGTCAAGGTCGCGTACGTGCGTGACCTGAGCGTTCCCGACGCCGACGAGCATGCGCTGCCCGCGCTGCAGGCGATCCGTCTGGCGTTCGAGACGGCGACCCTGCAGGACCCCACCGCCGCGCCGGTCGAGCTCGAGGAGTTCGACCTCACACAGGACTCGGCCGAGCTCGGATCGATCGACGCCGATCCGAGCTACGTGGGCGTGATCGTGGCCCCGGGCGTCAACGGCGACGACGCCGAGCTCGACACCGACCTGCCGGTCCTCAGCCTGTCCGGTCTCGGGGCCGGCGACGGGCGGCGAGCGTTCGTCAGGATGGTGGCGCCGCTCGCGACGGTCGCCGACACGTTGGCCGGGAGACTCCGCCGTTCGAGCGCCTGCGTCCTGTCCGAGGATCCCCCGCCCGATCCGCTGTTCGGGCTGCTGTCCGACGCGCTCCCGGGTGCGACGGCTCGCGCGATCGACCCCTCGGCCGCGGCGGAGGTCGTGGGCGAGACGGGGTGCGACGTGGTGATCTGGGCCGGGGGCCCGGACGCGGGTGCGCAGGCGGCGCGGGCGCTCGGGCCGCTGGAGGTCGCGTTCGTCGGCGGCGACCGGCTGCTCGATCCCGACTTCCTGTCGACGGCCGGGACGGCGGCCGACGGCGCGTTCGCGCTCTGCGCCTGCGCGAACGTCTCGACGTCGACCGACCTCGCGGCCCGGCGGTTCATCCAGAACTACCAGTCCCAGCACGGCGTCGCCCCCGGGGCCTACGCGGTCGAGGGCTGGGACGCGGCGCATCTGATCCTTCGCGCGGCGGGCACCGAGGGGATCACGCGCGCGTTGGTGGCTCGTTCGCTCGGCGGGCTCACGACCGTGGAGGGCCTGGAGGGGACGCATCGGTTCCGGGCCGACGGTGAGCCGCTCGAACCGAGGGCCCTGCTCCGGTTGTATCGGGTCGAGGGCGGGCGGTGGGTCCGGGCCGGCTGGGACGAGATCTGATGGGAACCGGTGCGCGGCAGAGGTTGAGCGGGCGACCCGATTCGGGGGAGGATAGGGCCTTCGAATCGCTACGCACGGATCGAGCATGAGGAGGGGGACACGGTGAAGCGGACGAGGGTCTGGATAGCAGCGCTGATCGCGGTGTTCGGGCTGATCGTGGCTGCCTGCGCGAGCAACGATGACAACGGGCCAACCGGCGGCTCTGGCACCACGGCGGAGACGGGGACGACCGGCGCCACGGGGACGACCGGGATCCCGACCTTCACCACCATCGAGGACGGTAAGCTCACGGTTGGTTCGTGCCTGGACTACCCGCCGTTCGAATCGGTCGACAAGGGTGTGGAGACCGGCTTCGACGTGGACATCACCACGGAGATCGCCAGCCGCCTCGGACTCGAGGTCGTGTGGGTCAAGGCCGACTTCGACACGATCTTCACCGCGCTCGCCGGGGACCAGTTCGACATGGTGGCCGCGGCCTCGACGATCACGGACGAGCGCGAGCAGGTCGTGGACTTCTCGGTCCCGTACTACAACGCCCTGCAGTCACTCACGGTGAACACGCAGGAGACGCCCGACATCACCTCGACCGACCAGCTCGGCCAGGGCGACGTGGTGGGGGTCCAGAAGGGAACGACGGGCAAGATCTGGGCGGAGGAGAACCTCGTGCCGCAAGGGGTCGAGCTGAAGACCTTCACGACGTCGCCCGATTCGTTCCGCGACCTGGAGGCGGGTAACGTCGTTGGGGTGATCAACGACGCAACAGCATCGGTCGAGATCGTCAAGGACCTGCCGTCGCTCGAGGTCGTCCAGCAGATCGATACGAACGAGCACTACGGGCTCGCGTTCTCGCCGTCGAACCCAAGTCTGCGGGAGGCCGTGAACGCCGTGTTCGCCCAGATGGTCGCGGACGGGACCTACGCCACGATCTACGGGACGTACTTCCCGCCCGACTCCCTGCCCCCGGAGTTCGCACCGAGTTCCTGACGAACCGTTCGAATCGCAAGGGCCCGCGCGAACCCGCGCGGGCCCTTGCATCCACGGAGGTGACGCATGGTCGTACGGGAAGCTCCTTCGATCGAGCCCGAGGTCGCCCCGGACGTCCGAGGACCCACGGCTCCGTTGCCGGCGGCGATCTTCGCGTTGGGCATCGCCTCGTTGGTGGTGATCGCCCTCGGCCTGGTCGTCTCGCAGCTGAACTACGCGCTCTCCGATCGGGTCCTGACGCAGAACTGCCTCGACGAGCAGATCTCGCCCTCGGACAACGGGGCGATCGGCGTCTGCAACATCGTCGAGGCCCTCGGCGACCCCCTCACGACGGGAGCCCTCTACCTAGGGATCGGACTCGGGGGCACTGCGCTGGTGCTCGGGGCCTCCACGTACCGTCGGATGGACAGCAAGCGTCGACGCGATGAGGCGATCACGGGGGCCGTGCTGGGCTCGCAAGCCGTGCTCCTGGCCCTGGCGATCGTGTGGTTCCGATCAGCGACCCCTGGTCTCTTCGCGAAGCACTTCCTCAACTTCGCGGATCTCCAGGGGTACGGAGCCGCGTTCGTCCGAGGGGCCCGCAACACCATCATCCTGGCGTTCGCCGGCGAGATGGGCGGCATCGTGATCGGCCTGGTCCTCGGGATCCTGGTGCTCTCGCAGCGTCGGGCGGTCAGAGCTCCGGCGCGGACCTACATCAACTTCTTCCGCGGGACGCCGCTGATCTGGCAGCTGGTCACCGGGTACTTCCTCCTCCTCTTCGGGTTCGGCTTGCATCTGTCGGCGTTCGTGGTGGCGATCATCGTGTTCGCGTTGAACACTGGTGCGTACGCTGCCGAGGTGTTCCGGGCCGGGATCCAGTCGATCGAACGCGGGCAGATCGAGGCCGCCCGTTCGCTGGGCATGAGCTACTTCCAGGCGATGCGCTACGCGATCGTCCCGCAGGCGGTGCGCCGGGTGATCCCCCCGCTGATGAACGAGTTCGTGATCCTGATCAAGGACACGGCACTGGTGATCGTCCTCGGGCTCACGGCGAGCGAATACGACATCTTCACGACGGCCAGGGAGGGACAGTCGGCCACGTTCAACGCCACGTTCTTCACCGTGGCCGCCATCGCCTACCTGATCGTGACGCTCCCGCTGATCCGGCTCGTGAACGCCGCCGAGAAGCGGCTGCGGAGCGGTCTGGTCGGGATCGCCGGGGCCGGGGGGTGACGGAAACGGCCGCGCCCGCCCGTTCGGAGACCCGGGGCGTCGGGGAGCCGCTGGTCAAGCTCGAGGGTGTCCACAAGTGGTTCGGGAACCTGCACGTCCTCAAAGGGGTGGACCTGACGATGCACCAGCGAGACGTGGTCGTGGTCGTCGGCCCTTCCGGTGGGGGCAAGTCGACGTTGCTTCGCTGCGTCAGCATGCTCGAGGAGCCCACGACGGGCCGGGTGTTCTTCGAGGACCGGGACATCACCGACGTCCGGGCGAACCTGAACGAGGTCCGGACGCATATCGGGATCGTGTTCCAGGCCTACAACCTGTTCCCGCACATGACGGCCCTGCGCAACGTCACCCTTGCGCTCGACAAGGTCCTCGGTCTATCCAACGACGAGGCACACGACCGCGCGATGGACCAGCTCGCGAGGGTCGGGATGGGCCACAAGGTCAACGCCTACCCGGGCCAGCTCTCCGGGGGCCAGCAGCAGCGGGTCGCGATCGCTCGGGCGCTGGCGATGCAGCCGACGATGATGCTGTTCGACGAGGTCACCTCGGCGCTGGATCCCGAGTTGGTCGGTGAGGTCCTCGAGGTCATGATCCGGCTGGCGGGCGACGGCATGACGATGATGGTGGTCACGCACGAGATGGGGTTCGCGCGCGAGGTCGGGAGCCGGATGCTGTTCCTGGACGAGGGTCGGATCGCCGAGGAGGGCGAGCCCCGGGAGATGTTCTACCACCCGCAGACCGACCGTCTCCGCCAGTTCCTGGCCAAGGTGTTGTAGACCGGTCACGATGCGGTCGTCCTCGGCACGTCTGCTGGCGCTCGTCGCCGCCGTCGCGACCCTGGTCCTGTTCGCGGCCATGTCGCAGACCGAGGTTCGGCCCTACGTCGTGACGGCGATCGACTATCACTTCCACGACGCCCATCCCACCCTGCCGATCGGCCCGGGCCGGGACCTGATCGTCCGCAACCAGGGCCGGAACCTGCACAACGTCACGATCCCGGCGCTGGGGTTCTCGCGGGACGTCCGGCCGGGCGGGGAGGTCGTGATCCACTCGATCGGGGACCGGCTCGAACCGGGTCGCTACGAGCTGTTCTGCCGGATCCACCTGGCGGCGTTCGGGATGAAGGGCGTGATCGTCATCTCGCCGGAGTGAGTCGCAGGAGGTTCGAACGCGGATCCGCGTCGACGGGTTGGAGGCCGGACACGGATCGACGGGCCGAGGAACCTTTGGATCCGCTCACGCCTTCCCCATACGCGAGCGTTGTCTACTCGGTTCCTCGACCCGTCAAAAGGTGGCCCCAAGCGACCCGGACTCCCGGGAACCGGCGCCTCCTCCACCTCGGTGGAACGCTCTCGGGGACTCGCGCCCCCTCGTCCGATCCACTCCGACGGAGGCGCTTTCCGCCTCCCGATCCCAGCGGCCGCTCGGGACCGGAGCGAAATGTAGCGACGTGCCTGCTGCCTGTCAACGCGATGGGAACGGTTGGGCTGCAGGGCATTCCGAGCGACGTTGCTGGTAGCGGCGCGCGCGTTCGCGATGAAGAAAGAGTGACATAACGACCTCGCGGTTCCGACGTTCGTCCCGGAGACGTCGTCGAACCTTCGCCGTCGCGCCATGACCAGCGGGTATCCGATCCGGGCCCGGCGTCGCCGAACGAGATCAGGTCGCGCGATGCGTGTCGTCCCACCGCGCTAGGATGCCGCGCGTGACCCCTCGCGCCGCCGATCCGCCGAGGCGGCTGTTCCTCCTCGACGGCCACAGCCTCTCCTACCGCGCGTTCTTCGCGCTCCCGCCGTCGCTGGCGACGACCTCGGGCCAGGTGACGAACGCCGTCTACGGCTTCACCTCCATGCTGATCAAGCTGCTTGCGGAGGAGCGCCCGGACCTGATCGCGGTCGCGTTCGACGTCGGCAGGCCCACGGTCCGCCTGGACAAGTACGCGGAGTACAAGGCCGGACGGCCCGAGACCCCCGACGAGTTCCGCCAGCAGCTGGGGCTGATCGTCGAGGTGCTCGAGACCCTGCGGATCCCCGTGATCGGTATCGAGGGCCACGAGGCGGACGACGCGATCGCGACGCTGGCGCTGCGGGCGCTCGCGCAGGGCATCGAGGTCGTGATCGTGACCGCGGACCGGGACTTCTTCCAGCTGGTGCGGCCGGGACTCACCGTGATGTTCAACGTCAAGGGCATCTCCGACATCCGGCGCTACGACGTCGAGGCCGTGACGGGGCGGTTCGGGCTCCCGCCGGAGAAGTACCTCGACTACGTCGCGCTCAAGGGAGACGCCTCGGACAACATCCCGGGGGTGCCCGGCGTGGGCGAGAAGACGGCGACCAAGCTCGTGCAGGACTTCGGCTCGGTCGAGGAGCTGATGACCCGCACCGACGAGCTGAAGGGCAAGCTCAAGGAGTCGATCTCGGCGGCCGGCGAACAGCTCGCGCTCAACAAGGAGCTGGCCGAGCTGAACACCGACGTTGACGTGGATCTCGAGCCCGACGACGCGGTGATGGGGGAGTGGGACCTCGAGGCCGTCCGGCGACTGTTCACCTCGCTCGAGTTCCGGACGCTGTTCGAACGCCTCGAGGAGGTGGGCAGGAGCGCCAAGCCCGCCGTCGAGGTGGCCGAGCTCGACCTGCGGCGGGTCGACGTGGCCGAGGCGGTCGAGCTCGTCGCGGCCGACGGACCGAAGGCGCTCCGCCTCGACCTGGAGGGGCGCGAGGTGCGCGGGATCGCGGTCTCGATGGGCGGGGGGCAGGCGGCGTACGCGGAGGCGGGCGATCTGGGGGCGTTCGCGGAGGCGCTGGCGGACGACGCGGTGGCCACGTGGCTCCACGACGCCAAGGACTTCGAGACGGCCGTGGTGGCGGAGGGCCGATCGCTCGCGGGCGTCCGGACCGACACGATGCTGTCGGCCTACCTGCTCGACCCGGCCGGCTCGAGCTTCGAGCTCCAGCCGCTGAGCGAGCAGTACCTGGGGACCGACGTCCTCGGCTCGGTCGCGGACGAGGTCGAGGGACAGCTGTTCGGCGACGCGTGGCGTCGGACGGCGGCGGAGGCCGCCGCGGTGGCGCTGCTCGCGCCGGTGCTCGACGAACGCATCGACAAGGCCGGGCTCCGGCGCCTGCTGGACGAGGTCGAGCTCCCGCTGTCCTCGGTCCTCGCGCGGATGCAGGCGAACGGCGTCGCCCTGGACGTCGCCTACCTCGACGAGATGGCCGAGGGCGTCCGGGACACGATGGCGACGTTGCAGGCGCGGATCTACGAGCTCGCGGGGGAGGAGTTCAACCTGAACTCGCCGCCCCAGCTGCGGGCGATCCTCTACGACAAGCTGAAGCTGTCGCCGGGGAAGAAGACCCCGAAGGGTCAGCTCTCCACCGACGCGAGCGTCCTGGAGAAGCTCCGCGACGTCCACCCGATCGTCGACGCGATCCTGTCCTGGCGCGAGCTCGACAAGCTGAACTCGACGTACCTGGACGCGCTGCCCAAACAGGTCGATCCCCGCGACGGGCGCGTGCACACGACGTTCAACCAGACGGGCGCGGCGACCGGGCGGCTCTCCTCGACCAACCCGAACCTGCAGAACATCCCGGTCCGTGGCGAGCTCGGCCGCCAGATCCGTCGGGCGTTCGTCCCGGGTTCGAAGGGCGACGTCCTGCTCGTCGCCGACTACTCGCAGATCGAGCTCCGGATCCTGGCGCATCTGTCCGGCGACGAGGGGCTCAAGGCCGCGTTCGAGTCAGGCGCCGACATCCACACGGCGACGTCCGCCCGCGTGTTCGGCCTGCCCGAGGACCAGGTCGACCCCGCGACGCGGAGCCGGGCCAAGGCGATCAACTACGGCCTCGCGTACGGCATGAACGCCTGGGGGCTCGCCTCGCGGCTGGAGATCACGCCGGACGAGGCGCAGGAGTTCATCGACGCGTACTTCGCGAGCTTCCCCCAGATCCGCGACTTCCTCGACCGTCAGGTGGCGCGGGCGGCGGCCGAGGGGTTCACCGAGACGCTGCTCGGGCGCCGCCGATACATCCCCGAGCTCCAGGCCGCGAACCCTCGCGTGCGCGACATGGGCCGGCGCATGGCGCTCAACGCCCCGATCCAGGGGAGCGCGGCCGACGTGTTCAAGCTCGGGATGATCCGGGTGGACGGGGCGCTCGCGCGACTCCGATCTGGAGATCCGGATGCTCCTCACGGTGCACGACGAGCTGGTCTTCGAGGTGCTCGCAGGAGCGGGTGGAGGAGGCGGCCGGCCTCGTCAAGCGCGAGATGGAGGCCGCGTACGAGCTCGACGTGCCGCTGCGGGCCGACATCGGCTGGGGCCCGAACTGGGCCGAGGCCGTGCCCGCCGGGCACTGAACCGGACGCGGCATTGACGCTGTTTCCGCTGCTCACCTACCATCCCTGAGCCGCGAGGCGCACCAGCACCCCGGCGAATCCCAAGGGTCGGTCGGTGCGCGCTTCGTGCGCGGGAGGAGTTGGTTCAGATCGAGACGGCGAGCGAGATGCGGGACTTCACCCCCGAAGAGCTGCGCGAGGCCATCGAGGCCTCGCTGCGGGACTTCAAGGAGGGGGACATCCTCGAGGGGACGGTCGTGAAGATCGACCGCGACGAGGTCCTGCTGGACATCGGCTACAAGTCCGAAGGCGTCATCCCCACCAAGGAACTGTCGATCCGCCACGACGTCGACCCCAGCCAGGTCGTGAAGGTCGGCGACGAGGTCGAGGCCCTCGTGCTCCAGAAGGAAGACAAGGAGGGCCGCCTGATCCTGTCGAAGAAGCGCGCGCAGTACGAGCGCGCCTGGGGACGGATCGAGGAGGTCATGCAGTCGGGCGGCACCATCAAGGGCCCGGTCATCGAGGTCGTCAAGGGTGGCCTGATCCTGGATATCGGGCTCCGCGGGTTCCTGCCGGCGTCGCTGGTGGATCTCCGAAGGGTCAGGGACCTGCATCCGTTCGTCGGGACCGAGCTCGAGGCCAAGATCATCGAGCTCGACCGCAACCGCAACAACGTGGTGCTCTCGCGTCGCGCCTTCCTGGAGGAGTCGCAGAGCGAGGGGCGCAAGAAGTTCCTCGAGTCGCTGCAGAAGGGCGAGCGTCGCAAGGGCACGGTCTCCTCGATCGTGAACTTCGGCGCGTTCGTCGACCTCGGCGGCGTCGACGGGCTCGTGCACGTGTCCGAGCTCTCGTGGAAGCACGTCGACCACCCGAGCGAGGTCGTCCAGGTCGGTCAGGAGGTCGAGGTCGAGGTGCTCGACGTCGACCTCGAGCGCGAGCGCGTCTCGCTCTCGCTCAAGGCGACCCAGGAGGACCCCTGGAAGGAGTTCGAGCGCAAGTACTCGGCCGGCGAGATCATCGACGGCCAGGTCACCAAGCTCGTGCCGTTCGGGGCGTTCGTCCGTGTGGCCGCGGGGATCGAGGGTCTGGTCCACATCTCCGAGATCTCCGAGCAGCACATCGAGACCCCCGAGAGCGTGCTGTCGGTCGGCGACGAGGTGCGCGTCAAGGTGATCGAGGTCGACGTGCCACGCCGGCGCATCAGCCTGTCGATGCGTCAGGTCGGCGGCGCGATGCCACGCCCCGCGACCGAGATCGAGGAGGAGGCCGCCGAGGCGGCGGCTCCTGACGCGGTGGCGGCGGGGGTGGACTCGGCTTCGCCCTCTTCGGCGCCGCCCGCTTCGACCGACTCCGAGATCGCTCCGGCCGAGATCGCAACCGACGGGGGCGCCGAGTCGGGCGCCGCCGAGCCCACCCCCGCCGTAGCCGAGGTTGCGGCCGCCATGGAAGCGGCCGAGGCGGAGGCGCCGATCGGCGACCCGTCGACGGCCGAAGCCGCGCCGAGCACGGACGCCGCCGTCGACGAAGAGCCGGCGGCGACTGCCGCCGAGGCCACCACGGGGGATGCGACCCCGGCGGAGGGCACGGCGGAAGAGGGCGATGAGGCCGCGAGCGACGAGGACATCTCGCTCGAGGCGATCCTGGAGGACCTGAAGCGGCGCGAAGGGCGCTCGGGCTAGGTCGTGCTGCTCGTCGGACTGACGGGCGGGATCGGTTCGGGCAAGTCGACCGTCGCCCGCATGCTGGAGGAGCGGGGAGCCGTCGTGTTCGATGCCGACCTGCTCGCCCGGGAGGCCGTGGAACCGGGCACCCCGGGTCACGCGGCGGTGATCGAGCGGTTCGGCGCCGACGTCCTCGCGCCCGGGGGCGAGCTCGACCGCGAGGCGCTCGCGAGCATCGTGTTCGCCGATCCCGCGGCCCGGCGCGACCTCGAGCAGATCGTGCACCCGGAGGTGCGACGCCTGTTCGCCGAAGGGTCGGAGGCGTATCACGACACCGACCGGATCGTGGTGTTCAGCGCGCCGCTGCTGGTCGAGTCGGGGATGCACACGGCGTTCGAGATCCTGGTGGTCGTCTCGGCCACCGTCGCGACGCAGATCGAGCGGCTGATGCGGCAGCGCGGCATGTCCGAGGCGGCGATCCGCGCGCGCATCGACGCCCAGGCGCCGCTCGAGGACAAGGCCGCGGTCGCGGACTTCCTCGTCGACAACGAGGGCACGCTCGCCGAGCTCCAGAGCCAGGTCGAGCGCCTCTGGCGCGATCTCTCCGCTCGCGCGGTCGCCTGATCGCCGGACGGGAACGCGCCCGCTCCATCGCTATCCTGATGCGGTGACCTCCTCCGGGTACGCGGCGGTGTTCTTCGACGCCGGCGAGACGCTCGTGCATCCGCACCCCACGTTCCC
The DNA here is from genome assembly GCA_963823255.1 of uncultured Actinomycetes bacterium. Lineage (GTDB taxonomy): Bacteria > Actinomycetota > UBA4738 > UBA4738 > HRBIN12 > DASSJM01. Next base: position 200,325 of record CAWGKU010000001.1, read on the forward strand.
CGACCTGTTCGCGGAGATCCTGCGTCGCGAGGGGCACGACGTCTCGGCCGAGACGGTCCGCGAGCGCGGGCACGTCGTGTTCGATCGGTTCCGCGAAGCGGCCGAGGCCAACGAGCTGTGGACCACCTCGCCCGAACGCTCCCGGCGGTTCTGGCACGACGTGTACGGCATCTTCCTGCGCGAGCTCGGGATCCCCGACGCCAACGGGCTGATCGACGTCGTCTACGGCGAGTTCACCGACCTCGCGAACTACCGGCTGTTCGACGACGTCCCCCCGTTCTTGACCGGTTGCGCGACGCCGGGCTGGTGCTCGGCGTGGTGTCGAACTTCGAGGAGTGGCTCGAACGCCTCCTGGAGGAGCTCGGCGTTCGCGGCTACTTCCAGGTGAGCGTGGTCTCGGGGGTCGAGGGGTTCGAGAAGCCCGACCCCCGGATCTTCCGGCTCGCGATGACCCGGGCCGGGGTGACACCCGAGCGTTCGGTCTACGTCGGCGACAACCCGGAGTTCGACGTCGACCCGGCGCTCGCGGTCGGCATGTTCCCCGTGCTGATCGACCGGCGCGAACGGTTCTCCGACGCGCCCGGCGCGCGCATCACCGCGATGGGCCAGCTCCCGGCGCTGCTCGGGGTCGCGTGATGGCCGAGGAGCGTCTCTACGAGGTCGGCGAGGCCAACGCGATGCTGCCCGAGCTCCGCGAGCGCCTCGCGCGGATCCGCGACGCCCGGCAGGTGATCCTTCGCGAGGCCGAGGTCGTGAAGGAGCAGGTCGTGGCCGACGGCGGCGGGACCCACGGCGGACGCGCGTACTGGGAGGCGGGCACGACCCTGCGGACGGAGCTCGAGCGGCTGGCCGCGGACAACATCCTGCTGCGCGACCCCGAGACCGGGCTCGTGGACTTCCCCGCCGAACGCGAGGGCGAGCGCATCTACCTGTGCTGGCGGGTCGGCGAGGACGCCGTGGTCGAACTGGCATCCGCTCGACACCGGCTTCTCGAGCCGGCGCCCGCTGTGAGCTCTCGCGCCCGCGTGGCGGTCATGGGCGCGACCGCCGAGGACCCGCCCCCCGGCATCGGCGCGATCGCGGACACGGTCGAGCTCGCGTTCGCCGACGACGTGCCGACGCTCGCGAGCGCGCTCGAAGGCACGGACATCCTGTTCGCCTGGCAGCCGAGGAGCGCCCTGCTCGCCGGGGCCTGGGGGACCGCCACCGAGCTGCGGTGGATCCAGTCGGCGTCGGCCGGCGTCGACAAGCTGCTGTTCCCCGAGCTGGCGGCGAGCCACGTCGTGCTCACGAACGCGCGCGGCGTGTACGACGACGCGATCGCCGAGTACGTCCTCGGGCTGATGCTCGCCTTCGCGAAGGGTCTGGGCGGCGTGTTCGAGCGGCAGACCCGCCGCGAGTGGCAGCACCGGGAGACCGAGCGGCTCGAGCGCAAGCGGGTGCTCGTGGTGGGGGTCGGCCCGATCGGCCGCGCGATCGCCCGGAATTGCGCAGCGCTGCGGATGTCCGTCCGTGGCGTCGCTCGCACGGCCCGTCCGGGCGACGACGTGTTCGTCGAGATCGTCGGCGCCGAGCGCCTCGCCGACGCCGTCGGGTCGGCGGACTACGTGATCGACGCCCTGCCCGCGACGGACGAGACCCATCACCTGTTCGACCATGTCGTCTTCGAGGCGATGCAGCCGTGGGCGCGGTTCGTGAACGTGGGCCGGGGGAGCACCGTCGATCAGCAGGCGCTGCTCCGAGCGCTCGAGACCGGCGCGATCGCCGGCGCGGCGCTCGACGTCTTCGAGGACGAGCCGCTCCCCGAGGACGACCCGCTGTGGGCGATGCCGACCGTGATCGTCTCCCCCCACATGGCCGGGGACGCCGCCGGCTGGCGCGAGGGCGTGGTCGAGCTCTTCGTCCGGAACCTCGAGCGCTACCTCACCGGCCGCCCCCTGCTGAACGTCGTCGACAAGACGCGCGGCTACGTTCCGTCATGAGCGGGTAGCCTGGCCGACGTGGGCGATCCAGCGATCGTTGTCGCGGACCTCCGCAAGTCGTACGGCGACGTCGAGGCCGTCGCCGGGATCGACCTGACCGTCGACGCGGGTGAGGTGTTCGCCCTCCTCGGGCCGAACGGCGCCGGCAAGACGACCACCGTCGAGATCCTCGAGGGGTATCGGGACCGCACGTCGGGGAACGTGTCGGTCCTGGGGCACGACCCGGCGAAGGGTGCTGCCGAGTTGCGGCGCCGGATCGGCATCGTCCTGCAGTCCACGGGGATCGATCCGTTCCTCACGGTGCGCGAGACGATCGAGATGTACGCCGGCTACTACCCCCGACGTCGACCGACCGACGAGGTGATCGAGGTCGTCGGGCTGGTCGAGAAACGCGACGTCCGCGTGAACAAGCTCTCCGGCGGGCAGCAACGACGCCTGGACGTCGCGATCGCCATGGCCGGCGACCCGGAGCTCCTGTTCCTGGACGAGCCCACTACGGGCTTCGACCCCGGGGCCCGCCGCAACGCCTGGGAGATCGTCAGGAACCTCGCGTCGATGGGCAAGACGGTGTTCCTCACGACCCACTACATGGACGAGGCGCAGAACCTCGCCAACCGCGTCGCGGTCATCGCGCACGGCACGATCGTCGCCGAGGGTCCACCGGGGAGCCTGGCCGGGCGCGAACGGATGAAGACGAGGATCCGCTTCTACCTGCCGCCCGGATCTCCCGAACCCGATCGGTCTTCCCACCGATCGCCCGACGGGTCGTACGAGATCCTCGCCGATCAGGAGGAGACGACCAAGCTCGTCCACGATCTGACCGCCTGGGCCCTCGGGTCGGGCGTCGTCCTGGATGGACTCGAGGTCACGCCTCCGACCCTGGAGGATGTCTACCTCGAGCTCACGGCCTCCGAGGATGTGACCGCGTGAGCGAGCTCGCGCTGACGGCCCGGCAGATCCGGTACACGAACAAGGCGTTCTGGCGGAACCCCGCGGCCGCCTTCTTCACGTTCGTGTTCCCCCTGATGTTCCTGGTGATCTTCGCCACGCTACTCGGGAGCGGGACGGTGACCCTGGAGAGCGGCCGCGAGTTCAACCAGTCGACCTACTACGTCGCCAGCATGGCGGTGTTCTCGGTCATCACCGCCTGCTACACCAACCTGGCGATCAGCGTGACCTTCCAGCGCGATGCCGGGATCCTCAAGCGGACGCGAGGCACGCCGCTGCCGGGGAGCGCCTACCTGGGGGCGCGGGTGATCCACGTCATGATCATGTCGATCCTGCTCGTCGTGATCTGCGCGGCCTTCGGATGGATCTTCTACAACGCGGACCTCCCGACCGGCATCAACCTGGTCCGATCGATCGTCGTCGTCCTGGTCGGGTCGGCGAGCTTCGCGGCGCTCGGGCTCGCGCTCACGCCGGCGATCCCGAACGCGGACGCGGCGCCACCGATCGTGAACGCGACGATCCTGCCCCTGCTGTTCATCTCGGGCATCTTCTTCCCCGTCGGACCGGACGCACCGCAGTGGATCGAGACCGTGAGCGACATCTTCCCGGTCCGGCATCTGGTCGACGCCTTCCTGGGCTCGTTCTACGGGCCGCCGCTCTTCGATTTCTCGTGGGTGGATGTGGGGATCGTCGCGGCCTGGGGGCTCGCCGGTCTGGTCCTCGCGACGCGCTACTTCTCGTGGGAGCCGCGCACGTGAAGCCACAGGTCGCCGCCACGTCGTAGAACAGGCGTGTGCTAGGCTCGCGCACTTCACGTCGGCAGGGGGTCCGCAGATGCGCAAGGTGTTCGCCTTCCTGGTTGTCGGTTCCTTGCTGTTCGCCGCCTGCGCGGAGGACAACCCGACGATCGGCGCCACCGGCGGAACGGCGACCGGCGGCACCGGCGCGACGACCCCCGCCACGGCGGCCGACTGCGCGGCCGCGAACGCCGACGCCTTCAAGAGCCCCGGGACGCTGACGATCGGGACCGACAACCCCGCATTCCCGCCGTGGTTCTCGGGCGGGGAAACGGACGCCCACAGCGAATGGAAGTTCGATGACCCCTACACCGGGAAGGGATACGAGGCGGCCACCGCGTACGCGGTGGCCGAGGCGATGGGCTTCACGAAGGACCAGGTCACATGGGTCGTCGCCCCCTTCGCCCAGACGTACAAGCCCGGTGACAAGGACTACGATTTCGCGATCGAGCAGATCTCCTACTCCGCCAAGCGCGACGAGGCGGTCGACTTCAGCGATAGCTACTACGATGTCCAGCAGGCGCTCGTGGCAGCGAAGGGATCGCCGATCGCCAGCGCGACGAGCATCAGCGACCTGGCCGGCACCACGATCGCCGCGCCGATCGGGACGACGAGCTACGACTACATCGTGGCGAACATCCCCGACGCGACCGCCGGGTCGTACACGACGCTCTCCGACACCGTCGCCGCACTGAACGCGGGCCAGGTCGACGCGATCGTGGTCGACGCGCCCACCGCCTTCTACCTGGCCGATCCCTTCGTCCAGGAGGTGAAGGACGGCGTCGTCGTGGGCCTGTTCCCACCCGCGGGCGAGCAGGAGTACTTCGGGCTCACGTTCGTGACGGGCAGCCCTCTGGTGCAGTGCGCGGACCTGGCGCTCGCGGAGATCAAGGCGGATGGGACCCTCGACGCGATCCACCAGGAGTGGCTCGTCGAGAAGACCAACGTCGGCCAGGTCCCCGAGTTCACGACGTAGCAGCGGCCCCACATAGGGATGGGAGGCGGCGGGTCCCCGGAGCTGCAGCAGTACCAGCCCGGTGACCCGAGGTTGCCCGAGGGACAGCGGACGTCCCGGATCCTCGGGCCGCTCCGTGCCGAGGGCGCACGGGGCGTTGCGATCGCCCTCATCAGCACCGTCGTCGTCCTCGCTCTGATCGTGTGGGCGATCACGTCGTCGCCGAACTGGCCGGAGGTCAAGCAGGCGTTCTTCGACCCGGAGGAGTTCAAGCGAACCTTCCCGGACATCGCCCGAGCGTTCCTCCGCAACATCAAGTACTTCATGATCGCTGAGGTGTTCATCCTCGCGTGGGCGCTCGTGCTCGCGGTTCTGCGGAGCCTGCAGGGGCCGGTGTTCTTCCCACTCCGAGCGCTCTCGATCGTCTACACCGACCTGTTCCGGGGCATCCCGACGGTCCTCGTCGTGTACCTGCTGGGGTTCGGGATCCCGAGCCTCGGTCTGCCGGGCGTGCCCTCGGGCGCGGCGTTCTGGGGCGTGGTGGGTCTGATCCTCTCGTACTCGGCGTACGTCGCCGAGGTCTACCGAGCCGGCATCGAGTCCGTCCATCCGAGCCAGGTGGCCGCGGCTCGGTCGCTCGGCCTCTCGCGAACCAAGGCCCTGCGCTTCGTGATCATCCCTCAGGCGGTTCGCCGCGTGATCCCGCCCCTGCTGAACGACTTCATCGGGCTGCAGAAGGACACCGCGCTCGTGGCCTTCGTGGTCGCGATCCCCGAGGCCTTCAAACAGGGCCAGATCTACCAGGCCGCCGACTTCAACTTCACGCCGCTCCTGGCCGTGGCCCTGATGTTCCTGCTCATCACCGTCCCCCTCACCCGGTTCACGGACGTGTTGCTGGAGCGTCAGCGCCGGCGACGGCAGGCGGGGACCGCCGCGTGAACGCCGATGGCTCCGCCCTGCGCGTGGTCGACCTGCACAAGTCGTTCGGCGGGCTCGAGGTACTGCGGGGGATCAACTTGGAGGTCGATGAGCACGAGGTCGTCGGGCTGATCGGCGCGTCGGGTTCGGGGAAGTCGACCTTGCTCCGCTGTGTGAATCTCCTGGAACCGATCGATCACGGCCGGATCGTGATCGAGGGCGAAGACGTGACGGGCCGTGGGGTGGATGTGAACCGGATCCGCCAGCACGTGGGGATCGTGTTCCAGGCCTTCAACCTGTTCCCGCACATGACGGTCCTTCGCAACGTCACGCTCGGACCTACCGAAGCACTCGGGATCTCCCGAGGCGACGCTCGGGAGCTCTCGTTGGACCTGCTCGAACGGTTCGGGCTCGCGGACAAGCGCGACGACTACCCGGACCGACTCTCGGGCGGGCAGCAGCAGCGGGTGGCGATCGTGCGGGCGCTCGCGATGAAGCCCGACGTGATGCTGCTCGACGAGGTCACGAGCGCGCTCGACCCCGAGCTCGTCGCCGAGGTCCTGAACGTGATCCGCGAGCTCGCCGCCGGCGGGATGACGATGGTGATCGCGACCCACGAGATGGGGTTCGCGCGCGACATCGCGAACCGGATCGGGTTCCTGGACGCGGGCGTGATCCTCGAGGAGGGCACGCCGGAGGAGATCTTCTCCTCGCCGCGCGAGGAGCGGACCCAGCGGTTCCTCCAGAGCATCATCGACGCCGGCCGCATGTAGGCACGTCGGCAGGTGCGCCTACACTGGGTTCCGTGCCTCCGTTCAAGATCCACGCCGACCACGTCCCGACGGGTGACCAGCCCACGGCCATCGACCACCTGGTCGAGGGCATCCAGGCGGGCGAGCCCCACATCACACTGCTCGGCGCGACCGGGACGGGCAAGACCTTCACGATCGCCAACGTTGTCGAACGCGTCCAGCGGCCGACCATCGTCATGGCGCCCAACAAGTCCTTGGCCGCGCAGCTCGCGAACGAGTTCCGCGAGGCCTTCCCCGAGAACGCGGTGGAGTACTTCGTCTCGTACTACGACTACTACCAGCCCGAGGCGTACGTGCCGTCCACCGACACCTACATCGAGAAGGACTCGTCGATCAACGACGAGATCGAGCGTCTGCGGCACTCGGCGACCGCCGCCCTGCTGACCCGCAGGGACGTCCTGATCGTCGCGAGCGTCTCCTGCATCTACGGCCTGGGCTCGCCCGAGGAGTACGAGGGCCAGATCCTGCGGGTCCACAAGGGCGTGGCGACCGACATGGAATGGTCCAAGCAGCGCCTGGTCGACATCCAGTACCTGCGGAACCAGGCGAACCTGGCCCGCGGGAAGTTCCGCGTCCAGGGCGACGTCCTCGAGATCCACCCCTCGTACGAGGAGACCGCGGTCCGGATCGAGTGGTGGGGCGACACGATCGAACGGATCACGCGGTTCGACCCGATCACCGGCGAGGTGCTCGGGGACCTCAACGAGATCACGGTGTTCCCTGCCTCCCACTACGTGGCGTCGGACGAACGGATGAAGCACGCGGTCGTCTCGATCGAGGAGGAGCTGCACCAACGCCTCGCGCTTCTCGAGAGCCAGAGCAAGCTCCTCGAGGCCGAGCGCCTGCGGATGCGCACCACCTACGACCTCGAGATGCTCCGCGAGGTCGGGTTCTGCTCGGGGATCGAGAACTACTCGCGCCACATCGACGGCCGCGCACCGGGTGAGGCGCCGTACACGCTGCTCGACTACTTCCCGGACGACTGGCTCTGCGTGATCGACGAGTCGCATGTCACGGTCCCGCAGATCCACGGGATGTACGAGGGCGACAAGACGCGGAAGGAGACCCTGGTCGAGTTCGGGTTCCGCCTGCCGAGCGCGCTGGACAACCGGCCGCTGCGGTTCGAGGAGTTCGTGAAGAAGGTGAACCAGACCGTCTACATGTCGGCCACGCCCGGCCCCTACGAGCTCCGGACGTCCACCCGCATCGCCGAGCAGATCGTGCGCCCGACCGGTCTCGTCGACCCCGAGGTCCAGGTCCGGCCCACGCGCGGCCAGGTGGACGACCTGATCGAGGAGATCCGCAAGCGCGCCGAGGCCGGGCAGCGCGTGCTCGTCACCACGCTCACGAAGAAGATGGCCGAGGACCTGACGGACTACCTGCTCGAGATGGGGATCCGGGTGCGTTACCTGCACTCGGAGGTCGACACGATCCAGCGGATCGAGATCATCCGGGACCTGCGGCTGGGCGAGTTCGACGTGCTGGTCGGGATCAACCTGCTCCGCGAGGGGCTCGACCTGCCCGAGGTGTCGCTGGTCGCGATCCTGGATGCCGACAAGGAGGGGTTCCTGCGTTCGGACACCTCGCTGATCCAGACGATCGGCCGGGCGGCGCGCAACGTGGACGGGACGGTGATCATGTACGCCGACCAGGTCACCGACTCGATGAAGCAGGCGATCGGCGAGACGCAGCGGCGCCGCAAGATCCAGATCGAGTTCAACCGGGAGCACGGGATCGATCCCCAGTCGATCCGCAAGAAGGTCTCGGACATCCTGCTCACGATGGCGGTCGACACGAGGGCGCCCACGCCGCAGAAGCGCCGCCGCAAGCGGGAGCACCCCGAGATGCCGACCGAGGAGCTCGAGCGCCTGATCCAGCAGCTCGAGGAGGAGATGCACGAGGCGGCCAAGGACCTGCGGTTCGAGTACGCGGCCCGCCTCCGCGACGAGGTCGTCGACCTCCGCAAGGAGCTCAAGGCCCTCCGCGGCGCCGGCGTGAGCTGAGGCGCCCCGATGTCGCTGAAGGTCAAGGTCCCGGTCGCGTGGTTCGGGCAGGGTGCGCTCGTCCACCACGCGGCCGTCGTCTGCGAGGGAGGGCGCGTCGCCTACGCGGGTCCCAGCGCGGCCGCGCCTCCCGCCGACGAGCTCCTCGAGGTCGACGGGTTCCTGATGCCGGGCGTCGTGGACCGGCACGTCCACATCCGGCTCGCGGATCCCGGCGCGGTGCTGCTCGGCGGCGTGACCGCCGTCCGCGACCTCGCGTGGGTGCCGGACGAGATCTTCGAGCTCTCCAGCGCCTCCGAGCTCCCGACGTTCACCGGACCCGTGATCCGGGCCGCGGGCCCGATGCTCACGGCTCCCGGCGGGTATCCGACCGCGTCGTCCTGGGCCCCGCGCGGGACCGGGCGCGAGCTCGCCGGCCCCGAGGACGCCGCGGCGGTCGTCGGGGAGCTCGCCGACCAGGGCGCCGCCACGATCAAGGTCTCGCTGAACTCGGAGGCCGGCCCGACGCCCTCGGACGCCGAGCTCGCTGCGATCGTCATGGCGGCGCACGAGCGTGGGCTGCCCGTGACGGCGCACGTCCAGGGGCACGGCCAGGCCGAACGCGCCGTGGGGGCCGGGATCGACGAGTTCGCGCACACGCCGTGGACCGAGCGGCTGTCGGACCTCCTCCTGGCGTCGGCCGCGAGGTCGATGCGGATCGTCTCGACGCTGGACATCTTCTCGTTCGGCGACGTGACGCCCGACCTGCGGACGGCCTGCGACAACCTGGTGCGCTTCCGGGAGGCGGGCGGGACCGTCGTCTACGGGACCGATCTCGGCAACGGCGCGATCCCTGCCGGGATCCACGTCCGCGAGGCGCTGCTGCTCCACGAGGCGGTCCGGATGTCGCCCGAGGAGGTGCTCGTCGCGATGACGGCGGGGCCCCTCGCGGTCGGCGGGCCCGCCGACCTGCTCGTCCTCGGTTCGGATCCCCTGCTGCGGCTCGAGGCGCTCGGTGACCTTCGCGTCGTCGTTCGCGCCGGCCGGGTCGTGTCGGGCTGACGCGGGTCAGCGCGTCGCCGGGGTGATCGGCTCGCGACCGGTGAGCAGCTCGTACAGTCGAGCGAGCGCCGGCGCATCGAGCGCCTCAGGGAGCAGCGGCGCGATCTCGCCCTCGCCGAGACCCCAGGTCACGATCTCGGCCGCCTGCTCGGTGCCCCGCTGCTTCCAGTCGAAGCTCCGGTCGTTCCAGGTGGCGATCCCGCGGACCCGCATGAAACGGTCCAGGACCCCGCCGTCGACGTTGGTCTCGATCCATCCGTGCGCCATCTCGTGGAGCGCGAACTTGCGCTGGTACGGCTCGCTCGACGCCGTCGTGCACAGGTCGATGCGTCCCGCGAGGTAGTAGCCGATCCCGTCCCTGCAGCCCCGGTTCGACGCGGTGCACGTACACCTCGAGGTCGGGCATCCCTTCGAGGCCCGCCTCGCGGTAGCGGCGGATCGACCAGTCGATCGCGCGCTCCTCGGCGGCGTTGGCCCCGTGGATCACCAGGGGCTCCCGCGCCGGGGCGGGCCGCTGGCTCCCGAGGATCCCGGACGCGAGGACCAGGCACAGGACGACGGTGATCCGGTGGCTGCGGGTGCGGGTGGCGGTGTCCATGACCGCACCCTCGACCTGGGCCTTCGCAGCCCGACCGCAGCCCGGTCGCAGACCGCTGGAATGTGACGCGGGTCACCGGCGTCCGTGTGTGGCTTCCTTCCGTTCGCGAGGATGCCGTCGTACGGTTCGCGGCGATGCAGTTCCTGATCCTGGGTCCGCTCGAGGTCACCGACGACGGGCGCAAGCTCGCCCTCGGCGGGCCCAAACAGCGCGCCGTGCTCGCGCACCTGATCCTGCGCGCGAACCACGTCGTCCCGGCGGACCTGCTGATCGACGGCCTCTGGGGCGAGGAGCCGCCCGAGAGCGCTCGCAACACGCTCCAGACCTACGTCTACCGGCTCCGCAAGGTGCTCGGAGAGGATCGGATCGAGGGCCGCGACGGTGGCTACGTGCTCGCCGCGGCCGACGGGGAGATCGACGCCGAGCGGTTCCAGGTGCTCGTGAAGAAGGGCAAGGCCCAGGCGGGGTCCGACCCGGGGGCCGCTGCCGCGACCCTGTCCGACGCCCTTTCGCTGTGGCGTGCGGACGCGCTCGCCGACGTGACCGAGGAGCCATCCCTCCGGGGCGAGGCGGCGCGGCTCGAGGAGCTGCGGCTGTCGGCGACCGAGCACCGGGTCTCGGCCGAGATCGCGATGGGTGGTCACTCCACCGTCGTCCCCGAACTCGAGTCACTGACCGCGCGCTACCCGCTCCGGGAGCGGATGTGGGCGAACCTGATGCTCGCGCTGTACCGCTCGGGCCGCCAAGCGGAGGCGCTGTCGACGTTCGAGCGCGCGCGCCAGGTGCTGGCCGACGAGCTCGGCGCGGATCCCTCGCCCGAGCTGCAGCGGCTGCACGAGCAGATCCTGCACGGGGCACCCGAGCTCGGAGCATCCGCGCCCGCCGGCGCGACCTCGGCCCGAGGTCCGCACGAGCCGCGTCGACCTGCAGCCGGGCACCGAGGTCGCCGGCTACCGCATCGAACGGACCCTGGGGCGCGGCGGCATGAGCGTCGTGTACCTCGCCGAGCACGACTGGCTCCAGCGCAAGGTCGCGCTCAAGGTGCTCGCGCCGCAGCTCGCCGAGGACGAACGCTTCCGCGAGCGGTTCGTCCGCGAGTCGCGGCTCGCGGCCTCGCTCGACCACCCGAACGTGATCCCGATCTACGAGGCCGGTGCGTCGGGTGGCGACCTGTTCATCGCGATGCGCTACGTGGAGGGGACCGACCTCCGCACCCTCCTGCACGAGGGCGGCGCGCTCGAACCCGACCGGGCCATCGACGATCGTCCGGCAGGTCGCCGCCGCGCTCGACGCCGCGCACGAACAGGGGCTCGTGCACCGGGACGTGAAGCCGGGCAACGTCCTGCTCGCGCGGCAGCGGGGTTCGGAGGCGGGGGAGCACGTCTACCTCTCGGACTTCGGGCTGACCAAGCGCTCATCGAGCGACTCGGGCATCACCGGGACGGGCCAGTTCGTCGGGACGCTCGACTACGCGGCGCCCGAGCAGTTCAAGGGCGGCATCCCGGACGCGCGCACCGACGTCTACTCGCTCGGTTGCGTGCTGTTCGAGTGCCTGACCGGCCGCCCGCCGTTCCGTCCGAGAACGACGCCGGGCTGATGTACGCGCACCTGCAGGAGCCTCCGCCGGCCGTTACCGAGGATCGAAGCCCGAAGATGCTGCAAGAGATCGACGGCGTCATCACGAAGGCGATGGCCAAGGCACCGGAGGACCGGCCGGCAAGCGCTGGCGGGCTCGTCGACGAGGCCACGCGAGCGCTCCACGTCGGAGTCCTGAGCGAACCCGAGCGGGGCCACGAGGTCCCGCCTGCGTACGCTCGCCCCCGTCCTCGCGGTGGCGGTCGCGCTGGTCGTCGGCATCGTGGTTTCGTCGCTGCTGCGCAACGACACCTCGGGGGAGGCGAGCGCAACCGGTCAGACGACCCCCGAGGCGAGCGCAAGTCCCACGGTTCCGCCGACGTTCCGTACCGTCGATCGCGCCTTGTCCGAGACCGAGGAGCAACTGTTGACGTACATACCGGAGGACGTGAGCACCGGATGTCTGCCGCTCGACCGCCAAGCACCGATCCACGGCGAACGCGCGTCGCTCGTGTGCCGGACAGCCGACCTCGAGGTGCTCTACGAGCTGTTCCAAACCAGGGACGAGATGAACGAGGCGTTCCAAGTCAACGTGAACAACAAGACGGCCCCGGAAGGGGACTGCGCTACCGATCACCTTGCCGCAGGGCCGTACACGATCGAAGGTGCGCAGGCCGGCGACGTCCTGTGTTACACGGTTCAGCGACGGGCCGTACTCAGCGTCGCTGCCGCCACAATCGCACATCGAATGGACGGACGAGAACGCGTCGATCTACGCGCACGCGATCCGGAACGACCTGGGCGACCTCAGCCTGTACGACTGGTGGCTGACATCCTCCGGTCCGCGTGCCCCGGTTGAGGACAGCGTGCCGATCAAGGACTCATCGTTGCGCGGAGCCGTCGCCCGGCTGCAGGACGGTACGTACATGACGAACCCGCGGGGAGGGTGCGCCGGGTTCACCGGGTCGACCTGCGCCCTGCACATCGATGGGACGTCGTATCACGACGCGATCGACGGGGAACGCAACGAGACCGGCGACCTGCTCTTGCAGAAGCCGAACACGGTCATCTTCTCGCCGCACACCGGGTACTGCTTCACCCTCACCGACGCTGGCAGCACCGCGCCCGTCGAGTACACGTGGGAGGAGACTGGGCACGACGTGACGTTCGATCGCACGGGGGGCGGTACGTGCGCCGGACCACGCAAGCTGTCGCGGCCCGGCGACGTGTGGACGCTGGTCCCAGATGGTGTGATCGCCGTGGAGCAGGGAGGGTCGATCGAGTTCGTAGATCTGGCGGGAGATCTCGTCGGGTCCACCACGCAGCCGCTCACCAATCCCAACAGTTGGCCCGACTGGTCTCCGGACGGCTCCAGGATCGTCTACGCGGGCGCCGGCACCGGGGGCTTCGACGTGTATGTGATGAGCGCGGACGGCACCGACGTCGAGCAGATCACCGATCAGCCAGGCGACGAGTTCACGACTGCGTGGTCGCCCGCCGGGGATCGGGTGGTGTTCGGCTTCGACGACGGGGCGGAGACGGGCTGGCGGTCGGGTCTGGCATCCATCGAACCCGACGGCTCGGGTCGGACGGAGTTGGTGGCCCGCACGGAACAGCGCGTCGAGTCTCCGACGTGGTCGCCGGATGGGGAACGGATCGCGTTCACCATCTTCGTCGGGGGAGTGCCGCAGCCGTACGTGATGGACGCCGACGGCGGCAACATCGTCCGACTCCTGGAGCAGCCCGGTTTCGCGCTCTCGTGGACCCCCGATGGTCGACGGATCCTGATCTCGACCGACGATTCGTTCGTCTCCGTCAAGCCGGACGGCACGGCCGAGCGCACGTTCGTCGCCGATCCTCCGGAGGACGGCAGGCTGGTCATGGATTGGTCGCCCGATGGACGCTGGATCGTGCTCTCGTCGCCCTCCGGGGTCGGGGATACCCTGTACCTCATGCCCGCTGACGGGAGTCAGGTGTTCGTCGTCGGCGTTGGGGTCGAGCCCTCATGGCGACCGGAGCCGCCGTGAGCAGGGGGACCGATCCCGAACCGCTTCCGGATGGTGTCTCGAGCTCGTCCGAGGTGTCCCTGGACGAGCTCCAGCTCTCGCAGCGGAACCACGGGATGCACCTCGAGGGCCTTCGATACGACGTCACGCCCGCCGGCATGCACTACCTGCTGATCCACTTCGACGTCCCCGAGGCGGACGAGGCGTCGTGGAAGCTTTCGGTCGACGGGCTCGTGCGGAACCCGATCGAGCTCTCGATGGCTGACCTGCGGTCCCGACCCAGCGTGACGACGACCGTGACGATGGAGTGCGCGGGCAACGGTCGCGCCCGGCTCTCGCCGCGGCCGATCTCGCAGCCGTGGCTCGGGGAGGCGGTCGGTACCGCCGAGTGGACGGGCACGCCTCTCCGGCCGTTGCTCGAGGAAGCGGGACCGCTCGACGATGCGGTGGAGCTCGTGTTCGCCGGTGCCGATCGCGGGATCCACAAGGAGGTCGAGCACGACTACGAGCGCAGCCTCCCGATCGCCGATGCCCTGCGGCGACGAGGTCCTGCTCGCGTACGAGATGAACGGCGCCCCGCTCCCGCCCCAGCACGGATTCCCGCTCCGCCTGGTCGTCCCGGGCTGGTACGGGATGACGAGCGTCAAGTGGCTGACCCGCATCACCGCCGTGCGGGAGCCGTTCGAGGGCTTCCAGCAGCTGGCCTATCGGTACCGTCAAGAGCCCGAGGACGACGGGACACCCGTGACGCGGATGGATCCCCGCTCGCTCATGATCCCACCCGGCATCCCGGATTTCATGACGCGGAGCCGCACCGTGGACGCCGGCCGCCACGTCCTGCGCGGGCGCGCGTGGTCCGGGTGGGGGCCGATCGAGCGGGTCGAGGTCAGCGAGGACGGAGGCTCGACCTGGGCGTCCGCGGAGCTCGGGGATGCGGTCTCGCCGTACGCGTGGCGTTCCTGGTCGTTCGACTGGGATGCGCGACCCGGCGTCGTCGAGCTCTGCTGCCGGGCCGCGGACACGGCGGGCAACGAGCAGCCGCTCGAGCCGTCGTGGAACCTCGGCGGGTTCTCGAACAACGCGGTGCAGCGCGTCTCCGTCGAGGTCCGCGCTCGGGCGTAGCGTCAGAGCAGTGAACGCAGCTCCTCGAAGCAGCGGTCGATGTCGTCCTCGGTGTTGAAGAAGTGCGGGCTGATCCGCAGGCCGTCGCCCCGGTAGTCGGTGCACACGTCGCGTTCGAGCAGCGCGTGGCAGATCTTGTCGGCCTCGGGGCCGACGCCCACGTTCACGACGCCGCCGCGCGCGTTCCGATCCCGAGGGGTCCGCACCGGCAGACCCTGCTCGTCGGCGCGCGCGATCACATGGTCGCCGAGCTCGCCCTGCCGAGCGCGGATCCGTTCGGGCGTCACCTCGGCGATCACGTCGAGCCCGCCCTGTGCGATGAAGAACACCGGTGCCGGCGGCGTACCGTGCTCGAAACGCCGGGCGGTCGGGTGGTACTCGAGGTGCTGGGTGTCGAACGAGAAGGGGTCGGCCGTCCCGAACCACCCGGTCACCATCGGCTCGAGCGACGGGATCAACCCGCGCCGCACGAAGAGGAACGCGAGCCCGGGTCCACCGCAGAGCCACTTGAGGACCCCCGCCGCGTAGGCGTCGCATCCAAGGTCGTGCAGGTCGAGCGGCACGATCCCGATCCCGTGGTAGTCGTCGAGGAACGAGAGCGCGCCGCGCTCGCGCGCCATCCGGCAGACCTCCTTCGCGTCGACGATCGCGCTCGAACGGTAGAGCACCCGGTTCACCATCACGACCGCGGTGCGTTCGTCGATCGCCCGGTCGTACTCCTCGAGCGGGATCGTCAGCCCGTCGGGGGAGCGGAGCCACTCGATCTCGACGCCCCGCTTGGCGTGCGCGAGCCAGACGTGCCCGTCGGTCGGGAAGTCGAGCTCGGACATCACGATCTTGTTCCGTTCGCCGAAGTCGAGCGCCGAGGCGATCGTCGAGATCGCGATCGAGATGTTGGTCGTGATGGCAAGCTCGTCCGCGTCGCAGCCGGTGAGACGCGCGAACGACGCCTTCAGCGACCGCATCCTGGGGAAGATGTCCTCGAACCACACGTGGTCGGGGGCGCCCTTGGTCGCCCATGCGTCGAGGTACCCGTCGAGGTACCGGCGCGAGCGATCCGATGCCGGTCCGAGCGACGCGCTGATCAGGTAGGCCTTGCGTTCGAGCACCGGGAACTCGGAACGGTATGACCCGAGGTCGCGGTCAGCCGTCGCGATCCCCCTCGGACCCGCCGGGCGCCGGGATGTCCGGCCCGTCGGAGCGCATCGACGTCCTCGGGCTTCTCGTGCTCGGCGAGGTAGTCGACGTACAGCGGCCGGAGGCCCTCGGCGAGGTCGCCGCGGTCCGCATCCACGAGGTCGTTCAGCAGCGCGAGGGGACGCAGGATGTCGATCTCGCTGCGGTCCTCGTCGCCGGTGGCGGCCCGGGCCTCCGGGATCGTGCTGAGCAGGTGCCACAGGAACCCGACGTCCAGTCGCCGCCACGCGAGCCTCGTCGCGCGGTCGTGCAGTTCCTGCGCGGTCAGGCCCTCGAGCACGTCTCGATCGGTCACGGTCCGAGCGTACCCCACCGGCGGTGCGGGGACGCCAGCTGACTACGACGCGAGCAGCGCGTCGACGAGCCCGACGAGGCCGGCGACCACGATCACCCACACGACGTTGACGCGGAAACGGCGGATCGCGACGAACGAACCGACCGCGACGCCGATCGCCAGCAGGTCGGCTGAACTGAGGACGGGGACCGCGACGTCGTGGCCGAACGGTGTCCGGACGTGCACCTCGTCGAACAGCACGCTGGTCGCGAACACCACGGCGAGGTTCGCGATCACGCCGACGACGGACGCCGTGATCGCGGTCAGGGCCCCCGAGAGCCGCTCGTTGCCGCGGAGGCGTTCGACGGACGGGGCGCCGAGGAAGATCCACAGGAAGCTCGGGACGAACGTGGCCCACGCGACGACCAGGGCGCCCGCTACGCCCGCCTCGACCGGCGCCAGCGACGCCGGTTCGCGGTAGGCGGCGAGGAACCCGACGAACACCACCACCATGATCAGGGGACCCGGCGTGCTCTCGGCCAGGCTGAGGCCGACCGCCATCTCGGAGGCGCTGAGCCAGCCGAACCGGACCACCGCCGCCTGGTTCACGTACGCGAGCACCGCGTAGGCGCCGCCGAACGTGACCAGCGACGCGATCGTGAAGAAGACCGCCTCCTGCGCGAGGACGCTGCCCGACCCCGCCGCCAGCGCGACCGCGGCGAGCGGCACCAGCCACACGGCGAGCCCGATCGCCAGCACCCGGGCGGTCCGGCCCCACGAGGGCGGGACGCGTTCGGCCTCGCGGAGGTCGGTGGCGCCCGGCTTCGAGCCCGGGAGGCGGGTGCCGGCGATCAGGCCGACCGCTCCCGCGCCGAGCACCACGAGCGGGAACGGGACCCCGAACACGAACAGCGCGAGGAACGCCAGCACCGCGAGGATGACCAGGATCGCGTGGCCGAGCGCCCGTCCGGCGATCCGGAGCAGCGCGGCGGCGACGATCCCGACCACCGCCCAGGCGAGGCCGTCGAAGACGCCCGAGATCCACGTGACGTCGCCGTGGACGGCGAAGATCCACGAGAGCGCCACCATCAGCGCGAACGCCGGGAGCAGGAAGAACACCCCCGCGGCGAGCGCCCCGGGCGACCCGTTGAGCAGCCAGCCCACGTAGATCGCCAGCTGGTGGGCCTCGGGGCCGGGGAGCAGCATCGCGAAGTTGAGCGCGTGGAGGAAGCTCCCCTCGTCGATCCAACGGCGCCGTTCGACGAGCTCGGTGTGCATGAGCGCGATCTGGCCCGTGGGCCCTCCGAAGTTCACGAACCCCAGCCACGCCCAGAACCGGAACGCCTCGGCGAACGGCACCCGGGGGGACCCGGGCGGGTCGCGGCGCGCGGGGTCCGGCTGGGTCACCCGCGCACCATATCCCCGGCCGAGGGCCGCCTCGAAGCCTTGTCGGCGCCTTCGGTACGATGCCTGCGTGGGAACCGACACGCTTGTCATTCACGGCGCTCGCGAGCACAACCTCAAGAACATCACCCTGGAGCTCCCGCGCAACGCGTTGGTCGTCTTCACCGGGCTCTCGGGGTCGGGGAAGAGCTCGCTCGCGTTCGACACGATCTACGCCGAGGGGCAGCGCCGCTACGTGGAGTCGCTCTCGTCCTACGCCCGGCAGTTCCTCGGCCAGATGGAGAAGCCCGACGTCGACTTCATCGAGGGGCTCTCCCCGGCGATCTCGATCGATCAGAAGTCAACCTCCCGCAACCCCCGGTCCACGGTGGGGACCATCACCGAGATCTACGACTACCTCCGTGTGCTGTACGCGCGGATCGGACACCCGCACTGCCCCAAATGCGGCCGGCCGATCGGCCGCCAGACGCCCGAGCAGATCGTCGACCAGGTCATGCAGCTGCCCGAGGGGACCCGGTTCCAGGTGCTCGCCCCGGTGGTCCGGGGGCGCAAGGGCGAGTACGAGAAGCTCCTGAAGGATCTCGCTGGCCAGGGGTTCGTCCGGGCCAGGATCGACGGGGAGGTCCGCGAGCTGGCCGAGCCGATCCGGCTCCCTCGCAACTACAAGCACACGATCGAGGTCGTCGTGGACCGGCTCGTCGCCAAGCCGGACATCCGGCGGCGGGTCGCGGACTCGGTGGAGTCGGCCCTGCAGCTGACGGAGGGGCTCGTCGCGATCGCGGTGCAGACCCACGACGGCGAGGACGTCCAGACCTACAGCCAGGCCCTGGCGTGCACGTTCGACGGGCTCTCGTTCGACGAGCTCCAGCCGAGGAACTTCTCGTTCAACTCGCCGTACGGCGCGTGCCAGACCTGCGACGGCCTCGGCGTCCGCCTCGAGGTCGACGCCGCGCTCGTCGTCCCCGACCCCGACCTGTCCATCGCCGAGGGCGCGCTCGCGCCGTGGTCGAGCGGCAGGGTCGAGTACTGGGACCGGGTCCTGGACGCCGTGGCGGACTCGCACGGCTTCTCGACGAAGACCCCGTGGAAGAAGCTCCCGAAGAAGGTCCGCGACGTCGTCCTGTACGGCTCGGACGAGGAGATCTACGTGAAGTACAAGAACCGGTACGGACGGACCCGTTCGTACTGGACCACGTACGAGGGCGTGGTGCCGGTGGTCGAACGCCGGCACGTCGAGACCGACTCGGAGAGCCAGCGCGAGCGGCTCGAGGAGTTCATGCGCGAGGTCCCGTGCCGCGCGTGCGGCGGCGCCCGGCTGCGTCCGGAGACCCTGGCCGTCACCGTCGGCGACCTCAACATCTCGCAGCTCACGAGCCTGTCGATCCGCGAGACGCTGACGTTCACCCGCGAGGTGCGGCTGAGCGAGCGGGAGCAGATGATCGCCGAACGCCTCCTGAAGGAGATCCGCGAGCGACTCCAGTTCCTCGTCGACGTAGGGCTGGACTACCTAACCCTGTCACGGGCGTCGGCGACGCTGGCCGGAGGCGAGGCGCAGCGGATCCGCCTGGCAACCCAGATCGGGAGCGGGCTGGTCGGCGTGCTGTACATCCTGGACGAGCCCTCGATCGGCCTGCATCAGCGCGACAACCGGCGGCTGATCGACACGCTGGTCCGGCTGCGCGACCTGGGGAACACGCTCATCGTGGTCGAGCACGACGAGGCGACGATCGCCGCGTCGGACCACGTGGTCGACATCGGGCCCGGCGCCGGTGCCGCCGGAGGCGAGATCGTCTACACCGGCGACCTCAAGGGATTGCTCGAGTGCGATGCGTCGCTGACGGGCGCGTTCCTATCGGGCCGAAGGGTGATCCCCACGCCGCAGGTCCGGCGCGCGCCGGGTTCCCGGCGGTTGAAGGTGCTCGGCGCGCGCGAGCACAACCTCAAGGACATCGATCTCGAGATCCCGCTCGGGCTCCTCGTGTGCGTGACGGGGGTGAGCGGCTCGGGCAAATCCACGCTCGTCCAGGAGGTCCTGCTGCGCGCGCTGATGCAGAAGGTCTACCGCTCGCGAGCCCTGCCGGGCAAGCATCGCCGGCTCGTGGGCTGGGAGCAGATCGACAAGGTGATCGACATCGACCAGTCGCCGATCGGGCGCACGCCGCGCTCGAACCCCGCGACGTACACCGGGATGTTCGACCACATCCGCAAGCTGTTCAGCCAGGTGCCGGAGGCGCGCGTCCGCGGCTACCAGCCCGGCCGGTTCTCGTTCAACGTTCGGGGAGGGCGCTGCGAGAACTGCGCGGGGGACGGCCAGATCAAGATCGAGATGCACTTCCTGCCGGACGTGTACGTCACCTGCGAGGTCTGCAAGGGGCACCGGTACAACCGCGAGACCCTGGAGGTGAGATACAAGCATCGCTCGATCGCCGATGTCCTTGAGATGAGCGTGGAGGAGGCGCTCGAGTTCTTCCAGAACATCCCGGTGATCAAGCGCCACCTGCAGACGCTGTCGGACGTGGGGCTCGGCTACGTGAAGCTCGGGCAGCCGGCGCCCACGCTCTCGGGCGGGGAAGCCCAGCGGATCAAGCTGTCGTCCGAGCTCCAGAAGCGTGCGACCGGGAGCACCCTCTACATCCTGGACGAGCCGACGACGGGCTTGCACTTCGAGGACATCCGCAAGCTGCTGTCCGTGTTGCAGCGGCTGGTCGCGCAGGGGAACACGGTGATCGTGATCGAGCACAACCTGGACGTCGTCAAGACCGCCGACTGGATCATCGACCTCGGCCCGGAGGGCGGGGACGCCGGGGGAGAGGTGGTCGTCACGGGTACCCCGGAGACCGTTGCGGCACACCCGACCTCGTACACGGGCCGGTTCCTCGCGGAGGTGCTGGGCACCCTGCCGCTCGAGCCCGTGGGCGTATCGCGCCGGGCATGATGCCGACGGCCGGATGCGCCGCTCCGTGCCCGTCACCTTGCTAGGATTGCGCCCGCTCATGCCCCAGGCCATCCGATGGAAGCTGCTGCCGCTGGCCTTCGTGCTCGCTCTGGGCGCGGCCGCCTGTGCCGAACCTCCGACGGCGACGGTCAACCTCGGATCCGGGGTCCGGTTCCTCCCCGAGGTCGGCGACTCGTTGAACGACGCGGGCCGATACCCCTCGATCGTGACCAACACCGACGGACTGCCCGTCGTCGCGTACTTCGCGTTCGAGGAGGAGCTCGAGGCCGGCGGTGTGCCGGTGACCCGGCCCGTGGGCTCCCCGTCGATCCCGGGGGTCCTGCTCGCGACGGTGAGTCAGGAGGGATTCTGGACTCGCGGCGCCATCGCGATACAGGCCGAGATCCCCAACGTCTCGGTCGCGTTCAACCCGGCGTTCGAGCCCTCGGTCAAGGACCTGACCCCGGAGAAGGTCACCGGGCTCGCGATGGTCGCCGACGGCGACACGTACCACGCGGTCTGGGGCTCGGATGCGGGCCTGTACTACGCGACCGGTTCCCTCGACCCGGCGACCACGACGCAGGCCGTGGTCACGCAGGTGACGAAGACCCCCGGCTACGGCCTGTCGATCGGTCTCGCCGGCGGGAACCCGGCGATCGCCTTCTACACGTCGACCTCGTCCGACGCCAAGGTCCAGCTCGCGACGCCGAACGGCGACACGTGGTCGAACGACACGATCGCCGAGGCCGCGGGGTGCGACACATGCCGGACCGCCGTGATCGGCGGGGACCGCCCGAGCGTCGCGTACTCCAAGGGCGGCGCCGGCGTCGAGGTGGCGTCGAACGACGGCGAGAACGGCTTCGTGAGCTTCGAGGTCTCGGCCACCGGCGGCCAGGGGCTCTCGGGGGTCGCGATGGACGGCGGCCTCGCTCTCTCCTACTACGACGCCGCGAGCGGCCAGGTCACGATCGCCACCCGAACCGGCGACGGTTCGGTCGACACGGTCGCCGCCGCCGAGGTCCCGGAGGGCAGCGCCGAGGGACCCGGCGCAAGGACCGGGATCGCGCTCGGCTCCGGCGGTTCGGTCGGCCTCACCTGGTGGGACGCCGACGAAGGGGTCCGGTTCGCGACCGGCGACCCGGGTTCGCTGAAGGCCGTCGAAACGGGGACCTCGACGGTTGACGGGACGTTCCCGACGATCACCGTGAACGAGGACGGCTCGGTGACCTACCTCGCGTGGTACGCGACCACGGAGGGCGACCTGCTCGTCGGCGGGTACGGGGACTTCAAGGACGTGCCGTTCGCCGAGCCGAGCCCCACGCCCACCGGCCCGATCACCGCGCCGCCGCCTCCGACCACAGAATGCACCCCGCTCGTGAACGGGACGGTCAAGGTGGTCGCGCAGGGCATCGCGTTCACCGAGGGCGATTGCATCCAGGCGGCCGCCGGCGAACCGTTCTCGATCGAGTTCGACAACCGAGATGAGGCCACGCAGCACAACATCGAGATCTTCGCGGGCGAGGAGCCGACGGGCGACACCGTCTTCTCCGGTGACCTCGTCACCGGTCCGAACCAGGTGATCTTCGATGTCCCGGCACTCGACGCGGGCACCCACGCGTTCAACTGCGTCGTCCATCCGACGATGGTCGGCAAGGTCGAGGTCACCGAGGGCGGCGGTGGCGGCAGGTGGCGGCGGCCAAGGTGGGGGCGGCGGCCAAGGTGGGGGCGGCCAAGGTGGCAGCAGCGGGAGCCCGACCGCGACCGTGACGGCCTCGGGGATCTCGTTCGACACCTCGACGATCGACCTGCCGGCGAACCAGGCGAGCACGATCCACTTCGTGAACGAGGACAACGGGACACAGCACAACATCGCGATCTACCCGAGCGCCGACGATCTGGCGAACCCCTTGTTCCGCGGCGACCTGCTGACCGGCCCGGGCGAGACCGACTACGCGGTGGATCCTCTCAAGGCGGGGACGTACTACTTCCAATGTGACGTTCACACGACCATGAACGGAACGGTGAACGTCTCCTGAGGGATCCGTAAGGCGTCCAACCGAGTTCCCGCAGGTTGCCGCGCTACGATGGGTCGCGTGAGCTTCGTGCGACCCGACCCCTCGTCGATCCCCGACAGCCCGGGCGCGTACCTGTTCCGGGACGAGGACGGGCGGGTGGTCTACGTCGGCAAGGCGAGATCCCTGCGCAAGCGGCTGGCCAACTACTGGGCACGCGACCTGCACCCCAGGACCGAGGCGATGGTGGCCGCCGCCACCTCGGTCGAATGGATCATGGCCTCGACCGAGGTCGACGCGCTCCTGCTCGAGTACAACCTGATCCAGGAGCACCGCCCGCGCTTCAACGTCCGCTACCGCGACGACAAGTCCTATCCCTACCTCGCCCTGACGGTGGGGGAGCGCTGGCCGCGCGCGCAGGTCCTGCGGGGCGCCAAGCGCAAGAACGTGCGGTACTTCGGCCCCTTCGGGCACGCCTACGCGATCCGCGAGACCCTCGACGCGCTGACCCGGGTCTTCCCGGTCCGGACCTGCTCGAACTCGTTCTTCGACCAGCGCGCCCGGGCCCGCCGGCCGTGCCTGTACTACGACATCGGCCGCTGCTCGGGGCCGTGCGTCCCCGAACTGACTGGGGTCACCGAGGAGTCATACCGGGCCGACGTCGAGGCGCTCGGCGAGTTCCTGTCGGGCCACGAGCGCCCGATCATGGAGCGGCTCGAACGCGAGATGGAGGAGGCCGCCCGCCGTCAGGAGTACGAGCTCGCGGCCAAGCACCGAGACCAGCTCACCGCCGCGCGCCGCGCGCTCGAGAGCCAGGAGATGGTGCTCTCGCAGCCCCAGGACCTCGACGTGGTCGGGCTCGCCGAGGACGACCTGGAGGCGGGGTTCCAGGTGTTCTTCGTCCGCCGGGGCCGCGTGATGGGCCGCAAGGGCTGGGTCGTGGACCGCGTCGAGGACCTCGACCGGGCGGGCCTGGTCGGCTCGTTCCTGCGCGAGCTGTACATGCAGCGGCAGGACGTGCCGCCGCGGATCCTGGTCCCCGAGCTCCCGGCCGACGCCGACGTCCTGGGGGCGTGGCTCGCGTCCCGGCGGGACGGGCCGGTACGGTTCGCGGTCCCCGAACGCGGGACCAAGCGCAAGCTGATGGAGACCGTGAGCCAGAACGCGACCGAGCAGTTCCGCCGGCACAAGCTGCGTCGAGCCTCGGACTTCGGCGCCCGATCCCGGGCCCTGGCCGAGCTCGGCCGGCGGCTCGAGCTCGAGCAGCCGCCGCTGCGGATCGAGTGCTACGACATCTCGAACCTGGGTCCGACCGACACGGTGGGCTCCATGGTCGTGTTCGAGGACGGCCTGCCCAAGCGCAGCGACTACCGGCGGTTCGAGATCAAGGGAGTGCCCGGACAGGACGATTTCGCAAGCATGGAGGAGATGCTCCGCCGCCGGCTGGCGCGCCTGGCCAAGGACCGGGAGCCCGGCGAGCGCCGCCGGTTCGCCTATCCGCCGGCCCTGATCGTGGTCGACGGTGGCCGCGGCCAGCTCTCGAGCGCGACGAAGGCGCTCGCCGACGCGGACGTCCACATCCCGGCGATCGGGCTCGCGAAGCGGCTGGAGGAGGTCTACTTCCCCGACCGGCCCGACCCGCTCGTGATCCCGCGCGGTTCCGAGGCCCTGTTCGTGCTCCAACACCTGCGGGACGAGGCCCACCGGTTCGCCGTCACGTACCACCGCGAGAAGCGCGGGAAACGCGCGCTCGCCTCGCCGCTCGACGACGTCGCCGGGGTCGGGCCGTCCCGGAAGAAGGCGTTGCTGAAGCGGTTCGGCTCCGTCGCTCGCCTCGCGCGGGCGAGCGAGAACGAGATCGCCTCCACACCGGGGGTCGGACCCGACCTCGCACGGGCGATCCACGATCGTCTGACCACGTCCGAACCGGCCGGGGGGAGGCGCAGCGCGTGACCGCGCAGCCCGAGCCCGCCGGCGCCGCCGCAGAGCCGAGCACACCGGCGAGCGAGGCGCCGAGCAAGCTCTCGGACCGCAGGAAGCGGCCGCCGAAGCGACCGGCCGTCACCCCCGACACCGCTCGGGAGGGGTTCACGATCATCACCGGGCTCTCCGGGGCCGGCCGTTCGGAGGCCGCGAGGTGCCTCGAGGATCTCGGCTACTTCGTGGTGGACAACCTCCCACCCGCGCTGCTGCCGAAGATGGCGGAGCTGGGGTCGCGACCGGGCGGACCGGGTCGCGTGGCGATCGTGCTCGACGTCCGCGGCGGCGTGTTCTTCGGCGAGCTCTCGAAGGCCCTCCAGGAGCTCGAGGAGCTGAGCGTCCCGTCTCGGATCCTGTTCCTCGAGGCGTCGGACGGCGACCTGGTGAACCGGTACGAGTCGACGCGCCGCCGCCACCCGCTCGCCCCGGCGGACCGGGTGGTCGAGGGCATCCGCAAGGAGCGGACGATGATGGAGGCCCTGCGCGGCGACGCCGACCTGATCATCGACACCTCGGGGCTCACGCCGCACGAGCTCCGTGATCGGATCCGCGACGCGTTCTCGGACGCGCCTCCCGAGGAGAGCCTCCAGGTGAGCCTGGTGTCCTTCGGCTATAAGTACGGCGCGCCGCGCGACGCCGACCTGGTCATCGACTGCCGCTTCCTGCCGAACCCGCACTGGGTCGAGGATCTCCGGCCGCTCCCCGGCACGGACGACCGCGTGCGGACGTTCGTGCGGGGCCAGCCGACCTACCGCGAGTTCCTCCGCCGGCTCCGCGCGCTGTTGGGGTTCATGGTCCCGGGCTTCGTGGCGGAGGGGAAGTCGTATCTCACCGTCGCGATCGGCTGCACCGGCGGGCGTCACCGTTCGGTGGTCGTCGTCGAGGACCTCGCGAGCTTCTTCCGCGACAAGGGGCTCCCGGCCTCGGTCGATCACCGCGACCTCGATCGCTGAGAACGGCGCCTCGGCTCCGAACGCCTTCCGGCTGGCCACGCAGGCGATTGGCTAGGATGGATGCCCTACCCCTTGGAGGACGCCATGAGCGTGAAGATCGGCATCAACGGGTTCGGCAGGATCGGGAGGAACCTCTTCCGGGCGGCGAAGAAGCTCGGCGTTGACTGGGACTTCGTCGCGGTCAACGACATCACCGACGCCCCGACGCTCGCGCACCTGCTGAAGTACGACTCCGTGCTCGGGCGGTTCGACGGCGAGGTCGGGACGTTCGACGGCGGCGTGATGGTCGACGGCGACGAGCTGCGCGTCTTGGCGGTGCGCGACCCGGCCGAGCTGCCCTGGAAGGAGCTCGGGGCGCAGATCGTGATCGAGTCCACCGGGCTGTTCACCGACCGCGAGAAGGCCAACAAGCACATCGAGGCGGGCGCCGAGAAGGTCGTGATCAGCGCCCCGGCCAAGGGCGAGGACCTCACGGTCGTCCTCGGCGTGAACGACGAGATGTACGACCCTTCCCAGCACAACGTGATCTCGAACGCGTCCTGCACCACCAACTGCGTCGCGCCGATGGCCAAGGTGCTCGACGACGCGTTCGGCCTCGAGATGGCGTTCATGACGACGATCCACGCCTACACGAACGACCAGTCGATCCTGGACCTCCCGCACAAGGACCTTCGGCGGGCGCGGGCGGCGGCCGTCAACATCATCCCGACCTCGACGGGCGCCGCGAAGGCGACCGGCCTCGTGTTGCCTCACTTGAAGGGCAAGCTGGACGGCATCGCGATGCGGGTCCCGGTCCCGGACGGTTCGGTCACCGACCTCGTCGCCACGCTCAAGCGCGAGGCGAGCGTCGAGGAGATCAACGCCGCGTATCGCTCGGCGTCGGAGAGCGGCCCGCTCTCGGGCGGGCGCCTCGTCTACACGGAGGACCCGATCGTGTCCTCCGACATCGTCGGGAGCCCGGCCTCCTGCACGTTCGACGCCGACTCGACGATGGCGATGGGCAACGTCGCCAAGGTCATCGGCTGGTACGACAACGAGTGGGGCTACTCGAACCGGCTCGTCGACCTCGTCGACCTCGTCGCCCGGTCGCTGTAGGCGCCGGTGCCGCTCCGAACGCTCGACGACCTCGGTGATCTCGCCGGCCGGCGCGTCTTCGTCCGGCTCGACCTCAACGTCCCGCTCGAGGACGACGTCGTCACGGACGACGCCCGCATACGGGCCAGCCTGCCGACGCTGACCGAGCTCCTCGAGCGGGGCGCCTCGATCGTCGCCGCCTCGCACCTCGGGCGGCCGAAGGGTCGTGTCGTCGAGACGCTGCGGCTCGGCCCGGTGGCCGAGCTGCTCCGGAGCTCGCTGGACCGGGTGGTCGAGTACGTCCCGACCGACGGCGTCCTCAGCCCCGAGGTCGAGCAGTCCTGCGAGGCGCTCGGGTTCGAGCCGGGCCGGATCGTCCTGCTGGAGAACCTGCGGTTCGATCCCGGCGAGGAGGCGAACGACCGGGCGTTCGCGCAGCGGCTGGCCGCCCTGGCCGATCTGTACGTCGACGACGCGTTCGGCGCGGTGCACCGCGCCCACGCGTCCGTGGTGGCGCTGCCCGAGGTCCACCAGGAGCAGGGCCGGGACACCGTCGCCGGACGTCTGCTCCAGCAGGAGGTCGAGGCGCTGTCCCGGTTGGTCGACGATCCGGCGCGTCCCTACGTCGCCGTGCTCGGCGGGGCAAAGGTCTCGGACAAGCTCGGCACGATCGGCGCGCTCGTCGAACGTGTCGACGCGCTCCTGATCGGCGGGGCGATGGCGTTCACGTTCATCGCCGCCGAGGGCGGCTCGAGTCGGGGACAGCCTGGTCGAACCCGAACGGTTCGACGAGGTCCGCGCCGCGCGCGCCCGAGCGGACGAGCGCGGCGTCGTGCTGCAGCTGCCCGAGGACGTGATCGCAGCTGCGTCCAGGAGCCTGGACGCCCCCCGCCACACGGTGCCGAGCGCACACGTGCCGGCGGGCGAGCTCGGTCTCGACATCGGCCCGCGAACGGTGGAGGAGTTCGCGAGGACCATCGCCGACGCCAAGACGATCGTCTGGAACGGGCCGATGGGGGTGTTCGAGCTCGAGCCGTTCAGCGCGGGGACCCGCGGGGTCGCCACGGCGATCGCCGGCGCGAGCGCCTATTCGGTGATCGGCGGCGGCGACAGCCTCGCGGCCGTGACGAAGTACGGGCTGGAGAGCGGGTTCGACCACCTCTCGACCGGCGGGGGCGCCTCGCTCGAGTTCCTCGAGGGCCGCGAGCTGCCGGGCATCCGGGTCCTGGACGTGATCCCGTGAGCGAACGCAAGCCGCTGATCGCGGCCAACTGGAAGATGCACAAGACGCACCTCGAGGCGATCCAGGCCGTGCAGAAGCTCTCCTACCTCCTGGACAAGGACGATGCCGAACGCGTCGAGGTCGTGATCTGCCCGGCCGCCACCTCGTTGCGCTCGGTGCAGACCCTGATCGACAGCGACCGGCTCCCGTACGGACTCGGCGCGCAGGACGTGCACTGGGAGGACGAGGGGGCGTTCACCGGCGAGATCTCACCTCCGATGCTCGTGGCGCTCAAGGTCGGGTACGTGATCGTGGGGCATTCCGAGCGCCGGGCGATGTTCGGCGAGACGGACGAGACCGTGAACCGCAAGGTCCGTGCGGTCTTCGCGCACGGGATGACGCCGATCCTGTGCGTCGGCGAGACGCTGAAGGAGCGGGACGTCGGCGCCACCGAGGATCGCGTGACCGCGCAGGTCCGAGCCGACCTCGCGGGCGTGCCGGCCTCCGACGCGGGGAAGCTGGTCGTCGCCTACGAGCCGATCTGGGCGATCGGCACCGGCCGCAACGCCGAGCCCTCCGACGCCGGCCAGGTGATCGGGTTGATCCGGCAGACGCTCGGGGAGCTGTACGACGGCGAGCTCGCGCAGGCGGCCCGGATCCTGTACGGGGGGAGCGTGAAGGCGGGGAACATCCGCGACTTCATGGCGCACCCCGAGATCGACGGGGCGCTCGTCGGCGGCGCGAGCCTGGACCCCGAGGAGCTCGCCCTGATCGTCAAGTACCGGTGATGCGGTGAACCGGCTCCTGTACGTCTGCCTCGACGGCCTGGCCGACGACCCGATCCCGGAGCTCGACGGCCGCACGCCGCTGGAGGCCGCCGACACGCCGTTCCTCGACGCGCTTGCACGGCAGGGGAGCACGGGGACGGTGACGACCGTGGGCGAGGGCATCGCGCCCGAGTCCGACATCGCGGTGTTCGCGATCTTGGGCTACGACCCGCGCGAGGAGCATCCGGGCCGGGGCGTCGTGGAGGCGCTCGGCGTCGGGATGGACTTCCGTGACGGCGACCTGGCCTACCGCGTGAACTTCGCCACGGCGGAATGGCCGAGGATCGTCGACCGCCGCGTCGGCCGCGATCTGAGCTCCGACGAGGCGCGAGCGCTCGCCGACGAGGTGAACGAGGCCCTCTCGCTCCCGGGCGCCACCTTCGATCTGCGATCCACCGTGGAGCATCGGGGCGTCCTGGTGATCCGCGCGGACGAGGGGGCGCTCTCGGCCGAGGTGTCGAACACCGACCCCGCGTACCGCAAGGACGGGCACCTCGGCGTGGCGCTCGAAACGTTCGAGCCCGAAGTGGCCCGGTGCGAACCGCTCGAGGACTCGCCCGAGGCCCGACGCGCCGCCGAGCTCACGAACGCCTTCGTCGAGGGGGCCGCGAGGATCCTCGACGCCTCCGGGACCAACTCGGCGCGCCGTCGGGCGGGCAAGCTGCCCGGGAACCTGATCCTGACGCGGGACGGCGGCGATCGCCGGCCGTCGCTGCAACCGATCGCCGAACGGTTCGGTCCGTCGTGGGGGTGCTTCGTCGAGATGCCCGTCGAACGCGGGATCGCGCTGATCCTCGGCATGGAGCCCGTGGACGCCCCGCGCCTGCTCGTGGAGGAGGACTACGCGACCTGGGCCCGGCTGGCCCTCGAGGCGCTCGAGGGCTTCGACGCGCTCTACATCCACATCAAGGGTCCGGACGTGCCGGCCCACGACGGCCGCGCGGAGGACAAGCGGGACATCATCTCGCTGATCGACCGCGCGTTCTTCGGCGAGCTCCTCCCGGGGGTCGACCCGAGTCGGACGATCGTGGCCGTGACCGCGGACCACGCCACCTCCTGCGTCCGCAAGGCCCACACGGCGGAGCCCGTGCCCCTCCTGGTGACCGGGGGACCGGTTCGTTCGGACGGAACCGATGAGTTCGGCGAGCGTGCGTGCGCCGATGGGAAGCTCGGTGCGCTGAAAGGCATCGAGATCCTCCCGCGGATCTCGGCGCTGCTCCGGAGCTGAGACCGCGACTCGGCCAACCGCAAGATCCCGCAACCCCCCAGTCTTTCGGAGCGGCGTATATTGAGCTTCCGGCGCATTGCCTGGTCACGAGCCCGAGGGCTAAGATGCGCCGTCCCGATCCGGGAAGGGGTAGAGGCGCACCAGATGGCACGAGCCCACATGGAGCACGCGCTCACCGATGGTGGTCCCGACGGGCCCATCGATCCGGAAGCGACCAGCGTCGAGGTCTCCCAACAGGTCGTCGGACGCTCTCCATGGGAGCTGTTCTGGCGCCGGTTCCGAAGGGACAAGTTCGCGCTCGGCGGGGCGTTCATCGTGATCATCATGTTCGCGATCGCGCTGCTCTCGCCGGTGCTCGCGAGCGCGACGCACGGGCCGAACGAGGTGCACCTGGACGCCCTCGACTCGTTCGGGATCCCGACGGGTCCGCAGGCCGACGTTCCCGTTCGGCGTCGACACGGCCGGTCGCGACCTGATGGTCCGGGTCGCCTACGGCGCACGAACGTCCCTGTTCATCGCGTTCTTCGCGACCGGGATCGCCACCGTGATCGGCGTGACCCTGGGCATGCTCGCCGGCTTCTACCGAGGCAAGATCGACACCGTGATCTCCAGGACGATCGACATCGTCCTGTCGCTGCCGGTGCTGCTGCTGGCGCTCGGGCTCGTCTCGGCGTGCGGGCTCTCGCCCAACGGCTGTCTCGGCGGGATCATCAAACCGGGGCTGTTGCTCGTCAGCTACGTGATCGGCCTGTTCAGCTGGCCCTACATCGCTCGTATCGTGCGCGGGCAGGTGCTGTCCCTGCGCGAGAAGGAGTTCATCGAGTCGGCCCGTTCGCTGGGCTCGACCAACCGGCGGATCATGTTCCGCGAGGTGCTCCCGAACGTGGCCGCGCCGATCATCGTCTACACGACGCTGATCATCCCGAACAACATCCTGTTCGAGGCGGCCCTGTCGTTCCTGGGGATCGGCGTCCCGCAGGAGACGCCCTCCTGGGGGCGTCAGCTGTCCGACGCGGGCTCGATCTTCACGGTGGCCTGGTGGATGATGCTGTTCCCCGGGCTGTTCCTGTTCTTCACCACGCTCGCCTTCAACCTCGTCGGGGACGGGCTCCGAGACGCCCTCGATCCCAGGACGGGCGGCTGACCGTATCTAGTCGGGAGGCAGCTTTCCTGAAAGGAGGGAAGGACCGGCGTGCCTGAAGAGCGGTAGATGGACCGGGCTCGGCCCGGGAAGACGGTAAGCAACTCAGGACAAGGAGAGGGGGGTTACGTGAGGCGATATCTCAGCGTACTGGCGCTCGTCGCGGTACTCGGTCTGGTCGCCGCGGCATGCGGCGGCGACAACGGCGGTGGAACCGGGGCCACCGGTGCCACGTCGGCGACCGGCGCGAGCGGCGAGCTCCAGCCTGGCGGCACCGTCGAGCTCGCGATGCTCGGCGACGTGAGTGCCGCGTTCGACCCGCAGAAGGAGTACTACTCGGTGACCTGGGAGTGGTACCGGTGCTGTCTGCTCCGGACGCTCCTGTCGTACAACGGTAGGACCACCGCCGAGGGCGGCGCCGACCTGCAGCCCGACATCGCGAGCGCGCTGCCGGAGATCTCGTCGGACGGCCTGACCTACACGTTCACGCTGAAGAGCGGGGTCGACTACGGGGATCCGTTCGGCGACGTCAGCGTCACGTCCGGGGACATCGTTCGCGCGCTCGAGCGCGAGGCCGACCCCGACGCGTCGGTGGGCGGCTACAACTTCTACTACAACGTCATCGACGGGTTCGCCGACTTCGGCGCCGGGAAGGCCGATTCGATCAAGGGCCTCGAGACGCCGGACGACAGCACCCTCGTGGTGACGCTGACCGAGCCGGCCGGCTACCTGCCGTACCTGTTCGCGATGCCGCCTCGGCGCCGATCCCGCCGAACGGCGACGCGCCGCTCGGCGCGGCGGAGGGGCACACCAAGGACTACGGCCGCTTCCTCGTGGCCACCGGCCCCTACGAGTTCCTGGGTTCGGAGAACATGGACTTCTCGGTTGCCGGCCGACGAGCAGACACCGGTCGCGGGGTACGAGCCCGGCAAGTCGGTCCAGCTCGTGCGCAACCCGAACTACGACCCGGCCACGGACGGGCTGCGTCCCGCGTACCCGGACGGGTTCAACATCTCGATCGGCGGCGACAACAACGACCTGTACAACAAGGTGCAGGCCGGCGAGCTGGACGGCGTGGTCGACGGCATCGTGCCGCCGAATGTCCTGCGTTCGTACTCGACCGACCCGACGCTGCAGCCCCTGCTGCACATCAACCCGTCGGACGCCGTTCGGTACATCTCGTTCAACGTCGCTGCAGCCACCGTTCGACGACATCCACATCCGCAAGGCGGTCAACCTCGCGTTGGACAAGGCCGGGATGCGGACGTTCCGCGGTGGTGAGTCGGTCGGTGAGATCGCGGGTCACATCATGGTGAACTCGCTCGAAAACAACCTCCTCGCCGACTACGACCCCTACGCCACGCCGAACTCGGCGGGTGACGTCACGGCTGCCCAGGCGGAGATCGCCCAGTCGAAGTACGACACCAACGGCGACGGGGTGTGCGACGCGCCGGAGTGCTCCAACATCCTGGCCGTCACCGACGAGGCCGACCCGTACCCGGACCAGGCCGCGCTGATCCAGCAGAACATGGAGCCGCTCGGTCTGACGTTCGACGTGAAGTCCTTCGAGCGCACCACGATGTACGCCAAGTGCAACGAGCCCGAGGCGCACGTCGCGATCTGCCTGGCTCCCGCGTGGGGCAAGGACTTCCCGGACGGGTACACGTTCGCGGACCCGCTGTTCGGTTCGGCCGCCATCTTCCCGAGCTGCTGCAACTACGAGCTCCTCGGGGCGAGCGCGGACCTGCTGTCGAAGGCCGGCTACACCGTCACGGACGTCCCGTCGGTCGACGACCAGATCAAGACCGCGAACCAGCAGACGGGCGACGCCCGGTTCCAGGGATGGGCGGACCTCGACACGACGCTGATGGAAGACGTGGTTCCATGGGTGCCGTACCTGTTCGACAACAACGTCGACATCACGTCGGCGCGGATCATCAACTACTCGTTCGACCAGTTCGCCGGCCTGGCGGCGTACGACGCAGTACGCCATCTCGCCTGACGCCCAGTAGGCAGGGGCTGAGGGAGCACGAGGAAGGGCAGGGAACCGCAAGAACGAGGCAGGATGACGAAGTGGGAGGGGCCGCTCCGCAGGAGCGGCCCCTCCCACCAGGTGGAGTAGACTTCGGGGGCGCGATGGGCAGGTATCTGATCCGGCGGGTGCTGTTCATGATCCTGGTGCTGTTCGTCGTGTCCCTGATCACGTTCATCATCTTCGTGAAGCTCCCGGCGAGCGATCCCGGCTCGACCGGGCGGCGGGCCGGCAGACCGACGCCGGAGAACGTCGCGGCCGCCCGGCACGCGTTCGGGCTCGACCGGCCCCTCTACGTCCAGTACGGACGGTTCGCCAAGGGCCTGATCCCCTGGCCCGGCCTGTTCCTCAACGAGGACGTCTACTACTCGTACACGAACTTCGTGCCGGTCAAGGAGGAGATCTTCAGCCGCCTGCCGGTCACGATCACCCTCGCCGTCGGGGCGGCCATCACGTGGGTCCTGATGGGGATCCCGATCGGGATCATCTCGGCGGTCAAACGCGGGAGCGTCTGGGACCGGACGTCGATGGTGTTCGCGCTCATCGGGGTGTCGGCGCCGGTGTTCTGGCTCGCCTACCTGTTCCTGTACATCTTCTGGTTCAAGTTAGGGTGGGCGCCGCCGTCGGGGATCCCGATCGGCGAATCGGTCATCCAGGCGGTGTTCTCGGGCGTGTTCATCCTCCCGTGGCTGGTCCTGTCGCTGACGTTCGCGGCGTTCTACGCGCGGATGGTCCGGGGGAACCTGATCGAGACGATGGGTGAGGACTACATCCGGACCGCGCGCGCCAAGGGCCTGTCCGAGAAGCGCGTGATCTACAAGCACGGACTGCGCGCCGCGCTGACGCCGGTCGTCACGATGTTCGGGATGGACCTCGCGACGCTGCTCGGGGGCGCGTTCATCACCGAGACCGTGTTCAACCTGCCGGGCATCGGCCAGTACGCGGTGCGCAGCATCTTCACCAACGACTTCCCCTCCGTGATGGGGGTCACGCTGTTCGGGGCGTTCTTCATCGCGCTCGCGAACCTGTGCGTGGACATCGTCTACGCGTTCCTGGACCCTCGGGTGAGGTACACGTAGTGGCGGAACCGCTCCTCGAGGTCAAGAACCTCAGGGTCCACTTCCCGACCGAGGACGGCCTGGTGAAAGCCGTCGACGGCGTCTCGTTCTCGCTGCTCCCCGGCGAGACGCTCGGGGTCGTCGGGGAATCCGGCTCCGGCAAGAGCGTCTCGTTCCTCACGGTGATGGGGCTCATCGACACCAAGCGGGCCATCATCGAGGGCGAGATCATCTTCCAGGGCCAGGACCTGCTGACGCTGCCCCCCGACGAGATGCGGCACCGTCCGCGGCGAGAAGATCTCGATGATCTTCCAGGACCCGATGACGTCGCTGCATCCGTACTACAAGGTCGGCGATCAGATCGCCGAGGCCGTCCGGGTCCACCAGCAGGTCTCGAAGAAGGAGGCGCACGAGCAGGCGGTCGAGATGCTCCGCCGGGTCGGGATCCCGCGCCCGGACGAGCGCGCCGACCAGTACCCGCACGAGTTCTCCGGCGGCATGCGTCAGCGAGCGATGATCGCCATGGCGCTCTCGCTGAACCCGGACCTGCTGATCGCCGACGAGCCCACGACGGCGCTCGACGTGACGGTCCAGGCCCAGATCCTCGACCTGATCGACCGGCTGAAGCAGGAGTTCAACGCGGCGATCGTCATCATCACGCACGACCTCGGCGTGGTGGCCGAGCACTGCGACCACATCCAGGTGATGTACGCCGGCAAGATCGTCGAGGCGGGCGACCGTCGCGACATCTACTACGGGGCGCACCACCCCTACACGTGGGGGCTCCTTGCGTCGATCCCGCGCCTGAACGACAGCGACGTCAAGGAGCGGCTGCAGCCCGATCCGGGGGCTCCCGCCCTCCCTGATCTTCGTCCCGCCCGGCTGCGCCTTCCATCCGCGCTGCCCCCACGTGTTCGACCGGTGCCGAACGGAGGTCCCCGAGCTGCTCCCCGCGGACGGCCACCACGCGTCCCGGTGCCACCTGTCGCTCGCCGACAAGGAGCGCATCTTCCAGGAGGAGGTCATGGCCCGCTCGTGAGCGTCGAGGTCACCGAACGATCGGAGCCCCAACCGGCGACCGAGCAGACCCCGCTCGTCCGCATCCGCGGCCTGCGCAAGCTCTTCCCGATCACCCGCGGGATCCTGTTCCAGAAGCGGATCGGCGACGTGCACGCGGTCGACGGCGTGGATCTGGAGATCTTCAAGGGCGAGACGATGGGGCTGGTGGGGGAGACGGGGTGCGGGAAGTCGACGCTCGCCCGCGTCGTGATGCGCCTGTACGAGGCGACCGAGGGGACGATCGAGTTCGAGGGGCAGGACATCACGCAGGCGAAGGGCGGCGACCTCCGCGACCTCCGCCGCGAGATGCAGATGATCTTCCAGGACCCGTTCGCGTCGCTGAACCCGCGGAAGACGGTCGGCGTCGATCATCGGGGCGCCGTACCGGCTCCACAAGGTCGTGCCGCGCAACAAGATCAAGACCGAGGTCCAGCAGCTGATGGAGCTCGTGGGTCTGAACCCCGAGCACTACAACCGGTACCCGCACGAGTTCTCCGGCGGCCAACGCCAGCGGATCGGGGTGGCGCGCGCGCTCGCCCTGCGACCCAAGCTGATCGTGTGCGACGAGCCGGTCTCGGCGCTGGACGTCTCGATCCAGGCCCAGGTGCTCAACCTGCTGGAGGACCTGCAGGAGGAGTTCAACCTCACGTACCTGTTCATCGCGCACGACCTGTCGGTCGTGAAGCACGTCTCGGATCGGGTCGCCGTGATGTACCTCGGCAAGATCGTCGAGATGGCCGTGGGGCAGACGCTCTACCGGAACCCCAAGCACCCGTACTCGGGCGCGCTGCTCTCGGCGGTTCCGATCCCGGACCCGGACCTCGCGGCCGCGAAGAAGCGCATCATCCTGGAGGGCGACGTCCCGAGCCCGATCGACCCGCCTTCGGGGTGCCGGTTCCACCCCCGCTGCCCGAACGCACAGTTCCCCAAGTGCAGCGAGGACGAGCCCGAGCTCCTGCCGCACCACCCCGGTCAGGTCGCGGCCTGCCACTTCCCGCTCGAGGACCGCGCGATCATCGATACCCCGGCGGACGGATAGAGCCGGTACACTGACGGGCCATGTCCAACGTCATCGCACTCGTGCTCTGTGTGCTCTCGAGCCTGTTCCTGATCGTGTTCATCCTGCTGCACTCCGGCAAGGGGGGCGGCCTCTCGGACATGTTCGGCGGCACCTCCAGCCTGTCCGGGGGAACCTCCCTCGAGCGACGGCTCGACAAGATCACGGTGGTCACGGCCATCGTGTTCGGGCTGTCGACGTTCTGGCTCTCCTGGAAGTGGGGCGGCTGACCGGTCCGCGCCGGCCCGGTTGCTAGAATCGCCGGGCTCCCGTCGGAGTGGCGGAACTTGGTAGACGCGCTAGGTTGAGGGCCTAGTGACCTTCACGGGTCGTGGGGGTTCAAATCCCCCCTCCGACACCCAACTACCTGCAGGAACGCAAGAAGCCCCCGGCAACCGATCGGCCTCCGGGGGCTCATTGCCCCAAAATTGCCCCACGGGCGGGAACCGCACCGAAAGGCCAGTGTGACGAGGGACACTATTGTTGACCGAGCCACGTTTTATGGAGTCGGAGTGAGGATCGCGGCGGTCGTCCTCGTGGTGGCGCTGTTGGCCGCCTGCGCCGGGCGGGATCCGCTGCCACCGCCCCCGCCACCGACAGCCAATCGCTGGACCCACACGCAGTGCATGGACGAAGCCAGGGTCATCGGCCTGATGATGCACGAGGTCGGTGCTGACGACCTCGTGGAGTTCAGCTTGGTGAACGCGAGGGATCACGGCTGCGAGATCAGGTCGGCCGCGTTCGACCGGGCGACGAAGGAGGGGCTCGAGCGGGCGGAGGGGGCCGAGGACGACCTTGCCGCGCTGGCCAAATGCGCTCGGGTGGAGCGGGCTGCGTACGAGGCGCGGCAGATCGGGGACCTGGTCACGGCTCGGGCCGCCGAGCGGTACTACGAGCGGCACTGCAACTGATGAGCAAGAACTAGGACCCTTCCAGCACCGAGCCCATCCTCCGCGCCGCCTCCTTCAGCGCCTCCTCGTCCGGATGTCCATACGTGTCCGCCGTGATCGCCACCGAGGGGCCAGCATGTCTACTCGAAGCAGGATGGCGAGCGCGTAGAACACTGCGTGCGGTGACGCCGGAGCCAGCACGGCCTCATCCTACCTACTTCGGGCCGACGCCCTGCATCGGCCTCGGTGGTTCTATGGAGTCCTATCAAGCCTGACTGCTCGAACGTGCATGTCTTCGCAAGGAAACCTATACCGTGAGCTGAACTACACCGCCGGGCTTACCTTGAGGCGCAGGCTCCGGGTGCGCATTGATTCTGAGGAGGGGCAGGTCCTAGCGGCCGCCCTCACGCAACATCCCCACACGGGCACTGCCCGAAGCGTCCGGTCCTCCTCGCAGTCGATCGGGAGCTCGGCGAAGGCGCGCGTGTCATTTCCCTTGGGTGCACGTGGACGATGCCGGAAGGCACGGCGGTCCAGACGCCCGCCCCCTTCCAGCCTTGTTCGCGCTACCCGGCGGAGGATCCTTGGGAACGGAGGTGCTACCCGGCGGAAGATCCTCGGGAACGGAGTTGCTATCCCACCCCTTGTGGTGCCCGTCGTCGGCATGCTTGATCGGCCGGTGATCCCAACCGTGAGCCACGCCGGGTGGCCGCGAGGCATCGCTCGGTGGATGGTCGTGACGACCATGATCCCGGGACTCACCGCGGTTCGGCCCCCTTCGATCTCCGGGGTCGCCCTCGTCCCACGAGGGGTCATAGGCCGGTGATGTCGTCGTTAGAGTCGCAAAGACGACCGGATGGGGCGGTGCGGGCTCCACAGCCGGCGCGGGAACGGGGATGCGCTCCGGCCGTTCGTGCGTGCGGGGCGCGCTCAACGTCACCAGAAGGCTCGCGGAAACGGTCACCAGGACCGTGCTCGCCGCGGTCACGAGTTCCGCGGGGTCACGAAGCGCGTTCGCAAGGTGGACTCTGATGAGATCCGCTTTCGCGGACAGCAGCGATCCCATGCGCTGGGGAACATGCAGCGCCCCTGCCCGGAACGTGGGCACGAGCCCCCACACGACAGCCGCCCCGACGCCCTCGGCGACCAGGGCGTGCAGGAGTCCGGCCATCGCCGTCCCCGACATGCCTCGCTCGACGCGACCCAGCGCGCCGGCGGGCGTGTGATCGCCGATGGCGATGAGCACGGCATCGGGTGCCAGATCTCGAACGCGCTCGAGCGAGTCGCACAGGTCGGCCTCGACGACGATCGCGTCCGGCTCGTCCCCCGAAACCGCATCGATCAGCGCGTCCTCGCTCTCGGCGGCAGCGACGACGTCAAACCCGCTCGTCCCGAGCTGAGAATCCATGTTGCCGACGTGGCCCGCCGTGACCACGCGCAGCCGATCGCTGTGCGGGAGCGAGCCGGCGGCCGGAGCCGGTGGTAGCGAGGCGGAACCTTCGGGGATCGACTTGGTCGTGGGCTCCTGGTGGATTGTCGTAGACGACCTCCTCTACGAAACCCATTGGATACCATCACGCGCCGCTGGTCATGTCGCACGATGGTTCTACGGCCGCCTACATGACGCGGCGTCACCCGGCCGTCACCCGTTCGGACTATCGACGCTGGCATCCGGCTGGCTCCGCGAGTCCTGTCCAGATGGGATGCAGGAGCGCGTCTAGCGGGACGCTGAGCCCGAATTATGGCCCGGAGGTTCGGGTCGGATGTACGTTCCCCAAACCGTCACCGGCGTCACCGTCGTCGGCGTCCGCAAGTCAGCAGGCGACCGGTTCGTCGGCCGTGCCAGCGGGTTCAGCGACACGGACCCGACCGGCACCGCGGCGCTCGACCCGACCAGGGCGCAGATGCGAGCGGCGACCCGACGCGCCACCACGCTGATCCTTCGCGCCGAGGACGAGCTTGCAGAGGCCGGCTCTGTGATCGCCAACGGCTACCTTCGGCTCGACCGCGAGGAGTGGATCCGCGTGGTAGAGAAGCGCTCGGCGGCGCTCGCCCCGGCGGTATCCATTGCCCCAAGGATTGCCCCACCAGCTCACGAAGGCGATGCTATGGGCCGCCATGAGCCTCACTAGGTCGGCGGCATCCAGGCAGGGAAGGACGCTGGGGGACACCCGGCGACACGCGCTGCGACGTGCGCCAACGGGTTGAGGGCCTAGTGACCTTCACGGGTCGTGGGGGTTCAAATCCCCCCTCCGACACGCATTACCTGCGGAAACAGTAAGAGCCCGGAGAGGTCGTTCGCCCTCCGGGCTCTGTCGCGCTCCCACCGTGCTCCCACGCAGGTCTGTCCGGGTCGATCCCCTCTCTCGCCGCATGACGGTCGTCCCGTCGGCGAGGCATTCGTGGATGTCGAGCCCGGCCATGGAGAGCACCGTGCTTGATCTCCTCGCGGAATTCGTCCTCGTCCACGTCGACCATCTCCTGCATCGACTTCATCAACCCCTGCCGGACTTGCGTTTGGGTGACGGACGACACAGCACGCCGTCAACCATCCGCCTAGCGTGACGGCCGGGGCGCCATCCTGAGATGAGTCTGCCGGGTCGAAGTGGCTGGCCGCAGGTTCGTCGGCCTCTCGCGGAGCTGGCGATTGCGTGCATGCTGATGGCCGGCTGCACCGCTGAAGGCGGCGAGGGAATGACTTCGGCGCCGACCACGGCGGAACCGCCGACATCGAACGAGCGGCTGACCGAGACGGAGGCCCTCGCAACGCTTGAGACATTCGTTCGCGCGGAGGCCGCCGCAGACCGGTTCAGCGGCGCAGTGCTGGTCGCGAAGGACGGCAACGTGCTCCTCAGCAACGCTTACGGACTCGCCGACCGCGAACGGGATATCCCGAACACGGTCCAGACCCGCTTCCGCGTCGGGTCGATGAACAAGATGTTCACGGCTGTGGCGATCCTTCAGTTGGTCGAAGCCGGCAAGGTCGACCTCAACGCACCCGTCGGCACCTACCTCACCGACTACCCCAACCGGGAGGTCGCCGAGCAGGTCACGATCCATCAGCTCCTAACGCACACGGGCGGCACCGGGGATATCTTCGGGCCTGAGTTCTATGCCCACCGCGAGGCGCTCCGCACGCTGGACGACTATGTGGAGCTCTACGGCGAACGCGGCCCCGAGTTCGAGCCGGGCTCCCAGTGGGCGTACAGCAACTACGGCTTCATCTTGCTCGGCGCCGTGATCGAGGCGGTGACCGGACAGAGCTACTACGACTACGTGCACGAGCACATCTACGAGCCAGCCGGGATGACCCGAACGGGATCGCTGCCTGAGGCCAAGGAGGTCGCCGATCGCGCCGTCGGATACATGGATTTGGGCGGCGGGACCGACTGGCACCCGAACTCCGACACGCTCCCGTATCGAGGAACCTCCGCCGGCGGCGGATACTCCACGGTCGAGGACTTCGCTCGGTTCGCAGACGCCCTGTTGAACCACGAGCTGCTCAGCCCCGACTCGACGGAGCTGCTGATCACCGGCAAGGAGGAGATCGCTCCCGGCGTCAGCTACGCCTACGGGTTCGAGGATCATCGAGATGCCGGGGGGAACGGCTGGGTGGGCCACGGAGGCGGCGCACCGGGCATGAACGGCGATCTTCGGATCTATCCCAAGTCCGGATACGTGGTTGTCGTCCTGGCGAACCTGGATCCGCCGGCTTCCCTGCGGGTCGCCGATTACCTCGACGCTCGGCTTCCGCTCGACGAATAGCCACGCTCATCGGAGCCGCCGGTCCGTGGCAAGCTCTCGATCGGCTCCCGCACCCGCCGCGGCACCACGTGATGCCGTAGCGCTGCAGCTCCCGCTCGAACGTTTCCCGGTAGGTGCTCACCGTTCGCCGCCGATCGTCCGCGCGACCAGCTCGGCCGCCTCACGCGCTACCTCGTCGCTGTCGTGTGTGTAGATGTTCCCCGTCGTGCTGATCGACGCGTGTCCGAGCTGGCGGCTGACGACGTCCAACCGCGCACCGCTCGCCAACGCGAGTTCGGCGTAGCTGTGCCGTGCGCCGTGCAACCCGATCGGCGTTACGCCTGCGACCTTCACGAGCCGCTTCCACCTGGCGAGCAACGTGCTCGGATTGACGATGGCGCCGTCGGCTTCTGTCACGACCCACGGTGCCTCGACGCCGAGCCCGCCGTCGGTCTTCCACGGCTGCCCGAACGCGAGGCGCTCTTCGGCCTGCTCGGCCTTCCAACGCCGGAGGTCCGCGGCAGTCTCCCCGTCGATCCGCACGCGGCGCACGCGGCGGGACTTGGTCGTCTCTCGCACGTACACACGATCGCGTCCCCCGCCCGGCCGGATGAGCACCTGGCGCGCGATCACGATCGAGTCGTCGTGGATGTCGTCCCACGTCAAGCCGACCAGCTCGCCACGCCGCGGGCCGGCGGTCGTCGGGGTGGGGCTCGGCTCGCTCGGAGCCGGTGGGGCTGACGTCTTCGGGGCGGTCGTCCCGTACCCGATGCGCATCCCGCCAGCGCGACAGCGAGCGCAACAGCGATCCCGCCGTGCTTCATCACGGCTACTGTCTACCGCGAGATTGCGGTCACGGCTCTGTTGGCCGTCACAAACTTCTGGCGCGTGCCGTGCTGCTCACCGTAAGGGCTTCTCGCGGCGCCAGGTCTGATGGTCGGCTTCCCGCAACATCCCGACCAGCACCGCTCGACGCGTCCGATCCTCCTCGCAGTCGATCAGGCGACTCTCGGCGTCAGCCCGCAGGCGCTTTCGGAGATGCTGAAGCGCTGCCTGAACCCCGCTGCGGGTCACTCCCCACCTGCTTCTGTTGAATCGGCTCATGCCGACGTGCCCGGCGGAGAAACGTCTGCGGGGACTAAGATGAGTGGCATGCAAGGACGCTTCCGAAGCGAAAAGGTCGCACAGATCGAACGCGAGGTGGAAGACCCAGCTCCGCCCGAAGTGGAGATCGACGGCCGCACGTACCGCCTGGTGGAAACGATCGGCTCCCTGCAGGCCGGAGACTTCGTGGCGCTGTACGACGAGATCATCTCGATCCCCCCGGACGAGCGCTAGAACCCTCACGCTGTGATCGGCAACAGCTACTTCCGGCTCGACCGTGAC
This sequence comes from uncultured Actinomycetes bacterium, assembly GCA_963823255.1. Classification (GTDB taxonomy): domain Bacteria; phylum Actinomycetota; class UBA4738; order UBA4738; family HRBIN12; genus DASSJM01. Next base: position 242,555 of record CAWGKU010000001.1, read on the forward strand.
GAATGGGTCCATGTGGTGGAGAAGCGATCCGCTGCATTGCGGGGCCGTCAGCGGCTCGAGTTCCTCGGCCAGACCGCCGGCTCGCCGTGCGGCGCGGGCTCCCGTGTGCCCGGGTCACGTCGGGGATGCCATCCAATCGCATCCTGCTGATGAGGTTCCCCTCTCCGTCTACCATCTCTAGACCCAACGGAAGGGTGCGGAGCATGGATGAACCTAGGCTCAGCGCCGAGGACGTCGCTGCGGTCATCGAGACCTACGAGCGGCTCCGCACCCACGCTGGCCTGTCACAAGAGGAAGCCAAGCGGGAGACGTTGGAGTCTTTCGCCAACCGCCCCACCTACGAACGCTACCTCGCAGAGGGACTGTCCGAGGACGAGGCCCTGTGGCAGACGTGGAAGAACAGGCACAAGGATGAGTAAGTCGTAAGCCGTGTGCGACGGTTGAGTCCCTAGGATGGACCCGAGTGTTTGGCCTCTCGCAGCATCCCGACCAGCACCGCCCTGAGCGTCCGGTCCTCCTCGCAGTCGATCAGCAGCTCGGCGAAGGTGCGGCTCTCCGGGGGTAGCTCCAGAACCCCCGTCAGCCGGAAGGCTTCCGTACGAGTACTCCTAGCTGGTTCATGAGCCAACGAGCCTCAGTGCTGTCGGGGTGGATCGCGAGTAGGTGAACTATCACGCCATCGGATCCAGCCAACGGAAGGTCCTGATCACACACGGGACACCTTGCCAAGTCCTCCAACGCCGTCTCCGTCCGCAGTGCGGGCAAGGACGGCATCTGCCCCTGGGTCTTCTCCTGCCCCTCCAACAGTGACTCCCTCAGTAGGTCCGACTCAAACGTCCCAGGCGATACAGTCAGACCCCAGGGCTAGGAGTCCCCCTCTCCGGAGGACTTCCGCTGTGTCAGCCTTCCTGAGCATCCCGACGAGCACCGCCCGGAGCGTTCGGTCCTCCTCGCAGTCGATCAGCAGCTCGGCGAAAGGCGCGGCTCTGTGGGTAGCCCCAGAACTCGCCGATCCGGTCGGCTCGCTCGAAGTCGGGGAGCATCAGCACGTGGAGCAGCTCGGCGCGGGGGGCGGGCCGAGCGCGGAGAGACACTCCTTTAGTCGGCGCTCGAGCTGATCGGGACGCATGGACCAGATCCTGCCCCGCACCTACCGGTCTTCCGGCCGCTCCCAGAAGAGCGCGATGGCGCCCACGAAGTCCTCCATTCGGGCGAACAGCGGGAAGGCCGCAACCTCGATCCGCCGGTCCACCCCGTCGGCCCCCAAGATTGTGATGACCTCGTGGGCCGGCTCGCGCTTCAGCATCGTGACACCCAAGGCCAGAGACTCGAGTGGGACGGGGTGGCCCTCGGAGTCCCGGGGCCGGTACCTCGTTGACCACTCCTCGGCCGCCATCCCGGCCCCCTCGATGAATTGTTGCCCGAGCAGGCGCTCGGCCGCCTCATTGAAGTAGATGACGGTGCCCTCCGCGTCAACCAGGAATACGGCCGTCGCGAGTTGCGCGGCGAAGCTCCTCGCCAATACGAGGGCGAGTCTGCGGTGCCGGTCTACGCGTTCCACGCCAGCAGCCTAATACGAGGGTCGGGGACCCCAATCGGTCTCGCGTCAGGCCTGCCCCGGAACGCGCCTACCGCCGGGGACGCTCGCCGATCGGCACGGAACCCGGAGGCCGAGGGATCGGCATCGACTGCCTGGGGTCGGGGTCGTGTTCCTTGCAGACCTGGACCATGTAGATCGTGCCCGCGAATCCGGCCTGCTCGGGGTCCGGTGGGTCGCCACCGGCGACGAGCACGCGCCGCGCGGCATCGAACCTGCATTGGATGTCGTCGTCCACGCGCTGGCATCGCATTACTCGCCCCCGGCGAGATCGGCATTGAGGAAGCGGGGAGACGGTACAGCTCGCCTCTGACAAGCTCAGACGACATTAACGAGCCTTGTCGCAGCCCAGTGCTACAAGTGCTGGCGGAGGCTGAGTTGGTGGTGGGGTCGGGTTACACGATCAAGGCTCTCGATGAGTCGAGCTGGGATGCGTTCGCCAGGCTGGTCGAGGAGAACAACGGCGTCTTCGGGGGTTGCTGGTGCATGGGCTTTCATCCGGATGACAGCCGCGACCCGGCGTTGAACCGGGAACGCAAGCTCGCACGGGTGCGGGCAGGCAGGGCACATGCGGCCCTTGTGTTCGATCGCGAGGACTGTGTGGGTTGGTGCCAGTTCGGGGCGCCGGACGAGGTGCCGAAGATCAAGAACCGCGCCGCCTACGAGAAGAGCCTCGCGACCTTGCCGGACTGGCGGATCGCCTGCAACTTCGCCGGTAAGGGGCACCGGCGCCAGGGCGTCGCCGCGGCGGCGCTCGCCGGGGCGCTCGATCTGATCGCCGCTCTCGGCGGCGGCAAGGTAGAGGGCTATCCTGAGGGCGCGGGTTCGGTTCCTGCCGGCTTCCTCTTCAACGGCGCCCTGTCGACCTACGAGGAGCTGGGATTCGTCCGCGACCGCAAGATCGGCAAGCACCGCTGGGTCGTCACCAAAGTCGTCGAGCCAACGTCGTAGGCGAACTCGCGACGCTCAGGCGACATTAGCGAACCCTGTCGCACCCCGCCGTTCTGACGCCGGCAGTAGGCTCGGGCAGGGAGGCGATGTCACATGCGAGGCCGCTTGGTGGTCGTCGGGGCCGTCCTCTCGCTCGTCGTATCCGGCGGGGTCTTAATCCGCATTCTGGTCATAGAAAAACCCGGCGTCGCTGTGATCCTTGTTCCCGCGCTCGCCGGTGCCGTTCTTGCGTTGCGGCGATCGGATAGTCGCCAATTGATCGGACTCGCGTGCGTACTGACCCTTGTCACCGCTGCGGTCTTGCTAATCGGGGGCGTCGGTCTTCTTTACCTCCCGACTGTCGTCCTGTTCATGGCGGGACTTGTTGGGCCGCGTTCCGCGACGGAACACCCCGACTCGGCATAGACGGAGCCGCGCTCAGACGACATTAACGAACGCTCGCGCACCACGAGGTGGTGTTCCTCGACGAGTTCACGGAGTTCCGCCGGGACGCGGGCGAGGAGTTGGTCCGGCAGCTCACCTGGCGGCCAGGCCGCTGATACGCTCGCGCCCGGGTGTTTTGGGAGGATGCGGCTCGCCTCGCTGACGCGCTCGGACCAGCGGCGCGTCGGGATCTCCTTCGGGTCCTGACGTCCCCCAGCGAGGTCCGCGCCGACGTCATCCGGCAGCTCCACGAGAGGCCTGACGGGCAGGAGATGGCCGATCTCCTGATCTTCCTGGAGGAGTGGGATTGGGCCCGCCAGGGCATGATCGAGGAGCTGTCTCGTCCCTAGGCACGAGATCCTTGGAGGCCGACCCACTGTCCAGATTCAGTGGTCGGAGGTCGAGATGGGCATTGGCGGGCGGTCTGCCAGTGCGGGTCCGAGGACGTCCACGAGGAGCCTGCCGACCGTCGTGTTCGGCTCGACCCATATGACCCGTCCACCTTCCGACACGCGGGCCAGTGCGAGCACCGCTACACGAGCGATCCAGCTCTCCTCCGGGCCATCTTGAAGGTTCGAGACGGCGCGGGCGGGGGTTACTGGTGGGTGGAATGTGCCACCTGCGACACCGCCTGGCAGGTTCCGTACTACGCCGAGAGCGTCGGGTGACGGCTGGTTGACGGGCGTCCGGCTCGCCGTGCGGCGCGGGCTCCCGGTGCACCCAGTGTCCGGGGAGACGCCGAGACGGGCGACACAATGCACCGTCTGACCGCACTCGGTGCAGTCCAGGACGAGCGTCCCCAAGCGCGTGCCTGTCAGCCCCCGAACTCCTCGTAGCTTCTGAAGACCGTGACGAGGAAGATCGTCGCCGCGCTCGCCAGCGCGGGCACGACTGCGGCGGGCCGGTGTCCCTTCAGCCAGCCCAGCGTCCCGACGACGATCGAGGCAACGAGGGGCGCGATCGTCCAGACGTACAGCGCCGGATAGACGTAGCGGGGGACGCCCTCACCGGCGGCGTAATTCCCCCCGGCCTCCCGGGTGATCGCGATTGCGATAGCAGCGCCGACGAGGTACCAGACCCACGACAGGATGAATAGGAACCACGACCATGAGAGGGTGCGGTCTTCGAACGATCGCGGCACGTCGGACCGCTGCCGCGGGCGCTCACGGAGCATGCGCACCACCTCCACCCGACAGCAGATCAGGTTGCTGTGTGCACCTGGTCTGATGAGTCCTCAAGCATTCTCTTGCGCTGCTCGAACTCCTCCTGGGAGATCTCGCCCCGAGCGAACCGCTCGGCCAGGATGTCGCGAGCGCTGCGGTTCCCCCGGTTTTCGATGTCACCGTGGCCACCGTGTCCCGACCCGCCGTGGCCCATCATCATCCGGCCCATCATGAAGATGCAGACCACCATGACGAGGGCACCAACCACCCACCAACCTCCGCCCCACATCATCGTCATCACCTTCCCTTCAAGCGCGAGACGCGCCCAGGTACCGACCTGTTCAGGTTGCTCCGGTCCTCAGGATGAGACAGGGCCATACGTCCCGTCCCGAAAGGGACCGAATGCGGCACTGCGCCCGAACGATCGGCTGCACGTCGTGGAATCGCGACACCCGCGCTCCCACCGCGCTCCCACGCCGGGCGGAAGCCGGCTCCACCGGGCTCCACGAAGCCGACTAGGTCGACGTATTCGCGCAGGTCAGCGCACTGGACGGCATTCGACGACACGCGGCGCCATATACCGTTCTCGGTTGAGGGCCTAGTGACCTTCACGGGTCGTGGGGGTTCAAATCCCCCCTCCGACACCGCTTGACCAGCGAAGACTCGTCCGCGGTAGGGCCCGGGCGCCCTCCGTTCGCAGCAGCCTACCTGGCCGATGTCTGCCCGAACGGAGAGGAGTGAACGCCCAAGAGCGTGAACTCAGTCGTGTCGTGGGGGAGGACCCCGCCTACCTGGTATCCAGTGACACACTCCCTCATTTCCAACCCGGCACGCGCCCCGCTTGCTCGATCCAGTCGTGTATCTCCGGTCCCTGCGCCTCCTCCAGGGCCGTCAGCTTCACGTAGCGGCTCTGATCCGTGGTACCAAGCGGCGGCGGAGGGTCGAATGCCGCGCCGCCGAGGAACACGACATTCACGGAGACGGCGTAGGCGACCATCTCGATGATCCACCCCTGTTCTGGCAACCCGTAGTACGCCTGCTTCCACTTGATGGCGTATTGAAGCCCGGGGATCGTCTCGCAGATCACTTCGTCCAGCCGCTTGACGATGGGATGCATATCCGGCATCACGCGCCGGAGCCAATCCTCGATGTCGGCGTGGCTCTCCGACGGCAAAGGCGGCTTTCGGGTCGCGTATGACTTGCGTGATTTCCCCATCACCCGTTCCTCTGTGGCCTCACCCACCCGCCTGAGTATCGCTCAGGGCCAGACGTACGTCCCGAAGCGAGACCGGCGTCACGCGTCCCAGCGTCGTAGCCTGTGGCCCCTTAACGAGGCCAGTGAAGATGCGAGAGGGAGTGGGAAAGGTCTGGATCGCCCCGTGCGCGGCCCTGATATTCATCGGTGCACTGAGCGCGGCGTGCTCGACGAGAGGCAGTTCGGACGTCGCAAGAAGCGGCTCGGCAGCCGATGTCGACGTCCAGCCTCATCGATCCGATGGCACCGCCTCGGATGTCGCCTCGATCGTGGGCACCTGGGAGTTCGCTGCGTTGACCGGCGTTCCGCCAGCCGAGCTGCCTCCTGGTTCGGTTCCCGACGATCGGCGCGACCTCGTCATCAGGAACGACGGTTCATTCCGATGGGGTACTTGGTTGGGCCACGTCGACGGTTCGGATCCCGCATCTGCCCTGTTGATCGCACGGCCGACCGACCTTCGGCAACGCTTCGACGACTTCGGCGCGAGTGTGAGCATCTCGATCGTCGGGAACAGGATGCAGGTCTGGCTCCCCGATCTCGGACAGGATCGTGACGTTGACTTCGGAGACGCCGTCGAAGACATCGATTCGCCGGACATGGAGTTCCGGCGGGTCCGCGGCTAGGTTGTCGATGTTGATGTACGTTCGTGAAAAGTGACCGGTGTCACCGTGGGCGGCGTCCGCCGGTCATCTCGTCGAGCGCTCGTTCGGTCAGTAGATGCCGCCGGAACCGCCGCCGGCGTTCATGGCGATCAGGATCACCGCTACGACGACCACGATCCCGATGGCGATCGCGAGCCACGTCCTCCGGCTCCAACCGCCGCGCCGCTTCGTCCCGCTCGTCGAGCTGTCCATGTCGGGCCTCCTTGGGCTCGTGCTCCGCGCGGATGCGCCTCTGGATGGGATTCGCACCGAGGCGACCGAGGGTTCCCGTCGCATGGGTGACGAACGTCACCCATCCCGGAGCGAGCCCCGATGAGAGGTGCGACGAAGACGCGATCCAGGCGGAGAGAGTGGCTAGAGCCAGTCGCCCTGGAAGCGGATGCGGAGGACCTCGTCGCCGTCCGTGTACACGAGCGCGGCGGGCAGGAACCCGTCGGTCCCGTCGATCGTGATCCAGCCCTTGATCCTCTGGTGGGCGGCGACGGCTCGGGTGTGGCCGATGAACCTCGTCGAGGGGCTGCCGACGGGCGGGGTCGGGAACGCGGGCCTCGGCTTGCCGTCGGTGGGCTCGACCGTGAAGCCATCGAGGTTCACGTAGACGCGCCCCTTCGAATGGTTCGTGAGGCGGACGAGGAAGAAGTAGCGATCGAGGCCGGGCTCCTGGACGCAGCGGTGGTGGAAGACCGTGAGGGTCTTGCTCCCGGTCCGCAGGCCCTGGGCCACGCACTCGGGCGGGTGCGCGCCGAGCGCGATCACCTTGAGCTCCAGCCGCGTCCCGTCGACGCTCGCCGGGAACGTGGCAGCCACGGTGCCCTCCGGTGCGGGCGGTGCGTCGCCGGTCCCCAGCGATCCGGACGGACCCGTGACGGTCAGCGGAGGCCGGGTCTGGGCCTGTGGTGCGTCGCCGCCGAGCACCACGCCGAGGACCTTCCACAGGACGATCACTCCGAGTACCGCGGCACCGACGATGAGCCAGCTTCGAAGCGCCGGGTTCGACCCGCCACCCGAGCGAGCGGGAGCACCCCGCGAGGGGCGTTTGGAGGGCGTCGGTCGACGGACCGGCGCCTGACGGCTGCGTTGCGGCGCTCGGGACGTCTCTGTGCCGATATCGCCCCCGAGCGCGCGTTCCATTAGTGCTCGGCCGTGCGGATCGTGCGTCCCGGACCGGAAGGGCTAGCGGACGCCGATCTCGTCGAGGTGGCGGAGGAGGTCCGCCGGGTCGTCGTAGACGCGGTAGGCGCCGGCGCGCTCGAGCTCCTCGAGGCCGTACCCGCCCGAGAGCACCCCGACGCCGAGGGACCGCGCCCGGCGGGCGGCGAGCAGGTCCCAGACGCTGTCGCCGACGACCACGCAGTTCTCGGCGGCCATGCCCAGCGCGTCGGCCGCTGCGAGGAACAGGTCGGGATCGGGCTTGGCGCGTTCGACGAGATCGCGCGTGATGACGGGTACGTCCTCCGGCAGCTCGAGGAGCTCGAGCGTTGGGCCCGCCGACTCGCGGTAGCCGCTCGTCGCGATCGCCCACGGCACGCGGGTCGTGGTCAGGTAGGTCAGCAGCTCGCGCGCGCCCGGCAGAGGTCGGACCTCGGTAGAACGTTCGGCGTACGCCTCGGCGTGCAGGCGCCGGAGCTCGCCCGCCTGTTGGTCGGTCACCTCGCGACCGGTCTCGCGCAGGAGGGCGTTCGCGAACAGGCCGCCGCTCATCCCCACCTTGCGATGGATCCGCCAGACGGACAGGTCGATCCCGGCGCGGTCGAGCGCGATCCGCCACGCCAGGACGTGCTGGTACACGCTGTCGACGAGCGTCCCGTCGAGGTCGAAGAGGAACCCCTGGGCCCGATCCACGACGCCATGCTACGGGCGGGGGGAGCGCCGCGCGGGTCGTTCCCTCGGACCGGGCTCGTTGCTACACTCGCGCCGTGAGTTGAGGTCGATCTCCCGGGCAACGACCTGCGCCGATCGGCGCTCGTTGACGCACCTCACACACCAGGAGACGACCGCATGCTCGATCGAACGACCCACCGGCCACCCCGGAGCCCCCGATGAGCGTGCTCGAGGTCACCGACCTTTCGGTCGAGGTCGCCGGGTCCCCGATCCTCGAAGGCCTGACGCTTTCCCTGCGCGCCGGCGACAAGACCGGCGTCGTCGGCCGCAACGGCGCCGGCAAGACGAGCCTGCTCAACGTGATCGCCGGCGACGAGCCGCCGCTCGCCGGGCATGCGGTCGTCCGGGGCCGGCTCGGCTACCTGCGGCAGGAGCCGCGGGGACGCGAGACCGAGACGCACTCGGCCCTCGCCCACGTCCTGGAGGCCCGCGGGCTCCAGGAGATGGCCGAGCGCCTCGAGAAGTTCCGCCTCGCGATGGAGGAGCGCCCGACCGAGTCCAACGTCGCGCGCTTCACCCGCCTCGAGGAGCGGTACCGGGCGACCGGTGGGTATTCGGGCGAGGCCGAGGCACGTCGCATCGCGGCCGGGCTGGGCCTGCCCGACGACCGGCTCGACCTGCCGGTCCGAGCCCTCTCCGGTGGCGAGCGCCGGCGACTCGAGCTCACCCGGATCCTGTTCTCGGGCTCCGACCTGCTGCTCCTGGACGAACCGACGAACCACCTCGACAGCGACGCCAAGCACTGGCTGATGAAGTTCCTCGCCGGGTACCGGGGGGCGATCGTGGTGGTCAGCCATGACCTCGGCCTGCTCGACGGCGCCATCACCCGGATCCTGCATCTGGACCGCGACGGGGTCGTGCAGTACCGGGGGACCTACTCGGAGTACCGGGCCGCGCGCCGGGCCGACGAGGCGCGGTTGGGTGCGCTCGCCGGTCGGCAGCAGGCCGAGGTGAAGCGGCTGAAGACGCTCGCGGACTCGATGCGCGGGCAGACCGTCAAGCGTGCCAAGAAGGCGAAGGCGCTCGACAGCCGCGTCCGCAAGCTCGAGGAGCGCGTCGTGAAGGCGCCGACCCACGAGCGCGTCGTGCGCTACCGGTTCCCCGAACCCCCGAGGGCGGGGGCGATCGTGCTCGAGGCCGAGGGGCTCGCGAAGGGGTACGGGGGCCCACCGGTGTTCGAGGACATCGGGTTCCACGTCGCCCGGGGCGAACGACTGCTGATCATGGGACTGAACGGCGCCGGCAAGACGAGCCTGCTCAAGATCCTCGCTGAGGTGAGCGCGGCCGACGCCGGATCGTTCCGCCTTGGACACGGCGTCTCGCTGGGCTACTACGCCCAGGAGCACGAGGGGATCCGCGACGGCGAGTCGGTGCTGGCGCACGTGCGCGCCGAATCCGTGGACGCCTCGGACCAGGACCTGCGCGGCCTGCTCGGGATGTTCGGCCTCACCGGGCGGGTGTCGTTCCAGGACGCCGGCACGCTCTCGGGCGGGGAGAAGACGAAGCTCGCACTCGCGCAGCTCGTGGCGGGGCGGCGGAACCTCCTCCTGCTCGACGAGCCGACCAACAACCTCGACCCGCCCTCGCGGACGGCGGTGGCGGAGGCGCTCGCGGGCTGGTCGGGTTCGATGGTGCTGGTGAGTCACGACGTCGGGTTCGTGCGGTCGCTCGCGCCGCACAAGGTCCTGATGATGCCCGAGGGCGAGATCGCGCTGTGGGACGACGAGCTGCTGGAGCTCGTCGCGCTCGCCTAGCCGACCACCCGGAAGGACGCGGACCCCCGGCACCGGTACGAGTCGTCGAGGCAGAGCCGGACCTCGTAGCGGCCGGGCTTCAGCGGCCAGGACGCGGGTCCGCGTGCGCCGGGCCCGATCGGCAGGCTCCCGTCGATCCGAGCGTCGGTGTACCGCCAGGCCAGGTACGGATCCCCCTTCGCCGCGACGCCGGCGCGGAACACCGCCAGCCAGTCGAACTGGTTCCCGGGCGCGAACGCCCACCCGACCTCGAGCCGCTGATCGCCTTCGAGGGTCGGGTCGGCGACCGTGAGCACGGTCTGCTGTCCATCGGCGATCAGCACCACGGTGTCCCGCGACCGCTCGGTGTCCGTCGCATCCAGCAGGACGACGTCGTAGGCGCCCTGCTCCAGCTGGGTGGTGTCGAACGCCACCGAACCGTCCGGGTCGGGACCCGAGGGCAGGTCCGCGAGCGGTGTGGACGAGCCCGACGCGGTCAGGATCACGTGGTCGCCCGGTCCTCCGGCGTGGAACCGCGCGCGGAGCGGGAGCCCGAGCCGGGCGCTCTCGCCCTCGGCCACCACCGAGACCGGCATCGGCGCCGGCGTGACCGTGAACGACGAGGCGACGGCGCGATGGTCAGAGGGCCAGGGGCGGATCGGGATGTCCGCGTTCGCGCGCGACTCGCCGATGACCCGGCTCGCGTTCGTCACGACCGGGCCCGCGTCCCAGACGAAGTCGATGCGGTCGAACACCTCCCAGGGGTAGACGTAGGGCGCGGGGTAGCCCGCGGTCCACGTGAACCCGGGGTCGGCGACCGGGTCGGGGTACACCTCGCGGTACGAGTCCCGGAAGCCTGCCTCCTCCATCGCGAGCGAGACCGGCCAACGCATCGTGTACGGGAGCCCGCGCGCGCGAACCGCGGCCGGGGTCCAGTCACGGTACGAGGGCGCGTTGAAGTCGCCGGTGAAGAACGTCGGCACGCCCGCCGAGAGCAGCGGCTCGAGCGCCGAGAGGTGGTCGCGGATCTGGTCCAGGCGCGTGCGCCGCTCCTGCGCCATGGCCTCGGCGCGGCCGAACCCACGGTTCACGATCCGGTACGGCGTGTAGGGGCAGCACGTGAGGTGGGTGTTCGCGATCGCCGCCACCTCGCCCGGAGCGAGCAGCAGGTAGGCCCAGTCGCCGTTCGAGCCCGAGGGCTCCAGGATCGGGAACCTCGAGACCAGGTGCATGCGCGGCGAGGCGTGGAACCCGAGCGCCTTCGCGATCCTCCGGGTGCGCGCGTACGGCTCCTGGAGTCCCACGATATCCGCCCCCGCCTCGCGGATCGCCCGGACGACCTCGTCGAGCCCGTGGGTGACGGTGGCGCCGTACCAGATGTTGAACGTCATCACGGTGAGGTCGACCGGCTGGAGCGCGGCCTGCCCCGACGCTCCCGTCGAGGCCACGACCGGGCCCATCGCCAGGGCGAGGCCCACCGCGCCCGCGCACAGCCGTCGTCTGCCCGCCATGGTCGGCGCAGCATAGTCCGGGGGTCGGTCGTTATGCTCTGCGCGCTTCCGACGTCCGGACGCACCGACCGGGAGAGGACGACGCATGGCTCCGAACGGCACCGCCGACCTCGCGTTCGTGAACGGGCGGGTCGCCACGATGGACTCGGTGCGGCGCTGGGCCGGAGCGGTCGCGGTCTCGAAGGGTGAGATCGTGGCGGTCGGGTCCGACGGCGATGTGGGCGGGCTGATCGGCTCGGGGACCGAGGTGGTGGATCTCGCCGGGAGGCTGCTCGTGCCCGGGTTCCAGGACGCGCACGTCCACCCGCCGTCCAGCGGCTTCGAGATGCTGCACTGCAACCTCTCCGAGGCCTACGACGTGGGGGAGTACGAGCGGATCGTCTCCGGATACGCGTCGGCGAACCCGGAGGATCCGTGGGTCGTCGGCGGCGGATGGTCCATGGACGTCTTCCCGGGCGGCAACCCGCCGAAGGACATCCTCGATCGGGTTGTGCCGGATCGGCCGGTGTTCCTGATGAGCCGGGACGGTCACAGCGGATGGGCGAACTCCCGCGCGCTCGAGATCGCGGGCGTGACCCGCGACACGCCCGACCCGCCGGACGGGTGGATCGTCCGCGACGCGGCGGGCGACCCCGCGGGTGCCGTGCACGAGGGCGCGTTCGTCCTGGTCGAGCGGCACGTCCCGGAGGCGAAGCCGTCGGACTGGGTCGAAGGGCTCCTCGCCGCCCAACGCCACCTGCATGCGCTCGGGATCACGGCGTGGCAGGACGCGATCGTCGGCGGCAGCTACCCGACCCTCGACGCCTACCGGCAGGTCGCCGCCTCCGGGGAGCTGACCGCTCGGGTCGTGGGCGCGCTGTGGTGGGACCGCTACCGGGGGATCGAGCAGGTCGAGGACCTGCTCGCCGCGCGCGAGCGGGGCCGGGTCGGGCGCTTCGCGGCCACGACGGTCAAGATCATGCAGGACGGCGTGATCGAGAACTTCACCGCCGCGGTCCTCGAGCCCTACCTGGACGCCGAGGGCCGGCCCACCGACAACCGCGGGACGTCGTTCGTCGAGGCCCAGGAGCTGAAGGTCGCCGTCACCCGCCTGGACGCCGAGGGGTTCCAGGTGCACATCCACGCGATCGGGGAGCGCGCGGTCCGAGAGGCCCTGGACGCGTTCGAGGCCGCTCGGACGGCGAACGGGACGAACGACCATCGCCACCACATCGCGCACATCCAGGTCGTCCACCCGGACGACGTCCCGCGCTTCCGCGAGCTCGGCGTGGTCGCGAACGCCCAACCGCTCTGGGCGGTCAACGAGGGGCAGATGCTCCACCTCACGATCCCGTTCCTGGGGCCCGAACGCTCGTCCTGGCAATACCCGTTCGCGAGCCTCGTCCGGTCGGGGGCGGTGCTCGCGATGGGGAGCGACTGGTCGGTCTCGAGCGCGAACCCGCTTTGGGAGATGCACGTCGCCGTCAACCGCACCGCCCCGAACGCCTACGAGTACGGCGGCGGAACCGGCGAGCCGTTCCTGCCTCACGAACGCCTCGACCTGCCGACCGCGCTCGCCGGGTTCACGATCAATAGCGCGTACGTGAACCACCTCGACCACCTCACCGGGTCGATCGAGGTCGGGAAACGGGCGGACCTCGCGGTCCTTGACCGGGACGTGTTCGCGAACCCCGTCGAGGAGATCGCCGACGCCTCCGTCGTGCTCACGTTCGTCGACGGCGAGCGCGTGCACGACGCCGAACGGCCGGCCTGATGCCGGCGCCGCGCTGACCAGCGGTCATGGGGCTCCGTTGCCAGGCCGCAGGGCCGGCCGCACGATAACCGCGGCCCCGACCGGGCCGAACGCACCCATCCGAGCCGAGGAGGTTCCGTCATGGCGTTCGACATGAGCCAGGTGCAGCGCGGGGCGCGCAACCGCCGCACGCCGTACCACGAGGCGGCACAGAAGCACGACCCGAAGGGCTACACGGTCTACAACCACATGTACTTCCCGATCCGGTTCGACTCGTTCGAGGCCGAGTTCGACGCCCTGCTGAACGGTGTGACGCTGTGGGACGTGGCGGTCGAACGCTGCCTCGAGATCGGCGGCCCCGACGGGTTCCGCTTCGCCCAGCTGCTCACGCCTCGCGACCTGTCGACGTGCGCCGTCGGCCAGGCCAAGTACGTACTCATCTGCGACAGCGACGGCGGCATCATCAACGACCCGGTCATGACCCGGATGGACGAGAACACGTTCTGGTTCGCGCTCGCCTCCTCGGACGCGCTGCTGTTCGCGCGCGGCCTGCGGAACGCGTACCCGGGGCTTGACGTGACGATCCGGGAGGCCGACGTGGCGCCGCTGCAGGTTCAGGGTCCCAAGTCAAAGGACGTCATGTCCAAGCTCGTCGGTCCCGAGATCCTCGACCTGCGCTACTACTTCTGGACCGAGTCGAAGATCGCCGACGCGCCGGTGGTGATCACGCGGACGGGCTGGACCTCCGAGGTCGGGTACGAGGTGTACCTGACCGACACGAGCAAGGGCGTCGAGGTCTACGAGGCGATCATGGACGCCGGCGCCGAGTTCGGCATCGTCCCGACGGGCCCGAGCGACATCAGGCGGATCGAGGGCGCGATCTTCAACTGGGGCGCGGACATGACCTACGAGAACAACCCGATCGAGCTGGGTCTGGACCGCCTGATCGACTGGGACCTGGAGAACGATGCGGTCATCTCGATGGCCGCCCTGCGCTCGATCCAGGAGCACGGCGTCGAGCGCCGGATCAACGGGCTGGAGATGGACGGCGACCGGTTCCCCGAGCTCAACAACGTGAAGTGGCCGATCGTCGACGAGGGACGGGAGATCGGCAAGGTGACCTCGGCGATCTACTCGCCCAGGCTCGAGCGCAACATCGGGTTCGCGTGGCTCCCGGTCGAGCGCTCGACGCTGGGGGAGCGGGTCACCGTCGAGACCGAGTGGGGCGCCAGGACGGGGACCGTGGTCGAGATGCCGTTCGTCGACCCGAGCAAGCAGATCCCGGTCTCCTAGGCACCATCGGCCCGAACCTGAAGCGTCGTTCAGCCGGCGGGGGCGCGCTCGGGCCGTCCTGGCGGCTTGCGGCGGGGCGCGGTTTGAACGATGATTCAAAGTCCCGCCGGCGCCCGGCCGCGGGATCGAAGGGGGTCGTGCCCGGATGGTGAACGAACGACAGGAGATGCTCGAGCAGAGCGCGACGCTCTATTTCGGACCCTGGTACCGGCGATCCCCGTTCTTCGACGCGACGCGGCGAGCCGGCTGTACCGCCTACGACGTCTACAACCACATGCTCCTACCCGCGTACTTCGACGACCCCGTGGTCGAGTACTGGGCGCTGCTGAACGACGTCACGGTGTGGGACGTCGCGGTCGAGCGAACGGTCGAGATCTCGGGGCCGGACGCGGATCGCTTCGTCGACTCGCTCACGTGCCGCGACCTCACGACGTGCGCGGTGAAGCAGGGCAAGTACATGATCGTCACGGCACCGGACGGCGGGATCCTCAACGACCCGGTCCTGCTGCACGTCGGTGAGAACCGCTGGTGGATGCAGCTCGCGGACTCGGACGCCGGCCTCTACGCGCTCGGCGCCGCGTCTCAGTCGAGCCTCGACGTCGAGGTGTCGTACCCGGACGCCTACCCGATGCAGGTCCAGGGCGCGAAGGCGGCGAAGACGCTCGAGAAGCTCGTGGGCCCCGCCGTGCTCGACCTCAAGTACTACTGGTGTGACTGGTTCGACGTCGGCGACATCCCGGTGCTGATCAGCCGCACCGGCTGGACCGCGGTACAGGGGTTCGAGATCAACCTGCTCGACCCTTCCCGCGGCGACGACCTGTGGAGCGCGGTGTTCGCGGCGGGGGAGGAGTTCGCGATCCGGCCGGTCGCGCCGGTCGAGGCGAGGCGGATCGAGGCCGGGATCATGAACTACAACTCGGACATGACCCACCAGGACACCCCCCTGCACATCATGGGGCTCGAGCATCTCGTGGAGGACCAGCCGCAGGAGTACGTGGGCAAGGCGGCGCTCGAGGCCCTCAAGGCCAAGGGTGTCGACCGCAAGCTCGTCGGCATCGAGTGGTCCGGCGACGAGCTCAAGGCCGAGCTCTCCTGGTTCTGGCCGGTCGTTCGGGACGGTGAGCAGGTGGGACGGGTCACCGACGCCGTGTGGTCGCCGAAGCTCGAGAAGAACATCGGGTACGCCTGGGTGCCGATCGACCTGGCCGGGCCGGGGACGAGCATCGACGTGGAGTCCGAGCACGGGCCGATCACGGTCTCGACGGCCGCGATCCCGTTCATCGACGCCCGCAAGGAGGTCCCGGCGGCCTCCCTGCGCGGCTAGGGTCTCCGGCGCCGGGCCGACGAGGAGCTTCCGATGCAGGGCACCAGGGTCGACCGGAGGCCCCCGGAGACCGCACCCCCCGCCAAAGGCTTCCGCCGCGCCCTCCTGCTCGTCGAACGCGTCACGAAGGAGACCGTGTGGGACTGCCGCATGTGCGGGCAGTGCATCCTGCATTCGACCGGGCTCTCGTGCCCGATGCGCTGCCCGAAGAGCCTTCGGAACGGCCCCTGCGGCGGCACGCTGCAGGACGGGAGCTGCGAGGTGCTGCCCGAGATGAAGTGCGTCTGGGTCGCCGCTTGGGAGGGCTCTCGGCGCCTGCCGCTGTGGCGCGATCACATCCAGCACGTCGAGCCGCCGGTCGACTGGCGGCTCCAGGGAACGTCGTCGTGGGAGAACCTCGTGACGGGACGCGACCGGCAGGTTCCGGAGGGCTGGTCGGGATCCGCGCACGGATCCGGGTCGTGAGACCCGCCCCATGACGCAGGAGGCTCCGCGCAGCCACCTGCACCGCCTGTTGCAGGCCGGCGAGTTCGTCGTCACGGCCGAGCTGCAGACGAGCGACTCGGCCGACCCTGCGCGCATCGCCGAGCTCGCCGGGACGCTCCGGGGCAAGGTCGACGCGGTGAACTGCACGGACAACAGCGCCGCCCACGCGCACATCGCAGCGATGGCGGCCGCTCGCCTGCTCCTGGATCAGGGCGTCGAACCGGTGATGCAGCTGGTCTGCCGCGACCGCAACCGGCTCGCCCTGCAGGCCGACCTCCTCGGCGCGGCCGCGCTCGGGGTTCGCAACATCGTCTGCATGACCGGCGACGACGTGAGCGCCGGCGACCACCCCGAGACCAAGCCGATCTACGACCTCGACTCGGTGCAGCTGATCCGGATGGCGAAGATCATGCGGGACGAGGGCACCTACCTCTCGGGCCGGGCCCTGACCGACGCGCCGAGCTTCCTGATCGGCGCCGTCGAGAACCCGTTCGCGCCGCCGCTGGAGTTCCGGCCGATGCGCCTGGGGACGAAGATCGAGGCGGGGGCCGAGTTCGTCCAGACGCAGATCTGTTTCAACCTCGACAAGCTTCGGGTGTTCATGGCGCGCTGCGGCGAGCTCGGGCTGCTCGACCACATGTCGGTGCTCGCGGGGGTGTTCGTGCCGAACTCGGCGGCGGGCGCTCGCTACCTGCGCGATCAGGTGCCGGGGCTCGACGTGCCTGAGCATGTGATCGAACGCATGGACTCCGTGCCCCCCGAGGCGCAGCGGGAGGAGGGGATCCGGCTCGCGCTCGAGATCGTCGAGGCGGTCCGGCAGATCGCCGGGGTCTCGGGCATCCACCTGATGACGATCAACCACGAGGAGGCCATCCCTCGCGTCGTCGAGGGCGCGGGGCTGCTGCCGCGTCCCCGCCGCAGATGTGGCGATCGCGTAGCGATCGGATCCACCCCCGAACGGGTCTTCCGGCCGGGGGTGAACGCGCGGACGCCGGGTGTCGAATGGAGCCTGAACCCGACAGACTGGAGCCATGACCATGAGACGCGCACTCCTCGCGCTCGGCGTCGTTGCGGCGCTGGCGTTCTCCGCATGCACCACCGGAACCACCACGACCACCTCGAGCCCCGCCGAACCCAAGGCGGTCTTCCCGTCCAGCCAGCCGACCGTCGCCACGGGGCAGGGCGCCGTCGTCCAGGTCGTCCGCAACGTGCTTCCGGCGGTCGTGAACGTCGTGGCCGACAGCTCCGAGGGCCAGGGCGAGGGCACCGGGTTCGTCGTGCGCTCAGACGGCATCGTCGTGACGAACTTCCACGTGGTCGAGGGCGCATCGAAGGTCACGGTGCTCAGCTCGGCCGAAGAGCCGGTCCACTACGACGCCCGCGTGATCGGCGGCGACGAAGAGGCGGACCTCGCCGTCCTGAAGGTGGACGCGACCGATCTGCCGACGGTCGCGATGGGGAACTCGTCCGATCTGCAGCTCGGCCAGCAGGTCGTCGCGCTCGGCTACGCGCTCGGGCTGGCAGGCGGGCCGTCCGTCACGACCGGCGTCGTCTCCTCGCTCACGCGCCGGATCACGGTGCAGGACTCGCGGTGCACCGGATGCACCAACGGCGAGCGGGTGTACACGGATGTGATCCAGACCGATGCCGCGATCAACCCCGGGAACTCCGGAGGACCCCTCCTGAACATGGCGGGGCAGGTCGTCGGGATCAACACCGCAGGAGCGAACCAGGCCGAGAACATCGGGTTCGCGATCCAGATCGACTCGATCAAGCCGACGATCTTCCAGGCCGCCGAGAACCCGTCCCAGCCGGTCGCGTTCATGGGGATCTCCTCCGCGGACGCCTCGGACCCGTCGGTCCAGTTCGAGTTCGACCCGCAGGTGAGCAGCGGGGCCGTGATCGTGGACCTGGTGAGCGGCGGACCCGCCGAGCAGGGCGGGATCCAGGTCGGCGACGTGGTCGTCCAGTTCGGCGGCCAGGCGGTGGACTCGGCCGAGCGGCTCGGCGAGCTGATCCGCGAGCACCGGCCCGGCGACGAGGTCGAGGTCGGCGTCGTCCACTCGGACGGGTCGCGGGACACGCTCACCGTCACGCTGGGCGTGAACCCGGTCGCGACGACCTAGGTCCCAAGGCGCGGGTCGACGGCACGGGCCAAGGCACGGGCCAGGGCACGGGAAGGGTTCCGCGCGCCGGTGGTGCGCTAGCCTGACCTCGTGAGGGTGAGGCTCCGCAACCCCGACCGGGAGGTCGAGCTCGCCGGCGGTCGCAAGATCCACGACGTCCTCGGCGAGCTCGGCATCAACCCCGACACCGTGCTCGTGATCCGCGAGCGCGAGCTGCTCACGCGCGAGGACCGGGTCGGCGAGGCCGACGTGATCGAGATCCGCCCGGTGATCAGCGGTGGCTCCGGCGGGAACCGGATGAAGTGCCGGCGCTGCAAGGCGCCCGCCGTCGTCGAGCTCCGCCGGCACAACGCGGCGTTCTGCGCCGACTGCTTCCTCCGCCACGTTCGCGAACAGGTCAAGCGGGCGATCGAGGGGCACGAGATGCTCGAACCCTCGGACCGGATCCTGGTCGCGGTCTCGGGCGGCAAGGACTCGCTCGCGCTGTGGGACATCCTGCTCGAGCTCGGCTATCGGGCCGACGGGCTCTACCTCGGTCTCGGGATCGGCGAGTACTCGGAACGCTCGCATCGGATCGCGCGCTCGTTCGCCGACGAACGCGATGCGCGTCTCGTCGAGGTCGACCTCGCGCGCGACTACGGGTTCGACGTGCCGACCGCGGGCAAGAAGGGCTCGCGTTCGACCTGCGCGGTGTGCGGCCTTTCCAAGCGCTACGTGTTCAACCGCGCCGCGCGCGAGGGCGGGTACGACGTGGTCGCGACCGGGCACAACCTGGACGACGAGGCCGCCACGCTGCTCGGCAACACGCTCCGATGGCAGACGGACTACATCGCGCGCCAGTCCCCGGTGCTGCCGGCGGAGGAGGGGTTCGCGCGCAAGGTCAAGCCGTTGTACCGGCTCTCGGAGCTCGAGACGGCCGCGTTCGCGTTCCTGCGCGGGATCGACTACGTCGTGGAGGAGTGCCCGCTCGTGGGCGGGAACACGCAGCTCCGGTACAAGGACGCGATGAACCACCTCGAATCGAACTCGCCCGGGACCAAGGCCCAGTTCCTGTTCGGCTACCTGGATCGGGCGGCTCCTCTGTTCGCGACGCAGGACGAGGTCGAGCTC
Source organism: uncultured Actinomycetes bacterium (assembly GCA_963823255.1). GTDB lineage: Bacteria > Actinomycetota > UBA4738 > UBA4738 > HRBIN12 > DASSJM01. The sequence continues at coordinate 261,802 of CAWGKU010000001.1, forward strand.
GTCGGGTGCGAGCGCTGCGGCCAGCCCACGACCGGCAGGTTCTGCGCGTTCTGCCGCGCCCAGGCGCAGATCCTGGGCGAGCGGCTCGGAGCGCCCCGGAGCGAGCGGGATGAACGAGGCGAACCGAGCGATCGCGAGACGGCCGAGTCGCTGTCCGACGAGGTCATGCCGGTCGAGATCTACGGGACGGTGCCTCGATGATCGGGCCGTTCGAGGCGGGGGAGAGGATCCTGCTGGTGGACCAGCGGGACCGCCGGTACCTCGTCACGCTCCAGACCGACGAGACCTGGCACTCGCACGGCGGCGGGCTCTCGCACGACCTCTTGATCGGCTCGCCCGAGGGGACCCTGGTGCATTCGGCGTCGGGGATGGCCTTCCGAGCGTTCCGGCCGCGGCTGGCCGACTTCGTGCTGAAGATGCCGAGGGGCGCCCAGGTCGTCTACCCCAAGGACGTCGGCGCGATCCTGGTCGGGGCGGACGTCTTCCCGGGCGCCCGCGTCGTGGAGGCCGGGACGGGTTCGGGCTCGCTCACGCTGGCGCTGTGCCGGGCCACCGGTCCCGAGGGCCGAGTCGTCTCCTACGACCTGCGGCCCGAGTTCCAGGAGGGGGCGGTCGGAACATCGAGTCGTTCTTCGGGAAGACGCCGGACTGGCTCGAGCTCCGCAAGGGCGACGTCCGCGACGTCGCGGAGAGCGGCCAGATCTTCGACCGCGCGATCCTGGATCTCCCGGAGCCGTGGGAGACGCTCGAGCCGCTCGCGACCGTGCTGCCCCCGGGCGCGATCTTCTGCGGGTACCTGCCGACGACGAACCAGGTCCAACAGCTCGTGCTCGCGTTGGAACGCAACGGGTACGAGCACCTCGAGACGTTCGAGGTGCTCCATCGCTCGTGGCACGTGACCGCGCGGAGCGTCCGACCGGACCAGCGGATGGTCGCGCACACCGGGTTCATCACGCTCGCGCGTCGCGTCTGAGCGATCACCTCGCACGGGTCCGGCGACAACCTTTGACTCGAAGAGGCGTTCAGTAAGGCGTATCCGCTGCCGAAAACCGTATGGATAGGCCGAGAGACCTCCCCCGCCTTCATCGGTCGGGGGGAGGACCAGGGGTATGCTTGCGCACCGGCGGGAGGTGAAGGAGATGCCGGAGCTCGATCCACGCGAACAGCAGGAACAGTTCGAGAAGAAGATCCACGAGCTCCAGACGCAGGTCCGCTTCCTCGAGGACGAGGTTTCCCTCCTCCGCCGCCGGCTCACGAACGCCCCCCGCCAGGTCAAGCTGCTCGAGGACAAGCTCCTCGAGGCACGTTCGGATCTGGCCCGCGCGCTCTCGCAGAACGAGAAGCTCGCCGGCACGCTCCAGGCCGAGAAGGAGCGGATCGAGGGGCTCCGCGAAGAGGTCGAGAAGCTCAGCCAGCCTCCCGCGTCGTTCGGCGTCTACCTCGGCACCAACGACGACGACTCGGTCGACGTCTTCACCGCGGGTCGCAAGATGCGCGTGAACGTGTCCCCGGACGTCGACACCGACCTCCTGCGCAAGGGCGCCGAGGTGATCCTCAACGAGGCCCTGAACGTCGTCGAGGTGCTCCTGCCCGACCGGGCGGGCGAGGTCGTCAAGGTCAAGGATCGGCTCGGCGACGACCGCGTGATCGTGATCGGACGCGGCGACGAGGAGCTCGTGGCCACGCTCGGCACCGCGCTGCTCGACGTGCAGATCCGCGCCGGCGATCCGTTGCTGATCGACCCACGGTCCAACGTCGCGCTCGAGAAGCTGCCGAAGGAAGAGGTCGAGGAGCTCGTGCTCGAGGAGATCCCCGATGTGTCGTACGAGGACATCGGCGGGCTCGAGGGGCAGATCGAGGCGATCCGCGACGCGGTCGAACTGCCGTTCCTGTACGCGGAGCTGTTCCACGAGCACCAGCTCGAGGCGCCGAAAGGCGTCCTGCTCTACGGGCCTCCGGGCTGCGGCAAGACGCTGATCGCCAAGGCCGTGGCCAAGTCGCTCGCCGACAAGGTGCGCGAGCGCACCGGGCGCCAGGACGCGCACTCGTACTTCCTGAACATCAAGGGGCCCGAGCTACTGAACAAGTACGTCGGCGAGACCGAGCGGCAGATCCGGCAGATCTTCCAGCGCGCGAAGGAGCGCAGCGAGGAGGGCCTGCCGGTCATCGTGTTCTTCGACGAGATGGACTCGATCTTCCGGACCCGCGGGACGGGGATCTCGAGCGACGTCGAGTCGACGATCGTGCCGCAGCTCCTGTCCGAGCTCGACGGGGTCGAGACCCTCAAGAACGTGATCGTGATCGGGGCCTCCAACCGCGAGGACCTGATCGACCCGGCGATCCTGCGGCCCGGGCGGCTGGACGTGAAGATCAAGATCGAGCGCCCCGACGCCGCGCAGGCGGCCGACATCATGGCCAAGTACCTCAACCCGACCGTCCCGATCCACCCCGAGGACATCGCCCGCGCCAGCGGCGACGTCAGGGCGACGACCTCGCGGATGATCCAGTCGACGATCGACCGGATGTACTCGGAGGCCGAGGACAACAGGTTCCTCGAGGTCACCTACGCGAGCGGCGACAAGGAGATCCTGTACTTCAAGGACTTCAACTCCGGCGCGATGATCGAGAACATCGTGCGCCGCGCGAAGAAGGAGGCGATCAAGCGCTTCCTGTCGATGGGGGAGAAGGGCATCAAGGCCGAGGACCTGTCGCGCGCGATCCGCGACGAGTTCAAGGAGAACGAGGACCTGCCGAACACGACCAACCCGGACGACTGGGCGCGGATCTCGGGCAAGAAGGGCGAGCGCATCGTCTACGTGCGCACGCTGCTCGGCGACGGCGACAGCGAGGGTCGGCAGGTCGAGCGGGTCAGCGCCGGCCAGTACCTGTAAGGTCCCCGGATGGCCATCCCCAAGGTCATCGGCACCGAGACCGAGTACGGGATCTCCGCGGTCGGGTCGCCCGAGTTCAACCCGGTCATCTCCTCCTCGCTGCTGATCAGCACGTACGCGGGCGCGCTCCGGCGGATCCGCTGGGACTACGAGCAGGAGTCACCGCTCCGCGATGCCCGCGGGTTCGAGCCCGTCCAGCTGCGCGAACCCTCCGAGGAGGACCTCGGTCTCGCGAACGTGATCCTGCCCAACGGCGCCCGCTACTACGTCGACCACGCGCACCCCGAGTACTCCACGCCCGAGTGCGTGACGCCGCGCGACCTCGTGATCCACGACAAGGCGGGGGAGCGGGTGCTCGAGCGGTCCCTCGAGGAGATCGAGCGCACGATGCCCGGCGCGCAGCGGCTCGCGGTCTACAAGAACAACAGCGACGGGAAGGGCAACTCCTACGGGACCCACGAGAACTACCTGGTCGACCGGCAGGTGCCGTTCGGCAACCTCGTCGCGGGGCTCACGCCGTTCTTCGTGACCCGTCAGATCTTCTGCGGCGCCGGGAAGCTCGGCGGCGAGGCCTCCTGGGACGAGCGGTCGCGCGATCGCTACCAGGTGACGCAGCGTGCGGACTTCTTCGAGGCCGAGGTCGGTCTGGAGACCACCCTGAAGCGTCCGATCATCAACACGCGCGACGAGCCGCACGCCGATCCCGAGAAGTACCGCCGCCTGCACGTGATCGTCGGCGACGCCAACCTGTGCGAGGTCGCGACCCTGCTGAAGCTCGGCACGACGTCGCTCGTGCTCAAGCTGATCGAGGACGGCGACGCTCCCGACCTCACGCTGGCGACACCGGTGCCGTCGCTGCACGACGTGTCCCGCGACCTCACGTGCACGGGCCTGATCCGCCTGGCCGACGGTCGCAGGCTCACGGCGGTGCAGATGCAGTGGGAGTACCTCGAGCGGGCGCGGAAGTACGTCGAGCAGGAGGACACCACGGCGGACAACCTCGAGGTCCTCGAACGCTGGGAGGCCGTGCTCACCGCGCTGGAGGACGACCCGATGCTGCTCTCGCGTGAGCTCGACTGGGTCGCCAAGTACCGGCTGCTGGAGGGCTACCGCGAGCGGGACGGGCTCGAGTGGTCCGACGCCAAGCTGCGCCTGATCGACCTGCAGTATCACGACGTCCGCCGTGACAAGGGGCTCTACCACCGGCTGGTCGCGACGGGCCAGGTCGAGCGGCTCGTCTCGGACGAGGACGTCGAGCGGGCGATCATGGAGCCGCCGGAGGACACGCGGGCCTACTTCCGCGGGCGGTGCATCTCGCGCTATCCGGACGCGATCGCCGCGGCGTCGTGGGACTCGATCATCTTCGACACCGGGGCCGAGGCGCTGCAGCGGGTGCCGATGCGCGAGCCGCTCCGCGGCACGAAGGAGCACGTGGACGAGCTGTTCGAACGGGCCGCCGATGCGGCCGCGCTCGTCCAGATGCTCCGCTCCTAGCCGACGGCTTCGCCCCGCGAGCGCCTGCCGCCCGGACCTCAATCGGCTCCGAGCCTCGACCGATGCTCCTTCGGTGAACCCTCTGCCGCGTCACCCAGGGGCGTCGGGGAGCTCGAGGCCCTCCGCCCGCGAGGTGATGGTGCTGTCGCGGAGTCCGGATAGAATCGGTCGTTCACGGGAAGGAGCTCGGCGGTGCCTCAAGAGCAGGAGCAGAAGAAGACCCAGAAGCGTTCCGGCGGCGGCAAGGATGACGAGGCCGGCCAGGTGACCTCCACCTCCAAGGGCGAGAAGCTCAAGGAGGAGATGGACGACATCCTGGACGAGATCGACTCGGTCCTGGAGGAGAACGCCGAGGAGTTCGTCAAGTCGTACGTCCAGAAGGGCGGCGAATGACCGAGGGTCCGCGCTTCCCGCCCGAACCCTCGGGCGGCCCGATCGGCGCGAACCCGAGCTTCGTCGATCTCGTGCGACGGAGCCGCCCCGAGACCCTCCCGGCCGCAACCGGCCTCACCCCCGACGTCGCGGGACCCCACGGGACGACCGTCGTGGCGCTGAAGTTCGCGTCCGGCGTCGTGTTCGGTGGCGACCGGCGGGCGACCGAGGGCTTCACGATCGCCGACGAGAAGATGGAGAAGGTGTTCGCCGCGGACGACCTCTCGGTGATCGCGATCGCCGGGGCCGCCGGACAGGCGATCGAGATCGTCAAGCTGTTCCAGCTCGAGCTCGAGCACTACGAGAAGATCACCGGTGACCGTCTCTCGCTCGAGGGCAAGGCGAACCGGCTCGCCCAGATGATCCGAGGGAACCTGCCGATGGCGATCCAGGGGCTCGTCGTGGTGCCGCTGTTCGGCGGGTTCGACGAGCGGCGCGAGGAGGGCCGGATCTTCTACTACGACGCCACCGGCGGCAGGTGGGAAGAGGACGACTATCACTCCACGGGCTCGGGCGGCCGGCCGGCCAGGAGCTCGCTGAAGAAGCGCTGGCGGCCGGGGCTCGATCGGGACCAGGCCCTGCAGGTCGCCATGGAGGCCCTGGTCGACGCCTCGCAGGAGGACGCCGCGACGGGAGGACCCGACCCGACCCGGGGGATCTTCCCCACCGTGGTCGTGGTGACGAGCGAAGGCGCGGAAAGCGTCGGCGAGGACGAGCTCCGGAACACGTACGAACGCGTGATCGGGGGCGGCTCGTGAGCTTCATGCCCTACGTGCCGCCCGAGCAGCGGATCAAGGACCTGTCGGACTTCGCGCACAAGGGGATCGCGCGCGGCAAGTCGGTGGTCGGGCTCGAGTACGCGGACGGCGTCCTGTTCATCGCCGAGAACCCGAGCGCGACGCTGCACAAGATCAGCGAGATCTACGACCGGATCGCGTTCGCCGGCGTCGGCAAGTACAGCGAGTTCGAGGACCTGCGGATCAGCGGGGTTCGGCATGCGGACCTGCGCGGGTACTCCTACGGTCGCGACGACGTGCGCGCGCGCGACCTGGCCAACGCGTACTCGCAGGCGCTATCGACGATCTTCACGCAGCAGATGAAGCCCTACGAGGTCGAGATCCTCGTCGGCGAGGCCGGCGAGGACCCCGGCGATAACGAGATCTACCACGTGCTGTTCGACGGCACCGTCACCGACGAGCACGGCCACGTGGCGATCGGCGGGCACGCCGAGGAGCTGTCCAACGCGGTGCAGGAGGCCTACCAGCCCGGCTGGGACCTCGGCACGGCCGTGCGCGAGGCCGTCAAGGCGCTCTCGACGGCGGAGGGACGCGAGATCGAGGCCGAGCAGGTCGAGGCCGGCGTGCTCGACCGAACGCGGCAGCAGCGACGGAAGTTCCGCCGCCTGGGCGAGGACGAGGTCGCGACGATCCTGGCCGGCTGAACCGGCGGCTCCCCGCCTTGGTTCGGGCGAGGCCTACACTCGACGCGTGGAACGACGCATCTTCGGGCTCGAGAACGAGTACGGCGTCACCTGCACGTTCCGGGGTCAGCGACGCCTCTCGCCCGACGAGGTCGCCCGGTACCTGTTCCGGCGCGTCGTGCACTGGGGACGCTCCTCGAACGTCTTCCTCGAGAATGGCGCCCGCCTGTACCTGGACGTCGGCTCGCACCCCGAGTACGCGACGCCCGAATGCGACCACATCTCCGACCTCGTCGCGCACGACAAGGCGGGGGAGCGGATCCTCGAGGCGCTGCTCGCGGCCGCCGAGGTCCGGCTGCACGAGGAGGGCATCAGCGGACAGGTCTACCTGTTCAAGAACAACACCGACTCCGCGGGCAACTCGTACGGGTGCCACGAGAACTACCTCGTGGCTCGTCAGGGCGAGTTCGCGCGCATGGCCGACCTGCTGATCCCGTTCTTCGTGACGCGGCAGATCTGGTGCGGCGCGGGCAAGGTCCTGCACGGGCCGCGTGGCGCCGTGTTCTGCATCGCCCAGCGCGCCGAGCACATCTGGGAAGGGGTCTCCTCGGCGACCACCCGCTCGAGGCCGATCATCAACACGCGCGACGAACCCCACGCGGACGCCGAACGGTTCCGGCGCCTGCACGTGATCGTCGGGGACTCGAACATGTCGGAGTTCAGCTCGTGGATGAAGGTGGGCATCACCGACCTGGTCCTTCGGATGGTCGAGGCGAACACGGTGATGCGCGACCTCTCGCTGGAGAACCCGATCCGCGCGATCCGCGAGATCAGCCACGACGTGACCTGCCGCAAGAAGGTCCGGCTGGCCAACGGGCGCGAGCTCACGGCGATCGAGGTACAGGAGGAGTACTACGAGCGCACCGAACGCTTCCTGGAGCGACGCGGCCCGGACCCGCAGTCCAAGCAGCTGTTGCAGGAGTGGCGCGACGCGCTCGACGCGCTGATCCTGCAGGAGCCGGAGCGGTTGGTCCGCAAGGTCGACTGGGTCGCCAAGCAGAGCCTGATCGAGAGCTACCGCGAGCGCCACCAGCTGCCCCTGTCGCACCCTCGCGTCGCGCTGCTCGATCTCGCGTACCACGACGTCAACCGCACACGCGGCCTGTACTACGTGCTCGAACGCGCGGGCAAGATGGAGCGCGCCGTCGCCGAGAAGGAGATCCAGCGGGCGATGCGCGAACCGCCGCAGACCACGCGCGCGAAGCTCCGCGGGGACTTCATCCGCCACGCCAAGCAGAAGCGCCGCGACTACACGGTCGACTGGGTGCACCTCAAGCTCAACGACCAGGCTCAGCGGACCGTGCTCTGCAAGGACCCGTTCCGCAGCGTAGACGAGCGCGTCGAGCAGCTGATCGCCCACATGTAGCGTGGTCCATCGGCCGAGCGCCGATGGACCGACACGACCGTGTCGACGGGAGGTCGTGCGTCCGATCGCGGACACGAGGCGCGGCGTGGACCATGAACGACCCATGGCCACCACGACCGCCAGGAAACCGAAGAAGCTGACGCGCGCCGATCGCGAGAACGCGCGCAAGGCTGCCGCGTCCGCGAACGCCTCCTTGGACCTGGCCCGGGCGGGGAAGATCGCGTTGGTCGTCGTCGTGGTCGCGGTCCTGGTGCTCGCGGCGTTCGTCGCCGCCCCCGTGCGATAGCGGTCATCCCGCGCTCTCGCTCCATCCCCGCGACCGGACCGCCATCCGCCCCGCCAGGATGCCCGCGGCACCTGCCGCGAGGAAGAAGGCCGGGTCGTCCGGCGCCGTGCGGCCCATCGAGTCGACCTCGACCCCCGAACGCTCGAGCTCATCGAGTGCCGGACGTCCGTCCACCTCGACCAGCTGGTGGCGCTCCTCCAGGTGTCGCTCGCGCAGGGCGTTCCAGACGAGGTCGCGTTCGGGTCCCTCCAGGACCGGGACGGCGACGTCGGCCGCCACCCGGCACACGCGATCGAGGATCGTGATCGAGTGGTGCGAGACGCCGCGGTGGCGTTCGCGGGCGTCGGCGAAGGAGATCCGGAGCGCCGCCACGGGCCGCCCGCCGAGCGTCTCCGCGGCGTTCAGGGCGTGGCCGCTCGCGAGCGCGCTCACGCCCCACGTGGTCTCGGTGCCGAGGTTCCCGGGTCCGTCCGCCACGATCACCACGTCGGCCGCCACGAGCTCGGCGGCGGCGAGCAGCCCGGTCCAGATCGTCACGGCCTCGAGCTCGCCCCCGAAGGCCTGACCGCACGTGACGAACCCGTCCAACAGGCCGGCCGCCCGCAGGCGGGGCACGAGGTTCGAGAGCCGGCCGGGCAGCGCCGCCCCGTCGGTCATCACGTAGGTGATCCGTCCGGCGCCGGCCGCGCGTGCCCCGGCGGCGATCGGACCGATCATCGAGTGCAGGGGCGCGCACACGACCGGTCGCCCGCCCAGGCCGGCCGAACGCTCGAGCGCATCGCGATCGGTCTCCTCCACGCTCTGGACCGCCGCCTGCAACGGCGTGTACCGCGCCTTCACGATCCGCCCGGGATGACCGAGCTCGGTCGGGGCCTGCTCGGACACTGCCACCACGAGGTGGAACCCTCCCGTGCCGAGACCGAGCGCGACCGCCGTGGTGTTCACCAGGACGCGATCCCCCGGTCCCACCAGCCCCACGAGCTCGGTGAACGCCACCGCGGGCTCCGGCGCCGCCGGGGTCCCGGGCTCGGTCGGATCGCCGGGCTCCTCCACGTCCACGTCCAGCTCGAGCACGCCCGGACGCTCGCTCCGGATGCCCCGCACGGTCGCGTGACGCAGACGCACTCCCACGAGGTCTGGCGACATGGCGGAAAGTATGATGCCGCGGCCATGCACCCGCTCGAACGCCTGGTGAACCTCGTCGCCCTGCTGCTCGAGTCCCGGACGCCGCTCACCTTCGACCAGATCCGGAGCAAGCTGTCCGAGGGGTACGGCCACCAGGACGCCTCCTCCGCCAAGCGGATGTTCGAGCGCGACAAGGACGTCCTGCGCGACATCGGCGTGCCGATCGAGGTGGTCTCCACGGACGCCTGGGACGTCGAGCACGGGTACACGATCGACAAGGACCGTTACTACCTGCCCGACATCGCCTTCACGCCCGAGGAGCTCTCGGCGCTGTTCGTCGCGGTCCGTTCGGCCGGCGACGTCTCGGCCGAGGAGGCGGTCCGCAAGCTGCTCTCTGGCGCCGACCGCGGGATCCTGGCGGGTCTGGGGCCGCCGGCGCTCGGCGGCGAGACCGACCCGAACCTTTCCCGCGCCGCCGAAGCCGTGGCGGAGGGACGCCGCGTGCGGTTCGCCTACCGCACCTCGCGAGGTGACCGCTCGGACCGCTCGGTGGACGCGTTCGGGCTGGCGGTGCGCGGCGGGCATTGGTACCTCGTGGGCCTGGACCTCGACCGCGAGGAGATCCGGTCGTTCCGGCTCTCGCGGATCTCGGACGATCTCGAGATCGCGGGGGAGGGGACCGAGCCTCCCGAAGGGTTCCGCGCCGCCGAACACGTCCAGGCGGGCCCGTGGGGCCCCGGCGACGCCGAGGCGACGGCCACGATCGCGTTCGCACCTGACGTCGCGTGGTGGGCGACCGAGGGGGTCGCGAGCGCGGAGACGGTCCGGACCCTGGAGGACGGATGGATCGAGGTGCGGGTGCCCTGGTCGCCCGGGGAAGGCCTGGTCCCGTGGATCCTGTCCTTCGGACCCGACGCGGAGGTGGTGGAGCCCCCCGAGCTCCGATCGGAGATCCTCGGCAGGCTGGAGGCGATCCTTGCCTCCTGAGGGCGGTGGCCGCTCCGGAGCGACCCGCAAGGCGCCCGAGAAGGCGTCCGAGCGCCTCCGTCGGCTGCTCACCGTGATCCCGTACCTGGTCCGGAACCAGGGGACCAGGGTCGCCGAGGCGGCGGATCTGTTCGGGATGTCCGAGCCCGAGCTCCTGGCCGACCTGGACCTGCTGTTCGTCTCGGGGCTGCCGCCCTACGGCCCGGGCGACCTGATCGACGTCGACATCCAGGACGGCCGCATCTGGATCGGTATGGCCGACTACTTCGCCCGGCCCCTGCGCCTCACGCGGAGTGAGGCGCTCGCGATCTACCTGCGGGCCACCGTGCTGGCCGGGGCTCCCGGCCTCGAGGAGGCGCCGGCCCTGGCCTCGGCGATCGGCAAGCTGGCCGAGGCGCTCGGCCCGGAGACGCTCGGCGAGCTGCCCGAGCGGGTGGACTCCGCCGCGGACGGGCGCACCCCGGATACGCTCGGCGAGCTCCGTCGTGCGGCCACGGACCACGAGCGTCTGCGGATCGAGTACTACGCGGCGTCGGGGGCCGAGACCACCTACCGCGAGATCGACCCCGAGGAGGTCTTCTTCGCGGTCGGGAACTGGTACGTGGCGGCGTGGGACCACCGCTCGGGGTCCGAACGCCTTTTCCGGGCGGACCGGATCCACGCCGCGGCGGCGACGGGAGAGCGGTTCGACCCCCGCGGACTCCGGGGCGCCGGGAGGCCCTTGTACACGCCCAAGGAGGGCGACGTCCGCGTCACCGTGCGCCTGCGGCCCGAGGCGCGGTGGGTGGCCGAGTACTACGAGACCTCGCGCGAGCAGGAGCTGGGGGACGGCCGTTTGGAGGTCGAGCTCCCCGCCGGAAGGCTCGAATGGCTCGAGCGTCTCCTGCTGCGCCTGTGGCCCGACGCCGAGGTCGTCGACCCTCCCGACCTGGGCGAACGCGTCCGCGAGCTCGCCGACCGGACCCGGCAAAGGTACGGATAGGGTAGTCCGGTCTCGAACCGAGGGCTCAAGCACCGAGCGCCGTTGTCCGATATTGCGGGTGTTATGACGACGATCCGGACGACATGCCCCCGCTGCGGAGAGGTCGACATGGGCCCCGAGTCGATCCTGCTGCAGGTCATGCGAGGCGGGCGGGAAGGCACGTACCGCTTCGATTGCCCAACCTGCATGGAGCCCGTCGAGAAGCGCGCGGACCGCAAGATCGTGGCCCTGCTCGTCTCGGCCGGCGTCGACGTCTCGGGACGTTCCTCCGGCGGCACCTCGGAGATGTTCGAGCCCGACATGGACCTGCCCGAGGACCCTCGGGGACCGCTGCCCCCGGGACCCGCGTTCTCGATCGACGACGTGATCGACTTCCACTTCAAGCTCGAGGACGAGCGCTACATCGAGCAGTTCCTGCCCGCGCCCTAACCCCGCCGGCCCGCCCTCCGCTAGCATCGACCCCCGATGACCACGACCGCGCTCGTCTGGCTCGTCGTCGGGCTCCTGTCGCTCGTCGCGGTGCTCGCCGTGCTGATCGCGCTGATCCGGCACCTGTTCGTGCTCGGCCGGGCGGCGGGCCGCTTCCAGGACGAGGTCGGGCCCCTGACGCGGGAGATCGGCGAACTGGCCGACAGCGCCTCCGACCGATCGCGCCGCCCGCCTCGGGACCCGAGGTCCGGTCCCTGAACCGAGGCGGCAGTACGATGGCCCTCACGAGGGCCTCCCGCCCCCGGATCGCCGACCCGGAGCGCCGTCCGGAGCCCCATCGGGAGCGCAGAGCGAGATGCTGAACATCGGGCCGCAGGAGCTCTTCATCATCCTCGTCATCGCGCTGCTCGTGGTCGGACCGCAGCGCCTGCCCGCGCTCGGACGGTCGATCGGCCGGGGGTTGCGCGAGCTCCGCAAGGCGCAGGACGAGGTGAAGCGGACGATCCAGGTCAACCTCGACGACGAGCCGCCGAACGGAAGCTCGGCGACACCTGCCCCCGCTCGCGGGGCGGCCACAGGGCCCGCCGACGGACGCCCGACGGGCCCGAAGCCGGTAGCCCCCGACCCGACGCCCACCGCGTCCGAACCGCTGCCGGCGGACGAGATCCGGAACATCTCCCGTTCGCTCGGAGCAAGCCTGGCGGAGCTCCGTCGCGCGAAGGAGGAGGTCCAGCGTTCGTTCCGGATCGACGCCGCTCCGACGACGAAGCCGTCCACCTCGAAGCGGGCGCAACCCGCGACGCCCGCCCAACCCGCGTCGCCGGTGTCTCCGACGACGCCGGTCGACGCCACGGAACCGTCGGAGGCGCCGGCCGAACGCGACGCCGCACCGACCCCCGCACCCTCGCCGGACGGAGAGCCCGCGACATCCGACCGGGCGACCGACTGACCCGGGGCGATCATGAAGCTGATCCCGGAACGCCTCCGGCGGAGATCCGAACCGGAGCCCGACGGCACGATGACGCTCGTCGACCATCTGTCGGAGCTGCGGTATCGGTTGATCGTCACGATCTCGGCGATCGCGGTGGGGGGGATCTTCGGGTGGTTCCTGTTCGACCGTGTGATCGATCTGCTGCTCAACCCGTACTGCGACTACTGGCGGACGGTGCCCCTTCGCCTGCGGGCGACGCCCGACTGCGCCCTGTTCTTCTCCGGGGCGCTCGAGCCGCTGCTGATCAAGTTCAAGCTGGTCGCGTTCCTGGGGCTGTTCCTGGCCCTGCCGGTGGTCCTGTATCAGCTGTGGGCCTTCATCGTGCCCGGCCTGACCCGGCGCGAACGGAAGATGGCGATCCCGTTCGTCGTCTCCTCGGTGCTGCTGTTCGCGCTCGGCGCGATGGTGGCGTACTGGACGCTCCCCAAGGCTCTGAACTTCCTCCTCGGCTTCGCCGGCCAGGGGTTCGCGCCCCTGCTCACGGGAGACCGGTACCTCACGTTCGTGATGCTGGTCGCGCTGTCGTTCGGCCTCGCGTTCGAGTTCCCGATCGTGCTGATCTTCCTGCTCCTGGCGGGGGCGGTGACCACCAGGCAGCTGCGGGACTGGCGGCGGGGGGCGATCCTCGGCATCGCGGTGTTCGCCGCCATCATCACCCCGAGCTCGGACCCCTACACGATGCTCGCGATGACGATCCCCATGGTGCTGTTCTACGAAGCCGCTATCATCGTGGGCCGTCTCCTGAAGCGCTAGGTGGATCCAACATGGCGATCAAAGGCAAGAGCAAAGGGCGGAGCGCCAAGGCCGTCACCCCCGGGCCCAAGCCCGTCTATCGGCCCGTCAAGAAACGCCTGCTCGCCAAGCGCGAGTTCTGGCTGGTGATCCTCAGCATCCTCGGCGTCATGATGATCGTCGGACTCGTCGCCGGGTTCATCGGCGAGCGCAACGCGAGCGCGCAGGACGACCTCGAGCAGCGGATGCGGGCCACGACGAGCTCGTTCCAGGGGCAGATCGAGCCCGTGCTCTCGACGATCGGCCAGGCGAACCCGCCGGCCGGCTACACGGTGTTCACCGACCTCCAGACGGCCGTTGGAACCTTGGTGGCGGAGAAGCCCGGCGCGCCCGCCGATTCGGAGGCGCTCAAGCAGACGGCGACCGACGCCGTGACGTCCGCCAAAACGGCATCGGAGGCTCTGCAGCAGATCGACGAGACGGCGTTGATCCGGGGCAAGGGGTTCACCGAGGAGTTCGTCCTGTACCTCATCAACGCGAAGGCGAACTTCGTCCAGGCGATGACCCTGTACGACGAGGCCGCGAAGCTGCTGGAGCTCGCGGCCGACGCCCAGGGTCCCGAGCGCGTCGCGCTCGCCGCCCGGACCAAGGCGATCGCGAACGCCGCGACCGAGACCTTCGACCGTGGCTATGCCGACTACGTCCAGGCGCAGACCAAGGCGGGCACGTTCGCGCCTCCGGCGCCGGGGCTCCCGGCGCCGACCGGAACTTCATGACCGACGGCCTCCTGCTCCTCCACGCCTGGCCCATCGACGCCCGGATGTGGGGGCCGCAGCTCGCCGCCCTCCCCGAAGGGCTCCCCGTGGCGGCGCCGAACCTTCCCGGTTTCGGGGGCTCGGAGCCGGCAGGCGACGTCCTGACGATGGGTCTGGCCGCCGAGCGGGCGCTCGCGACGATGGGGGAGAGAGGCATCGACCGCGCGGTCGTCTGCGCCCTGTCGATGGGCGGGTACGTGGCGTTCGAGGTGTGGCGGCGCGCCCGCGACCGTGTGCTCGGGTTCGTCCTGGCCAACACCCGGGCCGTCGCCGACGGTTCCGAGGCCGCCGCCGGCCGCCGCGCGCTCGCCGAGCGGCTGCGCTCGGACGGCAACGTCCTGATCGCGGAGCCGCCGGCGTTGCTCTCCGATCACGCGCCGGAGGAGCTCCGGACGCGGGTCCACGGCTGGATCGCCGAGCAGCCGCCCGAGGCCATCGCCGCGGCCCTGCTCGGGATGGCCGAACGCCCCGACTCGACCCCCGACCTCGCGACGATCGACGTGCCGACCCTCGTGCTGACCTCGACCGAGGACCGGATGATCGCGCCCCAGATCTCGGCCGAGATGGCCGGGCTGATCCCGCGGGGACGCCTCGAGACGATCGAGGGCGTGGGGCACCTGTCGAACCTGGAAGGTGCCGAGGCGTTCGACGCGGCGCTGGTCGACCACCTGGCCGCCTGCGGACTCGGCTGATCTCGCCGGGTTCGCCCGTGGGTGGGGCGAGGCCGACCGTAGACTCGATCCAGTGATCGACCCCGCCCGCTTCGCCGACCGCTACCCGTTCGCGCTGGATGCGTTCCAGATGCGCGCGATCGAGGCGCTCCACGAGGGCGAGTCCGTCCTGGTTGCCGCGCCCACTGGTTCGGGCAAGACCGTCGTGGCCGAGTTCGCGGTCGACCGGGCGCTCGACGCCGACCGCAAGTGCTTCTACACGACGCCGCTCAAGGCGCTCTCGAACCAGAAGTTCGGGGACCTGGTCGCTCGGCTCGGCGCGGCGAAGGTGGGCTTGCTCACCGGGGACAACGCGATCAACGGCGACGCTCCGATCGTGGTGATGACGACGGAGGTGCTGCGCAACATGCTCTACGAGCGCAGCGAGGCGCTCGACGGGCTCGTCACGGTCGTGATGGACGAGGTGCATTACCTCCAGGACCCGTACCGGGGTGGGGTGTGGGAGGAAGTGCTGATCCACCTGCCGCTGTCGATCTCGGTGGTGTGCCTGTCGGCCACGATCTCCAACGCGGAGGAGTTCGGCGAGTGGATCGGGACGCTCCGCGGCGTGACCCGCGTCGTGATCGAGGAGAAGCGCCCGGTGCCGCTCGAGCACCACTACCTCGTCGGTCGCGAGCTCCATCCGATGCACGTCGAACAGAACGGACAGGCCGCGCCGAACCCCTACGTCGTCTCGCTCGACCGCGAGGAGGTCCGGTACAAGACGTACTACCGGCGGGGTTCGGGCACCGCACAGCACCAGCGGATCCCCCGGCCGCGCGAGGGGCATCGTCGCGTCTACGTGCCGCGGCGGGAGGAGGTCGCCGAGGTCCTCGCCGACCAGGGACTGCTCCCGGCGATCTACTTCGTGTTCAGCCGGGCCGGCTGCGCCCGCAGCGTCGAGTGGCTGATGGGCGCCGGGATCCGGCTCACCACGAGCGAGGAGGCGTCCCGGATCCGGACGTTCGCCGAGATGCGCGCGGCGTGGATGGACGAGGAGGACCTCAAGACCCTCGGCTTCTACGACTTCCAGGACGCCCTGGCGGCCGGGATCGCGGCGCACCACGCCGGGATGCTGCCGGTGTTCAAGGAGACCGTCGAGGAGCTGTTCGAGGCGGGGCTGGTCAAGATCGTGTTCGCCACCGAGACCTTGTCGCTCGGGATCAACATGCCGGCCAGGTCGGTGGTGATCGAGGACCTGTGGAAGTTCCAGGGGGAGCGGCACGAGCTGCTCACCCCGGGCGAGTACACGCAGTTGACCGGGCGCGCGGGGCGCCGCGGGATCGACGAGCTCGGGCACGCGGTGGTCGTGGTCCAGCGCAACGTCGCGTTCGAACGCGTGGCGTCGCTCGCCTCCACGCGGACCTACGAGCTCAGCTCCTCGTTCCGGCCCTCGTACAACATGGCCGTGAATCTCGTGCGCAACTACACGCGCGACGAGGCGCACCACCTGCTCAACTCGTCGTTCGCGCAGTTCCTCGCCGACCGCGGGGTCGTGACCTTGGAGCGCGAGCTCGAACGCGACCGGACGCAGCTCGCGACGTTCCACGAGCAGATGCGGTGCGACCTCGGCGACTTCGCCGAGTACTGGGCGCTGCGCGAGAAGGCGATGGGCGTCCGCGACGGGTTCCGCAAGGGCCGCGAACGCGCGCGCACCGAGGGGATCCGCGAGGGGCTCGCGGCGCTGCGCCCGGGCGACGTGATCTTCGTCCCGCGCGCCCGCCGCCGGGGTCTGGCCGTGGTGCTCTCCGTCCGGGAGGGGAGGCCCACGGTCCTCGCGCAGGATCGCAAGTACTTCCGGCTGGGCATGCGGGACTTCCCGGAGCCGCCGACGGCCCTGACCAAGATCCCGCTGCCGCGGTCGGGGAGCGTTCGGAGCGCCAGGTACCGCCGCGATCTGGCGGCCAAGCTCGTCGCGCTGGACGTTCGGCCCCCGCGGAAGCCCCACGGCGGCGTCGACGCCAAGGTCGAGCGCGAGGCGGCGAAGTACGAGCGCCAGGCGGAGGCCCACCCGTGCCACGCGTGCCCGGACCGGCCGGAGCACGAGCGCTGGGCCGCGCGCGCCTCGCAGGTCGACCAGCAGATCCGAGGGCTCGACCGGCGCATCCGAACGCGGACCGAGACGCTCGCCCGGCAGTTCGAACGCGTCCTCGCGGTGCTCGAGGAACTCGGGTACGTGGACGGGTTCTCGATCGAGCCGAAGGGTCGGACGCTGGCGCGGATCTACGGCGAGGGCGACATCCTGATGGCCGAGGCGCTCGCGGACGGGCTGCTCGACGGCCTGCAACCCTCGGAGGTTGCCGCGTTGGTCTCGACGATCGTCTACGAGTCGCGCGAGCGCACCCCGCGCACCAGCGAGATGCCCACGGCCGCCTCGGTCGAGCGGTACGAGACGTTCGGGGGGATCTGGCGGCGGGTCCGCGGCGCCGAGGATCGCCACCAGGTCGAGCTCTGTCGTGAGCTCGAGGACGGGTTCGCGGCGCCGATCCACCGGTGGGCCCAGGGGGAGTCGCTCGAGGACGTCCTGCGCGAAACCGACATGTCGCCGGGCGATTTCGTGCGCACCTGCAAGCAGCTCCTGGACCTGCTCCGGCAGATCGAGGAGGTCGCCCCGGAAGGGATCGCGGACCTGGTCCGTCGGGCGCGCCAGGCGGTCAACCGTGGGGTCGTGGCCTACACCGGTGTCTGATCCGAGCCTCGTCGAGCCGCGGCCTCGAAGTAGGATGCGCGCGATGTCGAGTCCCTACGGCGAGCTCAACGTGATCGTGAACCCGCACGCGGGCCGCCGCCGCGTGGGGGAAGAGATCCCCGAGCTCGAACGCACGCTCCGTTCGCGGGGCCTCCCGTACCGGCTGCACCGGACGCAGGGTCCCGGCGACGCGACCCGACTCGCCAGGGAAGCCCTCGAGGCCGGAGGGCGGTTCGTGGTCGCCGTGGGCGGGGACGGCACGGTCAACGAGGTCGTGAACGGCATGTTCGACGACGAGGGCAAACCGCTCGTGCCCGACGCTGTCCTCGGGGTCGTGGCGGCGGGCAGCGGCTGCGACTTCGTCCGGACGTTCGGCCTGCCCGGTGACGCGACGCGCGCCGGTTCCCACCTCGCCGGCGACAACACGTACCCGCTCGATGTCGGCAGGGTGACGTACACGACGCCGGAGGGTGGGCGCGCGAGCCGCTACTTCGTGAACGTCGCCGAGGCGGGTCTCGGCGCGGCCGTCGCCGCGCGCGCCCAACGCATGTCGCCGCGGCTCGGCCAGTCGAAGTACTTCCTTGGCTTCTGGCTCGAGCTCCCGAGGTTCAAGCTCGCGAAGGTGCGCGTCCAGGCTGACCGCAAGACGTACGAGGGACCGGCCTTCCTCGTGGTGATCGGCAACGGGCAGTACTACGGGGGCGGCATGAAGATCTCTCCTCGTTCGTACCCCGGCGACGCGGTCCTCGACGTCCTGGTCTTCAAGGGACCGAAGTCGGACTCGTTCACGATGATCCCGAAGATCTACCGGGGCGAGCACATCCCGCACGACCACGTCGAGGAGTACCGCGTCAAGCGCGAGCTCGTGATCGAGGCCGACCGGCCGCTCCCGATCGAATCCGACGGCGAGCTGCTCGGGACGACCCCGGCCACCGTGGAGATCCTCGCCCAACCGATCCAGATGAAGCTATGAGCGACGACCGCTACGCCGAGCGCCGCCTCCGCGCCCTCGAGGCCTCGGAGGCCGCGGGTCTCGCAGGTCTCCTGGTTTCGCCGGGTCCCGACCTGGCCTACCTCACCGCGTACACGCCGCTGCCGCTCGAACGGCTGACGCTCCTGGTACTGACGCCCAGCATCGACCCGACCCTCGTGGTCCCGACGCTCGAACGCCCGCTGGCCGAACGGGCGGCCGGAGCGCGGGGCCTGCTGAGCCTGCGCGACTGGCGCGACGGCACGGACGACCCCTACGCGATCGTCGCGGGGATGCTCGGCCCCGGCCGCTACGCCGTGACCGACCGGACCTGGGCGTCACACCTGCTCGAGCTCGAACGGGCCGCACCCGAACGGTCCTTCGTCGCGTCGGGCGAGGCCCTGCCGCTGCTGCGGGCGGTCAAGGACCCGGACGAGATCGAGCGTCTCCGTGTCGTGGCGCACGGGGCGGACGCGGCGTTCGCCGACGTGATCTCGCTGCCGTTCGCCGGCCGGGCCGAGGCCGAGGTGGCCGCCGAGCTCGACCGGCTGCTCCGCGAGCACGGTCACGAGCGCGTCGACTTCACGATCGTGGGTTCGGGTCCGAACGCGGCCTCGGGCCACCACGAGCCCGGGGAGCGACGGATCGAGCCGGGTGACGCCGTCGTGATGGACTTCGGCGGGATGCGCGACGACTACTGCTCGGACATCACTCGGACCGTGTTCGTCGGCGTGCCCACGGACGAGGAACGCGACGTCTACGCCATCGTCCGGGCGGCCCAGCAAGCGGCGTTCGAGGCGGTGCGCCCGGGCGTCGCGGCCGAGGACGTCGACCGTGCGGCGCGGGTGGTCATCACCGACGCGGGATACGGCGAGCGGTTCGTCCACCGGACGGGCCACGGGATCGGGCTCGAGGTCCACGAACCCCCTTACATCGTTGAGGGAAACGCGACGCCCCTGGAGCCGGGGATGACCTTCTCGGACGAGCCGGGGATCTACCTGGAGGGGCGGTTCGGCGTCCGGATCGAGGACCAGGTCGTGGTGACGCCCGAGGGCGCCGAGCGGCTGAACGACGCCACCCGCGAGCTCACGATCGTCGCCTGAGGAGCCTCGGTCCGGATCGTCCGGCACGGCATTCCTCGGCAGGGCGAGGTTCGGTCATCCTCGTGGCCGATGACTGCGAATCCCCTCGAGATGGAAGAGTTCGACCTCGACCGGTACCTGCGTGCGTCCAAACGCGTGGACCTGTCCGGGGTGGACTGGGACCGCGTCCGCGAACCATCCGCTCTCCGAGGCCGAGGCGAGGTGCCTCGCCTACATGATGGACATCGAGACCCACACCTCGATCTACCTGCGGGACCTGCTCGCGACCCCGGCGGCGTACGAACCCGACGTCACGGCGTTCCTTTCGTGCTGGGTCTACGAGGAGCTGTGGCACGGCGAGGCGTTCAGCCGTTTCCTCGGCGAGGCGGGCTGGGAGCTCGCGCCCGATCTCGAACGCGTGACGGCGGACACCGCCTACCCGTCCCGGCTGCCGAGGAATCTGTGGATCCGGCGGCGGCTGGGCGGCAAGGGACAGCTGAGCCACGTCGGCACGATGCTGGGCTCGGCCGTGATGGACGACTTCGTCGCGCTCCACATGACCTGGGGAGCGGCCAACGAGCTCTCGACCCTGACGTCGTACCACCGCCTGATCGCGAACACCGAACACCCCGAACTCGTCAACCTGCTGAACGCGATCATCAAGGACGAGCGCCGCCACTTCGCCTTCTACCGCGCACAGGCCCGGCTGCGGCTCGCCCGTAGCGCCTGGGCGCGCCGCCTGACGCGATGGGCTATGGAGCACCTGTGGGCGATCGTAGGTACGGGCGTCCGCCCGCAGACCGAGACCGACTTCGTCGTCCTGGAACTGTTCGGCGACGAGGACGGACGCACCGCCGCGCTCGAGATGGACCGCACGATGGCAGAGCTCCCCGGCATGGGCGGATGCGCGATCTTCCTGCACGCGCGCGACGAGGCGCAGGGGAGGGCGGCCGCGATCCCCGGACGCGCGCCCGGGATGTGGAGCGCGGTCCCCGCCTGACGCAAGACTCGCCGCGGGGAGGTTCGGTGGCGCAGACCGGGTTCAGGACCGTCCACTGAACGGTCGGGGTCGCGGCGAGACCCGCTAGGTCCGGCGGCGGATCTGCGTCCCCTCGGCGGAGTCCATGACCTCGAGCCCGAGGTCCTGCAGGCGCTCGCGGATCCGGTCGCTGGTCGCGAAGTCCTTGGCGGCGCGGGCCGCGTCGCGCTCGGCGACCAGCGCGAGCATCTCCTCGGTCGGCTCGAACCCCTCGCGGGCATCGCGTTCGAGATCGAGCCCCAGGATCGCGTCCCACGACGCGAGGAGCCCGTACTTCTGGGGGTCGGGGATCGCGGAGCCGGCGGTCTCGTTGAGGACCACGAGCGCGCGGGGCAGGTCGAGGTCGTCGGCGATCGCCGCCCGGAAGCGCTCGTCGAGGGCCTTGGCCTCGTCCGAACGCTCCTCGGTCCCCGGCGCCCAGGTCGCCATCCTGCGACGGAGGTCGCCGAGCCGCTTGTTCTGACCCTCGAGCGCCTCCCAACTGAAGTCCATCTCGCTCCGGTAACGGGTGCCGAAGCACAGCAGCCGGTATGCGAGCGGATCGACCCCTTGATCCGCGAGGTCGGTCACGCGGTAGATGTTCTTCGCGGACTTGGCCATCTTCTGCCCGCTCATCTGGAGGAACCCACCGTGCACCCAGGTCGAGACGACCTGGTGACCGACCGCCGCCTCGGACTGCGCGATCTCGTCCTCGTGGTGGGGGAACTTGTTGTCGTTGCCGCCCGTGTGGACGTCGAAGCGGTCGCCGAGGTGCTTCATCGACATCGCCGAGCACTCGATGTGCCACCCGGGGTAGCCGTCGCCCCAAGGGCTCGGCCACTTCAGGGCGCGGTTGGGGCCCGCCTTCTTCCACAGCGCGAAGTCCTCGGGGTGACGCTTGTTCGGGTCGACCGCCACCTCCTGACGGTGACCCGCGCGGAGCCGGTCGAGCGTGTTGCCCGAGAGCTTGCCGTAGCCGGGGAACGTCGTGACGTCGTAGTAGACGCTCCCATCGACCTCGTACGCGTGGCCCTTCTCGAGCAGCGTCTGGATCAGCTTGACCATGTCGTCGATGTGCTCGGTGGCGCGCGGGTACAGGTCGGCGCGTTCGATCCCCACCAGGTCCGAGTCCTCCAGGAACGCGTCGGTGTACTTCTGCGCGATCTCGGCGGCCGAGAGCCCCTCGTCGGCCTCGGCGAGCTCCATCTTGTCGCGCCCGGTGTCCGAGACCTCGTCCGTCATGTGCCCGACATCGGTGATGTTCATGATCCACCGAACCTCGAGCCCCTCGAACCGGAGGGCCCGGCGTATCAGGTCGCCGAGCATGAACGAGCGCATGTTCCCGATGTGGATGTAGCGGTAGACGGTCGGGCCGCACGAGTAGATCTTCACCGTCTCGCCGTCGACGGGCGAGACGTCGCGGAGCTCACGCGTGAGGGAGTCGTACAGACGCACGGTCAGCCCAGCATATCGCCGGGGTGGACGATGCCCGGCGCTACGCCTGCGGGGGGGACTCCGGATGCGGCGGCGCCGGCCGGTGGCCGTTGCCGTCGCCCGGCCGCCCGTTGCCCTCGGGCGCGAACCCTCCGGCCCCGTCGCCGTCGCCGTTGCCGGTGACCGGCACCTCGAGCGGCTCGCGTTCGCCGAGCTCGGCCATCAGGACCTCGATCTCGTCGCCGACGAGCTCCTCGCGTTCGAGCAGCGCGTCGCGGACGCCCTCGACCACGAGGCGCTTCTTGAGCAGGAGGTTCCGGACGTTGTCGCGGCAGTCGTTCAAGATCGCGTCGATCTCCTTGCGGCGTTCGCCGTCCGAGAGCACCACGCCGATCGGATCCATGTCCCCGTAGGGCCCGGGCCCGGAGGCGGCCGCCGAGATCAGGCTGCGCCCCATCCCGTAGACGCCCACGTAGGCCGCGGCGTTGCGGGTCGCGTTCACGAGGTCCGAGGAGGGACCGGAGGTGGTCTGGCCGTACCAGATCTCTTCGGCGACGAGGCCGGCGAGCGAGACCTGGATGCGCGCGAGCATCTGCTTCTGCGTCCGCAGGAACATCTCCTCGATCTGCTGACTGGAGACGAGGCCGAGCGCGGACTCCCGCTTCTGGATCGTGATGACCTGGATCTGCATCTCGTCGCGTTCGAGCGCGTACGAGGCGACCGCATGGGCGCCCTCGTGGACCGCGACCATCGCCTTCTCGCGGGGGGAGTACTTGACGGGCTGCTTGAGGCCGATCTCCTCGCTCAGCTTCGCCTGCCACAGGTCGTCCCACCGCAGCGCGTCGCGCCCGTCCTGGAGCGCGAACAGGAGCGCCTCGTTCACGATGTTCTTGAGCGACGCCGGCGAGTACCCGATCGTCATCCGCGAGAGCTTCGGGTAGTCGATCGGTTCGTGACGGACCTTGGCGAGGTAGTACTCGAGGATGTCCTGCCGCCCCTCGGCGTCGGGCAGCCCCACGTGGATCTTGCGGTCGAACCGTCCGGGGCGCACGAGCGCGGGGTCGAGCGTCGAGGCCCGGTTCGTGGCTCCGATCACGAGGATGTTGTAGAAGGGCACCTTCGGCTTGGCGCGGAACGCGATCCGCCGGATGTGGCGCCACAGGCCTCGGGGGACCGTGAAACCGTCCATCTGCACGAGCAGCTCGTTGATCACGCCCATCCCGCCGCCGCCGTTCATGCCGGCACCCATGAAGATCCGGTCCGTCGCGCGATCAGCCGTGCGGTCCGTCGACACCGCCCCTCGCGAACCTACGGCGTCGATCTCGTCGATGAAGATCACCGACCCGCCGTACTTGTCCGACATCACGCGGCCCTTCTTGAACAGCTTGCGCACCTTCAGGTTCCCGATGCCCATGAACATGTTCGCGAAGCCGGACCCCGTGGCGAACAGGAACGGCACGCCGGAGGCGCCCGCGATCGCCTTGGCCATCAGGGTCTTCCCGGTGCCCGGCGGACCCTCGAACAGGATGCCGTGCGGCGGGTAGCCGCCCATCTGTTTGAAGTCCTTGAAACCCTCGAAGACCCGGAGGACCTCCTGCGTGGCCTCCACGGCGGCGGGCTGCCCGCGGACGTCGTCGAACGAGGTGTCGTACTCGTTGGGGTAGATCACGTAGTCGTTGCCGCGCGACAGGAACCAGAACAGCGCGCCGAACTGCAGGATGATGAAGAAGACCAGGATCAGCGCCTGGAGCATGAACGGCCGAAGCTGGGTCATGACGAGCGACGGGTGGGCGAGCGATTGCGAGGGCGAGAGCCCCATGAACAGCCAGGCGGCGAACAGGTAGATCACGAACACCCACGCGGCTCGCTTCAACCAACGTCCGTAACGGCGGTACTGATCCATGGCGCTCGACCTCCCAGCTCGACGTCGGGGCTCGGGTCGTCGCCCGAGTCTACGCCGGAGGCGCGCCCCGAGGCTCGAAGCCTCCTAGGCTTGCCGGGATGCCGCGGGATCCGTTCGCCGAGCTCGAGGCCGCGCGGGCGACCGTCCTCGAGGAGTCCGAACGCTTCGTGGGGGAGCTCCAGCCGGTCCTCGGGCCGAGCCTCCACGCCGGGTTCGAGCGGCTCCGGCTGGCGCAGCCCGAGCACGTCGGCCGGCTCGACGGGCCCACCCTGGCGGCCCTGGGGACCGCCGTGGACCGGGCGATCGAGCTCGGCGTGGCCGAGACCGTCGAGCGGCTCCACTCGCCGGAGATCTGGCTCTCGCCACTCACGGCTCCCGAGCTCCCGCCGCGCGTCGACCCCGCCCGGCCGCTCGGGCTCCCGGAGTGGGTGGCGCGGCTCGGGGGTTCGGCCCGCGAGGGCTCGTCGCTCGGCCGGCTGGACGACATGACCAATCGGATATGGGTCGCGATCTCGGCGGCGGCCAAGCCGCTCGATCCGGTCCTGGAGGAGTTCGGCTTC
Organism: uncultured Actinomycetes bacterium; assembly: GCA_963823255.1. GTDB lineage: Bacteria > Actinomycetota > UBA4738 > UBA4738 > HRBIN12 > DASSJM01. The sequence continues at coordinate 286,178 of CAWGKU010000001.1, forward strand.
CGCCCCGAGCGTCGTCGGCTCGGCGGGGGGAGCTTCGGTGTCGCGGCGCGGACACTTCCGCAGCTCGATCCGAGCGGTGCGATCGGCCAACGGTGGAAGCGGTACCGCGCGGCGTACGAACGCCTGACGACGGTCGCCGCGTTCGACGCCTAGGCCGGCGGGACCGTGGGCGGCCGCAGCGGCCGGCCCTCGAACGGCACCGAGAGCACCACGGTCGTCGTCGTGTTGACCTCCGCCTTCTCGCGCAGCCGCTGGATCAGATCCTCCAGGTCCGAGGTGGTGCGCGCCCGCACCTTCAGGATGTAGTTCGCCTCGCCCGCGACGCTCAGGCAGTCGACGACCTCGTCGAAGTCCTGGACGCGCTCGGGCAGGTCGTCGGGTTGCGTCGGATCGAACGGGGTCACCGCGATCAACGCCGTGACGAACAGGCCGAGCGCGTCGGGATCGACGATCGCCCGGTACCCGCGGATCGCGCCGCTGCGTTCGAGTTTGCGGACGCGCTCGTGGATCGACGACGGCGACAGCCCGGCCCGGCGGCCGATATCCGCATAGGTCGCCCGGGCGTCCTCCTGCAACGCCGCGATGATCTCGAGATCGCGTTCGTCCACCACCCGCGTATCGTACGGCCCGCCGCCCGGCCGAGGGTGTCGAGCCCCACGACGGCCCATGTTCGGAACCCCCGCGACGGCCGATTCCCGCGCACCGCTCGCTCGCGGTACAACACGCTCCTCATCCGGACGCGGCTCGACCTCCTCGGAGCCGGGGAGGTGACGTGGTCGCGACATCTCCGGTCCCCGCGGCGCGGTTCGTCCGCGTCCGGCACGCGGGGACGGAACGACGCTTCGTCCTGCTCGACGTCCGCACGCGCGCGCGTTACGTGGAGCTGGTCGCGCGCTCGGCGGCGGCGATCGAGGAGTTGCTGTCGCCGGCCGTGATGGCCAACCGCGTGGCGTCGTGGAGCGTCCACCCCCCGGATCTCGCCCTCCGTCCCTGGCGGCTCGAACGCCGGCTGTTCGCGGCGCGGCTCGCGGGCTTCGCGGTCCGGCGCGGGGCGGTCGCGTTCGGCGACGTGCACCGCTGTTACGCGTCGATGTCGCCCGCGATCGTCGGCGACGCCCTCCGTCGTGCGGGCATCCCCACGGCGCGCGAGGTCGAGGGGTTCCTGTCGGGGCTCGAGGGCCTCGGCGTGGAGGGCCTCCCGGTCGGGCCGGACGCCTCGGCGGTCCTGGCCAACGCCGTCCTGGCGCAGGTCGACCGAACGCTGCGGGACGCTGGCGTCGAGCACCTGCGGTGGGTCGACGACGTGGTCCTGTCCGGCGCCGACATCGCGGCCGCCCTGACGGTCTTCCGAACGGCGCTCGCCTCGATCGGCCTGCGGGCGAACGAGACCAAGACGAGGATCGTGGCCGACCCCCGAGCGCTCGCGACCGCCAACGCCGTCTCCGGCGATCGGTGACGCTTCCGAACGGCCGGCCTGCATCTCGCCCGGTCGTTCGGGGCTAAGCTCGCCCGGCGATGAAGACCCTGTACCGAGCCTCGCGCGTCCACACCCTGTCGTACCCGGCGGTGGGGGAGTGGGTGCTGGTCGACGGCCGCCACGTCGAACGCGTCGGGATCGGCGAGGCCCCGGAGGCCGATCGCACGCTCGACCTGCCCGGGAGCACGATCCTGCCGGGCTTCGTCGACACCCACGTGCACCTGACCGGCACCGGGATCCACCACCAGGCGCCCGAGCTCGGATCGGTGGCCTCCGCGTCCGAGCTCCTCGAGGTCGTGCGGGCGATCGCGGCGACCCGGCAGGGTCCGGTGTACCTGCACGGGTGGGACGAATCCGGCTGGGGTGACCGCACGCCGCCGACGCTGGCCGAGCTCGACGGCGTCACCGATCGACCGTTGGGGCTCGCGCGCGTGGACGGCCATCTGCTCCTGGCCAACTCGGCGGCCCTGGAGGCGTCCGACGCGGCGAGCGAGCCCGGTGTCGAGACCGACGACGCCGGCGCCCCCACCGGCCGGGTCGCCGCGAAGGCCGGCGTGCTCGCGAAGCGGTGGTTCGCCACCCACCTGTCCGAGCACGACGTGGAGGAGCTTCAGCTCGAGGCCGCGAGCCTCGCCGTCGCGTACGGCGTCACGACGATCCACGAGATGTCCATGCCGGAAGAACGCGGGATGCGCGATCTCGAGATCCTCCTCGGCCATCGGTCGCGGTTGCCGCTCGACGTCGTCAACTATGTCGCGACGACCGACATCTCGACCGCGATGGACCTCGGCCTCCCCAGGATCGGAGGGGACCTCCCCGTCGACGGATCGATCGGCGCTCGGACGGCGTTCGTCTCGGGCGGATTCGTCGACCGCGACGCCGACCCGAGCGGCTACTTCGGCGACGACGAGCTCGCACAGTACTTCCACGACGGTCACCTCGCCGGCCTGCAGGTGGGCGTGCACGCGATCGGCGACGCCGCCGTCGAGCAGGTGGTGCGGACCTGGGAACGCGTGTACCAGTCGCTCGACTCGCGGCAGCGCCGGCACTTCCGGGCCCGGCGTCACCGCATCGAGCATTTCGAGATGGCGAGCCTCGACGTGATCGAGCGCGCCGCGATGCTGGGTCTCGCGATCAGCGTGCAGCCGACGTTCGACGCGACCTGGGGGTTCCCCGGCGGCCTGTACGAACAGGGCCTGGGCGAGGAGCGCGCGGTCTCGATGAACCGGTTCCGCGACCTGCTGAGCCGAGGGATGGAGCTCGGGGCGGGTTCGGACTCGCCGATCACGACGATCGACCCGATGGTCGGGGTCGCGGCGTTCGAGGGCCACCACGATCCGACGCAGCGGCTCGGTCGGGAGGAGGCGGTTCGCGTGTTCACCCTCGGGAGTGCGCGGCTCGCGCATCAGGAGGACAAGAAGGGGAGCCTCGAGCCCGGCAAGCACGCCGACTTCGCGGTGTACGACGTAGACCCACTCGAGATCGTCTCGCTCGAGGGCGTGCGCCCGGTCCTCACCGTGAGCCTGGGCCGCGACGTCTACGCGGCCTGACACCAGCGCATTTGACACCCCGGCGGCCCGGCGTAGACTTCGGCGCTGCGCCGGCCGCTTCGGCGGCAGGTGCACGGAGGACCCAAGAGGCTGAGTAGAGAACGCGGCGCCCCGGCGCTGCGGCCCCAAAGGTCTCTTGGGTCCTCATCTCTCTCTTCCCGTCGGCCGAACGCCCCGGGTCCCGTGCCTGTCCCGCGACCGCGCCGTGCGTGCTTGGCCGCAGCGGATCTGGGAATGAAACAGGTCCGGTCGGCGTTGTTGGGCCGGAACACTTGCCAGCGAGATGCTCGGGAGTACAATCCCCCGGCCGAAAAGAGGTATCGCACGTGGAAGACCTCGAAGACACGCTCGAAGACGAAGAGGTCGACGAGGAGGGTGCCGAGCCCGGCACCCCGGACGAGGACGCCCCCGCCACCCCCGCCCCGGCGACCGGAACCCGGGGACGCGACGAGGACGTCGAGTCGATCCAGGACATCCTGGTCAAGCAGGAGGCCCGGGCCGAGGAGGCCGAGGAGGAGGACGAGTCCGTCCTCACCCTGACGCGCGAGGAGCGCCTCGAGCCACTGGCGGTCAAGGTGGTGCCGCCGCAGCCGACCGAGTTCATCTGCTCGAACTGCTACCTGGTCAAGCACCGGAGCCAGCTGAAGGACAAGGCGAAGATGCTCTGCCGGGACTGCGCCTGAGCCCGAGCGGGCTCCGGCTCCCGGTCGCCCTCCTGATCGCAGCGGTCGCCGGCGCGCTGCTCTCGATCTCCCTGCCGCCCGTCGGGTTCTGGCCGGTCGTGTTCGTGGCGCCGATCCCGCTCCTGTGGCTGGTGCGGGGCTCGCGCCCGGGCCGGGCCGCGCTGTGCGGCTTCGCGTTCGGGCTCGCCTACTTCGGGGCGCTCCTGTATTGGATCCTCCTGTTCGGCGAGCTCGGCTGGGCGGCGCTCGTGATCATGTCGGCCGGGTTCACGGCGGCGTTCGGGGCCCTGGCGCCGGCCGTCTGGCGGCGCGAGCACGCGCTGCTCGGCACGTTCGGGCTGGCGGGGCTGTGGACCGTGATCGAGTGGGTCCGAGGGATGATCCCGCTCGGGGGGTTCGGCTGGGGGCAGCTCGGCGTGACGCAGGTCGACGCCCCCGCGTTGCCCCTCGCGTCCATCGGCGGGGTGTGGGCCCTGTCCTTCCTGGTGATGGTCGTGGCGGGTCTGCTCCTGCTCGCGTGGGAACGGTGGGGGAGTGGTCGCCGGGCGGCGGCACTCGTCCTGGCCGTCGCGGCCCTCGTCTTGGCGGTGGTGCCCGCGGCGATCCCGATCCCGGCTCCGGACGGCCGAACCCTCGACGTCGCCACGATCCAGGTCGACGTCGCCTCGGTCCAAGATCTGGTCGGCGCGGACGAGGACGTCGCGGTCGCGCGGCTGAACATCGACCGCCATCTCCAGCTCGCGGACGATCCGCCCGATCTCGTCGTCTGGGGAGAGGGAGCGCTCGATCCCGGTGTCACGTCGGACCCACTGATGATGACCGCGGTGAGCCAGGCGATCGCAACCGTCGGGGTACCCACGATCGCCGGCGCCGTCACGGACGATCCCGACGGCACCCAGCGCACCGTGACGCTCGCGTTCGACGCGACGGGCAAGATCGTCGACCGGTACGTGAAGGTGAAGCTCGTGCCGTTCGGGGAGTACGTGCCGTTCCGCAGGGAGCTCGGTTGGATCTCGGCCACCGACCAGATTCCGGTCGATCGAACCCCGGGCACCGAGGTGTCGCTGATCTCGATCCCCGGTCTCCCGCCGATCGGGACGCCGATCTGTTACGAGAACAGCTTCCCGTCCATCGACCGCGAGATGACCCGGGAGGGGGCGGGCTTCCTCGTCGTCGTGATCAACAACGCGTCCTACGATCGGACCGCCGCCTCCGAGCAGCACCTGCAGATGAGCCGCCTCCGCGCGGTCGAGAACGGGCGATGGGTCGTGCATGCGGCCGTCTCGGGCATCAGCGCGTTCATCGACGAGCGGGGCGACGTGGTGGATTCGCGCGGCCTGTTCGAACCCGCGACGATGCGGGCCATGGTGCGGGCCTCCGACCGCCGAACCGTCTTCACGCGTCTGGGGGACTGGGTCCCGTTGGGATCGATGATCCTGGTCGTTGGGCTGATCGCGCTCCCGAGGAGCCGCAGACGCCAGCTGCGCGAGCCCGGACCGCTTGCGGCGCGGCCGAGGACGCTCGTGATCCTGCCCACGTACAACGAACGAGCGACGATCGGGGAGGTGCTCGAGGGTCTGACGGCGACGGGGACCGGGCTCGACATCCTGGTGGTCGACGACGGCTCACCGGACGGCACGGGCGAGATCGTCCGCGAGCGTTCGGAGGCCGATGCCCATATCCGGTTGGTGGAGCGCCCGCGCAAGTCGGGTCTCGCGAGCGCGTACGCCGTCGGGTTCCGCCGGGCGATCGCCGAGGGGTACGACCTGGCCGTCGAGATGGACTCGGACCTGTCGCACCGACCCGAGGAGCTCCCCAAGCTCCTGGAGGCCGCTCAGCGGCATCACCTCGTGATCGGGAGCCGATACGTCCCGGGTGGGTCGGTCACGAACTGGAGCCGGGCCCGGGTCGCGCTGTCCAAGGCCGGGAACCTGTACGCGCGGTTCTGTCTTGGTTTCGACCTCCACGACGCCACGAGCGGCTTCCGGGTGTACCGGCGGGAGGCGCTCGAGGAGATCACCGCGACCCCGATCACCTCGGACGGCTACGGGTTCCAGATCGAGCTCGTTTACCGGGCCTGGAACCTCGGGCTGTCGGTCGGCGAGGTGCCCATCTCGTTCCGGGAGCGTGAGCACGGCCAGTCCAAGATCAGCCGCCGCATCGTGGTGGAGGCCCTGTGGCTGGTCACCCTGTGGGGCCTGCGGGCTCGGTTCCGGCCGGACCCGGAGCCCTGAACCACCCCTCACAAACGCCGGGAATGTACGTTATGACAAGTTAGTCTATTGCGCTACCACACCACTCCAACCCCCTCTCCCAAGACCCGAACTCCCTTCGGCGCGTACAACCGAAAACCCCGATGCGGTCTACATACATGTCATCCCCAACTCACGAGCGGCAGCGTTCGGAGGACAATGTCGGCTCCGGCAAGTACGTTGATGGGTCACGCTAGAGCGCAACAGTTCACACCCTCAGCAGGCCAGCGGGTGAAGCCCCCAGGCTGGGACGAATGGCCGCGGACGGTCTTTCGAGTTCGTCTTGGGCTCAGAACCAACCGATCGAACCCAGATCGTCCTGATCCGTGAGGACAATCCCATCGCTTGTACCGCAGTTGAGCGGTTGCCCTCAGGCGCAGCAGCCCGAACACTCTGCGCGACCTACGGGTGAGAACCGAAGGTTAGGACGAAGGGCTTACGGCAGTCCGGGACCTTCGGCGGATGAAGTAGCCCGAATCGGGGTCCTAGAATCCCCAGCGGCGGACAAGAGGTGTCCCCCAGTTGCTGAGACCGGTCAACACGATGGAGGTAGGAACGATGCCCGCACAGCGCAAGAGACACCAGAGCAGGTGGCTCACCGTGGCCGGCCTGATCGCCGTGACCGCCGCCACGCTGCTGATGATGGCGTGGGCGATCTTCCCCACGCCGCGTTCGCCAGTGGCACGTGTCCGTGGGACGGGAACGGCATCGACGGAACGCTGGCGTGCACGCCTGGACAGGCCCAGACGACTGCCTCTGGATATTCAACGACAACGGGAGCGCCGTCCCGCCGGGCCTGACGATCAACGGCGTCGCCCATGCTGGCTCGATGGCAGCAGCAGCGGTGGCTGCACGGTATCACTTCACGACGAGCGGATCGCAGTTCGCGACCCGTGGACGACGAGCCGACGCACTTTCGCGACTGTACGCGGGAACAGCGATGGGCCGACCCACGACACGGTGCTGACGGTCTCCGGATGTGACGAGGGCCAACACCACGACCACGACCACCACGACCACGACCACCACGACTGCCGACCACGACCACCACGACTGCCGACCACGACCACCACGGTGCCGACCACGACGACCACGACTGCCGACCACGACCACCACGGCTCCGACCACCACGACCACGGTGCCGACCACCACGACCACGGTGCCGACCACCACCACCACGGTTCCGACGACCACCACGACGCACCTGGTGGCGGTGGAGCCACGACGCACGCCGAGTTCGACGACCACCACGTACGCCCAGCCAACCGTCGGGCCGACGACGGTGCACAAATCGACCACCACGAGCGAGACCGAGGTGCTCCGACGACGGTCCGGCCAGGCAAGCTCGCCTTCACCGGGCATCGAGGACGTCGTGCCGATCGGAGCCATCGCCCTGATGCTGATGACGAGCGGCTCGGGCCTGTTGTGGGCGGGCTCGCGACGACGCCGCCACGACGGCTCAGAGGACGAGGACTAACCGCCCGTAGGTTGGGAGGGAGAACGAGCGAAAGACCCCCGGGTAACCCCGGGGTCTTTCGCGTTCCCCGCTCCTGATGCTCAACCGTAGAAGATGACCGTGACCCAGATCCGATCGTCGGCGCGAGCGATGCCCACGGCCGCGTGGTCGTACACCCTGCGAAGGATGTTCTTGCGGTGCAGTTCGCTGGCCATGAAGGCGTCCTCCAGGCTCTCGAGGGACCCTCCGACGCCGACGTTCTCCCCGCCGAGCTCCCACCTGTAGCCTTCGAGCGCCTCGCGCAGTTGGTCGCCGGTGGAGTGGTAGATGTAGCCCTTGTCCGCCATCGCCTCGCTGTGGGACTTCGCGTACGCGGCCAGCCGCTCGGCGAACGAGAGGGCCGCGCGCTCGTGGTGCACACGGTCGCTGTTGGTGAGCGCGAGCATGTGACGCCTCGGCCCGAGCGTCTCGTCCCCCACCGCGCTTCCGCTCGCGGCTCCCAGGAAGAGCAGTCCGGACATGAAGAGGGCCAGGAGGCCTCCGAGCCTCCGCCCGCTCGTGGTTCCGGCCATGTCGAACCCCCCGACTCATGGGTCCCGTTGGGGGACCGAGCCCAGGGGCTCGGATCCTTCGGTAGCTCGGCCGCCTCCCTCCCGACTTCGAGGAGGCCCGGAGCTTTGCGTCCCGCCGTTACCGGCGGTTTGCCTCTTTCGGGACCGACCCGTTCGTTCCTTCGAGGGGGTATCGGTACGTCCGTAGGGCGGCTTGAGGGACCCGTAGTCAGGAAGGACTAGGCACGAGCCGCCCCGACGGGCCATGCGGAGCTCAAGCAGGTTGGGGTCGCTACCAGCGCAGCGTGAGGTGCCGGGCGGCCCGGGCCTCGTCCAGGCGGCGCACCGGCGTCGTCACGGGCGCCTCGTGGAGCAGGTCCGGGTCCTCGTGGGCCTCGCGGAAGGCCTGCAGCAGCGCCTCCGCGAAGGCGTCGAGCGACTCCTTGGTCTCGGTCTCGGTGGGCTCGACCATCAGGGCCTCCTCGACCACGAGCGGGAAGTAGACGGTCGAGGGGTGGTAGCCGAGGTCGATCACCCGCTTGGCCACGTCCATCGCCCGGATCCCCGTCTCCTCCTTGAGCGGACGAGCCGTGGCCACGAACTCGTGCATCGGGCGCCCGTCCGGGTGAGCCAGAGGGAACGCGTCCTTCACGCGCTCGGCGAGGTAGTTCGCGTTGAGCACGGCGCGGTCGGCGACCTCCTTCAGCCCGTCGCGGCCGTGCAGGAACACGTACGCGTACGCGCGGACGAGCACACCGAAGTTGCCGAGGAACCCGTGCATCCGCCCGATCGAATCGGGCGCCCCGCTGTCGAGCCGGAACGCGCCGTCCTCGTCGCGTTCGATACGCGGCACCGGCAGGAACGGCACGAGCCGTTCGGTCACCCCGACCGGTCCGGCACCCGGCCCTCCCCCACCGTGCGGCGTCGCGAAGGTCTTGTGCGTGTTGATGTGGACGATGTCGAACCCCATGTCGCCGGGCCGGCAGCGGCCGAGGATCGCGTTCAGGTTCGCGCCGTCGTAGTAGACGAGCCCGCCGATCCGGTGGACGGCCTCGGTGATGCGCTCGATCTCCTCCTCGAACATGCCGAGCGTGTTCGGGTTCGTGAGCATCAGGCCCGCGACGTCCTCGTCGATCAGCTTCTCGAGCGCCGAGACGTCGACGAGCCCACGGGCGTCGCTCGGGATCTTGAGCGCCTCGTAGCCGGCCAGCCGGACGCTCGCCGGGTTGGTCCCATGCGACGAGTCCGGGATCGCCACACGCCGGCGCTGCCGACCCTCCCGCTCGTGGTGGGCCCGCATGATGAGCAGGCCCGTGAGCTCGCCGCAGGCTCCGGCGGGCGGTTGCAACGTGGCCCGGGCCATCCCGGTGATCTCGCACAGGGCGCGTTCGAGACGCCACAGCAGCTCGAGCGAGCCCTGCAGGGTGTGGTCGGGTTGGTGCGGGTGTCCCAGGAGGAACCCGGGGAGCTGCGCGACCCTCTCGGCGATCTTCGGGTTGTACTTCATCGAGCAGGACCCGAGCGGGTAGAAGCCCGTGTCCACCCCGTAGTTCCGCTGCGAGAGCCTCGTGTAGTGGGTGACGAGATCGCGCTCGGCCACCTCGGGGAGCCCAGGGGCGTCCCGTCGGGCCTGATCGGCCGGGACCGGGGCCTCGGGCACGTCGAGCTCGGGCAGGCTGAACGCCCGCCGTCCCGGCCGCGAGAGGTCCTTGAGGGTCCCCTGGCCGTCCGGAGGGCCGCCGACGCGGACGGGGGCGCCCACGCGCGCGGGGACGGGCTCGGTGGCCGCCGACTCCTCGGTCACGCGAGCACCTCCTTCAGCGTCATGGCGAGGCCGTCGATCTCCTCGCGTGTCCGGCGCTCGGTGACGGCGACGAGCAACGCGTGACCGTCGGCATCGGGCAGCGGCACCCCGGCGAGGTACCCGCGTTCGATCAACGCGTCCCGAACCTCGTCCGCGGGACGCGGCAGGCGGACCGGGAACTCCTTGAAGAACGGCGCGTCGCCGAACAGCGGCTCGACGCCGGGGACCTCCGAGAGACGCTCCGCGGCGTAGGCGGCCTTCGAGGCGCACTGCCGCCCGAGCTCCTGCGAGCCCCTGCGGTCCGAGCCACCCGAGGTAGACGGTCGCGGCGATCGCCATCAGGGTCTGGTTCGTGCAGATGTTCGAGGTCGCCTTCTCGCGCCGGATGTGCTGCTCGCGCGCCTGCAGGGTCAGGACGTAGCCGACCCGCCCGTCCACGTCGAGCGTCTCCCCCACGATCCGGCCGGGGAGCCGCCGGACATCGTCGAGCCGGGTCGCGATCACGCCGAGGTACGGGCCTCCGAGGTTCAGGTGGTTGCCGAGCACCTGCCCCTCGGCCACCGCGATGTCCGCGCGCAGGTCGCCGGGCGGGGCGAGCACACCGAGCGACAGCGGATCGAACACCTGGATCGCCCGCGCGCCCCCCGCGTGCGCCGCGCCGAACAGCTCGCGCGCGGGCTCGAGCAGGCCGTACGCGTTCGGGTGCTGGACGATCACGCAGGCCACGTCGTCCGTCACCTCGGGCTCTCCGCCGCGGCCGTCGACCACGTCGAACACCTCCGGCTGGTAGCCCGCTCCCCTGCCGTAGGTCCGCAGGGTGTCCACGTACCGAGGGTCCACCGCGGCGCTCACGAGCACGCGGCTCCGGCTCCCGGCCGAGCGCGCCAGGTTCACGGCCTCGGCCAGCGCCGTCGCCCCGTCGTACAGGGACGCGTTCGACACCTCGAGCCCCGTGAGCTCGCAGATCATCGACTGGTACTCGAACAGCGCCTGCAGGACCCCCTGCGAGAGCTCGGGCTGGTACGGCGTGTACGAGGTGTAGAACTCGGAGCGGCCCGCAAGCGGCCACACGACCGCCGGAACGTAGTGGTCGTAGGCACCGGCCCCGGCGAAGCAGACGAGATCGTCGGTGCTCCGGTTGCGAGCCGCCAGGGCCTCCATGTCGGCCTGGATCTCCATCTCGGAGACGCCGTCGGGGAGGTCGAGGGCGCCGGTCCAGCCGAACGGTCGTCGGGGATCCGGTCGAACAGCTCGTCCACGCTCGACAGGCCGATGGCCTCGAGCATCTGGTCGACGTCGTCGTCCGTGTGCGGCGCGAACTTCATGCCGGATGCTGAGTCTAGTCGGAAGGCGCGGAGAGGCCCCGGAGCCCTACCCCGACACGTCCTCGAGCCCGTACTTGGACACGAGTGACAGGTAGTCGCGCTGGTAGAAGATCTTGCAGTTGATCCCCGGGTAGAGCTCGCGCAGGCGGCGGACCTTGCGGTTCTTCTTGGTCACGAGCCGCTGGTTGAGCGTGGTGATCTCGATGTAGAGGTCGTACATCGGCAGGTAGAAGTCCGGCGTGAAGCGCTGGACCACGCTGCCGTCGCGGTCCCACTCGAGGTCGAACGACGTGGGCTCGTAGTCCCATTCGATCTGGTAGAAGTCCAGGAGCCGGGCGAACTGGCGCTCGCTGGCGTGCGCGAAGGAAACGGTGTCGCTGGGCAGGGCCGGGGTCTCGGCCGCCGCGCCCTCGGTCACGCGCCTCCGGCCGCCCGGGCGCTGCGAGCCTTCTTCCCGGCGTTCTTGGCCAGAGTCCCCTCGAGGTCCGTCCATACCTTGTCGACCGCGATCGCGAAGACCCCCTGTCCGCTCGCCAGCAGGTCGACGACGGCCTCGGGAGACTCCACCTGATAGATACGATGCCCGTCGGACACCAGGGTCGTGCCGAGGGCGGGTTGGTCGAGCCCCTTGAGCGTCTTCATGGCCTTGCGGACCTGCTGGAGGTTCACCCCGCTGTCGAGCATCCGCTTGATCAGCCGGAGCATGGCGAGGTCCTGGAACGAGTACAGGCGCTGCGAGCCCGAGCCCTTGGCGTCCTTCACCGACGGCCGGACCAGGCCCGTCCGGGCCCAATAGTCGAGCTGTCGGTAGGTGATCCCGACGATGCTGCAGACTTCGGGGACGCGATATCCCTGCTCGGCCATCACAACTCCGTAATTACGAGGGCGTCGGCAGCCTAGGGCCGGGCCCTCACGATGTCAATCACCCACGCGCGAACCTGCATCGTTACCCGTAGGCCGGAAATCCCACGCCTCGCGGACGTTTCGACCTAGGTTGACGTGGGGACATGACGGACGCGCTGTCGGGCTGTAACGTGCGCCGTTCGCGAACGGCATGTGAGGGGGGTGTTGCGGTTGGGAACCCGCACGAGCAAGCCGCGATCGACGGTGATCGTCACCGTTTCGGCGATCCTGGTGCTCGGGATCGCATTCGCGCCGGCAGCTCTTGCCGGCACCGGATACCGTTCGAAGGTCCTCCGGATGGTGAATGCCACACGCAGCAACCACGGTTTGCATACGCTGCGGATCGATACATCGCTCTCGACAGATGCGATGCGACACACACGACGCATGATCGCCGACAATGCGATCTACGATCCACGCAACCTCAGCAGGATCCTCCGGGACGAACCGTGGAACAACGTCGGAGCTAGCGTGGTCGGGTGTGCCGATTCCCTACCAGGACTGCACAGAGCCTTCATGCATCACGCCGAACACCGTGTCATCTTGCTGAACCCACAGCTCCGTCGGATCGGGATCGGTGTGATCAAGGACGGCAGCGCCAACGCGTGCGGCCGGCACTGGTTCTGGGCGACCGAACTGTTCTACGGATAAGACGCGCTACTCGAAGTCCTCGGGCGTGACGTTCTCGAGGAACTCACGGAACTCTTGCAGCTGCTTCTCCTCTTCCTCCCCGTCGGCGGGGATCAGGATGGAGGCCTCCTCGAGGACATCCTCGTTCGCGAAGATCTTGCACCCCAGACGGACCGCGAGCGCGATCGCGTCCGACGGGCGCGAGGAGATCTCGAAGCTGGAACCGTTGCGCTGCAAGCCGATCACGGCATGGAACACGCCGTCTCGGAGCTCGGTGATCGTGATGCTCGTGACCTGCACCGCCATCTCGTCGAGGATGTTCTTGAGGAGATCGTGCGTCATCGGTCGAGGTGTGACCAGACCCTGCTGACCGATCGCGATCGCCTGCGCCTCGGACTGGCCGATCCAGATCGGGAGGAACCGCTCGCCCTCGGCCTCGCGGAGCAGGACGATGGGCGAGTTCGACGGGAACTCGATCCGAACGCCGGCGACGGTCATCTCGATCATGAGGCCCGTCCGACCGTACACCGGCCTCCCAGGTGCGGCAACCTAGTCCTTCGGCGTCGGCCTCAGCGGTCTTGTCCGGTCGTCGGAGGGGCCGGATCCAGGTCCGGAAGGTACGGGATCAGCTGGTCGGGATCGGCCCGGAGCGCGTCCATGTCGTGCACGGCGAGGATGTCGGGGACGTTGCGGTAGCGCTCCTCGAAGTCGAGACCGTACCCGACGACGAACACGTCGGGGCAATCGAAACCTCGGTAGCGCAGCTCGAGCGGGACGATCCGGCGCACGCTCTTGTCGAGCAGCGCGCACACCTCGACCGACGCCGGCTCGCGCGACTCGAGCACGGAGATCAGGTACGAGAGCGTGAGGCCCGTGTCCACGATGTCTTCGACCACGATGACGTCGCGCCCGCCGATGTCGTGATCGAGGTCCTTGACGATGCGCACGCGCCCGCGGGATTCGGTGGCGCCGCCGTAGCGCGAGATGGACATGTAGTCGATCGCGAGCGGGAGCGCGACGGCACGCATCAGGTCGGCGAGGAACACAGAGCCGCCCTTGAGGACCGAGATCAAGACGGGCGCGCGCCCCTCATAGTCCCCGGTGATGGTGCGGCCAAGCTCCTCGATCCGCCGGCGGATGTCCTCGCGCCCGAACTCGACGCTGACGACGTCCGACACCGCGGCCGATGGTAGCAGCCGCCTACCCGAACAACGCGTCCAGGACCCCGCCGCCCGCCTCGACGAGCGCACCCGCCGCTCGAGCCCACCAGGAGCCCGGCTCGGCCGGTGGCGGGGCCGGGACCCCCACGACCACGAGCGGTACCTCCCCCACCGCCCTCCCGCTTGCCGAGACGCGCACGACGCCGATCTGCTCCCCTCGGGCCGGCGGGAAGGCCACGTGAGGATCGAGCTCCACGGTGCGCGTGACGGTCGCCGCCGTGGGCACCAGGCCGCGAACGCTCCCCCCGGCGCTCACCGAGACGCTCCGCCCGCCGACGTCCACGTCGTCGAGCGGCTCACCTTGGCGCAGGAGCGTCCGGTGCTCGAATGCGTCGAACCCGTAGTTCAGCAGGGTCGCCGCGGCCGAGAACGGCTCGCCCGGCGCGCCGAGGACCACCGCGACCAGGCGCTCGTCCCCGCGCTGCGCGGCGCCGACCAGGCAGAACCCTGCCGGGCTCGTGAAACCGGTCTTCACCCCGATCGCGCCGGGGTACAGCCACAGCAGCACGTTGCGGTTCTGCACGACGCGCGGCTCGGCGTCAAGGGACTCGACCGTGTGGAAGCGGGTCGCGACCACGCTCGCGAACCCTCGGCTGCGGTAGGCCGCGCGCGTCAGTCGGACCAGGTCGGCGGCGGACGAGTACCCGGTGTCGTCCAGACCGTTGGGCGACGTGAACATCGTCCGGGTCATCCCGAGCTCCTCGGCGCGTGCGTTCATCTCGTCGACGAAAGCATCCACCGAGCCCGAGACGTGTTCGGCGAGCGCCACCGCGGCGTCGTTGGCCGATTGGAGCAGGAGCGCGTACAGGAGCTCGTCGACGCGGATCCGCTCCCCCTCGGCCAGCCCGAGCCCCGAGATGCCCGAGACCTGTCCGCTGGCGGCGTTCTCGCTCACCGTGACGACGTCGGTCAGGTTCGCGCGCTCGACCACCAGGAGCGCGGTCATGATCTTCGTGACGCTCGCGATCGGCCGTCGCTCGTTGCGGTTGAGGGCGAACAGCACCTGGCCGGTGTCGAGATCCGCGAGGACGGCGGCCGCCGCGTTGATCTCGGGCGCCTCGGTCGTGGCCGAAGAGGTCCGCAGCGTCGAGGGGAACGGCGACAGGCTGGTCTGCCCGTTCGGTTGGATGACCGGCGTCGGCGGGGGCGGCTGCGGGGTCGGCGTCGAGGTCGACGTCTGCGCCCGCGCGGCGCCCAACGAGAGCACCAGGACCGAGATCAGCGCGCCGAGCGACGGCGCACGCGCGGGGCGGCGGGTCACGTCAGGTGCTGGCGGAGGTTGGTGCGCAGCAGCGCCTGCTTCAGCTTGCGCGACGCGCGCGCGAGCTCGGTCAGCGAGGCGGTCGCGCCCCGGCGCGCGTCGGGGTTCCGCTGGCGGAGCTGGGGCATCACGATCGACTCGAAGAAGTCAGCCTCCCGCTCCTCGAAGTGCTTGTACATCGTCAGGTGTCGGGGCTCGACGCCGAACCGGAAGAAGTCCTTGACGATCGACAACACGATGTAGTCGTCGCCGTCGAAGTACTTCGCACCATCGGGTCCGTGCTCCTTCACCAGCCCGAACGACTCGAGCTCGCGGATCCGCTCGCGATCGATCCCCGTGGCGGCGCTCATCTCCTCGATCGACATCTGCAGACCCGTCGGCGCCTCCGCGAGCTCCTCGTCGGGCTCGGGGGCGACGGGTTCGATCGGAGCGCCGTCCGTCGCCTGACCGTCCAGCGCGTCGGTCTCGAACAGGCGGTCCTTGATCACCTTCAAGGGCAGGTACTCGTCGCGCTGCATCCGCAGGATCGAACGCAGGCGGTCGACGTCCTTGTCGTAGAACTTGCGGTAGCCCGAGGGCGTGCGTTCGGGCTCGATCAGGCCCTCGGACTCCAGGAACCGGATCTTGCTGATCGTGATGTCGGGGAACTCGGTCTTGACCGAGACGAGCACCTCGCCGATCGACTGGTAGTTGCGGGTCGCCACGTCCTCACTCCCCCACGAAGAACACGAGTCGGAACCGCCCGATCTGGACCTCGTCGTGCGCCGCGAGCTTGGTCACCTCGACGCGTTCCCGGTTCACGTAGGTGCCGTTCATGCTCCCGAGGTCGTGGATGTAGAACCCGTCGGGGTGGCGACGGATCTCGGCGTGCTTGCGACTGACGCTGATGTCGTCGAGGAAGACGTCGCTCTCGGGGTTGCGGCCGGTGCTCGTGACGTCGGCCTCGATCATGAAGGTCGACCCCGCGTTCGGGCCGTGCTTGACCAGCAGGAGAGCCTGACCCGACTTGAGCTCGTCCTCGGGGAAGGGAAACTCCTCGGGACCTTCCGCTTCGATCTCGACCGGGTTGAGGCCGAGGGTGGTCTCCTCCTGCAGGACAGCGCCACAGTTCGCGCAGTAGCGCGCCTCGTCCTTGTTCGGATGTCCACAGCGGGTGCAGTACACGCTCGATCCTCCGTTGCCCTCGTCTCACCTCGACGGTGCGGGCCCTGAGACTCAACCTCGACCTCGAGGCCCGCTCGAAACTACCGCCCTAACTACGAAGGGTCAACCGGACCGGGGTCCGGCTCGAGGGGTGACTCGAGGGTTCGAGGTCCGATCGGGTGCAAGGGTCGATGGGAGCGGTACCCCAGTGTCCAGGGTCGATGAGGGGCAAGGTGAGGTGTCCGGACCCCCGGACCTCCAGGGTGTGTCGCTCTCGCCACGACCGGGGGTCGAGGTTCGGGCAGCATCAAGAGTCTCCGCCTCGACCGCTGTCCGAGGTCGACCTCCCGCCACGCCGAGGCGGTCGGTTCGTGGAGAGATCGAGGATCGGGCCCGCGGACCTGGGCTCGAGGGTGTGGGGTCGGCGCTCGACCGGGACGACAGGTGGACGCGGGGGGCGGCTCAACGCCGAGGTCGGGCCTCCGTGCAGGGTCAGTCGGTCTGCTGCTCCACGAACGCTCGATAGGCGCCCGCGTCCATCAGCCCCTCCAGCGGGCCCGCGTCGGTGACCTCGATCACGACGAGCCAGCCGTCGCCGTAGGGCTGCTCGTTCACCAGTTCGGGACGCTCGTCCAGCAGGGCGTTCCGCTCGGCGACCGTTCCGGACACGGGCGCGTAGACGTCGGAGACGGACTTGGTCGACTCGACCTCGCTGAAGGGTTGGTTCGCGGTCACCGTCGCTCCCTCCTGGGGAACGTCGACGTACACGACGTCGCCGAGCGCATCCTGCGCGAAATCGGTGATCCCGACGCGGACCCGGCTCGAACCCTCGTCACGCGCCCACTCGTGCTCCTTGGTGTACCGCAGGTCCTCGGGGAACTCCATCTGCTTCTCCTCGGCTCCTCTGTGGGCCGTCTCGCCGTGGCGTGAGGTGCGGCTGGAACGTAGCACGTCGCGCGGGACGGTCCGACCTCGCTCAGCCCGCCGGGGCGCCCGACCCCCTCCAGGCACGCCGCAGGTCGCCCACGTACAGGACGGTTGCGACGTAGTACTCGACGATCCCCGCTGCATAGAACGTCCATCCGATCACGAGGGCCGCCGGCGCGAGCGGGTACCCGAGGTTCCCCCACGCGATGCTGGCGATCGACGTCATCAAGGCGAACGTTGCGACCTTGCCGATGGGTCGCACGTCGATCCGGGTTCGGCGCTTCGAGAGCAGGACGAGCCCGGCGATCAGCACCGCGACGTCCCGGATCAGGATCAGCAGCGCGGCCCACAACGGGAAGGCATCGACGATCACGAGGGCGATCAGGCCCGCGGCGATCGCCAGCCGGTCGGCGACGGGGTCCAGGATCTTGCCGAGGTCGGACACCTGCCCCGTGGCGCGGGCGAGCGCCCCGTCCACCCAGTCGGTGGCAACCACGATCACGAACAGCACGAGCCCGGCGCGCGTGGTGTCCGGGTCGACGATCAGCGCGACGAATACGGGGATCAGCGCGATGCGGAGGAAGGAGAGGACGTTCGGGATCGTCAGGATGCGGTCGGTCTGGGCCGCCTCGCTCATGGCGCGGCGAACCTACCATCACGTCGGGCCGGCGGGATTCGAACCCGCGACCTCCTGACCCCCAGTCCCGTGGGTTATGTGCTGTTGGGTGTCGGTGAGTGCGTTTCCGTGCCTGTGAGTACGGTCCCACTCCCCCATCCGTACCGCTCAGTACCGCTACGTGACGGTGGGTCCGTTCACACCCTTGTTCACACCCGGCGGGTTCCTACGGCTCGTTGCAGGCAGCTCCCCAGAGCCCACGGTCGTGGCTCCGGGCGTCCCGCTATGCGGCGATGAAGCGATCCACGTACTTCACGTTCGGCGGATACGTGGTCACCCGAGCGAACCCGCGAGCGACGAGCGTCTCGTTGAACAGCTCGGAGCCGAGCCACACGTACGCGAGCGTGCGGCCGTAGCGGCCAAGTCGCTCGACGTCGAACTCGAGCCGAACGGGCCGACCTTGGAGAGCATCCGTCGTGAACCTCGAAGCCGCCGGTCCGTAGCACCCGACAGGTTCCGAAGGGTCGACGGTCTCCGGCGTGTCGATTCCGATCAGGCGAACGGCGACGATCTCGTTGTCGAGCGCGACCTCGATCGTGTCGCCGTCGATCACACGCGTGACGTTGGCCGGTTCCCCGATGGCCTCCGACCCTGTCGCTCCCGTCGGGTTCTCTGTGGGGCCGGTCTGAGCAGGTGCGGTCTCCGTCGGCTCCGAGGATGAGCAGCCGGTCAGGGCAACGAGCGCCACGATGGCTGCGACGCGTCTTACAGGTCGGACTTCTCGCGCTTCCGCTTCCGAGACGCCTTCACGCTCCCCCACCGATCTCGCCCAGGACCAGCGCCGCCGCCCGAGCAGCCGCGTCCTCGTCCATCGATCGCTCGACGTGCATGTAGGTGTCGCCCGTGACCTCACGCTCGAGTGCCCCAACCTGGAGGAGGCCAGCTTGAGGTCCACGCCCGCCCCAGGAGCAGCGTCGCTGCGGTGTGGCGCAGTCCGTGGAACGAGATCACGGGCAGCCCTGCGGCCATCACGAGCGACGAGAACCGCTTGTAGACCCAGTCCGGGGGTAGCGGCCTTCCATCGGGCCGGGTGAACACGAGCCCCGAGTCCTGCCAGACCGAACCAGCGGCCAGACGCTCGCGTCCCTGCGCGGCTCGGTGCGCTCGCAAAGTCTCAACCGTCCTCGGATCGAGGGCGACCGTTCGCCGTCCGGCGTCGGTCTTCGGCGTCGAGAACACCGCCCGACCCTCGACCACGACTAGAGTCTGCTCGACCTTGAGGGTTCGTGCGTGGAGGTCGAGGTCGCTCCAACGCAGTCCCAGGACCTCCCCACGCCTGAGCCCGGTCATCGCTGCGAGGTGGTACAGCGGGGCCAACCGGTCGCCTTCGACGTAGTCCAGGAACCGGCGCAGATCGTCTGGGAACGCGTGTACCCCGGATCGGCGCAATACGACCACGCAGGCACGGAAGATGCGACGGGAACGGCCCCTTGAAGCCCGAGAACGTGCGTTCAGGTACCGCAAGACCGGACTGGCGCTCTACGCCGCTACTGCCGCGTACCGTCCGGGCAGGATGGGCGTCTGCGACGTGCACGCAGGAAGCGATCTCCCCACACGGCGGTCGAGGCTCTTCAGGGGACTCGCGAAGCGCTCCGTGCAGATGGCCTGACCGGCGTCCGGCGGGTCCCTCAGCGACCGGCGCTGATGGGATACGACTACGGCAGCAGGGTGACGACCAGTCGCGGCGTGAACTCCGGCCCGGCGTCCCGAGAACGCCACTTCGCGCCGTCCGTCGAGGGCGTTGCGATGCGAAGGCTATACACACCGTCACTCCGAACGAGACTCGAGAGGTCGACCTCGTACCACGTGTTGGTGCCGACCGCGCCGAGGGATGCGACGGGCGGGCCGACGGCGGCGGGAGCGTTGTCCCACGTCACGCCGGTCTCGGTCCAGCTCGCGTTCGAGGTGGCCGAGAACACGCCCCCGGTGTCGGACGCACCCACGTTGAACAGTCGCAGTCTCGCGGTTGCCACCGTGCGGGCGCCGATGCCCGTCACCGCGAACTTCATCAGCCCGTGTTCGCTCGGTGAGGAGTCGATCGAGAGCGACGAGCTCGTGCCATAGTTCGTGGTGGGGGCGCCCGCGCGGATCGTGGCGTCGGCCGTCGGGGCGAACGTGAGCTCGCTCCCGGGCGCCGTGGTCGCGGTAGCGGTGTTGGACGACGCCGAGACGTTCCCGGCCAGATCGGAGGCCCGGACCACGTACGAATAGGTCTTTCCCGGCGTCAGCGACGTGTCGAAGTAGGACGTTCCGCTCGTCGTGCCGACCGCCACGCCATCTCGGATGACGGTGTAGTGGTCGACGCCGACGGCATCGGTGCTCTGGGTCCAGGACAGGTCGACCTGGTCGCCGCCGACCGGGGTCGCGACGAGGTTCGACGGAGCCGTCGGCGGGGTCACATCCCCGTTCTGCGTCCCGTTCGCGCTGATCGTGAAGGAATCCGTGACGCTCCCGACGCTCGGCACGAAGATCGCGTCGAGCCGATCGGGGGTGACCGTGTACCGCATGAAGCCGTTCCCCGTACCGGCCGTGGTCACGAAGTATGGGAGTTCGGGGTCGTCCGGCTTGATCGACGAGCCCGAGCGTCCGAACGTCCCGACCACCTGGACGACGGTGCCCGCCCCCTTCGCCATGACTCCGGCCCCGGAGTCGACCACGCAATCCTGATCGAACCCGCCGATCACGAACGACGGGCAGGTCCCGGGCGCGAGGGCGAGTTGCTTGCTCCGTTGATAGTTGTGGTGGTGGCCACCCAGGACCAGGTCGACCTTCTTCTGGAGCAGGAGGTTGAACAGCGGCTGACCGATCGGGCAGCCTGAGTTCGACGCGGAGATGCACGGGTAGTGCATCCCGACGATCACCCATTTGATGCCTTCCGCGCGGGCCGCGTCGATGGAGTCCGAGAGCCACCGGTAGTGCGCGTCGTTGAGCGCGTACTTGTAGGTGACGTTCTCGATCGTGAGGTCGGGCGAGATCATGAAGACCCGCATCAGGGGAGCGCCCGCCGGATAGTCGAAGAAGTACTCGGCCCCGTACTGCTGTTCCACACCCAGGGTCGATCCCAGCCGGTCCGGCAAGCACGCGGCATGGTTCAGGATGTAGCCGTCGGCGCCATTCTGGTCCTCGTGGTTCCCGGAGACGATTTCGAACGGGTACGTCGGCCCGAGCGTCGGCAACCCGGCCTTCACCCAGTCGCACCAGGCGGCGTCGGTAGGCGTCTCGTCGTAGTCGAGGTCACCCAGGGCCAAGAAGAAATCCGTCTCGGAGGCGTTCAAGTTCGCGAGGCTGGCCGTCGCCCTCGACGTCGTGCCGAAGTCCCCGGCCGCCGCGAAGGTGAACGAGGTGGGCGACGGGGGAATGGAAGGGGTTGTCACGTTGGCCGGCCCCGAGGGAGCCGACCGGTTCCCGGTCGGGTCCAACGCCACGACCGTGTACCGATAGCTGGTGTTCGCGCTCACGCCGTCGTCGCTGTAGGTGGTCCCCGTCGTGCTCCCGATCTCGACGTCGTCGCGGAGGATCACGTATCCAGCCACGCCGACGTTGTCCTGGCTCGCCGTCCAGGAGAGCTCCACGCGGGTCGGGCCGGTCGCGTTCGCCACCAGTTGGGTGGGGGCCGTGGGGGGGCTGGTGTCCGCCACGTTGTCGACGAGCACGGCGACCGGCCCGGATGCGCCCACATTCCCCGCGGCATCGCGTGCCACCGCGGTGAGCTCATGGGCGCCGTTGGCGACGGACGATGAGTCCCATGCGAACAGGTAGGGCGCCGTCGTATCGGTCCCGACCGTCTGCCCGTCGACCAGCAGGTCCATGGAGACGACCCCGACGTCGTCCGCGGCATCCACGCCGACGTCGACCGATCCGCTCACGGTCGCGCCCGATGAGGGCGACGAGATCGAGGCGGTCGGCGCCGCCACGTCGGCGGGCGGCCCGACCGCGACGACGAGCTCCGGACGGAAGCCTACGCTGCCTTCCTTCGATCGGAACGAGATCTTGTCGCTCGATGGCGTGGAGATGCGGAGACCAAACTGGCCGTCTCCCGTCACGAGGGTCGACAGGTCGACCTCGTACCAGGTCCCGCTCGAGATCGCGCCCAGCGTCCCCAGCGGCGTGGCATCGGCGGGCGGTTGCGAGTTCCAGTTCATGGTGCTCTCGCTCCACGTCGTGTCGGCTACACGGGAGAACACCCCACCGACGGCCGCGCCGTCGGTCACGTAGAGGCGGAGCTTCGCGCTCTCGACGCTGTCGGCTCCCACTCCCGAGACCGTGAAGCGCATGAACGAGTACCGCACGGGGGAGTTGTCTGCTGAGAGAGACGTCGCCGAGCCACCGGTCGTGGTTGGTTCATCGGCTCGCACCGTCGTATCGGCGGTCGGGAGGAACGTGAGGGTTCGGGTCGCCGCGGGGGAAGACGGAGCGATCACGATGCTCATGATCGTGGCGACGAGCGTCAGCGCGACGAGCGTCGCCGATCGAGTATTCCGTCCTCCGTTGGCTCGCACGCCCTCCCTCTCCGTCGCCCCTGCGGACCCTAGCGGGGGCCCCTCCGACTCACGCCATGCGTATCGCGTAGTGCGCCTACGTCCCCACACCGGGACCGTTCTCGTGCAAGGTCTGGGCCACCGGCCGGGTGCGCGGCGATACGGGTTGCACCCTGCCGAGTCGGCCAGCGGGGCGGGGAAGGCACACCCCCGCTGACCTGCACTTTCTCGTCGGGCCGCCGGGATTCGAACCCGCGACCTCCTGACCCCCAGTCAGACGCGCTAACCAAGCTGCGCCACGGCCCGTGCCGCGGAGTCTACCCGCCGGGTCCGAGCCGGGCCCTGCGACGTGCCGAGACGCGTTAGCGGGGGCGGCGCCGGCCCTGGCGGAAGCGGATGACGATCGGGACGCCCTCGAGGTCGAGGGCGCGGCGCAGACGGCCCTCGAGGAACCGCTGGTAGCTCGCCGCGGGGGGCGCGGCCCCGAACAGCACGAACCGCGGGGGCGCGGCGGCCACCTGCGTGGCGTACCGGTACCGGATCCCGCCCGGCGCCTGCTGTTCGGCCTGCGCGGCGGCCACGACCTCGTTGACCCTCGCCGTGGGCGCCCTGCGGTTCCAGCGCTCGTGGACCTGCGACAGGACGGCCGGAAGGCGGTGGACGCCGGTGCCCCCGATCGCCGAGGTCCGCAGCATCGGCGCCCGCGCGTAGGGCGCGAGCAGCTCGGCGAGCTCCTTGAAGGCCCGATCGCGCTCCTCGATCAGGTCCCACTTGTTCGCGACCACGACCAGCCCTCGGCCGACCTCCATCACCCGGGCGGCGATCCGCTTGTCCTCGCCCGTGAACCCCTGGGAGGCGTCGAGCACGAGCAGGGCGACGTGCGCCCGTTCGATCGCGCGCTCGGCCCGCAGGAAGCTGTAGTACTCCACGCCCTGGACCTTGGAGGGCCTTCGGAAGCCCGCGGTGTCGACGAACCGAACGGGGCCGTCCGGCCAGGTCACGAGCGCGTCCACGGCGTCCCTGGTCGTGCCCGCCTCCTCGAACACGACCGAGCGCTCCTCCCCCACCAGCCGGTTGAACAGGCTCGACTTGCCGACGTTCGGCCGGCCGACGATCGCGAACCGCGGCTCCTCCGGCTCCACGGCCTCTTCCGTCTCCTCGTCGGGCAGGACGGCCACGAGCTGGTCGAGCAGGTCGCCCGAACCCCGCCCGTGCAGCGCGGAGACCGGGACCGGGTCCCCGAGCCCGAGCGTGAGGAAGACGGGCACGTCGCTCTCGTCGCGCTCGGTGTCGACCTTGTTGACCACCACCAGGACCGGCACGTCCGCGCGGCGGAGCCGCCGGGCGAGCAGCGCGTCCTCCTCGACGGGGCCGGTCTGGACGTCGACGACGAGCAGCACGACGTCGGCCTCCCGCGCCGCCCGCTCCGCCTGGTCCGAGACGAGCGCCTCGATCCCCTTCGCGTCGTGCGCGAACCCACCCGTGTCGATGAGCTTGAGGGTTCGGTCCCCCCACGTGGTCTCGAGCTCGACCCGGTCCCGGGTGACCCCGGGCATCTCGTGCGCGATCGCCTCGCGCGAGCCGAACAGGCGGTTCACGAGCGTCGACTTGCCGACGTTCTGGCGGCCGACCACGGCGATGGCGGGCGCCCTCACGGCTCGAGCCCACGCTCGCGAGCCAGGGCGACCGCGCGGTCGGCGACCTGGTCCGGCGACAGCTCGGTCGTGTCGAGCACGATCGCGTCGGGCGCCGGCACGAACGGGTTCGTCCGAGCGTCCTGCCGGTCGCGGGTGTCCAGCGCCCGGGCGACGTGCTCCGGGTCCTTGTCGCGTTCGAGCGCCCGCCGGCCGACCCGCTCGTCGGGGTGGGCCTGCAGGAACAGCTTGAGCTTCGCGTCGGGCGCGACCACCGAACCGATGTCCCGTCCCTCCATGACGGCGCCGCCCGCGGCGAGGCGGCGCTGCTCCCGGCGGAGCACCGCGCGGACCTCAGGGTGACGCGAAACCGCAGACACGCTCGACTCGACCTCGGCGGACGTGAGCGCCGCCTCGGGAGGCTCACCGTCGATCCTGAGCTCGGGCGGCCGAACGCTCGAGTCGAGCTCGAACCTCAGCGCGCGCGCCAGACGTTCGAGTGCCGAGGCGTCCTCGGTCGAGACCCCCTCGCGATGGGCACGGAGCGCGAGCGCCCGGTACATCAACCCGGTGTTCACGTAGGGCAGACGGAGCTCGGCCGCCAGCCGATGGGCGAGCGTGCTCTTCCCGGTCCCCGCGGCCCCGTCGATCGCGATCACGGTCGTCACGACGAGACCTCGATCCTGGCCCCGAGCGAGACCAGCAGCCGCTCGAACCTCGGGAAGGACACCTCCGCCGCCTCGATCCCCCGGACCGAGACCGGGCCCCTGGCCCCGAGCGCGCCCACGGCCAACGCCATCGCCATCCGATGGTCCCCGCGGGCGTCTGCCTCCCCGCCGGCCAGCCCTCCACCACCCACGATCAGGTCGTCGCCCTCGAGCTCCGCCGCCCCCCCGAGCACTCTGATCGCCTCCGCGAGCCCGCCGAGCCGGTCGCTCTCCTTGAGCCGGAGCTCGGCGCCGCCCCGGAACCGCGTCGGGCCGCTCGCGTTCGCGGCTACGACCGCCAGGACCGGCACCTCATCGATCACCAGCGGGAGCTCGTCGGCGTCGATCGTCGTCCCGACCAGCCGCGGCCCCGGTTCGACCTCGAGGGTTCCGACGGGCTCGCCGAGCTCCTCGCGTTCGATCCGAGACCCGAGCGATGCACCCATGCGCGCCAGCACCTCGAGGAAGCGTGTCCGGGTCGGGTTCAGCCCCACACCCTCGATCTCAAGGGCTGCGCCCGTGAGGACGGCCGCTCCGACCAGGAACGCGGCCGACGAGACGTCGCCGGGCACCGCGGCCGCGAACCCCTCGTGCTCGAACGCCCGGACGGACGCCAGCCCGGGCTCGAACGAGACCGGGGCGCCGAGCGCCGCCAGCGCTCGTTCTGTGTGGTCGCGGGTCGGGGCCGGCTCGCGGACCGTGGTCGAACCCTCCGCGGCCAGACCGGCGAGCAGGACGGCGCTCTTGACCTGAGCGCTCGGGACCTCGGTCCGGTGCTCGATCCCGCGGAGCCGGCCGCCGCGGACCGCGAGCGGCGGGTGCCCGTCCGTCGTTCGGACGTCGGCGCCCATCGCCCGCAGCGGCAGGGCGACCCGTTCCATCGGCCGAGCGTGCAGGCTCGCGTCGCCGCGCAGCTCGGTGGGGAATGGAGCGGAGGCGAGCACGCCGGCCAACAGGCGCATCGTCGTGCCCGAGTTCGAGCAGTCCAGCGGGGCGTCGGCGGGGTGAAGCGAAGCTCGACCGTACCCCTCGAGCACGAGGTCTGGCCCTCGAGGTCGAGGGTCGTTCGTCGTGGAACGGTCACCGTCTGCCTGGGGGCCCGGATCCGAAGCCCAACCCTCGAGTGCATCTCGAGCATCCTCGCGCACGATCGCAGCCAGACAGCTCGCCGTGGCCTTCACGTCGAGGGCACCGGGGAGCCCTCGGAGCTCGCTCCGGCCGAGCGCGGTGGCGGCGAGGATCAACCATCGATGGGCGATCGACTTGTCCCCGGGCACGGAGGTCTCCCCGCCGTCGAACGCACCCGGGTGGACGGTCGCGCGCACCGGCCTCACGCCAGTCGCTGGGGCTCGAACCAGCGCTCGCGCAGGGCGCGCTCGGCGTCCTCGGCCGCGTCGGCGGCCACCGTGAGGTGCACGGTCCCCTGGCCGCCCTCCGGCGAGTGCACGATCTGCAGGTCCTCGATGTTCACGCCCGCGTCGCTCATCGTCGACGTGACCTCGGCCAGGACCCCGGGGCGGTCGGGCACCGGGACCTGCAGGACCGCGACCCCGGCCTTCACCTGAGGCTTGGCGGCGAGCGAGAGCCGCGCCCGCTTGGCCTCGCCGAACGCGCGCTCGACCTCGCCCGCGTCGGCGGCGTCGATCAGCGCGCGCAGGCGCGTGAGGCGGGCGATGTACAGGTCGATCGCCCGCACGATCGCGTCGCCGTTCGCGAGCAGGATGTCGCTCCACAGGTGCGGGCTCGAGGCCGCGAGCCGCGTGAGGTCGCGGAACCCACCCGCGGCGAGGAGCAGGATCTCGGGCTCTCCCGCCTCCTCGGAGGCCGCCAGGCCCATCAGGGCGGTCGAGGCCACCTGCGGTAGGTGGCTCACCATCGCCACCAGTCGGTCGTGGCGTTCGGGATCCATCGGGACCGGGCGGGCTCCGACCTTCTCCACCCACGCCGCCAGGCGGGTCACCGTCGCCTCCGGCACGGCCGGAGCCGGCGAGAGCACCCAGACCACCCCGTCCAGGACCGACGCCGAGGCGTGCTCGGGCCCCGACCGCTCCGAACCGCCCATCGGGTGCCCCCCGACGTAGCGATCCAGGTGCCCGGGATCGGCGCCCGCCTCGACGCCGGTCATCACCCGGGTCTTCACGCTCCCTACGTCCGTCACGATCGCGTCCGGGGCGAGCCGCAGGATCTGGGCCACCAGGTCGGCCAGCGCCGGGATCGGGGTGCACACGAAGACGAGCGTCGCCCCCGCCACGCACTCCTCGAGCGACGCCGACGGGGTGAGCCCGGAGCGTTCGGCGGCCCGGGCCAGGGCGTC
Source organism: uncultured Actinomycetes bacterium (assembly GCA_963823255.1). Classification (GTDB taxonomy): domain Bacteria; phylum Actinomycetota; class UBA4738; order UBA4738; family HRBIN12; genus DASSJM01. The sequence goes on from CAWGKU010000001.1 coordinate 313,169, forward strand.
GGGATCGGCGTCGAACCCCCGGACCGCCTCCCCCGCCCGGACGGCCGCCATCGCGATCGAGGTGCCGATCAGCCCGGTCCCGACGACCGCGACGCGTTCAGCCGAGGTCATCGCGCAGCGTCTCCGCGCCGTCGAGGTACACGTGCTTGACCTCGGCGGGGCCGCGCGCCGTGTGGAACTGCAGCAGGACCCGGATCACCCCGCGCATCGAACCCTCGACCGGGATCTCCTGCGCGCAGAGCAGGGGTACGCGGCCGAGACCCATCCGTCGCGCCGCCTCCGCCGGGAAGACGGAGCGCAGGTCGTCGGTAACCGTGAAGAACGCGCTCACGATGTCGTCGGCGCCGACCTCGTTGCGTTCGAGCATCTGGGTGAGCAGACGCTCGGTCGCCGAGAGCACCTCGTCGGACGAATCCTCGTCGACGTGGATCGCCCCGCGCGCCGCTCGAACCCTGACCTCGCTCACCGAACGCCTCCACCACACCGATGTCGGCAAAGGCTACAGGCAGGGCTCGCCGGCGGTCACGAACGGTTCGGGCAGCGGATCAGAGACCGGCCGCGCGGTACAGCGCCCGGACGTCCTCGGGTTCGAGCTCGCGGACCTCGCCGGGACCCAGCTTGCCCAGGCGGATCGGCCCGACACGGACGCGGACCAGTCGGCGCACCGGGAGCTCGACCGCGTCGAGCATCCTGCGGACCTCGCGCTTGCGCCCCTCGACCATCACCAGTCTGACCCCACCGCGTCCGCTCGCGCCGCCGCGTCCGCTCGCACCTCCCGCCGAACGAGCGTCGACCGCCTTCGCGGTCCCGTCGTCGAGCTCCACGCCGCGACGCAGGCGCGAGAGCTGGCGGTTCGACGGGGGCTTGCCCACCTCCGCCAGGTACTCCTTCTCGATCGCGTACCGAGGGTGCGTCAACCGGTGCGCGAGCGATCCGTCGTTGGTCAGCAGCAGGAGCCCCTCCGTGTCCCGGTCGAGGCGACCCACCGGGAACACGTGGACGCCCTTGGGGAGGAAGCCGGTGAGATCGCGTTCGGCATGCGGGTCGCGCATCGTCGTCGTCACGCCGCGCGGCTTGTGGAGCGCGAACGTTCGGAGCTCGGGGTCGACGTTGACCTTCGAGCCGTCGACCCGGACCTCGTCGACAGCCGGGTCGAGCCGGTCGCCCAGTGTCGCGACCGTCCCGTTGATCTGGACACGGCCGGCGGCGATCACCTCCTCGCACGCGCGGCGCGACCCGAACCCGGCGCGGGCGAGCGAACGCTGCAGCCGCTCGACGGGCATCCGCCGTCAGTCGGCGCCGGCCGTCTCGGCCTCCGCGTCCCCGGCGCCCGCGCGCAGCAGCGGCGCGAGCGCTGGCAGCGCCGAGAGCGACGGCAGCCCGAGACGCTCGAGGAACTCGGGCGTCGTCCCGTACAGGACCGGGCGGCCCGGGGTCTCCTCGCGTCCCACCTCGGCCACGAGCCCCCGGTCGACGAGCGCGCGCAGGACGCCCTCGGAGTTCACGCCGCGGATCCCCGAGATCTGGTGCCGCGTGACCGGCTGCTTGTACGCGACGATCGAGAGCGTCTCGAGCGCCGCCTTCGTGAGCCGGACGTGGCGCGACGCCAGCACGAACTGCTCGACCACCGGTGCGGCCTCGGGATGCGTCGTGAGCCGCCACCCGCCGGCCACGTTGCGGAGCGTGACGCCGGCGCCTCGCTCCTCGTAGCCGCGGGCGAGCTCCTCGCACCACGCATCCACCTCGGTGCGTCCGGTGCCGAGCGCCTGGGCGAGCACGGCCGAGGTGACCGGTTCGTCCGAGATGAACAGCAACGCCTCGAGCGACCGCAGGGACGAGCCGTGATCGCTCACGCGGCCTCACCCTCCCACCGCACGTCGATCTCGCCGAACGTCGCCGCCTGCGCGAGGTCGACCATGCCCTCGCGGTAGAGCTCGAGCAGCGCGAGGAACCGCACGACGATCTGGATCCGCTCGTCGCAGTCCGCCACCAGATCGCGGAACGACGCCTGACCGAGCCGCCCCAGGTGGCCCCGCACGGCCTCGACGGCCTCGGCCATCGTGTAGCGGATCGGCGTCACGTGCGACAGGTCCAGCAGCGGCGGCGGGCGGAGCACCACGGCCGCGATCCGAGCGAGGTCCTCGGCGGTCACGTCCTCCAGCACGTCGGGGTACAGGTGCGCGAACTCGGCGGGCGGGCCGGCCTCGCGCGTGAACCGCAGGCTCTCCTCGTCGAGCCCCTTCGCGATCTCGAGCGCGACCGTGCGGAACGCCGCGAGCTCGATCGAACGCGCGTAGACCAGATCCGGCGAGACGCCGAGTAGGTCCTCCTCGTCCACGACCTCGTGCCGCGGCATCAGACGGCCGACCTTGAGCTCGAGCATGATCGCGCACACCGCGAGGAACCACGTCGCCTCGTCCAGCGACCAGCCCTCCGCCTCCTTCGAGTGCGCGAGGAACCCGTCGGTGACGGTCGCGATCGAGACGTCGCAGACGTCGATCTTCTGCTCGAGGATCAGGTCGGCGAGCACCCTGAACGGACCCGTGAAGACCGGGAGCTCGACCGCGAACGCGCCGCCGCTCGGGCTCTCGGCGGACCCGGGGCCGGCCGCGGGCGTCATCCCGCCCCCGGTCTGGGTCCGAGACCCATCCGGTCGGCCGCGGTCTCGACGGTCTTGGCAGCGATCGCGCGGGCCTTGGCGGCCCCCTCCCGCAGGATCGACTCGAGCCGCGCCTCGTCCGAGCGGATCGACCCGTACGCGTCCTGGATCGGCCGCAGGTACCCCGCGACGGCCGCCCCCACGTCGTCCTTGAACCGCGCGTAGCCGGGGTCGTCGGCGTACTCGCGTTCGACGTCCTCGGGCGCGACGTCGCGCACGACGGCCGCGATCTCGATCAGGTTCGAGATCCCGCGCTTGTCGGCTGCCCGTGTGATCTCCCGGCCGGAATCGGTGACCGCCGACTTGAACTTGCGGGCGACCACCTCGGGCGGGTCGAGGATGAAGACCGTCCCCTGCTCCGACCCGCCGGTCGTGGACATCTTCTTGTCCGGGTTCTGGAGGTCGAGGATCCGCGCCCCCACCTCCGGGATCCGGTGCCGCGGGACGGTGAACAGATCGCCGTAGCGCGAGTTGAAGCGTTCGGCGACCGTTCGGGCAAGCTCGATGTGCTGCTTCTGGTCCTCGCCCACGGGCACCTCGTCGGTCTGGTAGGCGAGGATGTCCGCCGCCTGCAGCACCGGGTAGAAGAACAGGCCGGCGGAGACGAAGTCCTTCTGGTCCGCGGACTTCTCCTTGAACTGCGTCATCCGGTTCAGCTCGCCGAACGCGGTGACGCTGGCCAGCAGCCAGCACAGGTAGGCGTGCTCGGCGACGTCGCTCTGCCGGAACAGGACGCATCGGTCCGGGTCGAGCCCGGCCGCGATCAGGATCGAGACGGTGTCGTGGACCTGGCGCCGCAGCGCCTCCGGGTCGTGCGGCACGGTGATCGCGTGCAGGTCGACCAGGCAGTAGATGCTCTCCCCTCGTTCCTGCCCCTCGACGTACTGACGCACCCCGCCGATCAGGTTGCCCAGGTGCTTGGCGCCCGTCGGCTGGATCCCGGAGAAGATCCTGATCCTGCCGCCCGTGCCCGTCGCCGCGTCGCCCACGATGCGGCCGATGATAGCGCCCGGGACGGCCGGGTCCGGGAGCCGTCAGCCCAGGCAGTCGATGCCGGCGGCGAGGTTGCAGGCCACGTTGGCGAACGCGTTCACGATGGACAGGAGCGGGCCGGACAGGATGAAGAAGATCACCAGGACGAACAGCACGAGGTACTGCTCGGCGTTCACGAACACCTCGCGTGGGCGAGGGGGCAGGAACGGCGCCAGGAGCTTCGCGCCGTCCAGGCCCGGCACCGGCATCAGCTGGAACCCGAACATGAACGCGTTCACGATCAGCCAGGCGAACGCGAACGTCCCGAGCTCCCCCGTCACCCCGACGACCCTGATCACGAGACCAGCGAGGAACGCGAGCACGATGTTCGCGAGCAGGCCGGCGAGCACGACCAGGTTCATGTCGCGCCGAGGGTTCTTGAAGAAGGTCGGGTCCACCGGCATCGGTTTGGCGTAGGCGAACACGGGGAGCAGCAGGAGCCCTCGCGCGGCGACCAGGATCAGCGCGAGCGCCGGCAGGATCAGCGAGCCGAACGGGTCGATCAGGGGCTTCGGGTTCAGGGTGAGCCGGCCCCAGCGCTTCGGGGTCGGGTCGCCCAACCGAACGGCGACGAACGCGTGCGCGTACTCGTGCAGGACGAGCGCGGGCACCAGCGAGACGCCGAGATAGAGCGCGAACTTGAGGTCGGCCACTAGCCGTGCCACCCGTAGACGAGCGGCGGCGGGTCGACCGGACCGTCCGAGAGCGTGATCGCGGCCAGGACCGATCGGATGCACGTCTCGGCGCCGGCGTCGGTTCGGGCGTGGACCTGCCCGAGCTCCTGTCCGGCCTCCAGGCGGTCGCCCACCTTCGGGAGGAAGACGATGCCCACCGCCGGGTCGATCGGGTCTCCCTTCTTCTTCCTCCCCGCCCCGAGCTCGCCGCTCGCGCGTCCGAGCGCCTCGGCATCGACGGCCGCCAGCGTGCCCGCCCGCTCGGCCGCGATCGGTCGCCGGACGGGTGCCGCCGGCAGGACGCCCTCGGGATCGTCCACGACGTGTGGGTCGCCGCCCTGGGCTTGCACCATCGCGCGGAACGCCTCGACCGCCTCGCCCGAGTCGAGCGCCGTCGCGGCTCGTGCCCGCCCCTCCCCCATCGGGACGTCCGAGAGCCGCGACACCGCCTCGCCTGCGAACATCACCGCCGCGTCGCGCAGGCGACCGTGCAGCTCGCCGCGCAGCAGCCGGACTGCCTCGATCACGTCGAGCGCGTTCCCGATCGCCTCGCCGAGCGGCTGCGACATGTCGGTCACCGCCGCTCGGGTCGGACGCCCCCAGTCCTGCGCGAGGGCGGTGCAAGCCTCCGCGAGCTCGGCCGCGTCCTCGGGGGTCTTCATGAACGCACCGCTCCCGGTCTTCACGTCCAGCAGCACCAGGTCGGTGCCGATCGCGAGCTTCTTCGACATCACGCTCGCCGCGATCAACGGGACCGACGGGACGGTCGCCGTGGCGTCCCGGAGCGCGTACAGGGCACCGTCGGCCGGCACGAGGTCGGCGGTCTGCGCGGCCACCGCCGAACCGACCTCCTCCACCTGGCGTTCGAACGTGTCCGGATCCAGGTCCGTTCGCAGGCCCGGGATCGACTCGAGCTTGTCGAGGGTCCCGCCGGTGTGCCCGAGCCCGCGGCCGGAGAGCTTGGCCACCGCGAGCCCGAGCGACGCCGCGATCGGCGCGAACACGAGCGTCACGCCGTCGGCCACGCCACCGGTCGAGTGCTTGTCGACCTTCGGCCGCGAGATGCGCTCGAGCGGGAGTGTCACGCCCGAGTCGACCATCGCGCGCGTGAGGGCGAGCGTCTCGGAGGCGTCCAGGCCGTTGATGAACGCGGCCATCAGCAGGGCCGCGGCCTGGTAGTCGGGGATCTCGCCGCGGGCGTACCCCAGGACGAACGACCGGAGTTCGTCGGGATCCAGCGTGCGGCCGTCGCGCTTGGCGGCGACCACGTCGCGGGGGTCGTTCACGCGCCGATCCCCGACGCGAAGCTCGAGCCCTCCAGGTCCCACGGCACGCCGAGGAGCTCGGCGACCGTGGCGCCGAGGTCGGCGTACGTCTCGCGGTCGCCGATGTCGAACGGACCACCGTCGAGCCCCGCCCCGAGCAGCGGGGTGCGTTCGCGCGAGTGATCGGTGGGTGGCGTCGTCGGGTCACACCCGTGGTCACCGGTCAGGAACAGCACCCCGCCGCCGAGCACGCCGATCAGCTCGGGGATCCGGACGTCGAGCGCCTCGATCGCGTGCGCGTAGCCCTCGGGGTCGTTGCGGTGACCGTACTTGCTGTCGAAGTCGACGAGGTTGCTGAACACGAGCGCCGGGCCGGGCCGGCGCAGGAAGTCGATGGTGAGATCGACGCCGTGATCGTTCGAGTCCGAGTAGCGCGCCTCGGTCAGCCCCTGCTGCGCGAAGATGTCCTGGATCTTGCCGACCCCGTAGACCGCGACGCCGTGCTCGACGCAGCGATCGAGCAGCGTCGGTCCGGGCGGCGGGACCGAGAAGTCGCGTCGCTCGGGGCGCCGGACGAACGCGCCGGGCTCCCCCGTGAACGGACGCGCGATCACGCGCCCCACGTTGTGGGTGCCGGTCAACAGGCGCCGGGCGACGCGGCACCATTCGTAGAGCGTCGGCAGCGGGACCACGTCCGTGTGCGTCGCGACCTGGAACACCGAGTCGCCGCTCGTGTAGACGATCGGCCTGCCGGTGCGCAGGTGCTCCTCGCCGAGCTGCGCGATGATCTCGGTGCCCGAGGCGGGGACGTTGCCGAGGACCTCGCGACCGATCGCCTGCTCGAACGCTTGGATGATCTCGGGCGGGAACCCGTCCGGGTAGAGCGGGAAGGGTTCGGTCAGGACGATCCCGGTCATCTCCCAGTGCCCGGTCGTCGTGTCCTTGCCCGCCGAACGTTCGGTGAGCCGGCCGTGCGCGGAGCCGGGTTCGGCGCGCGGCTCGACGCCCTCGATCCTCGTCAGCATCCCCAGCCCGAGCGCGCCGAGGTTCGGCGCGTGGATCCCGCCGACGGCGGCGGCCGTGTTGCCGAGCGTGTCCGAGCCCTCGTCGCCGTACGCCTCGGCGTCCGGCGCCCCGCCGACCCCGAACGAGTCGCAGACCAGGATCAGGACGCGCGGGACCTTCGGTGTGCCACCGGCGTCGGTCGTCACCTCAGCGACCCTCGCCCAGGTGAGCGCAGTCGATGCACAAGATCGCCCACGGCAGCGCCTCGAGGCGCTCGATCGCGATCGGGTTGCCGCACCGCTCGCACACGCCGTAGGTGCCGAGCTCCATCTTCTTCAGCGCGCGGTTCACCCACCGCTGGTTGGCTCGGAGCGCCTTCATCACCGAGAGCAGCCGGGCGCGTTCGGCGGTCGAGTGGGCGCTGTCCGCGAACCCACGTTCGACGTCGATCGCCGCGTCGTCCGAATCGGGGTCGCCGCCCTGCTCCGCGATCTCCTTGCGCAGGTTCTCGCGCTGCTCCTCGAGCGCCTCGCGCAGCTCGGCGAGCTTGGCCGGTTCGATCACGCGGAGTCCCTCCTGGTCGCGCGCGCCCGCGGGTGGGACGTGAAATAGACCTCCCGCAGATGCTCCCTGGTCACCAGCGTATAGACCTGGGTGGTGGCTACGCTCGCGTGCCCGAGCAGCTCCTGGACCACCCGCACGTCGGCGCCCCCTTCGAGCAGGTGGGTCGCGAACGAGTGCCGGAACGTGTGCGGGCTGACCTTCGTGCGGATGCCGGCGCCCGCCACGTGCTGCTGGACGATCCCGGTGCACCCCTGGCGGGTCAGGCGCCCCCCGCGGAGGTTCAGGAACAGCGCCGAACGCGAACGCGGGGACGCGATCTGCGGCCGGACCCTGCGTCAGGTACGCCGAGATCGCGTCGCGCGCGTACCGGCCGATCGGCACGTCCCGCTCCTTGCCGCCCTTGCCGAGCACGCGGACGCTCCCCTCCTCCAGGTCGACATCGTCCACGTCGAGACCGACGAGCTCGGAGATCCGCAGGCCGGCGCCGTACAGCGTCTCCAGCACCGCCCGGTCGCGCAGCCCCTTGGCCGAGCGATCGGGGTGCGCCAGCACGCGCGCGACGTCGTCCACGGACAGCGGCTTGGGCAGGGACCGAGGGAGCTTCGGACGGATCACCGCCGCGGTGGGGTCGCTCGAGATCTGGCCTTCGCGCAGCAAGAAGCGGTGGAAGGCCCGGACCGAGGACAGCGCCCGAACCACCGAGGTCGCGCGGTACGGCTTCCCGTCGCCGTAGGTCGAGGCCGACACCGCCGCCACGTGGGCAGTCACCGCCCGCTCGTCGACGCGGCGGGCGTCCGTGATCCCCCGGGTGCGCAGGAAGGCGGCGTAGCGTTCGAGATCGCGCCGGTACGCCGCCACCGTGTGGACGGACAGACCTCGTTCCACCGTCAGGTGATCGAGGAAACGTTGGATCTGCTTGGCGAGCGCGTCTCGAGCCGGCATGGGCCGGTCGGACTCAGCTCAACCCGGCGACGATCGCGGACAGCGGCGTCAACGTCATCCCATGGGCCTCGGCGACTCCGCGGTTGGTGACCTCGCCGGCGATCACGTTGACGCCGAGGGCGAGGGTGGCGTCGTCGCGCACCGAGTCCTCCAGACCGTTGGCGGCGATCCTGAGCGCGTACGGCAGCGTCACGTTGGTGAGCGCGTACGTCGACGTGTTCGGCACGGCGCCCGGCATGTTCCCGACGCAGTAGTGGACCACGCCGTCCACGACGTACGTCGGATCGGAGTGCGTGGTCATCCGCGACGTCTCCATGCACCCGCCCTGATCGATCGCGATGTCGATCGCCACCGCGCCGGCGCGCATCGACCGGATCATCTCCTGCGTGATGAGCTTGGGGGCGCGGGCGCCCGGCACGAGCACCGACCCGATGACGACGTCGGCCTCGCGCACCCGCTGCTCGAGCGTCAGCCGGTCCGACATCAGCGTGATGATCCTGCCCTTGTGGATCTGGTCGATGAACCGCAGCCGGTCCAGGTTGGTGTCGACCACGATGACCTCGGCCTCCATGCCGGCGGCGATCCAGGCCGCGTTCGAGCCCGCCATCCCCGCGCCGAGCACGAACACCTTGGCCGGCCGGACCCCGGAGACCCCGCCCATCAGGATCCCGCGGCCGCCGTACTCCTTCTCCAACAGGTGCGCGGCGACGTGCGGCGCCATCCGGCCCGCGATCTCGCTCATCGGCGCGAGCAGCGGCAGGCGACCGTCGGGAAGCTGCACGGTCTCGTACGCGACCGCCGCGACCTTGCGTTCGACAAGCGCCTGCGTGAGCTCCGCGCTCGCCGCGAGGTGGAGGTACGTGAACAGGATCTGACCCTCGCGCAGGTGCTCGAACTCCGAGGCGACCGGCTCCTTGACCTTCATGATCATGTCGGAGCTCGACCAGACCTCGGCCGCCGTCGCGACGATCTCGGCGCCGGCGCGCTCGTAGCGCTGCTGGGGGATGCCCGAACCCGCTCCGGCGCCGTCCTGGATCAGGACCTGGTGTCCGGTCGCGGTGAGCTCGCGAGCGCCCTCGGGCGTCAGCGCGACCCGGTACTCGTTGTCCTTGACCTCTTTGGGGACCCCGACGATCACGGCCTCGCCCTTCCCACGTCCGGGATGCGGGAAGCGTACCCGACCCGGCGGCGACGCCCGAGCTGCCTCACACCGACTCGACGGCGTAGACGAGCCACCGCCCGGGCACACCTTTCAGATCGTGCTCGCCGCGTTCGGCCAGGACGATGCCGGAACCCGCGACGAGATCGGCCACGGTCCGCGACACCAGGACCTCGCCCGGGCCCGCAAGGCCCGACACCCGGGAGCCGATGTGGACGGCGATGCCTCGCACGTTGCCGTCGGCGATCTCCACCTCGCCCGTGTGGAGGCCCGCCCGGATCTCCAGCCCAAGGTCGCGGACCCCTTCGGTCGCCGCGACCGCGCACCTGATCCCTCGCGCAGGACCGTCGAAGGTCGCGAGGAAGCCGTCGCCCGCGGTGTCGATCTCGCGGCCGCGCCACCGCTCGAGCTCATGGCGGATCACCTGGTGGTGCCGGTCCAGGAGCGAGCGCCACGCGCGGTCCCCGACGCGGTTCGCCGTCTCCGTCGACCCCACCACGTCCGTGAACAACACGGTCGCGAGCACGCGGTCGGGGTCCGGTCCTCGGCGAACGCCCGTGAGGAACCCCTCGATCTCGTCGAGGAGGGCATCGGTGTCGCCGGTCCACATGAGGTGATCGATGCCGGGCAGCTCGACGAACCTCGAGCCGGGGATCCGCTCGGCGATGTAGCGACCCTCGTCCACCTGCACGTCCGCATCGTCCGTCCGGTAGATCAGGAGCGTCGGAACCCCGATCGTCGGAAGGACGTCGCGGACATCGATCTGGGTGTTCATGCGCATGAGGGCGGCGGCGGCCTTCGGGCTGGCCGACTGCCGCAGGTACCGCCCGATCCATCGCTGGAAGGCCCGATCCCTCGCCTTGCTGGGCGCGAGCGCCTCGAACGCCTCCGGCGATCCCCAGGTTGCCTCGGTCTCCTCGATCTCGCGCGAACGCTGCTCGACGGTCGGCGCCCAGGGGTAGTCCTGCGAGCGGAGCCGCTTGGCGTAACTGCCGACGAGGAGGAGCGCCGTGGTGCGCTCGGGGTAGGTCGCCGTGAACAGGACGCACATGTTGCCGCCCTCCGAGTGCCCGAGCAGCGCTGCCCGCTCCGACCCGACGGCGTCCATCACGGCACGGACGTCGTCCATCCGTTCCTCGAGCGTCGGCAACCCGTCGGTCGGTACGGGGTCGGACAGGCCGGTCCCCCGCTTGTCGAACAGGATCAGCCGGGAGAACGAGGCGAGGCGCTCGAGGAACCTCGCGAGCCCGGGCTCCTCCCACATCAGCTCGATGTTGGAGACCCACCCGGGCACGTACACGAGGTCGAACGGTCCGTCGCCGACGACCTGGTACGCGATGCTCAGGTCGCCGCTACGCGCGTACCTGGTCTCCGAACGCTCCACGTCGCCCATCGCCCCCGCCGAGCAGGTGGAGCCTAGCCCGGCAGCGCGACCGTGTGCTCCGGCTCGGTGGCCGCGAGCGTCTTCGCGGCGCCGACGAACTCGCGGAACAACGGGTGCGGCCGCGTCGGTCGCGACCGGAGCTCGGGGTGGAACTGTCCCGCCATGAAGAACGGGTGATCCTCGAGCTCGATGATCTCGACGAGACGGCCGTCCGGCGACAGGCCCGAGAACACGAGACCCTTGCCCGAGAGCGCCTCGTGGTACGCGGGGTTGACCTCGTACCGGTGGCGATGGCGTTCGTACACCACGGGCTCGCCGTAGACCTGCGCCGCGCGGGTCCCCGGCACGAGGTGGCACGGCTGCGCGCCCAGGCGCATCGAGCCGCCGAGATCGGTCACGTCCTTCTGTTCGGGCAGCAGGTCGATCACCGGGTGCGGCGTGGCCGGGTCGAACTCGGAGGAGTTGGCGCCCTCCAGGCCGCAGACGTTGCGCGCGAACTCGATCACCGCGCACTGGAGCCCGAGGCAGAGCCCGAGGAACGGAACGCGGCGTTCGCGCGCGTACCGGACGACCTCCAGCTTGCCTTCGACGCCGCGCCACCCGAACCCCCCGGGCACCACGATGCCCTGCACGTCGCGCAGGATCTGGTCGACGTCGCCCTCGTCGACGTCGTCGGAGGACACCCAATCGATCTGGACGTCGACGCCGTGGTGGAACCCGCCGTGCTTGAGGGCCTCGATCACCGACAGGTAGGCGTCGCGCAGGTTCACGTACTTGCCGACGATCGCCACGCGCACCGGGTCGACGGCGGCGTCGATCCGGTCGACGAGCGTCTGCCATTCGGACATGTCGGGCTCGCCGTCGATCCGTAGGTGCTGCGCGAGCTCCGTGTCGAGCCCCTCCTTCGCCAGGATCAGCGGGACCCGGTAGATCGAGTCCGAGTCCTGGGCCGAGACCACGCCGCTGATCGGCACGTCGCACAGCAGGCTGATCTTCTCCTTCAGGTGGCGCCCGATCGGTCGGTCCGAACGACACACGATCGCGTCGGGCTGCAGACCGAGCGAACGCAGCTCCTTGACCGAGTGCTGCGTGGGCTTGGTCTTCAGCTCGCCGGAGGGCCCGATGAACGGCATCAGGCTGACGTGGACGAACGCGCACCGGTCGCGGCCGACCTCGTTGCGGAGCTGGCGGATCGCCTCCAGGAACGGGAGCGATTCGATGTCGCCGACCGTCCCTCCGACCTCGACGATCACCAGGTCCGCGTTCTCGGCGGCGGCGTGGTTGCGGATCCGATCCTTGATCTCGTCGGTGATGTGCGGGATCACCTGCACGGTCTTGCCCAGGTAGTCGCCCCGCCGCTCCTTGGCGATCACGGAGCTGTAGACGGCGCCGGTCGTCAGGTTCGAGCCCCGGTGGAGGTTCTCGTCGGTGAAGCGCTCGTAATGGCCGAGGTCCAGGTCGGTCTCGGCGCCGTCGTCGAGCACGAAGACCTCGCCGTGCTCGAACGGGTTCATCGTCCCCGGGTCGACGTTCACGTAGGGGTCGAGCTTCTGGAGGGCGACGCGCAGACCGCGGGAGCGGAAGAGTCGGCCGAGCGACGCGGTGGTGATCCCCTTGCCGAGACCCGAGGCGACCCCACCGGTCACGAAGACGTATTTCGGCTGTTTCTGCACCTCGGGTTGGCATCGTAGCAGGGCCGGGTGACCCTCTCGCGGGTTCCGCTCGAGAAGTGCTCGATCGCGCCCGGAAACTTCGGCGTCAGGCGCGGCGACCGAGCGCGTCGACCCACCGCAGCGGCGGGGTGCGTTCGATCACGCGGCTGAACGACACGGTCTCGGCTACGACGTTCAGGATGACGGCGACCCCGGCGGCCACCGCGACCCAGGGGTCGGGCAGGGCGGCGTACAGCCCGATCCCCGCCGCGAACCCCAGCAGGTTCGCCCCGCTGTCGCCGAGCATCGCGGTCTCGCGCAGGTCGAACGGGAGCACGACGACCGCCCCCACCAGGAGGCCGAGGACCGCGGGCGCGGCCGAGGGCACGCCCCAGATCGCGAACGCGAGCCCCGGCAGCAGGAACGCCTTGAGCGATCGCCCCGGGACCACGTCGAGCCCGTTCCACACGTTCGCGCACGCCGCGAGGAGCACGATCCCGAGCACCTGGACCGAGGTGGGCCTCGGGGGCTGCAGGGCGATCACGACCACGGCCGAACCGCCGATCACGAGGATCTTGACCAGCCCGGTCGTCGGGTGGCCGGAGGCGGCGGAGCGTAAGTGGTCGCGTATCCCGCGAGGCCCCGCGGGCACGAGATCGTCGACCAGGCCGACGCCGAACACGAGCAGGAGACCGGCGAGCGCCCCCCACCCGGCCGCCCCGACGTCGGCGAACGTGGCGACGACCACGGTCCACACCACGGCGTCGATCGCGAGCGCGATCCCGAGGACCCGGGGGACGAGCGCGCCGCGGTGGTTCTCGACGAGGAGCCGGCCCCACCTCACCGGCGCGCGTCCGAGCGGGTCATCGGATGATCCGGGGCAGGACGGCTCTCGCGATCTCCAAGCCCTGCCTGCCGCGGTGGAGGAACCCGCGCGCGGTCCGGTACGTGGGGCGGTGCTCGAGACCCTCGATCGGGATCTCGACCACCCGCATGCCCGCGCGGACCGCGTCGATCGTCATCGCGGTCTCCACACCGAATCCGCCCGCGAGCGGCCGCACGGCCTCCATCGCGGTGGAGGTGAGCGCGCGTTGCCCGGACAGGGGCTCGGCCGCCCGGAACCCGGTCTGCCCCCGGATCAGGTGGGCGGCGAACCGCTTGACGATCCCGAACCCTCCCGCGCGCGCGGCGGGCAGGACGGCGATCGCGAGATCGGCCTCGCCCGCGTCCACCGCCTCGAGCAGCGGGGTGAGGTTCGAGGCGGTCGCGCCGAGGTCGCCGTCCGCCAGCAACCACCGGTCGGCCGCCCCAAGCCGCCGTAGCGCGCCCTCGAGGGCCCCGCCCTTACCCGTGCGACGGCCGGTCCGCAACACGGTCGCGCCGGCCTCGGACGCCACGGCGGCGGTCGCATCGCCCGAACCGTCGTCGACCACGACGACCTCGTCGGCGAGGACCAACAGCGCCCGGACGCACGGTCCGATCCGTCCGGCCTCGTTCCTCGCCGCCACGAGGGCAACGACCCGATGCTCCCGTTCGAGCGTTCGCGCGTTCGCGCCCGCTCCGTGAGCCTCCCCGGCCACCCCGCTCACGGGGCCGGCGGGAGCGGTTCGGCGCCGTCCTTCACGCCGTAGGCGCCACCGGTCCCGGAGGTGAGCAGGTCCTCGAGACCGAGCACCAGCGCCGCGCCGCCCATCACCTGATCGAGATCGTCGACCGTGACGGTGCCGTCGGTCCCGTCGGCGCGCACGAGGGAGACGAAGGGGTAGTCGGTGAGCAGCGACTCCCCCGCACCCACGGGGACGCCCAGCCCGGCCAGCCGTTGCACGAGCGGCACCGCGAACGCCTCGGGCGGGAGCGTCGGCTCCTCGCCGCGTCCGCCGGAGAGCACCACGACGACCTGACCAGGCGCCCCGATCTCATCGAGGGTCGCCTGCGAGGGGCCGGGACCGACCGGGGCGAGGAAGCCCGCGGACAGCAGATCTTCCAGGACCTGGCCTCCGATCACGGTCGTCGACGGCGACAGGCCCTGCGCCAACGCCTCAGCCGCGAGCTTGGGGAGCTCCTCCGCGGACGCCGTGGGCTCCCCCACGATCGTCGCGAGCTGCTCCTGCGTCGTAGGGTCCTGCGAGACGAGCTGGTCGGTCGCCGACACGGTCGTCAGGACGCGCGCGCCGGCGTCGGACAACGCCGACTGCGTCTGCGCGAGCACCTCGTCCTCGACCCCCGTCTGGGTGACGAGCACGACCGGCGTCCCGGTCAGCTTCCCGGTCGTGACGTAGGGCATGACCGAATCCGCGAACCCGTTCAGCGCGGCCATCTGGTCGCGCAGGTCGCCGATCTGCTGCGTCCGGTCATCCAGATCGTTGCGGAGGCGATCGGTCTGCTCCTGGAGCTGCTCCTGCAGCGCCGGTTGCACGAACGCCGCGCCACCCAGGAGCCCGATCGCGAGCGCGAGGAAGACCGCGATGATCGTCACGATGTGGTAGCGGAACGAGATCACAACAGCTCTTTCAGATCGAACAGCCACTGACGGAACTGTTCGAACAGCTGTGAGACGTACAGCCGCAGTGGCGGCGAGACCACGACGACGGCGGCGACCGCCACGAGCGCCGCGGCGACCAGGAGGAAGGCGTCGCGGCTCCGGATCCGCGGCGAGTAGACGCGCGAGACGCCCTTGGCATCCATCAGGATCTCGCCCACGCGCAGCCGGACCAGGAAGGTGCTCGACATCCCCTCGCGGCCCTTGTCGAGGAACTCGCGGAGGTTGCCGTGGCTGCCCACGGCCACGATCGTCTCGGCGCCCTTCTCGTGGGCGAGCAGGAACGCGGCGTCCTCGCTCGTCCCCGCGGCCTCGACGACGCGGAACGGCACGCCGAGCGCCTCGAGCCGCTGGCGCCCCGGCGCGCGGCCGTCCCGGTAGGCGTGCAGCACGAGCTCGGTCGGCCGGCGCCGGCGGAACCATCGGCGGCGCGCGGGACCCGCGAACGAGAGCGCCTCGTCCGAGACGCTGTCCATGTCGCCGAGGATCAGGTCGGGGGTGTAGCCCGCCTCGATCAGGGCGTCGGCGCCGCCGTCGACGCCCAGCAGCACCGGGCGGACGTCGC
Organism: uncultured Actinomycetes bacterium; assembly: GCA_963823255.1. GTDB lineage: Bacteria > Actinomycetota > UBA4738 > UBA4738 > HRBIN12 > DASSJM01. Next base: position 328,609 of record CAWGKU010000001.1, read on the forward strand.
GGATGTACGGGCGAAGGACCGCCAGGTCCTCCTTGTAGTTGTAGCCGCGAACCACGACCAGGACCGGTCGGTTCGTGAGGTCGAGGTCGAGCGAGGGCAGGCCCGAGCCGCCGAACAGCAGGTCCCGTTCGCGTTGCATGTAGTCGACCGTGTTACGCGCGAACGACTCGAAGCGCTCCGCGAGCCGGAGCTGGGCCTCCCCCATCGACTCCCGGATCGTGGCCGTGCTCTGGCGGATCCCCACCCCCACCAGGTGGTCCCCAGCGTAGACCCGATCTCCGTCCAGCCGGAGCTCGTCACCCTCGCGCACCTTCCGCAGGAGCAGCGGCCCCACGGTGTCGATCAGCGGGATCCCCGCCTCGAGCAGTCGGATCGGACCGAGGTTGGGGTAGCGGCCGCTGATCGAACGGGCGGCGTTCACCACGCCGCCGACCTCCGCGTCGATCAGCGCCTCGGCCGACACGCCGTCGAGGTCCTCGTGGTCGATCACCACGAGCTCGCCCGGCAGGACGCGCTGGACGAGCCGCTTGGTCCGCAGGTCGACCCGAGCGACGCCGGCCTGCGGCTTCGGCCGCCGCAGCGGCCGTCGGAGCAGGCCCCTCGGCTTGGTTCCGAACGTGGGCTCCTCCTTCGTTCTTTGCCGATCTCTCGGCCCGAGGGACATCGGCCGATCGGCGTTCCGGCTGGTCGGGAGCCCGTGAACAGGGGCGGCCCCCGTGCGGGCAAAGGGTAGCGGAGTCGTCGCGTGCGGCGCCGGGGTGACCGGACGCGGCGCTACGGGGACGATGTAGGCGGCCGGCCGGCTTCGGAGAGCAGCTCCTCGGCGTGGGCGGCCGCGGCCTCACTCCCGGGGAGCCCCGCGAGCATCCTCGAGAGCTCCTCGACCCGCTGGGCGTCGTCCAGAACCTCGATCGAGGCCGTCCCGTCGTCCTTGCGGACCCGGATGTGCCGGTCCGCGAACGAGGCGATCTGCGGCAGGTGGGTCACGACCACGACCTGGCGTCCGAGCGCGAGGTTCGCGAGGCGCCGTCCCACGGCGACCCCGGCCTGCCCGCCGATGCCGGCGTCCACCTCGTCGAAGATCAGGGTGGGCACATCGTCCAGGTCGACGAGCACGCTCCGGCAGGCCAGCATCGTGCGCGAGAGCTCCCCGCCGGAGGCGACCTTCGCGAGCGGCTGCGCCGGCTGTCCCGGCCCGCCCGAGAACACGAACGCCGCGTGCTCGGCGCCGCCGGACGTCAGCTCCGGGTTCGGGACCAGGGTGACCTCGATCGAGGCACCCTCCATCCCGAGCTCGCCGAGCTCCCGCTGGAGCGCCTGGCTGAGCTCGGGCACGGCACGGGCACGGCCGTCCGAGACCACGGTGGCCAGCGCCCCGACGCGCTCGGTGCGTTCGGCGACCTCGGCGGCGGCGCGCTCCCGCTCCTGCTCCACGCCCGCGAGCGCGTCGAGGCTCTCCCGTGCCCGGTCCCCGAACGCGAGCACCTCCTCCTCGCCGTTGCCGTACTTGCGCCGGAGCGCGTCGAGCGCGTCGATCCGTTCGCGCACCTCCTGCAGGCGCGCGGGGTCGAGCTCGAGCCGTTCGCGGTAGCCGCGCACTTCGACCGCGAGCTCGGTGGCCGCGGCGCTCAGCTCGAACGCCCGCGCCGCGAGCTCCTCCGCACCGGGGTCGACCTCGCCCGCCGCCCGCAGCTCGGCGGACGCGGCCCCGAGGGCGTCGGCCGCGCCGTCCTCCGCGGCGAGCGACCGCTCGGCCGACGATGCGCGCTCCAGCAGCCGCCCGGCGTGGTCGAGCCTGGCCGCCTCGAGCTTGAGCTGGTCGGTCTCGCCGGCGCGCGGCGCCGCGGTCTCGATCTCGCGCACCTGGTACGCGAGCAGATCCATCTGGCGTTCGCGATCGCGTTCGCGTTCGTCGAGCTCGGCGAGGGCGGCCGTCGCCTCGCGCAGGCGACCGTGCTCGACGCGCAGGTCCTCGACGGCGTCGAGGTGCTCCCCGCCCGCGAACCGGTCCAGGAACCGCGTCTGGGCGACCGTCGAGAGCAGCTTCTGGCCCTCGTGCTGGCCGTGCACCTCGACGAGCTCGCCGGCGAGCTCCGTCAGGGCGGACACGGGCGCCAGCTGCCCACTCACCCGCGCGGTGCTGCGGCCCTCGGCGGTCACGGTCCGCGCGAGCAGGACCTCGCCGTCCTCGGCCCACCCGGCGCTCGTGGCGGCCGGCGGGGCATCGAACCGCGCCTGCACCTTCGCGGCCGGCGCGCCCGCCCGAACGAGCGAGGTGCCACCGCGCCGACCGAGCGCGAGCTGCAGCCCGACCGTCACCATCGTCTTGCCGGTCCCGGTCTCGCCGGTGAGGACGTTCAGGCCCGGGTGGAGCTCGAGGTCGAGATCCTCGATCACGCCGAGACCGCTGATGTGGAGCTCGCGGAGCATGCGCCGATCCTAGACCGCTCCGCCGACGTCCCCGGGGAGCTCGCCCGGCAGGTCGAACTTGTCGCGGACCAGGTCGTGGAACGACGGCGCGTCCTCGCGACGGACGAACCGCGCCGGCGTCGGCGCGCGTGCGATCTCCACCGCCGAGCCGATCGGGAGCTCGAGGCTGTGCCGGCCGTCCGCCGTGAGCAGCCCGGGTTCCGGGCCGAGCACCTCGAGGCGGACGCGCTGGTCGGCCGCGAGCACCAGCGACCGGTCGAACACCATGTGCGCGGCGATCGGGGTCACCACGAGGGACGGGACCGAGGGGGACACGATCGGACCGCCGGCGCTGAACGAGTACGCCGTCGAGCCGGTGGGCGTCGCCGTGATCACGCCGTCGGCGGAGAACGTCGTCACGTAGGTCTCGTCGACGAACACCGCGAGGCGGATCAGCCGGTGCCGCGCGCTCTTCTCGACGATGACCTCGTTGAGCGCCCACTGCGGCTCGAACGACGAGCCCTCGGCCACCACCGCCAAGCGCTCCTCGATCCTGGCCGAGCCGTCCAGCATGCGCTCGAGCACCGCCGTGGCCTCGTCGGGTTCGACCTCGGTGAGGAACCCGACCCGGCCGACCTTCACCCCCAACACAGGGATCCCCGACACCGATGCCACGCGTGCCGCGCGGAGGAACGTCCCGTCGCCGCCGACCGACAGCACCAGGTCCAGACCGTCGGCGAACGCCCGCGCGGCCGTCTCGTCCTCGGCGTCGTCGCCGGCGAGCATCCGGGTCCGGACCCCGCGCTCGTCGAACCACGCCCCGATCGCGCGGGCGGCTTCGGCCGCGGCCGGACGCCCCGGGTGGACGACGAACCCCGCCGCCTTCATCGGGTCGTTCCGATCACGAGGTCACCCCCGCGAGCGCGCGGCCCTCCGCGAGGGCGGCCTCCACGTCCAGTGCGGCGGCCTCGCGTGACCCCACCGTCGCGTGCAGCGGGAACTCGATGTTGCCGGCGGGCCCGGGCAGTGGCGAGACCATCACGCCGACCGGCGACAGGCCGTGCTCCGAGGCGGACGCGGCCACGCCGAGGATCGCGTCGCGCCACGCGTCCGCGTCGCGGACGACGCCGCCGGATCCCACCCGCTCGCGGCCGACCTCGAACTGCGGCTTGACCAGCAGCACCAGGTCGGCGTCCTGCGACGCGACCCGCGCGAGCGCCGGGACCGCGAGGCGCAGCGAGATGAACGATAGATCGGCGACCACGATCCCCGGAGCGTACGGCAGGTCGTCGCCCCGCAGGTCGCGCACATTGGTCCGGTCGAGCACGGTCACGCGTTCGTCGATGCGCAGCGACCAGGCGAGCTGTCCGTAGCCGACGTCGACCGCCACCACGTGTGCCACGCCTCGGCGCAGCAGGCAGTCGGTGAACCCACCGGTCGAGGCGCCCGCATCGAGGGCGTCGCGCCCGCCGACGTCGAGTCCGAACCGCTCGAGCGCGGCCTCGAGCTTCTCGCCGCCCCGGGAGGCGAAGCGTCGGGGCTCCCCGATCAGCTCGACAGGCGCGGCGTCGTCGACCAGGGTGGAAGGCTTGCTCGCCGAGCGGCCGGAGACCAGGACCAGCCCGTCGCGGACGGCGCTCTGCGCCTCGCTGCGGGTGGCGACGAGGCCGCGGCGCACGAGCTCGGCGTCGAGTCGCCGGCGCGCCACGGCGACCGGCGTCAGGCCGGCTCGCCGCTGGGGCTGGATGTGGCGCGCTTCGCGGTGGTGGACCGCTTGGCCGTGGAGCGCTTGCGCGTGGACTTCTTGCCTTGCTCGCGCTCGAGCTCGCGCACCCGCTTGCGCAGCGCGTCGACCTCGTCGCGCGACGCGACACCGATCGTCTTCAGCTGGGACTTGACCTCGGTCTGCACCATCGTCTTGAGGCGTTCGCGGTTCTTATTCGACCAGGCCATCAGGTCCTTGGCGGCCTTCGTCACCTGGTCGCGTCCCTGGCCCTTGGTCAGCGTCTTCGCCAGCTCCTGGGCGTTGGCCGGCGAGAGCTTGCCGATCGCCGCCTCCATGTACTCCCGAACCTGTTCCAGCCCAACCGCCATCTCGATCACTCCTCGATGTCCGTCTCACGCACGGCGCCCGTCCGGCGCCAACAGCAAGGATAGCGCCGCGGCCGCCGGGCCCCTATGCCGGTTCGAGCAGCGCGGAGACGTCCTCCGCGATCACCGTGGGCACGATCCCGAGACGCTCCACGTCCTCGCGCCCGGAGACCCCCGTGAGCACGAGCATCGAATCCCACCCCAGGCGCGCCGCGCCCTCGATGTCGGTGTCCAGCCGGTCCCCGACGACCAGCGGGCGCCCACCCCCGCCCCGGCGGCGACCGGCCTCGAACAACGGGGCGAACGGCTTGCCCACGATCTCGGGCTCGGCGCCGGTCGTGGTGGTGATGACCGCCAGCAGGGCGCCCGCCCCCGGCCACAGGCCGTCGGCGGCCGGGTAGGAGCCGTCGGCGTTCGTCGCGACCAGCCGCGCGCCACGCTGAACCAGCAGCGACGCCCGCTTGAGCGAGCCGTACGTGGCGCCGCCGTCGTACCCCACCACGACCAGGTCGGCCTCCTCCGGGTCGCCGTCCACGATCGCGATCCCGGCGTCGGACAACGCTTCCCGAACCCCGTCCTGGCCGATCACGAACGCGCGCCCCCCGCCCCGTTCGGCCAGCAGCTCGGCGGTCGCGAGCGCGGAGGTCACGACCTCGCCCGGCTCCGCCTCGATCCCGATCCCGCGGAGCTTCTCGGCGACCTGGAGCGGCGTCCGGGAGGAGTTGTTGGTCAGGAAGACCGGTCGGACGCTTCGGCGGCGCAGCTCGGCAAGGGTGGGCGGCGCCGACGGCACGGCGCCCTCGCCCCGATACAGGACGCCGTCGAGATCGAACAGGACGCAGTCGTACCGCTCGGCGAGCATCAGCCGGCGAGACGTTCGAGCGCGCGTTCGTAGTCGTCCGTCCCCGGGCGCATCGCGATCGCGAGCTTGAGGTGCCCGATCGCCCGCGTCCGCTGCCCCGTGCGTTCGCACGCGAGCGCCAGGGCGAAGTGCGCGTAGTCGCTCGCCGGCTCGATCTGCACCACCTTGGCGAACTCCCGCCGTGCCGGCACGGTCCGCCCCGACATGTACAGCGCTCGCCCGAGCGCCTCGCGGATCGATGCCTTGTCGGGCTCGATCAGCTTCGCGCGCCCCAGGAGCATGGCGGCCTGGTGCGGGTGTCCGTCTCGCAGGAACCCCATGCCTCGCGAGAAGAGCTCGTAGGCGCCCTCGCCGGGCGGGTCGGTCGGAGGGCTGCTGCTATACATGGTGCATGTCCCTCGTCTCGCCCTTCGTCGGCCTGCTGTTCGACGGCTCGATCGTCGGCTCGCACGACCGGGTGACGACCCCGCCCTACGACGTGATCTCCGACGATGAGCGGCGGCACTACCTGGACGCGAGCCCGTACAACGTGATCCGCCTCGTCCTCGGACCGGACGACACCGGCGACGGCGGGGCGGGCGACAAGTATAGGCAGGCGGCCTTCGAGCTCGAGACCTGGCGATCGAACGGTGTGCTCGTCCCGACCGAGCGCCCGTCGTTCTACCCGTACGAGATGCGGTTCTCGCTGCACGGGCGGAGGCGCGCGATCCGCGGACTGGTCTGCGCGGTCGAGCTCGAGGACTGGGGCGGGTCGATCGTGCCGCACGAACGGACGATGCCCGGGCCGATCGAGGACCGCCTCCGGCTGATGCGAGCGGTCCGGACGAACCTGTCGAGCATCCACGCGGTGTTCCGGGGCCCGAGCGAACCGTTCGCCGCGTTCCTGGACGATGCGATGACGCACGGCCCTGCGGCGACCACGTCCGACGAGGCCGGCGTCGAGCACGCGCTCTGGGTGACCGAGCCCAACCCCGAGGTCGCGACCTGGCTCGCACCCGAGTCCCTGATGATCGCCGACGGCCACCACCGGTACTCGATGGCCCTGCGCTACCGGGACGAGATGCGCGCCGAGCACGGGCCGGGGCCCTGGGACCGCGTCATGATGTTCATCGCGGACGCCACGGTGCAGGAGCCGCCTGTGCTCCCGTTCCACCGGATCCAGACGAGGGGTCCGCACGAGCCGAGCGGGACGCGCGTCCGCGACCTGGCCGAGGTCCTGGAGACCGTGAGCGACGAGAAGCTCGTCTACGGTTCCGCGGCCCTGGAGGACGGGCTGCTCGTCCACCGCATCGCCGAGGTGCCCGGCACGCCCCCCACCGTCTGCGCGCTCCACGAGCGGGTCCTGGGAGACGTCGACGAGCAGCTCCGGTTCACACCCGACGCCGTGGAGGCCGAGGACGCCGTTCGGAACCTGGAGGCCGTCGCCGCGTTCTTCCTGCCGCCGACCGACGCCGCGAGGATCCGCGACGTGATCGACCGCGGCGAACGGCTCCCCCGCAAATCGACGTTCTTCTGGCCCAAGCCGCGCACGGGTCTCGTGATCCGGCCGCTCGACCTCGACGTGCCCGGTTGACCCGCGCCCTCAATCCGGCGGCTCGACCGGCTCGAGCTTCTTGATGCCCGCCGCCACGACCTCGGTGAGGCTCCGAGCGCCCGCTCCGCTCCGGTAGAAGCGCCGGACGAGCTGACCGTAGACCAGCACGTCGTCGCCCTTCGCGATCGGTTTCAGGACGCGTTTGCCCACGTCCTTGTGCCAGACCGCGACGGGCAGAGGGAGGAGGCGCTTGCCCGCTTCCGGAACGGAGAGCCGGAGCTCGGTGACCTCGTCGCCCGACGGCATCCGGCGTTCGACCGGATCGGCGGCTACGGTGCCCGCGAGCACCACGACGTTGACCGTCACCATCCAACTCCCCCCTTGGGTCGGACCGTAGCACCGGCCGACGACACCCCACGTAGACTCCCGACGTGGAGCCGGTGGTGTTCGAGGTCGCTCGAGGGATCACGGCGATCGACACGTTCTACGGCGGCCGCGAACGCTACACCGCCGCCTACCTGCTCGATGCCGTCGAACCCGCGATCGTCGAGACGGGACCGACCACCTCGTTCGAGCCGGTCGTAGCGGGGTTGGAGCGGCTCGGGATCGGACCCGCCGACCTCGCGCACATCGCCGTCACCCACATCCATCTCGACCACGCGGGCGGGGTGGGCCGGATCGCGGAGCGCTTCCCGAACGCGACCGTCTGGGTGCACGAACGCGGCGCGCGGCACCTCGCCGACCCCACGCGGCTGGTCGCGAGCGTGACGTCGATCTACGGCCCCGAGACCACGACCACGCTCTTCGGGCCCGTCGAACCCGTTGCGGCCCAACGGATCCGGTCTCTCGCCGATGGCGACCGCATCGAGCTCGGCGGGCGGCACCTCGAGGCGCTCGCGACACCTGGCCACGCCAAGCATCACCTGGCGCTCGCGGATTCCTCGACGGGCGCCGTCTTCACCGGCGACGCGCTCGGGATCCACCCGCCCGACGCACCCTCGCTCCGGCCGGCGACGCCGCCACCCGACTACGACCTCGAGCTCGCGCTCGCCTCGATCGCGCGCATCCGCGATCGGGGCCGCGACGGGCTCGTCCTGTTCTCGCATTTCGGTCCCGTCCATGAGGTCGAGCGGATCTGCGACCTCGCGGCCGAACGTTTCCGAACCTGGACCGAGGCCGTCGGCGACGCGCTCGAGCGCGGTCTCGAGCCGGATCGGGACGACGCGCTCGACGAGGTCATGCGCGTCCTGCGAGACGTGGCTCGCTCCGACGCGCAGACCGGCGCCGAGGCCGAGCTCGACCTGCAGGCGATGGAGACGATGTCGAGCATCCGCTTGAACGCGATGGGGATCCTCGGCTACTGGCGTCGCCGGCGCGCCGCCGACGGCGCGGATCAGGCGAGCTGAGCCGCGCGCTCCGCCGCGTCGAACGCGCTCGGGTCGTGGCGCAGGATCTTGCGGAACTCGCGCAGCGCGTCGGCACGCCGGCCCGCCTGTTCGAGGATGTTCCCTGTCACGTACCAGACGCGGATCACCTCGGGCCCGGCGACGTCGTCGCGCGTGCGGACCCGGCGGAGCATCCCGAGCGCCTGGTCGTACTTGCCCTGATCGGCGAGCGCGCTCGCGGCCACGATCACGGCCTCCGCCTTCGCGGCCAACGGGACCCCCCGAGCCGCGAGCGCCTCCTCCGCGAGTGGCACCGCCCGGTCGGGCCGGCCGAGCGATCGCAACGAGTCGGCGATGATGTGGTTCTGATCGGCGCGACCGGACATCCGGCGGTACGCCTGCATCTCGGACAACGCCTCGGAATACCGCTCGAGCTGGTAGAGCGCGAGCCCGAGGACCTCGCGGACGCCCGGGGCGCGTGGGGCGAGCTCCTTGGCCTTGGCCGCCTCGGCGGCGGCACCGCGCGCGTCGCCGCGATCGAGCAGGGCGACGGCGCGTTCGAGCCGCGCGATCGCCATGTCGGCCTTGCCGGTCCGGGACATGTGCCGGAGCTCGGACACGAGGTCGGGTGGCAGCCCTGACCGGCGGCCCTGGTGTCCACCCTTGGGACCCGGACGCGGACGCATCGGCTTCGGCATGCCCCAGAGCGTACCGGGGCGTACCGGGCCGTACCGGGCCGCAACCCGACCGGCCTCACGAACCGAACGGGCGCCCAACGAGAAGAGCCGCCCCCGAAGGGACGGCTCTTCTCGAAAGTGTCCGGCGGCGACCTACTCTCCCACCCAGTTGCCCGGGCAGTACCATCGGCGCTGGAGGGCTTAACTTCCGGGTTCGGGATGGGACCGGGTGTTTCCCCTCCGCTATGACCACCGAAACGGTGTCTCCCGATCAGCGATCGGGATGTTCGCGGGAGTGCGAGCCCCCGAGCAGAGCTCGGGAACTACGATAGCGAGCGCGAGCAAAGTCAAGTCCTCGGCCTATTAGTACCGGTCGGCTCAACGTGTTGCCACGCTTACACCTCCGGCCTATCAACCTCGTAGTCTGCGAGGGGCCTTACCTGGTTGCCCAGTGGGAGACCTCATCTAGGGGCGAGTTTCGCACTTAGATGCTTTCAGCGCTTATCTCTTCCGAACGTGGCTAACCAGCCGTGCCGCTGGCGCGACAACTGGCACACCAGAGGTTCGTCCGCCCCGGTCCTCTCGTACTAGGGGCAGCTCCCCGCAAGTCTCCTACGCCCACGACGGATAGGGACCGAACTGTCTCACGACGTTCTAAACCCAGCTCGCGTGCCTCTTTAACGGGCGAACAGCCCGACCCTTGGGACCTGCTCCAGCCCCAGGATGAGACGAGCCGACATCGAGGTGCCAAACCGCTCCGTCGATATGGACTCTTGGGAGCGATCAGCCTGTTATCCCCGGGGTACCTTTTAGCCGTTGAGTGACGACCCTTCCACAAGGAGTCGTCAGATCACTAGGCCCTGCTTTCGCACCTGCTCGACCCGTCGGTCTCGCAGTCAAGCTCCCTTGTGCCCTTGCACTCGACGCCTGATTGCCAACCAGGCTGAGGGAACCTTTGGGCGCCTCCGTTACGCTTTAGGAGGCAACCGCCCCAGTCAAACTGCCCACCAGGCGCTGTCCCCGATCCGGATCACGGACCGAGGTTAGAGTCCCAACAGATGAAGGGCGGTATTTCAAGGTTGGCTCCACCCGAGCCGAAGCCCGGGCTTCAAAGCCTCCCGCCTATCCTACGCAACATCTGCCAGAACCCAACACCAAGCTGCAGTAAAGGTCCCGGGGTCTTTCCGTCCTGTCGCGGGTAACGAGCATCTTTACTCGTACTGCAATTTCGCCGAGTCCCCGGTTGAGACAGTGCCCAAGTCGTTGCACCATTCGTGCAGGTCGGAACTTACCCGACAAGGAATTTCGCTACCTTAGGACCGTTATAGTTACGGCCGCCGTTTACTGGCGCTTAGGTTCGGAGCTTCGCCCCCCGAAGGAAGCTGACCCCTCCCCGTAACGTTCCAGCACCGGGCAGGTGTCAGTCCGTATACATCGTCTTACGACTTCGCACGGACCTGTGTTTTTAGTAAACAGTCGCTTGGGCCTGGTTTGTGCCACCACATCGAGCTCGGGCCGCGAAGGCCGTCACCCTACCGTGGTCCTCCTTCTCCCGAAGTTACGGAGGCAATTTGCCGAGTTCCTTAACCAGGGTTCTCTCGATCGCCTGAGTATTCTCTACTTGCCCACCTGAGTCGGTTTGGGGTACGGGCACCTCAACCACTCGCTAGAGGCTTTTCTCGGCAGCATGGGATCAGTCGCTTCACCTAGTGCGGCTCGGCATCGTGCCTCAGGGTTGATGGCTCCCCGGATTTGCCTGGGGAACCCCCCTACGCACTTGCCCCACGACGACCATCGCGTGGGTCGACCTACCCTCCTGCGTCCCCCCTTCGCTGCCCTAGTACCGAGTTGGTCGGTAGCCCCCGAAGGGGTTCCCTTAGTACCTCGGATTCGGGCTTGGCGCGGATGAGGTGGTACTGGAATATCAACCAGTCGTCCATCGGCTACGCCTCTCGGCCTCGCCTTAGGTCCCGACTAACCCTGGGCGGATGAACCTTCCCCAGGAACCCTTGGGCATTCGGCGGACGGGCTCCTCCCCCGTCTTTCGCTACTCATGCCGGCATTCTCACTTCTGACGCGTCCACCGCTGGGTTACCCCGCCGCTTCACTCGCGTCAGAACGCTCCCCTACCGATCCCTCGGCCTGGACCATGGAGGTCGCCCCCCATGGCCGAGCCATACGAAGGATCCCGCAGCTTCGGTGTCGTGCTTGAGCCCCGTTACATTATCGGCGCAGGACCACTTGACCAGTGAGCTGTTACGCACTCTTTCAAGGGTGGCTGCTTCTAAGCCAACCTCCTGGTTGTCTGGGCGATCCCACATCCTTTCCCACTTAGCACGAACTTAGGGACCTTAGCTGGCGATCTGGGTTGTTTCCCTCTCGGCTACGGAGCTTAGCCCCCGCAGCCTCACTCCCGGGTTCTGGAGTCGTGGCATTCGGAGTTTGACTGAGGTCGGTAAGCTTGTGGGCCCCCTAACCCAATCAGTGCTCTACCTCCACGACTGAACACCCGAGGCTGCCCCTAAAGGCATTTCGGGGAGAACCAGCTATCACCGAGTTTGATTGGCCTTTCACCCCTACCCACAGGTCATCCCCCAGGTTTTCAACCCTGGTGGGTTCGGTCCTCCACGAGGTCTTACCCTCGCTTCAACCTGCCCATGGGTAGATCACTCGGCTTCGGGTCTAGGGCGTGCGACTGTGCGCCTGTTTCAGACTCGCTTTCGCTTCGGCTTCGTCAAGAGACTTAACCTTGCCGCACACCGCTAACTCGCCGGCTCATTCTTCAAAAGGCACGCCGTCACCCCCGCTGGTTGCCCAGCGAGAGCTCCGACAGCTTGTAGGCTCACGGTTTCAGGTGCTCTTTCACTCCCCTCCCGGGGTGCTTTTCACCTTTCCCTCACGGTACTAGTTCACTATCGGTCGCCAGGGAGTGCTTAGCCTTAGGGGGTGGGCCCCCCAGATTCACGCGGGATTTCTCGGGTCCCGCGCTACTCGGGAACACTGCAAAGGAGATCGGTCGCGTTTCGACTACAGGGCTGTTACCTCCTATGGCGGCCCGTTCCATGGCCTTCGTCTACACGCCGATTTTGTAACTCCTCGAACACACCGGTGTGTGCTCATGCAGGTCCCACGACACCGATCCGGCAACGCCACCGGGCTATCACACCGGGTCGGTTTAGGCTGATCCCCGTTCGCTCGCCGCTACTAGGGGAGTCGCGGTTGCTTTCTCTTCCTCGCCCTACTGAGATGTTTCACTTCGGGCGGTTCCCTCCTCAGGCCCTATGTATTCAGACCTGGGTGACCGGGCATGACCCCGGCCGGGTTTCCCCATTCGGACACCTTCGGATCAAGGCCTTCTCGGCGGCTCCCCGAAGCTTTTCGCAGCCAGACGCGTCCTTCATCGGCTCCTGGCGCCAAGGCATCCACCGTAAGCCCTTAGTAACTTGACTGTAGATGCTCGCGCTCGCTATCGAGTTCTCAAGGTGCCCGGAGGCTCGCACCCCCAGAGCTGAACAGTGTGCCCGGCGGACTCCCCCACCCGGGCCGATCGCGTTCCACTTCCCTCCACGTTGCTTCGGAGAGACGTACTTGCGAACGGCTCGAGCGAGCTCGCCTGCCGAGTAGCCAGTGCACCGACCTGGAGTCTGCCGGCCGTCGAGACGAACGCTCGACCAGACCGGAGTGCCAAGTGGCTCCTTAGAAAGGAGGTGATCCAGCCGCACCTTCCGGTACGGCTACCTTGTTACGACTTCACCCCAATCGCGAGCCCCACCTTCGACGGCTCCCTCCCCAAGGGGTTGGGCCACCGGCTTCGGGTGTTGCCCACTTTCGTGGTGTGACGGGCGGTGTGTACAAGGCCCGGGAACGTATTCACCGCAGCATTGCTGATCTGCGATTACTAGCGACTCCGACTTCACGGGGTCGGGTTGCAGACCCCGATCCGAACTGAGCGCGGCTTTTTGGGATTCGCTCCCCCTTGCGGGATCGCAGCCCTTTGTACCGCGCATTGTAGCATGCGTGCAGCCCTGGACATAAGGGGCATGATGACTTGACGTCATCCCCACCTTCCTCCGGTTTGGCACCGGCAGTCTCCCTAGAGTTCCCGGCTTTACCCGCTGGCAACTAAGGACAAGGGTTGCGCTCGTTGCGCCACTTAAGGCAACACCTCACGGCACGAGCTGACGACAGCCATGCACCACCTGTGCAGGCTCCGTAGAGCGCCGGCTTTCACCGGCTTTGCCCTGCATGTCAAGCCCAGGTAAGGTTCTTCGCGTCGCATCGAATTAAGCCGCATGCTCCGCCGCTTGTGCGGGCCCCCGTCAATTCCTTTGAGTTTTAGCCTTGCGGCCGTACTCCCCAGGCGGGGTGCTTAATGCGTTAGCTTCGGCACGGATGGGGTCGATGTCCACCCACACCTAGCACCCAACGTTTACGGCTAGGACTACCAGGGTATCTAATCCTGTTCGCTCCCCTAGCTTTCGCGCCTCAGCGTCAGGTAAGGCCCAGAGATCCGCCTTCGCCACCGGTGTTCCTCCTGATATCTGCGCATTTCACCGCTACACCAGGAATTCCGATCTCCCCTACCTACCTCCAGCTCGGAAGTATCGGACGCAGTCCCGGGGTTGAGCCCCGGCATTTCACGCCCGACTTTCCGAGCCGCCTACGCGCGCTTTACGCCCAATGAATCCGGACAACGCTCGTCCCCTACGTGTTACCGCGGCTGCTGGCACGTAGTTAGCCGGGACTTCTTCTGCAGGTACCGTCAGTTTCCCTTCGTCCCTGCCGAAAGGGGTTTACAACCCGAAGGCCTTCATCCCCCACGCGGCGTCGCTGCGTCACGCTTTCGCGCATTAGCGCAAGATCCCCCACTGCTGCCTCCCGTAGGAGTCTGGGCCGTGTCTCAGTCCCAGTGTGGCTGGCCGTCCTCTCAGACCAGCTACCCGTCGTCGCCTTGGTGGGCCGTTACCCCACCAACAAGCTGATAGGCCGCGGGCCCATCCCGGACCGTCGGAGCTTTCCCGACGCGACCATGCGATCACGCCGGAGTATCCGGTATTAGCTCAGGTTTCCCTGGGTTATCCCGGTGTCCGGGGCAGGTTGCCCACGTGTTACTCACCCGTTCGCCGCTCTCCCCTCAGAAGGGTTACCCCTCCTGAGGTTCCCGCTCGACTTGCATGTGTTAGGCACGCCGCCAGCGTTCGTCCTGAGCCAGGATCAAACTCTCCGTAGAAGAACCGTTGGACCCGGCCGTGGAGGCCGGTTTCGGGTTCGTTGTTGGAAAGTCGGCCTCCCCGAGCAGCACACCCGGATCGGCCTTCCTGTGTTGCAGTTTCCGTACGACCGTCGAGCCGAAAGGCACGGCGAACCGCACCTCCCGTGTTCAACGGGGTAAACGCACTGGCTTTTGGCACACTGTTCAGTTCTCAAGGTGCGAGCGCCGACCCGAAGGAAGGGACTCCAAAGAGATGGGGTCGCGCGACCCATCATGGTAGGCACGTGAGCGTGAGGCGTCAACCGAGACCCGTCACGCGGCCCGGAACGCCACCCGCCAGGCACGACCTTAGCAGGAACCCGTCCCGGCGCGGGCCCGTCGCCGTCGATCGGAACGAGCAAGGACCCGCAACCCCCGACCTGGCGGGGCGTCGAGGGCCGGGGCCAACGGGCGGGCGCCCGCCCTCGTGCTATCCGAGCCGCGCGAATCCTCGTCGACCCACCTGGAGCACGCGACCCTTGAGCTCGTTGGCGGGCAACTCGAGCGCGTCCCCATCCACGGGCTGCCCGTCGAGCCGGACGCCGCCCTGTTCGATCAAGCGTCGCGCGTGGGAGTTCGAGTCGGCGAGGCCGAGGACGGCCAGGAGCTTCGGGAGGTAAACCCTCCCGTCGATGACGAGGTCGGGAGGGATCGCGAGGTTCGGGACCTCCTCGGGGAGCTCGCGCTCGCGGTGGACGCGCTCGAACCGCTCCTCGGCGCCCGCCCCGCTCCCCTGCCCGTGGTACAGGTCGACGACCTCGCGAGCGAGTCGGCGCTTCTGGTCCCACGCCTCGAGCGACCCGTCCTCCAGGCCCTTCTCGACGCGCTCGGCTTCCGTGGGGTCGCGGAAGAAGTCGAGCGCGAGGAGCCGGTAGGTGGGGATCAGCTCGTCGGGGACCCGGGCGAGCTTGCCGAACATCTCGTCCGGCGGATCGGTGATCCCGATGTAGTTGCCGAGGGACTGGCTCATCTTCTGCACGCCGTCGGTGCCGACGAGCAGCGGCGTGGTCAGCGCCACCTGCGGCTCCTGGTCGAACTCGCGCTGCAGGTCCCGGCCGACGAGCAGGTTGAACGTCTGGTCCCGGCCGCCGAGCTCGACGTCGGCCTCGACCGCGACCGAGTCCATCCCCTGGAGCAACGGGTAGAGGAACTCCATGATCGAGATCGGCTTGCCCTCCGCGTAGCGCTTGGCGAAGTCGTCGCGTTCGAGCATCCGCGCGACGGTGGTCGACGCTGACAGGCGCAGGATCTCCTCCATGCTCATCGGCTCGAGCCACTCGGCGTTGTACCGGACCTCGGTCCGCTCCGGATCGAGGATCCTCCAGAACTGATCGAGCGAGACGCTCGGCGTACCCGCGCACCTCCTCCTGCGACAGGCGCGGCCGCGTCTCGGTCTTGCCCGAGGGGTCGCCGACCTGCGCCGTGAAGTCCCCGACGATCAGGACGGCGGTGTGTCCCGCGTCCTGGAACTGCCGCAGCTTGTGGAGCACCACGGCCCACCCGAGCGTCACGACCGGCGCGGTCGGGTCCAGTCCGAGCTTGACCCGCAGCGGCCGTCCCAGGGTCAGCTTGCGCTCGAGCTCCTCCGCGGGGACGACCTCGGCGGAACCGGCGAGCAGGCTCGGAAGGTCTTCCGGTCCCATGGCGCGAAGGCTAGCAGTGGGAAGGTTCCACCCGTGGCAAGATGGTCGAACCATGGCCGCTCGCTCGCGGACCCTCGTGGTCGGCTTGTTCGTGTTCGCCCTCGCAGCATCAGCCTGCGATCTCCCGTCCCTGCGCGAGGCGCGCGAGACCGCGCAGGCCCTTCCCGAGACCTCGTTCATCTACTCCGCGGACGGGACGCTGATCACCTCGCTCCACGCGGGTGAGAACCGCGTGGTGGTTCGCTCACGGAAGATCCCCGACGTCGTGCGCAACGCGGTGATCGCGATCGAGGACCAGCGGTTCTACGACCATTCGGGTGTGGACATGCGCGCGCTGCTCCGAGCCGCGTACATCGACGCCACCACCGGCAAGATCGTCGAGGGTGGCTCGACGATCACCCAGCAGCTCGTGAAGAAGCTCTACGTCGGAGACGAGCAGACCGTCGCGCGCAAGATCCGCGAGGCGTACCTGGCCTGGAAACTCGAACAGAACCTCAGCAAGGACCGGATCCTGACGCGGTACCTGAACACCGTGTACTTCGGCAACGGCGCCTACGGGATCCAGGCCGCGTCCGAGACCTACTTCGGCATCGAGCCGCTCGAGCTGTCCCTGTCGCAGGCCGCGACGCTCGCCGGTCTGATCGCCGCGCCGGTCGACTACGACCCCGTCCGTCACCCCGGACGGTCCGAGCGCCGCCGCAACCGCGTGCTGACGCTGATGCTCGGTCTGCAGATGATCGACCAGACCGAGTTCGATAAGGCCAGCGGCTCGACGATCCACCTCGACCTCACCCCCGAGGACGAGACCCACTACGTCGCCCCGTGGTTCGTCGACTACGTGAAGGAATGGTTCCTGTCCAACCCGCGCTTCGGCGAAACACCCCAGGACCGCTACGACCTCCTGTTCGAGGGCGGCCTGAAGATCGTCACCACCGTCGATCTGCGCCTCCAACGCGCCGCCGAGCGCGCGGTCGGGTCCGTGCTCACCGAGCCCGGCGACCCCTACGGCGCGCTGACGGCGATCGATCCGAGGACCGGGTACGTGCGGGCGATGGTCGGCGGACGCGACTACTGGAACGAGGACGACGACTTCGCCCGGATCAACCTGGCGACCGGCGGCGTCACCGGTCGGCAGGCGGGGTCGGCCTTCAAGCCGTTCGCGCTCGTCGCGGCGCTCGAGCACGGCATCCCGAGGACGCAGCCGCTGAACGGCTCGAGCGCGCACATCCTGCTCCAGGACGGGACGTACTGGGACCCGCACAACGCCGAGGGCGGCGGCTACGGGACGATCTCGCTGGAGAGCGCCACGGTCAACTCGGTCAACGTCGCCTACGCGAACCTGCTCTCGGTGATCGGCGACGGGGACCCGTACGCGGGTGCCTCGGCGCTCGTCGAGGCCGCCGTGCGGATGGGGATCCGGTGCTGTCCCCGCACCACCGAGCCGAACAGCCCGCTCGCGGCGGTGCCGGCGGCCGTCCTCGGCGTCAACGAGGTGAGTACGCTCGAGATGGCGTCGGCGTACGGCACGCTCGCGGATCTCGGCCGTCACGTGCAGCCGACGCCCGTGATCTCGGTCACGAACTCCGACGGGGACGTGATCTACCAGGCGCCCTCGCGGGCCGAGCAGGCGGTGGAGCCCGCGATCGCTGCCGAGGCGGTCGACATCCTCAAGGGCGTGGTGCAGTCGGGCACCGGCGTCGGCGCGAACATCGGCCGGCCGCAGTTCGGCAAGACCGGCACCGCCCAGAACGCGAGCGACGCGTGGTTCGTCGGCGCGATCCCCCAGATGGTGACCGCCGTGTGGGTGGGGTTCCCGCAGGGGCAGATCCCGATGTGTTGCGGGAACGTGCGGATCTCGACGGTCTACGGCGGGACGTGGCCGGCCTCGATCTGGCGTGCGTTCATGCTCGCGGCGACCCAGGGGCTGCCGGTGAAGGAGTTCCGGACGGCACCGAACGTCGACTACGTGACGCTGCGCGTCGACGTGACGCAGGGTTGCCTCGCCAACCCGTACACGCCACCCGGCGACATCGACGTGCTCCAGTTCCCCGCGGGCGCCGAGCCGACGCTCGAGGTGTGCACCGAGCCGTCCTCCTACCAGCTGCTGGTCGTGCCGTCGGTGATCGGCTTGGAGCGGCAGGCGGCGATCTCGGCCCTGCACAACGCGGGGTTCACGGTCGCGATGGTGCTCGCATCGTCGGACCAGCAGGCCGGAACGGTGATCTCGCAAGATCCCGGTGGCGGCTCTCGGCTGAACCAGACCGGGACGGTGACGATCACCGTCGCCAAGGGCGCGCCCGAACCCTCGCCGGCGCCCGACCTCGCTACGGTGCCGAACGTGATCGGCATGCAGCGAGGCGCGGCCGTGGCGGCGATCCGGCAGGTAGGGCTCGTCGCGTCCGTGTCCTTCTCCGAGGAGTGCGATCCGGACGATCCCTCGTGCGACTACCGGCCGGGAGCGGTCTGGTCGCAGTCGCCGGACGGCGGCGCGCAGCGGGACCAGGGCTCGACGGTCACGATCTTCGTGAACCCGTAGCCCTCGGTCGCGTTCGGTCGACGCGCGGGACGGAGGGCCGGCCCGGCGAGACGAACGCGCTCCCCCGCTCGAAGAAGCGCCAACGGCGTTCGATGGCGACGTTGACGCCGACGCGTGTGCTCCGGGCCACGGCGCGAGCCCCGACCGGCGAACCCGCGAGCAGGAACAGCCCGGCGTCCTTCACGAGGTCGGCGCCGTTGTCGTCGCGTCCGATCGCCAGCGCCTGGGTCAGACGCGCCGGCCCCGAACACAGGAGCCGGAGCCGATCCGTCCCCCTGTTGGCCGCCATCGCCCCGAGACCTTCGAGCGGTTCGGCGGCCCGGAGCAGGACCGCGCTCCCGTACCCTTCGGGGCCGGTCACCACGTTCGAGCAGAAGTGCATGCCGTAGGTGAAGTACACGTACAGCCGTCCGGGCGCCCCGAACATCACCTCGGTCCGCCGCGTGGGCCGACCGCGGTACGAATGGCTCGCCGGATCCCCCTGCTCGTAGGCCTCGACCTCGACCAGCCGGGCGGCGAGCCGCCTGCCGTCGGGCAGGACGCGGACCAGGACCCTGCCGAGCAGCTCGGGGGCGACGACGGTCGACGGTCTCGCGAAGAACGAGCGCGGCAACCGGCGGCCGAACCCCGCCGCGCGGCTCACCCGCTCTTCCGCAGGAACGCCTTGAGCTTGGCGAGCGGCCACGCGTTGATCACGTCGTCCTTGGTCAGCCACCCGCGCTGCGCGGTCGCGACCCCGTACCGCATGTGCTCGAGGTGCGTGGTCGCGTGCGAGTCGGTGTCGACCGAGAACTTCACCCCGTGCCGCCTCGCCCGCAGGATGTGCTCGTCCCGCAGGTCGAGCCGGTCCGGGTAGCCGTTGACCTCGAGCGCGGTCCCGGTCCGCGCCGCCGCCTTGAACACCTCCTCGAGATCCACGTCGAACGGCTGGCGCTTGTTGATCAGGCGGCCGGTAGGGTGCCCGATCACGTGGACGTGCGGGTTCTCCATCGCCCGCACGATCCGACGGGTCATCTCGTCCTTGGGCTGATTGAACAGCGAGTGCACCGACGCGACGCAGACATCGAACCCCTCGAGGAAGTCGGCGTCCCAGTCCACGTTGCCCTCGGCGTCGATGTTGAGCTCGGTGCCGTGCAGCAGGGTCATCTTCGGGTACGTGGATTGCAGCGCCCGGAGCTGGTCCCGCTGGGCGAGCATCTTCTCGTCGGTCATCCGCTGCATGAACAGGTTCGGCGCGTGGTCGGTCACGGCGTAGTACGCGTACTTCAGCTCGGCCGCGGTGGCGAGCATCTGCTCGAGCGACGCCAGCCCGTCCGTCAGGTTCGTGTGCGTATGGAGGTCGCCGCGCAGCTCCTTGCGTTCGAGCACGGGCGGGAGCGTGCCCTCGAGCGCCGCCTCGACCTCACCTCGATCCTCGCGCAGGGTCGGCGGGATCCACGGGAGCGAGAGCTTCTCGTAGACCTCCTCCTCGGTCTCGGCGACGATGAGCTTGCCCGACTTCGCGCGATACAGCCCGTACTCGTTGAGCTTGAGGCCCTTGCGGACGGCCATCTCGCGGATCCGGATGTTGTGGGCCTTCGAGCCCGTGAAGTAGATCATCGCCGCGCCCCACGCCTCGAGCGGGACCACGCGGAGGTCGACCTGCAGCCCCTTGCGCGTCAGGATCGACGACTTGCTGTCGCCCTTCGCGAGCACGCGTTCGGTCACGCTCACCGAGGTGAACGCGTCCATCACCCCGGCTGGGTCGTCGCTCGCGACGAGGAGGTCGAGATCGCCGATCGTCTCGGCCATCCGCCGCAGGGAACCCGCGTACTCGATCCGCCGAACATCCTTGCGGGCTCCGAGCCGCTCGATGAAGTAGTCGGCCAGATCCATCGCCACCGAGACGAGCACCCTGCCGGTCGACTGGTTCATGCGCTCGATCCC
This sequence comes from uncultured Actinomycetes bacterium, assembly GCA_963823255.1. Taxonomy (GTDB): domain Bacteria; phylum Actinomycetota; class UBA4738; order UBA4738; family HRBIN12; genus DASSJM01. The sequence goes on from CAWGKU010000001.1 coordinate 348,923, forward strand.
GCGCCGGATGTTCTCTTCGGTCTTGGCGCCGAACCCCTTGACCTCGGCCAGCCGCCCCTGGTCCACCGCCTGCGCGAGCTGCTCGACGTCGGCGATCCCCAGGTCCCGGTACAGCAGGATCGCCTTCTTCGGCCCGAGGCCGGGGATCTCGGTCATCTCACGGACGCCCGGCGGGATCTGCGCGCGCAGCTCGTCGAGCGCCTCGAACGACCCCGTGCGCACGAACTCGTCGATCTTCTCCCCGATCGACTTGCCCACGCTCGGGATCTTCAGGATCTCCTTCAGGTCCATCGTGGCGAGGTCGTCGGGATAGCCGCCCACCGCCCGGGCCGCCTTCTCGTACGAGCGCGGCTTGTACGGCTCATCGGTCAGGATCGACAGCAGGTCGGCGTACTCGACGAGCGCCGCCTCGACGGTGTCGTTCAGACGCGCCACGGATCCCTCCCGGACCGGCTCAGGCGACGCCGAGGAGCCACAGCATCAAGGCCTTCTGCGTATGCATCCGGTTCTCGGCCTGATCCCACACGACCGAGTGGGGCCCGTCGATCACGTCGGCGGCGATCTCCTGGCCGCGGTGCGCCGGCAGGCAGTGCATCACGGTCACGTCCGTCGCGGCGACGGCCACCTTCTCCGCGTCGAGGGCGTACGCCGGGAAGACCAGGGCGCGTTCGTCGGCCTCGGCCTCCTGCCCCATGCTCGCCCACACGTCGGTGTACAGGACGTCCGCGCCACGCGAGGCCTCGATCGGGTCGTGCGTGACGGTGACGCTCCCGCCGGTCTCGGCCGCGATGTCGGAGGCGCGCTGGACGACCTGCGGGATCGGTTCGAACCCCGGCGGGGTCCCGGCCCGCACGTGCATCCCGGCCTTCGCGCCGCCGAGCAGCAGCGAGTGCGTCACGTTGTTACCGTCGCCCAGGTAGGTGATCGTCCGTCCCGCGAGCTCGCCCTTGACCTCCTTGATCGTGAGCAGGTCGGCCAGGCACTGGCACGGGTGCTCGAAGTCGGAAAGCGCGTTGACCACCGGGACCGAGGCCGCCGAGGCGAGGACCTCGAGGCGCTCCTGTTCGAAGGTGCGCAGCACGATCGCCTGGACGTAGCGGGACAGGACGCGCCCGGTGTCCTCGATCGTCTCACCGCGCCCGAGCTGCAGCTCGGCCGACGATAGCGGCACCGGGTGGCCACCGGCCGAGGCGATCGCGATCTCGAACGAGACCCGGGTCCGGGTCGACGGCTTCTCGAAGATCATCGCGACCGAACGACCCGTCATGCGGTCGGCGTAGTCCCCGGGCTGGGACTTGACCTTGGCGGACAGCTCGAGGACCTGGGCGAGATCCCTCGGCGAGAGGTCGTCGATCGAGAGCAGGTCGCGCTCCATCGTCCGAGTCTAGACCGCGGGTCCGACCTGCCGCTCGCGAGGTCGCCCGACGTGAGCGTCAGACCGTGCGCGGCAGCCGGATCGTGTGGGCTTCAGCCCGACCGGAGCCGGGCGCCGACCTCGCTCGAGAGCCGTTCGACGATCGCGGCCACCGCCACGTCTGCCTCCTCGTCGGTCAGCGTCCGGTCGGCGGCGCGGAAGTCGACCGAGAACGCGAGGCTCTTGGCCCCCTCGGGCAGCGGCGGGCCCTCGAACACATCGAACAGGAGCACCGACCCCAGCAGCTCCCCGGCCGCCGCCTCGAGCGCCGCGCGGACCCGGCCGGCCGGGACCGAGGCGTCGACGATGAAGGCGAGGTCGCGGCGGACCGGCGGGAAGCGCGGGACGTCCTCGACGCCGGCCACGGGTCGGGCCAGGCGCATCAGCGCATCCACCTCGAGCTCCGCGACGGCGACGCGCGCGGTGAGGTCGAACCGGTCGGCGACGCGGGGGTGGATCTCCCCGAGGACGCCGATCCGCTCGTCCCCGACGATCACCGCGCCGGACCTCCCGGGGTGGAAGGGTCGACCGATCGGGTCGCCGAGCGTCCAGTCGATCCCGAGCTCGGCCATCACGGCCTCGACGACGCCCTTTGCGTCGAACACGTCGAACGGACGATCGTCGCTCGCCCAGCCCGGGTCGGCGTTCCCGCTCAACGCGAACGCCGCCTTGGGGCGTTCCTCAGGCTGCCCGTCGCGCAGCCGGAATACCTTGTCCACCTCGAAGACCGCCACCGATCGGACGTGGCGATGCGCGTTGTGACGGACGACCTTCAGCAGCCCGGGGGTAAGTCGCGTCCGGAGCCACCCGTCGTCCGCCTGGAGCGGGTTCGTGACCCGGATCGCGTCGTCGTCCCCCACCATCCGGAGATCGGCTTCGGAGACGAACGGGATCAGCCCGACCTCGCGAAGGCCGGCGCGTCGCAGGGCGTCTCGGACCCGGGTTCGGAAGGCGTAGGTCGGCGGCAGTCCGCCGGGCCGCGTGATCGCCGGGAGCGTGGAGCCGACCCGCTCGTACCCCTGGATCCGTACGACCTCCTCGATCAGGTCCACCTCGCGCTCGAGGTCGACCCGGTAACCGGGGACCTCGACGCGGGTCGTCTCGTCGACGGTCTCGGTGGTGATCCCGAGCCGGTCGAACACCCCCACCGCATCCGCGGTCGACACCGGGTACCCGATCAGCGCCGAGGCACGCGAGCTCCGGAGCTCGATCCGGCGCCGGGGCGGAGCCCCGCCGACCTCGATCGCGCCTCGGAGTACCCGGGCGCCGCACCACTCCACCATCAGGCGGCACGCCCGGTCGGCGCCGACCGGCGCGCCCTCGGGGTCGACGCCGCGCTCGAAGCGCATCGACGCCTCGGTCGACAACCCGATCCGCCGGCGCGTGCGCTGGACACCCCCGCGTTCGAACGACGCTGCCTCGAGCAGCACGTCGCTCGTCTGCTCGGACACCTCGGCAAGCTCGCCGCCCATCACACCGGCCACAGCCACGGGACGCTCGGCGTCGCAGATCAGCAGGTCGTCGTCGGTGAACGTCCGCTCGACCCCGTCGAGCGTCACCAGCTTCTCCCCTGCCCGGGCGCGGCGGACCACGATGCCGGGTCCCTTCAGGAGCGCGAGGTCGAACGGATGCAGCGGCTGCCCGACCTCGAGCATCGCGTAGTTCGTCGCGTCGACGACCGCCGAGATCGGGCGCATGCCGGCCGCGAACAGACGCGCCTGCATCGCGATCGGCGAAGACACGTGCCGCACCTCGCGGATGATCCGTGCTAGGTACCTTGGGCAGCGTTGCGGATCCGTGACCTCCAGCGTCGCGACGCCCTCGACCGGCTCAGGATCCTCCTCGACCTGGGTGTCCGGGTACGAGAGCGGGGTCCCGGTCGCGGCCGAGACCTCCCGGGCGATCCCGAGCACCGAGAGGAAGTCGGGACGGTTCGGCGTCACCTCGATGTCGAGGACCGCGTCGTCCAACCCGAACGCCGTCGCCACGTCCGCCCCCGGCTCGAGGTCGTTCGGGAGCACGAGGATCCCGTCGTGCGATGCCGAGATCCCCAGTTCGTCGGGGGCGCAGAGCATGCCGTTCGAAACGACGCCGCGGATCTCGCGGGCCCCGAGCGGTCCGGGGAGCGTCACCACGGTCGCTCCCGGCGGCGCGAGCGGTACGAGGTCCCCGGGCGCCATGTTCCGAACGCCGACGACCACCTCGAGCTCGCCCGACCCCGTCTGCACGCGGGCCAGGCACAGGGTGTCGCTGTTCGGGTGGTCGCGGACCTCGATCACCCGGGCGACGACAACGCCGGAGACCCGCCCCCACGGACGCTCGATCGCCTCGACCTCCGCGCCCCTGCTGGTGAGCAGCTCCGCCAGCTCCTCCGCCGACCGCTCGGTCGGGCACAGCTCTCGAAGCCAAGACAGGACGACCTTCACGCCGCACCCTCGAACCGCTCGAGGAACCGGACGTCCCCCTCGACGAACAGCCGCATGTCGCTCACGCCGTACCTGACCATCGCCACGCGCTCGATCCCCATGCCGAACGCGAACCCCGTATACCGCTCGGCGTCGATGCCGCAGTTCTCGAGCACCTTCGGGTGGACCATCCCGGCGCCCAGCAGCTCGAGCCATCCGTTGCCGCAGACTCGGCACCCGACGCCGCCGCAGACGAAGCAGGACACCGCGGCCTGGCAGCCGGGTTCGACGAACGGGAAGTAGTCGGGCGTGAGCCTCACGCGCACGTCCTGTCCGAACATCTCGTGCGCGAACGCCTCCAGCGTCCCGCGGAGGTCGGCGAACGAGATCCCCTCGTCGACGAGGAGCCCCTCGACCTGGTGGAAGACGGACAGGTGCGTCGCGTCGACGGCCTCACGCCGGTAGGTGCGCCCGGGGACGACCACCGAGATCGGCGGCGCCTGCGACTCCATCGTCCGGATCTGGACCGCGCTGGTCTCGGTGCGGAGCAGCAGGCCCTCCACGTCGACGTACAGGGAGTCCTTCAGCGTGCGCGCGGGGTGGTCGGGAGGGATGTTGAGCGCCTCGAAGTTGTGCCACTCGTCCTCGATCTCGGGACCCTCGGCCACCCGGTAGCCCATCCGCGTGAAGATCTCCACGATCCGGTCCTGGACGAGGCTGAGCGGATGGAGCGAGCTCGCGCGCGGGCGCCGGCCGGGCAGGGTGACGTCGACGGCGTCGGCGCGGAGCAGCTCGTCCTCGGCGCCCTCCTCGAGCTCGTCCCGTCGCGCCTCGAGCGCCGAGCGCAGGTCGGCGAACGCCTCGTTGGTCCGTCGGCCGAGGTCGCGGCGCGCGTCGGCGGGCAACGACCCGAGCGAGCTCTGGACGCTGGCGATCGGCGCCTTTCGTCCCAAGACGGCGGTCTTCGCCTCGTCGAGCTCCTCGACCGTCCGCGCCGCCGCGATCATCGCGCGTCCGCGCTCGAGCTCCTGCTCGAGGATGCGCGCGGCCTCGTTCGGGTCCATGGTGCGGCGAGTCTACAGGGGCCTTTTCGGGCCCTTCACCGCTCAGGCCTCAGGCGTCGGGGTCGGCGGGGACCGGGAGGTCGAGCCGGAAGCTGAGCTCGCCGTTCGAGACGCGGGCCGACACGTCGCCGCCCTGGGCCTCGGCCACGCCGAGCGCCACGAACAACCCGATCTTGCTCCCCGAGCCGGTCCCGGGCGCGCGGGGACGGAACAGGCGCTCGGCGTCGTCCTGCGTGAGCTCGGTCTCGGCGCGGCGGGCCTCGACGGAGAGCCAGCCGTCCCGAACGTCACCCTCGACCAGCACGGGTCCCTCGCTCGCCCACCACACGAGCGACTCCACGAACGCCTCGAGCACCAGGCGGAGGCGTTCGGGGTCGACGAAGGCCGTCAGCTCGTCCGCCCCCACCCACTCCACGCGGACGTGATCGGGATCTCGGGCGAGGGAGGTCGCGATCTCCTCGACCACCCGGGCGACGGTCGTGCGCTGCGGGAACAGCTCGAGCGCGCCGGCGGCGACCCTGGCCGCGTCCACGAGCTGACGCAGGATCGCGTTCAGCCGGTCGGTGTCGAACTGGATCCCGGCCAGCATCAGGTCGCGGTCCTCGGGGGTCATCTGCTCCCACCGGGTCGCGAGGGCGTGCCCGATCCCCTTCAGCGCGGTGAGCGGCGAGCGGATGTCGTGGGCGGCGGCCGCGATGACCGTCTCGAGCACCGCGCGCCGGCCTTCGCGCCGCTGGCGCTCCCATTCGAACAGGCAGACCGTCGCGGCCGCCGCGAGGTTCAACGACTCCGCGCGGCCCGTGATCGGGACGCGGACGGTGGCGTCGGCGAGCGCCGCGATCTCCGTGGGCAGACCCCACGCCTCGTTGCCGAACACGAACGCGACGGGATCGGAGAGATCCTGCTCGTACAGGTCGCCCTCACCGTCGGCGTCCATGGCGAGGATGCGCATCCCCCGCGCCCGGAGCGCGTCGATCGCCGGGGCGGTGTCGGGACCCCGGACGACCGGGAGGTGGAACAGCGAGCCCGCCGATGCCCGCACCGTCTTCGCGTTGTACGCGTCGACCGAGGACGAGGAGAACACGACCGCGTCGGCGCCCACGGCGTCCGCCGACCGGAGCACCGTGCCCGCGTTGCCCGGGTCGCGGACCTCGTGCAGGAGCGTCACGCAGGCCGGGTGCTCGGGCAGGTCGTCGATCGGGACGTCGACGAACGGCGCCACCCCGACGAACCCCTGCGGGGTCACCGTGCCGGTCAGGCGCGCGATCACGTCGGGGCTCACATGGATCGTCGCGACGCCGGCTGCGCGCGCCCGTTCGACCAGGGCGTGCGAGCGATCCTCGTGGAACAGCGTCGAGATGCCGCCCGGCGTCGAGAGCGCCTCGCCGAGGGCCTGCACCCCTTCGACCAGGAACGCGCGCTCGCGTTCGCGGAACGCCCGCTTGTGGAGCTTGAGGGCTTCCGCGATCTTCGGGTTCCGGACGGAGGTGATCACCGCGCCCTCCCAGCCTCGGGGGCTAGGCCGCGAGCGCGTCCTTGGCGGCCTCGACGAGCTGGCCGAACGCGGCCGGATCGTGGACGGCCATGTCGGCGAGGATCTTGCGGTCGACCTCGATCCCAGCCTTGCTCAGACCGTGGACGAACCTCGAGTACGACAGACCGTTCTGCCTCGCCCCGGCCCCGATCCGCGCGATCCACAGGCGGCGGAACTGCGCCTTGCGGTCTCGACGGTCGCGGTAGGCGTATGCGCCCGAGTGGAGGAGCTGCTCCTTGGCGACGCGGTAGCGCTTCGAGCGCGATCCGAAATAGCCCTTGGCCTTGCGGAGCACCTCACGGCGCTTCTTCTTCGCATGGACCGAACGTTTGACCCGTGCCATCTTCCCTACTTCCCGAGGAGCCGACGGATGTTGGTGCGCTCGGCCGTGACCTCGCTCATCCCTCCACCCGGCGCCGCCGGCTCCCGCTCTTCTTGCGCAGGAAGTGGTTCCCGGTCGCCTTGCGATGCAGGACCTTGCCGGTCCGCGTGATGCGGAACCGCTTGGCCGTCGCTCGGTGCGTCTTCTGTTTGGGCATCCTTCTCGTCCTTTGGTCGTTCCTTCTGGCTCGTTCCTCTGGTCGTTCGTCCTGCCGTTACGTTTCCTGCGGTGCCTCCGCCGGGGCGGCGGCCACCTCGGGCGGCACCTGCTCCGGGTCGGGTTCGGCGGCGGCCGGGGCGAGGACCGGCTCGGGTTCGGCGGCGGCCTGAGCGACCACCGGCTCCGGCTCGGTCTCGCGCCGGTTCCTGGGCTCGGTGCTCTTCGGCTCGGGGGGCTTCTTCGTCGGCGCCAGGACCATCACCATGTTCCGTCCGTCCTGCTTGGGATGGGCCTCGACGACGGCTTGATCCGCGAGGTCCGCGACCAGCCGGTCCAAGATCTTGCGGCCGAGCTCGGTGCGGGCCATCTCGCGCCCCCGGAACATGATGGTCACCTTGACCCGCGCGCCCGTCCGTAAGAACCGCTCGACGTGGCCCTTCTTCGTGGCGTAGTCGTGCGGATCGATCTTCGGACGGAACTTGATCTCCTTGACCTCGATCCGGGCCTGCTTCTTGCGGGCCTCCTTCTGACGGATGTCGCGCTCGTACTTGAACTTCCCGTAGTCCATGATCCTGGCCACGGGAGGGTTCGCCTGCGGCGCCACCTCCACGAGATCGAGATCCAGATCCTGTGCCTGACGGAGCGCGTCCTGGGTCGAAACGATCCCGATCTGCGACCCGTCTGCACCCACCAGGCGCACCTGCGCCGAACGGATGCGGTCGTTTATGCGCGGATCAGCCGAGACCCCGCATCACCTCCCTACCGATGAGAAGGCACCGGCCGTTCGCCGGTGCCTGCCGAACACGGTCAACACAACCCGCAGAGTATAGGTGCCGCTCGGGGAGGCTGTCGACGCTCGGTACGGGGCCCGGCCGAGCTCGGTCAGACCGCTCGGACGTTGGCCGCCTGCTTGCCCTTCGGGCCGTCGACGACGTCGAACTCGACCGCCTGGCCCTCCGTGAGGGACTTGTAGCCTTCGCCGTCGATCGCCGAGAAGTGGACGAAGACGTCGTCCTCCCCCTCGCGCGAGATGAACCCGAAACCCTTCTCGTTGCTGAACCACTTCACGGTGCCCTGCTCTGCCAACGTGCCCTCCTGTGCCTGGAGCGCGCGGAGCGTAGCACGGCCCGCGAGGCGCGCTCAACGCGGTTGCGCGAAGGTTCGGGACCCGGTTCCGGAGGCTCACCAGTCGGGTTCGAGCGGGCGGCCGTAGTCGTCCTGGAGGCGGAGCGTGTCGTCCTCGGTGGTGTACCCGTAGGCGATCTCCAGCACCCGGCCGCGGGTGGTCCCGGGGTTCGCGATCCGGTGCGTCGTCTCGGCGCTCACCATGAACTCCTCCCCCGACGGACGCCTCCACCTGCCGGTTGCCGATCTGCACCGAGAGCCCCGCGTCGAGCACCACCCACATCTCGTCGCGCATCTGGTGGTAGTGGACGCTCGTCTCCTGGCCGGGCTCGACGGTGATCACGCGGACCGAGCTCGGCTGGTTGAGCGCGTAGGTCACGACCTTGCCCCAGGGCTTGTCGACGATCACGGTTCGGCCTCCTTGGGCAGCTGTTCGAGCAGCGAGGCCATCTCGATCGCCGCCGTCGCCGCGTCCCATCCCTTGTTCCCGTGCTTGCCGCCGGCCCGGTCGAGCGCCTGCTCGAGCGTCTCCGTCGTCAGGACCCCGAAGGTGACCGGGACGCCGGTGGCCTCGGCGGCCTCACGGATCCCGGCGGCCGCCTCGCCCGCGACGAGCTCGAAGTGCGCGGTCTCACCCCGGATCACCGCGCCGAGGCAGATCACCGCGTCGAACGTCCGCGACCCGGCGAGCCGCCGAGCCACCAGGGGCAGCTCGAACGCACCCGGCACCCACACCACGTCGACGTCCTCCTCCGCCACCCCGTGCGCGTGGAGGCCGGCGAGCGCACCCTGCAGCAGCTCCCGCGTGACGAGCTCGTTGAACCGCGCCACCGCGATCGCGAAGCGACGACCCCGCGCATGCAGGTCCCCCCGGAGCTCGCTCACGGAGCGGCCTCCCGCTCGTGTGGCTCGCTCGTAGCCGCGGCCTCGGGTTCGAGGTTGTCGAGCAGGTGGCCGAGCTTCTCCCGCTTGGTGCGCAGGTAGCCGATGTTCTCCGCCGTGGGGCGCGTCTCGAGCGGGACGCGTTCGGTGATCGAGAGCCCGTAGCCCTCGAGCCCGGCGCGCTTCGCGGGGTTGTTCGTGAGCAGCCGCATCGAACGCACTCCGAGATCCACAAGGATCTGGGCGCCGATCCCGTACTCCCGCGGGTCCGCCGCGAACCCGAGCTCGACGTTGGCCTCCACGGTGTCGCGTCCCTCCTCCTGGAGGCGGTACGCCCGCAGCTTGTGCGTCAGCCCGATCGCGCGACCCTCGTGGCCCCGGATGTACAGGACCACCCCGCGGCCCTCCTTGCCGACCTGGGCGAGCGCCGAGTGCAACTGGTCGCCGCAGTCGCACCGCATCGAGCCGAACACGTCGCCGGTCAGGCATTCCGAATGCACCCGCACCAGGATCTGTTCGCCGTCGCCGACCTCGCCCAGCACGAGCGCGACGTGCACCATCCCGTCGACCGAGCTCTCGTACGTGTGCGCGGTGAACTCGCCGTGTTCGGTGGGGATCTGCGCCGAGGCCGTGCGCCCGACCAGATGCTCGCGGTGCCGCCGATACTCGATCAGGTCGGCGATCGAGATGACCTTGAGGCCGTGCTCCCCGGCGACGCGCGCGAGCTCGGGCGCCCTCGCCATCGAGCCGTCCGGGTGCAGCACCTCGCACAGCACCCCGGCGGGGTACAGGCCGGCGAGCCGGGCGAGGTCGACGGTCGCCTCGGTGTGGCCGGCTCGCTTGAGGACGCCCCCCTGCTGCGCCATCAGCGGGAAGACGTGACCGGGCATCCGGATGTCCTCCGGTTGCAACGTTGGGTCGGTGATCGCCCGCACCGTGGCCGCTCGGTCGAACGCGCTGGTCCCGGTCGTCGTCCGGCCGTGGATGTCGATCGAGACCGCGAACGCGGTGCCGTGGCTCTCGTTGTTCTTCGAGACCATCAGCGGGATCCGGAGCTCGTCCAGGCGCTGCGCCGTCATCGGCATGCACACGATCCCGCGGCCGTGGGTGACCATGAAGTTCAGGCTCTCCGGCGTCGCCTTCTCCGCAGCCATGATGAAGTCGCCCTCGTTCTCCCGATCGGCGTCGTCGACGACGATCACCATCCTGCCCGCGCGGATCTCGGCGAGCGCCTCGTCGATCGTCGCGAACACGGGTCCGGTCTGCTCGGTCATGGTGTCGTTCCCCCCATCTGGCCCCCGATCGGGTCGAGGAGCGCTTCCACGTACTTCGCGATCACGTCGACCTCCAGGTTCAATGGATCCCCCACCTCGGCGGTGCCGAGGGTCGTCGCCTCGAGCGTGTGCGGGATCAGCGCCACGCCGAACGTCTCCCCGTCCCGTGCGGCGACCGTGAGGCTCACCCCGTCGACGCACACCGATCCCTTCTCCACCAGGTACCGCGAGAGCCCTTCGGGGGCGCGGACCGTGATCCACGCGCCGCCGTCGTCGGCGCGTTCGAACGCGGCCACCTCGCCCACGCCGTCGACGTGGCCCTGCACGAGGTGACCCCCCAACCGGCTCGAAAGCGTGAGCGGCCGCTCGAGGTTGACCGGGTCGCCCGCGCGCAGGCGCGAGAAGCTCGTGCGCCGGAGCGTCTCCTCGGAGACGTCGAACGCCAGGTGCTCGTCCGAGCGCTCGACGACCGTGAGGCAGGCGCCGTTGACCGCGATCGACGCGCCCTCGGTCGCATCCGAGGTCACCGTCCGGCACCCGATCGACAGCCGCGTCGGCGACACCTCGCGGACCACGCCGCGCTCCTCAACGATCCCCGTGAACATCCGCCTCCACCCTCAGGTCCTCGCCGAGCCGTTCCACGGAGCGGATCCGCATCGGCAGCGCATGCCCGATGGGCGCGAACCCACGCCCCTCCAACACGGTCGGGGCGTCGCTCCCCCCGATCAGCTTCGGCGACAGGTACAGGACGATCGCGTCGACCAGGTGCTCCTCGATCGCCGACCACGCGAGCGTCGGCCCGCCCTCCAGGAGCACGCCCTGGACGTCGCGCTTGCCGAGATCGGCCATGAGCGCGCCCAGCGCCACGCCCGCTTCGTCGTGCTCCACCACCAGGACTTCCGCGCCGGCGTCGCGCCACGCGTCGCGGGCGGCGGCGGGTGCGAGCTCGGTCGTCGCGACGAGGGTGGGTGCCTGCTCGTCGAACAGGTCACCCGAGGGACCCACCCGTCCGCGCGCGTCCACGAGGACACGGATCGGTGGCCGTCCCCGGTAATCGGGATCGCGGACCGTGAGCTCGGGGTCATCGGCGAGCGCCGTCCCCGCCCCCACCACGATGGCATCCGCCCAGGCTCGGAGCCGATGGACGTCGGCCCGTGCGGCCTCGCCGGTGATCCACCGCGAGGTGCCGTCGCGCGCCGCGACCTTGCCGTCGAGCGAGGCGGCGGCCTTCCAGATCACGAACGGCATCCCGGTCCGAACGTGCTTGGCGAACGCCTCGTTCAGCCGGTCCGCCTCGTCGGCCAGGACCCCTTCGAGCACCTCGACGCCGCGGGCGCGGAGGGTCCGGACCCCCTGTCCGTCGACGACCGGGTTCGGGTCCCGGGTCGCCGAGACCACCCGAGCGATGCCGGCGCGCACGATCGCCTCCGTGCACGGGGGCGTGCGGCCGTAGTGATCGCAGGGTTCGAGGGAGGTGTAGAGCGTGGCGCCGCGGGCGCGTTCGCCGGCATGGTTGAGCGCCATGATCTCGGCGTGCGGCAGGCCCGGCCCCTCGTGGAACCCCTCGCCGACGACGGCGCCGTCCTTGACCACGACGGCGCCGACCATGGGGTTGGGGGACACCAGGCCGCTGCCCCGCCTCGCGAGCTCGATCGCCCGCTCGATGTACGCCTCGTCGGACACGTCGCTCCGATCTCGAGGCGAGGATGGGGAAAGGGGCAGGACGGGCAGCCGAAGGCTGCCGCACCGCCCGTCCTCTCCCATCCCGACTTTGACGGTCGGTCCCGGAATCTCACCGGGTCAACCCCCGAATGGCGTTCGGGGGGTCGCGGACTCTCACCGCCGGTGGGGATTTGCACCCCGCCCCGAAGACAGGCTCTTCTGGAGCCCCAGTATAGGTCGCTCGTGCGGCGAGGTCACCGGGCATGCCCGGGCGCGAGCCCGGTGCGTGGACGAGCTTCCGCTCAGTCGATCTTGCGGCGGTCGACCGCGTACGAGGATCTCGGCTCGCGCTTGGCGTACTGCTTCATCTCGGTGGCCACCGAGACCGCCTCGCCGTAGTGGGCGAACGAGCGCACCATCGTGGTCGCGATGCCGACCGAGATCCCGGCGAGCGGCAGCCGCTGCAGCTCGCCTTTGCGGTCCTCCACCTCGACGTAGCCGCGTTGCACATCCTCGGGATCGTAGAACTCCTCGATCTTCCGGTCGAAGGTCTCGACGACCCGCTTGGCGACGTCCTCGGCGACCTCCGGCGGCACGACGGCGACGAAGTCGTCTCCCCCGACGTGGCCGACGAACCCGTCCGCCCCGGCGTGCTCGACGACGGCGTCCTGCAGGATCCGCGCCGTCGCCTGGATCAGGCCGTCGCCCTGCACGAACCCCTTCTGATCGTTGTAGGCCTTGAAGTTGTCCAGGTCCGCGTACAGCACCGCGAACGGCGACTCCTCGCGGACCATCCGCTCGATCTCCTCCTGGATCCGGATGTTCCCCGGGAGGCCGGTGAGCGGCGACAGGTTGCGCATCTCCTTCGCGCGGCGGAGCGTCCCCTTCACGCGCGCCAAGAGCTCGATCGGGTCGAACGGCTTGATGATGTAGTCGTCGGCGCCGGCGGTGAGACCGAGGACCTTGTCGGTCGCGAGCGCCTTCGCCGTGAGCATGATGATCGACGTGTTCGAGGTCTGCGGGTTGCGGCGGAGCCGGTGCGCGACCTCGAAGCCGTCGATGCGCGGCATCATCACGTCCAGCAGGACCAGATCGGGCCGCAGGCTCCCGGCCTTCTCGAGCGCCTCCTCCCCGTCCGACGCGACCGAGACCTCGTAGCCCGCACTCCGGAGGTTGACCTCCACGAACCGGGCGATGTCCGGATCGTCGTCGACGACGAGGATCGACTCGGGCATCAGGCCGTCGCCTCCGCCCGCGCCTTCAGCTCGCGGGCCGAGCGGACCGCATCCCCCGCCCCGAAGATCGCTGTCGCCGCGACGAGGACGTCCGCACCCGCCTGCACGCACCGGGACGCCGTCTCGAGATTCACCCCGCCGTCCACGTGCACCTGGACGTCGAGGTCGCGACGGTCGATCTCCGAACGGAGCGCCTCGATCTTGGCCACGGCCTCGGGCTGGAACGGTTGGCCCGCCCACCCCGGTTCGACGGCCAGGACGATCACGTCGTCGGCGTCGTCGAGGGCGGCGAACGCCGCCTCCGCCGGCGTCCCCGGCGCGAGCGCGATCCCGGCGCGCATCCCCAGCCCCCGCACCTTCCGCTGCGTCGGCGCCGGATCGGTCACGGCCTCGAGGTGGAAGCTCACCGCGTCGGTCCCCGCCCCGGCGAGCTCGTCCAGGAACCCGTCGGGCGCCTCCACCTGGAGGTGCGCGTGGAGGGGCCGATCGGTGTGGGGGCGCAGCGCGGCCACCACCATCGGACCGATCGTGAGGGGTGGGACGAAATGTCCATCCATGACGTCGATATGGATGAGGTCGGCATGCTCGCCCACGAGCTTGACCTCCTCGGCCAGACGGGCGAGGTCGGCCGACAGGATGGACGCGCCCAGCTTGGCCACGGCGCCCATCCTAGCCGCGAGGGGTTGCTCGCCCGCGGAAGGCCGCGACGAACATCGCGTCGCAGCCGTGCCGATGGGGCCACAGGCGGATCCGTTCGGCGGGACCGTCGGGCCCGGCGATCTCGACGGGTTCGAGCTGGGGGGCGCGGCGCACGATCGCGTCGCACGCGGCGTCGGTCTCGGCGCGTGGGAACGTGCAGACGCTGTAGACGAGCAGGCCCCCGGGGCGGAGCAGCCCCGCGGCCGCGGTGGCGATCCCCACCTGGAGGCGGGCGAGGCCCGCGAGCTCGTCCTTGCGTGCCCGCCACAGGAGCTCGGGACGCCGCCGGGCGGACCCGATCCCCGAACACGGCGCGTCCACCAGGATGCGGTCGAACCCTTCCCGTACGGCCGGCCGGCGGCCGTCCTGGACGAGGAGCTCGGCGCTCAGGCCGAGACGCTGGATGGTGGCCCGGACCAGTTCGAGGCGCGCGGGCGACACGTCGGCCGCCACCACGCGCCCCTTCGGCCCGACGAGACAGGCGAGGTGGCCGGTCTTGCCGCCGGGGCCGGCACACACGTCCAGCACCCGGTCGCCCGGCTGCGGATCCAGCGCGCGAACGACGAACGACGACGCCTGGTCCTGGACCGCGAACCGGCCCTCGGCGAACCCCGGCAGCGCCGCGGGCGACCCCGAGGCGACCACCAGCGAGTCCGGGTGCACCGTTCCGCGTTCGGTCTGGATGCCGGCGGCGCCCAGCTCGCGTTCGAGCTCGTCGACCGTCGTGCGGCAGGTGTTCGCGCGGATCGTGAGCGGCGCGCGTTCGGCGAGGGCGGCGGCGGCGAGCTCCGTCTCTTCGTCCGAGCCCACGACGCGGCGGAGCTCGCGCACGGCCCACTCGGCGAGCCCGGTCCGCAACGAGACCGCCTGGTCGCTCGCTCCCTCGGACTCCTGCGGTTCGAGCGTGGCCGACCGGCGCAGGACGGCGTTGACGAACCCCCGGTGCCGCTGGTCGACGAGCGCGACCGTCTCCGAGACCGCGGCGTGGGCCGGGACGCGGAGGTAGCGCAGCTGGTACGCGCCGAGGCGCAGCGCCGCGCGCCCGCCCTTGGGGGCCGTGTCGATCGGCCGTTCGAGTAGGGGCGCGAGCGCGTGGTCGATCGGGATCAACCTGCGCAACGTGCCGTAGACGAGCTCGGTCGCGAACGCCGCGTCGCGTTCGGAGAGGCCGGCCCGAGCGAGCGTCCGCGCGAGGGTGAGGTTCGAGTACGCGCCTTCGTCGGTGACGCGCCGGATCACGTCCAGCGCGACCGAACGCGCGGACGGCGGCGCCGGCCGCCGAGCGTCCGAGGCCTTCCTCGTCGGCCGCCGAGCGTTCGAGGGCTTGGGGGTCGGCCTCTTCCGCGACCCGCTCACGGGACGGCTCATCCGAGCCGCTCGCCGACCGTCGGGCGGTAGCCGTTGACGAAGTCGGACGCCCGCATCCGTCGCCGGCCCGCCGGCGCGAGCTCGATCGCTCGGAACCCGTCCTCGCCGGTTGCGACGACGAACCCCTGCTTGCCCGCGTCGACGATCGTGCCCGGCTCCCCCACCGCGGGGACCGCCTCGGCGCGGAAGATCTTCAGGTCCTCGTCGCGGAACCTCGCCGACGCGCCCGGCTCGGGCGCCATCGCGCGCGTGCGGTTGACGAGGTCGCGGGCGGGTTCGCTCCACCGCAGGACGCGGTCGTCGGCCCCGAGGAGCTTCGTGAACGTCGCCGCGCTCTCGTCCTGCGGACGCGGCTCGACCGCGCCGTTCGCCAACCGGTCCACGGTCTCGACGAGGACCTGGGCCCCGATCGACGCCAGCCGGTCGCCGAGGGAGCCCGCATCGTCCCCGGGCTCGATCGCCTCCGCCCGCCGGAGGATCACCGGCCCGGTGTCCATCCCCGCATCCATCACGATCGTCGTGACGCCGGTCCCGCCGCGACCCTCGAGCAACGCCGTCTGCACCGGGCTCGCGCCGCGGAGCTCCGGCAGCAGCGAGAAGTGCAGGTTCACCGGCGCGATCGCCGGCAGGTCGAGCACCGCAGGCGGCAGGATCTCTCCGTAGGCCACGACGACCAGGAGGTCGGGAGCGCTCGCGGCGAGCGCGTCGGCGCCCGGACCGGCCTTGACGGTCTCGACCTCCTGCAACGGCAGCCCGTCCTCCCGCGCGGCATCCGCGACCGGTGTCGGGCGGAGCTCGTTGCCGCGACCGGCCGGCTTGGGCGCGGCGGTGATCACCGCGACGACGTCGTGGTTCGAGTCGGCGATCGCCCGCAACGAGGGCACCGACCACCGGTCGTTGCCGAGGAACGCGATGCGGAGCCGACGGATCACGCGTGGAGGATACGCGGGCCCGAACGCGCCCCCGGAGCTCCGCTCGTCAGGGTTCGGAGCGTTGCACCTCGAACTCGCGGAGCTGGCGCATCACGTCACGTCGTCCGGCGTCGTCGAGCCGGTCGATGTAGAGCATCCCGTTCAGGTGATCGGTCTCGTGCTGGAAGATCCGCGCGAGCAGCCCCTCCGCCACGATGTCGAGCGGGCGGCCGTCCAGGCCCGCGCCCTGCAGCCGGACCCGCCCGGCGCGGACCGTCGGGTGGTACGGACCCGGGATCGACAGGCAGCCCTCCTCGAGCGTCTCCTCGCCTTCGGGTTCGGAGAGCCGAGGGTTGGCGACGAACCCCGCATGTCCCTCGCGATCGTCGTAGACGAAGCACGCCGTCCGCAGCCCGACCTGGTTCGCGGCCAGGCCGACGCCGGGCGCCGCGTACATCGTCTCGATCATGTCCTCGGCGAGCCGCCGGAGGGTGTCGTCGAACACCTCGACGGGCGTCGCCCCCTCGCGGAGCACGGGGTCGCCGAGCGTTCGGATCAGCATCACGGTCACGATCGTTCCCCCCACCGACGCGGCCCGGCGCTCACAGGTGCGGCTCGGCCTCGACCCGCGTGACGATCCCGGCCGCGGCGAGCCGGCGCATCTCGGCGCCGAAACCGGGGACGCGATCCTCGTCGAGCGCGACCAAGCATATCGTCGCCCCCCCGACGCTCGACGCGAGCAGCGTCCGCGGCGCGAGCGCCGCCAGCTCGCGTTCGAGCTCGGCGCCGCCGGCGACGCGGAACACCGGCGACCCCACCGCGAACCCGGCCTCCGCCCGGCGCGGGGCCTCGGCGCGGCGGAACCGCTCGGGTCGTCCCGACACGAGGGCCTGGATCGCGGGGTCGTTCGGACCCTCGGTCTGGACGATGACGCGGCCGTCGGGGCGTGCCCAGGCCGCCGCCTCGAACCACGTCACGAGCACCCGCTCGCGGGCGTCGACACCCGGCCGGCGGAGCGATGCGTCGGCGTGCAGGATCGCGACGAGGTCGAGCCCCGGAGCACCCACGTCCTTCAAGGCGTCGACACCACCCACCACGATCTCGCGTTCGAGCGGCGCCCGTGGTGGGTCGTCGCGACCGATCAGCGACACGGGCACGGTCGCGACGCCGCGGGCCCACTCCTCGACGCGCTCGGCGCCCCGGCGGGCGATGCCGAAGTCGGTCGCCCCGCACGACGCGCACCGCCCCGGCGCCTCGCAGACCACGCACCGGATGCTGCCACGTTCGAGCCGGAGCATGCCGAGGCACGCCGCGCAGGCTGCGGGCTCCCCACAGGACCGGCAGACGCGGGCGACCCCGTAGCCGCGGAGCGGTTCGAGCACGAACGCGCGCGTGGCCGTTCGGAGCGCGCGGAGCAGGCGCGGAGACCGCCCCTCCGGGCCGGGCCGGACCACCTCGACCGGGGCCCACGGTCTCCCCGCGGGTTCGACGAGGACGTGCTCGCGGGCGGTGGCCTCGAGCGAAGGGCAGAAGGCGCCGAGGACGCTCACTGCGCCCTCGATCCGAGCGCGCATCCGGGCGATGTCGCGGACGTGGTACGACGGTGAGCGTTCGTCGCGATGCTGCGGGTGGCCCTCGCGATGCACGTAGAGCAGCCCGAGGTCGACGAGCGGCGCGAACACGGCGGGACGCGTCCCCACCACGACCCGATAGCGGCCGGCGGCGATCTCGAGCCAGGTGCGGTACCGGGCACGCTTGTCGCCCCCGAGGAACAACGCCACGTCGTCGCCGAACGCGTCGACGATCGCCGCCGCGGTCGCGGGGACGGGGTCGGCGTCGGGGACGATCACGATGGCCGTGCGCCCGGCCGCGAGCGTCGCCCCGACGCAGGCGACGGCGACGCCCGCCTCGTCCGCAGGCGCCGGCCGAACGACGAACGCTCCCTCACCCGCGCGCAGCGCGTCGAGCAGGCGCCGCCCCTCCCGATAGCCGGCGACGGGTGACGGACCCGGCGCCGGCCGATCGCTCGCCCGCGGCTGCGGGCTCCTCCGCTCGAGCTCCTCCGACGCGACCCGCGGCGGGACCGCGCGGCCGATGACGGTCGAGAGCGGCGCGACGTACCGCTCGCTCATCGCGCGGTACAGGGTGAGCGAGCGCTCGTCGAAGTACCGCACCGCCGAGACGAGCTTGCGGACGCCGAGGATCCGTTCGGGTACGTCCTCGGTGGTGCCGAGCACCCACGCGCGCGTCGCGCGGCCGTGGAACGGGACCTGGACCGCCGACCCGATACCCGCGCCGAGCTCCCGGGGGAGGTCGTAGGTGAACGGGCGATCGAGGGCCAGCAGCGGCCGGTCGATGCAGACGGAGACCGGGCCGGACAAGACCTGCGCCAGCGCCTCCCGCGGTGAGCTCGGGACGGGCGGGGGCGTCGCGCTACGCGAAGGCGCGGCGGAGCTCATCCGCGCGGTCGGTCGCCTCCCAGGGGAACTCCTTGCGACCGAAGTGACCGTAGGCGGCCGTGTCCTCGTAGATCGGGCGACGTAGATCCATGTTCCGGATGATCGCGGCGGGGCGGAAGTCGAACGCGTCCCATACGAGGTCGACGAGGCGGTCGGGGTCCACGTGCTCGGTGCCGAACGTGTCGACGGCGAGCGAGACGGGGTGCGCGGTCCCGATCGCGTACGCCACCTGGATCTGCAGCCGTTCCGCGGCGCCCGCGGCCACGAGGTTCTTCGCGACGTACCGCGCCATGTACGCCGCCGAGCGGTCGACCTTCGTCGGGTCCTTGCCCGAGAAGCAGCCACCGCCGTGCGGCGCCATCCCTCCGTAGCTGTCCACGATGATCTTGCGGCCGGTGAGCCCCGTGTCCGCCTTGGGCCCCCCGATCTCGAACCGTCCGGTCGGGTTGACCAGGATCCGGACGCCCTCGGCGTCGAGCTCGAACTCGCGTAGCACCGGGTCGATCACCTCGGCGCGGACGTCGGGCGCGAGCAGGGTCTCGACGTCGACCTCCTCGCGGTGCTGCGCGCTGATCAGCACCGTGTCGACCCGCTTGGCGACCGTGCCCTCGTACGCGACCGTGACCTGGCTCTTGCCGTCGGGCCGCAGGTACGGGAGCACGCCGGCCTTGCGCACGTCGGCCAGCCGCTTGGCGAAGCGGTGCGCCATCGCGATCGGCAGCGGCATCAGCTCGTCGGTCTCGCGGCAGGCGTACCCGAACATCATCCCCTGGTCCCCGGCCCCGAGGGCGTCGAGCTCATCGGCCGAACTGCCCTCACGGCGTTCGAGCGCCTCGTCGACGCCGCGCGCGATATCGGCGGACTGTTCCTGGATCGACGTGACCACCCCGCAGGTGTCGCCGTCGATCCCGAAGTTCGCGTCGGTGTACCCGATCTCGGTGACCGTCCGGCGGACGACCGTGGGGATCTCGATGTACTCGGAGGTCGAGATCTCGCCGGCGACCATGACCAGGCCCGTGGTCACCAGCGTCTCGCACGCGACCCGGCACTCGGGGTCGACCGCGAGGATCGCGTCCAGGACCGCGTCGGAGATCCGGTCGGCAAGCTTGTCGGGGTGGCCCTCGGTCACCGACTCGGAGGAGAACAGGTACGCCCGGCTCATCGCGGGCGAGCATAGCAGCGGCTCCCGACCGGCTTCCGAGGCGGGCCGAGCGCCCTACGTGGTGAGCAACTTGGCGAGGCGGTCGCAGATCGCCGCCGCGAGCTCGCGCTTGGTCCACTCGCGCATCGCGACGTCCTCGCCGTCGGCGGCCAGGATCGCCGCGCGGTTGGTGTCCGAGCCGAACCCGGTGCCCTCCCGGCCCACCTCGTTCGCCACGAGGAGCTGCACGCCCTTACGCCGCAGTTTCTCGCGCCCCGACGCTTCGACGTCCCGGGTCTCGGCCGCGAACCCGACCAGCACCGGGCCCCCGGTCGAGCCGAGCTCGGCCGTCTTCAATCCGAGAAGGATGTCGGGGGTGGGGACGAGCCGAACCTCCGGCGGACCAAGGTCCTTCTTGAGCTTGTCGTCGGCCGAGGTCTCGGGCCGGAAGTCTGCGACGGCCGCCGCCATCACGACCGCGTCCGCCTCGGCGGCGGCGTCCAGGACAGCGCGGCGCATCTCGTCGGCGGTCGTCACGCGCACCAGGGCGGGACCCGCGGGCGGCTCGACGGTGCCAGGCCCGACCACCAGCGTGACCGCGGCCCCTCGTTCGAACGCCTCCGCCGCGACGGCGAACCCCATCTTGCCCGTCGAACGGTTCCCGACGAAGCGGACAGGGTCGATCGGCTCCCACGTCGGTCCCGCGGTCACGACGATGCGCCTGCCGGCGAGGTCGCCCGCCGAGGACAGCACGTCCTCGATCGCCTGCACGATGCCCTCGGGCTCGGTCATGCGGCCGGTCCCCTCGTCCCCCGCCGCCAGCGATCCGTGGGCCGGTCCGACGATGCGTGCACCCCGCGAGGCGAGCGCGTTGACGTTGGCCTGCGTCGCGGGGTGCTCCCACATCCCGGTATGCATCGCCGGCGCCAGCACGAGCGGGCAGGTGGCCTCGAGCAAGGTCGACGTGAGCAGGTCGTCCGCGATGCCCTGCGCGAGCTTGGCGATGACGTTCGCGGTGGCCGGCGCGACGACGGCGATGTCGGCCTCGTGGGCGAGCCGGACGTGCAGGACGACGCCGGGTTCCTCGAACAGGTCGGTGTAGACGCGATGATCCGAGAGCGCGGCGAACGTCGCGGGGCCGACGAACCGCTCCGCCGAGCGCGTCATCACGACCCGGACGGATGCACCCTGCAGACGCAGGAGGCGGACCAGGATGCACGCCTTGTAGGCGGCGATCCCGCCCGTGACGCCGAGGAGCACGCGTCGACCCTGCAGGGGGGAGCGCTCGGTCGTCACGCGGCCTGCCTCCTTGAGCCCCCGGATCCGGGGGCGCCGGTCCGAACGGCTACTTGATCCCGACCCCGTCCGGCAGCTCAGCGGCGATCTTGCCGTCGGCGATCTCCTGGAGCGCGATCGACAGGGGCTTGTTCCGCAGCCCGGTCTCGACGAGCGGCGGGACGAACTCGGCGCGGCCCTCGCCCAGCTGGTTGTAATAGGAGTTGATCTCGCGGGCGCGCTTGGCGGACAGCGTCACGAGCGTGTACTTCGAGTCGACCTGAGCGAGCAGGTCGTCGATCTTGGGCTCGATCATGGGTTCGCGGTCCTTCCTTCTTCTTGGTCTTTGGCTTCTTGGTCTTTGGCTTCTTGGTCTTTGGCTTCTTGGCCTCGTGGCCCTTGGCCTCGTGGCCCGTTCCCTCGGCCTCGTGCTGGGCCGGTCCCGGGCTAACCGTCCTGCAGGCCGTCTACCTGCGGAGACGCATCGATGATAGCAGCGACCTCGTCGGCGGCGCGCTCGGCGTCGTCGTTCACGATCACCACGTCGAACGCCTCGCGCTGACCGAGCTCCCAGTCGGCCTTGGCCAGGCGCCGGGCCAGGCCCTCCTCGGTCTCGGTGCCCCGCGAACGCAGCCTGCGCTCGAGCTCCTCCATCGTCGGGGGCTCGAGCAGGATCAGCACGGCCCGGGGCATCACCTCCCGGACGTGCCGGGCGCCCGTCACGTCGAGCTCCAGGACCACGTCGACGCCCTCATCGAGGGCCCGGCGGACCGGTTCGGCCGGCGTCCCCGACCGGTGCCCGAAGATCTCCTCCCATTCGAGGAGCTCGCCCGCCTCGATCATCAGGTCGAAGACCTCCTCGGAAACGAACCGGTATTCGGTCCCCTCGCGTTCGCCCGGTCGCGGTGCGCGGGTGGTGGCCGAGACGGACAGATGGGTCGCGGGCTTGCGTTCGCGCACCAGGCGGACGACCGTCCCCTTGCCGACCCCGGAGGGTCCGGCGACGACGAACAGCCTCCCGAGCCTGCCGGTCAGCGGGGGCTACTTCTTCGCGAACTCGCCCAGGAGCGACTCGCGCTGCTTCGCGCCAAGACCCCGGACCCGTCGGCTTGCGGAGATGTCCAGCCGTTCCATGATCTTGCGCGCCCGGACCTTCCCCACGCCCGGGAGCGATTCGAGGACGGTGGAGACCTTCATCTTGCCCACCGTGTCGTCGTCCTGTCGGGACAGCACGTCCTTCAGCTGGAGCTTGCCGGACTTCAGCTGACCCTTGAGCTCGGCCCGCTTCTTCCTCGCGATCGCCGCCTTCTCCAGGGCCTGCTTGCGCTGTTCATCGGTCAGGACGGGTAGGGGCATCAGAGCTCTCCTTCGGCTCGGGGGCTGGAAGCTCGCGAGTATAGTCACGGCCCCGCGAGGGCATCAACGCGAGTCATGGGCTCCTACCTGCGGGTTTCCCGCAGCGCCGTCGTCAGCGAACGGTCGCGCGGATCGCGCGCGCGACACCGGCCGGATCCGATGAGCCCGTGATCGGTCGCCCGACGACGAGGTAATCGGCGCCGCGTTCGACCGCCTCCTCTGGTGTGAGGATGCGGACCTGATCGTGACCGTTCGAGCCGGCCGGCCGGATGCCCGGGACGACCAGACACGCCTCGGTCCCGAGCACCTCGCGGACCTGCGCAACGTCCTCGCCGGACACGACGACACCGTTCGCACCCGCCGAGACCGCCTCGAACGCCAGTGACGACGGGGACGCGAGCCCCTCCCCCGCCAGGCTAGAAAGGACGGTCACGGCCAGGACGATCGGAGTGGGATGACCCGCGTCCTCGGCGCCCCGCGTCGCGCCGCGCACCGCCGCGGCCACCATGGCCTCGCCTCCGAGGGCGTGGACCGTGAGCATCGCGATCCCGAGCCGGGCCCCGTTGCGGGCCGCGCCCTCGACCGTGGCCGGGATGTCGTGCAGCTTGACGTCGAGGAACACGGGCGCGAACGCCCGCAGCCGCGTCACGGCCTCGGGGCCGCGGGCGACGAACAGCTCGAGCCCGACCTTGAGGATCCCGGCCTCGCCGTCGAGCCGCCGGGCCATCGTCTCCGCCGCCTCGACGTCCGAGACATCGAGCGCGACGATCAGCGGGTTGTCCGGGCGCGGGTTCACGAGGACCCGTTCCCCGTGTCCGGGACCCGGACGCGCCCGCGCAGCTCGTCGGGCGACGCGAACCCCTTCTCGCGCAGGTACCGCAAGATCCCGTTCGCGATGTCGATGTGGACCGAGGGGTCAACGAGCAGCGCGGTGCCGACCTGGACGGCCCACGCCCCGGCGAGCAGGAACTCGACCGCGTCCTCCGCGGTGGTGATGCCACCCACGCCCATCACGGGCACGTTCGGCAGTGCCCTCGCGACCTGGTAGACGGCCGCGAGCGCCACCGGCTTGATCGCGGGTCCCGAGAGCCCGCCGATCGGTGTGGCCGTGCGCGTCCGCAGGCGCTGGGGGTCGACGGCCAGGGCGGGGATGTGGTCGATCAGGGTGAGCCCGAACGCACCCGCCCGAACGCACGCCTGGGCGGTTTCGACGAGGCCGGGCAGCAACGGCGGGAGCTTCGCGAACACCGGAACGCGGGACAGGCGCGCCACGGCGCCGACGACCTCGGCCAGCCGCTCCGGGCGGGCGTAGAACGGCTCGCCCTCGCGCTCGTCGTCGGGACACGAGACGCAGACCTCGAGCGCCACGACGCCGGGCTTGAGGTGGAGCGCGCTGGCCACGTTGACGTACTCGCCGAGGCTGGCCCCGGCCACCGAGGCCACGACAGGCACGCCGGCCTTGAGCAGCCTCGGCAGGTCGTCTTCGAGGAACGCGAGGACGCCCGGGTTCTGGAACCCCACGGCCGTCAGCAACCCCGACGAGGTCTCGGATGCGCGCGGTGTGGCCCACCCCTTCGACGGCCCGAACGTGAGGCTCCGCGTCACCACGCCGCCCAGCTTGTGCAGGTCCACGAGCCCGGGGACGTCGTGGCCGGTCGCGAGACAGCCCGACGCGGAGAGCACCGGTTGGGGGAACCGCAGGCCGTTCATGTCGACGCTGAGCTGTGGCTTCATGCGGCCTCGCACGACGACGGCGCGATCATCCCGGCCACGTCTTGACCACCGGGAACCCCTCGGGTGGCGTCGCGATCATGCGGGGCTCCTCCCCCATCCAGCGATCCCACAGGATCCGCGCGGGGTTGAACACGGGGCCCTCGATGCACGCGCGAAGGTTGTCGTACCCCGAGCCGTCCTTGCGGATCACCGGCACGGTGCAGGTGAAGCAGAGACCGAACCCGCACGCCATCTCCTCCTCGACCGCGACCTGCGAGGGGATCTGCCGTTCGGAGCAGAACTCCGAGATGCGTCGGAGCGTCCGGCGTCCCGCGGCCGCGTAGATCACCTGCGCGCCGGTCGACTCGACGACCTGCGGGAGCAGGTCGGCGACGCCGCCGGACTCGCCGAGGCTCCCGTCCTCCGTCGCGATGACGATCGTCTGCGCCAGGCGCTTGGCCTCGATCGGCTTGAAGACGAGCTCCTGCGTCTCGGCGCCCACGAGCATGTCGACGCGCTTGCCGCGAGCCCGCAGCTCCTGGCCGAGGAAGTACATCGGCGCCGAGCCGTGTCCCTCGGCGACGAGCAGACAGGTCGAGAGCTTGGAGGGGTACGCGAACGCCTTGCCGAGCGGCCCGATCACGTCGAGGAACTGATGCGCCTTGACCTCGGCGAGCCAGCTCGACCCGGGTCCGCGCGGATCGAAGACGAACTCGAGCGTGCCGGCCCATCCCCCACGCCGCGACGCCTGGTGGATCGAGAAGTGGCGCCGCAGCAGGAACGTCCGGCCCTCGGGCATCGCGACCGAGACGAACTGTCCCGGGCGGACGCGTTCGGCCACCTCGGGCGCGACGATCGTGATCGAGTGGTACGCGCCGATGCGCTTGGCGTTGAGGACCTCCGCGCGGACGCGCCTCATGCTCGGACCTCTGCACCGCCACGGGTCACGACGCGACCTCGGCCGGATCCTGCCCGAACACCAGCCGCTCCTGGACGGCGACCGCCGCCACCGCGGCCTCGTGGTACTCCTGCAGCGAGCGTGGTTCCCCGCCCTCGTCGCGCACGGACTCGATCCCGCGGAGCGCCGCGAGGACGGCCGGCAGCGTGGTGATGCACGGGATGCCCGCCTGGGCGGCCGCGGCGCGGATCAACGAGCCGTCGGTGCGCGGCCCGCGCCCGAACGGCGTGTTCACCACCAGGTCGACCTCGGCGTCGCGGATCAGGTCGACGACCGAGCGTCCGCCCTCGGAGACCTTCGCGACCCTGGAGACAGCGATCCCGGCACGTTCGAGCACGGCCGCCGTGCCCCGCGTCGCGAGCAGACGGAACCCCAGATCGGCAAGGCGCTTGGCCGGGTACAGGATCGACCGCTTGTCCCGGTTCGCGACCGACAGGAAGATCGTGCCCTGGCTCGGCAGCGAGGCGCCGCTCGCGACCAGGGCTTTGGCGAGCGCGCGGCCCGGGTCGGCGTCGATCCCCATCACCTCGCCGGTCGAGCGCATCTCGGGCCCGAGCAGGGTGTCGACCCCCGGGAAGCGCCCGAACGGCAGGACGGCCGCCTTCACCGCCGTGTGGGGCAGCCGGAGGTAGTGCCGGGGTTCGGCCGGTACGACCCCTTCGTCGCGCAACTCGGCGAGCGTCCGACCCAGCAGGACGGACGTCGCGACCTTCGCGAGCGGCACCCCGGTCACCTTGGACACGAACGGCACGGTACGCGACGCGCGCGGGTTCGCCTCGAGGACCCAGATCCGCTCGTCCTTGCTCGCGAGCTGCAGGTTGATCAGGCCGCGTACGTCCAGGCGCAGGGCGAGGCTTCGCGTGATGCGTTCGACCTCGTCCAGCTCGTCGTCCGAGAGCGTGGCGGGAGGGATCTGGCACGACGAGTCGCCCGAGTGGATCCCCGCCTCCTCGATGTGCTCCATCACCGCGCCGACGAACACGTCGGTGCCGTCGCACACCGCGTCGACGTCGATCTCGATCGCACCCTCGAGGAACCGGTCGATCAGCACCGGGTGGTCCGGGCCAGCCGCCGCGGCGCTCGCGACGAACCGTTCGAGCTCGTCCTCGCCGTACACGATCTCCATCGCACGCCCGCCGAGCACGTAGGACGGTCGCACCACGACGGGGTACCCGATCCGCGCCGCGATCGCCCGGGCCTGCGCGAGATCGTTCGCCTCGCCGTGCTCGGGCGCCGGGATGCCGAGTTCGCGCAGGAGCCCGGCGAACTTCCCGCGATCCTCGGCCAGGTCGATCGAGGACGCCGGTGTCCCGAGGACGGGGAACCCGGCGGCCTCCAGGTCCCTGGCCATCCGCAGCGGCGTCTGCCCGCCGAACTGGCAGATCACGCCGATCGGCCGTTCGGCCTCGCACACCGCCAGGACGTCCTCGGTCGACAGCGGCTCGAAGTACAGGCGCGCGCTCGTGTCGTAGTCGGTGGAGACGGTCTCCGGGTTCGAGTTGACCATCACGGACTCGAACCCCGCCTCGCCGAGCGCGAACGCCGCGTGGACACACGCGTAGTCGAACTCGATCCCCTGACCGATGCGGTTGGGACCGGCCCCCAGGATCACGACGCGCGGACGTTCGGCCGATCGCACCTCGTCCTGCTCCTCGTAGGTCGAGTAGTGGTACGGGGTTCGCGCGGGGAACTCCCCCGCGCACGTGTCGACCGTCTTGAACACGGGGCGGACGCCGAGCGACGTCCTGCGTCCCCGGACCTGCGCCTCGGTCGAGGACGTGAGGACGGCCAGCCGGCGGTCGGACAGCCCGATCCGCTTGGCCCGCTCGAGCTCGGGGGCCCCGAGCATCTCGAGTTCGCGACCGTCGATCGACGCGACCTCCTCGACCACCTGCGCGATCTGGTCCACGAACCACGGGTCGATCCCACTGGCGAGCGCGACCTCGTCCACCGAGCTCCCGCTCCGGAGCGCCGCCTCGACGAGGTGGAGGCGGTCCTCGCTCGGCGAGGCGATCGCCTCCAGGAGGCCCTCGACGGTACCGGCAAGAGGGCCAGGCGGCGGGCCGCCGAGGTCGGCGTCGGGACGCTCGAGCGAGCGCCAGGCCTTGCCCAGCGCCTCTTTGAAGGTGCGGCCGATCGCCATCACCTCGCCCACGGACTTCATCGTCGAGTTGAGCTCCGGGTCGGCCTCGGGGAACTTCTCGAACGCGAACCGCGGCACCTTCACGACGACGTAGTCGAGCGTCGGCTCGAACGCGGCGAGCGTCACGCCGGTGATGTCGTTGGGGATCTCGTCCAGCGTGTACCCGACGGCGAGCAGTGCCGCGATCTTGGCGATCGGGAACCCCGTCGCCTTCGAGGCGAGGGCGGACGAACGCGAGACGCGCGGGTTCATCTCGATCAGGACCTGGCGGCCGGTGCGCGGGTCGACCGCGAACTGGATGTTCGAGCCGCCGGTCTCGACCCCGATCGCGCGGATGCACGCGAGCGCCGCGTCGCGCATCCGCTGGTACTCGCGGTCGGACAGCGTCATCACCGGCGCCACGGTGATCGAGTCGCCCGTGTGCACGCCCATCGGGTCGACGTTCTCGATCGAGCAGATCACGACGGCGTTGTCCGCGCCGTCGCGCATCACCTCGAGCTCGAACTCCTTCCACCCGGCGACCGACTCCTCGACCAGGATCTCGGTCACCGGGCTCGCGGCGAGGCTGCGGCTCGCGACGCGCTCGAGCTCGGCCCGGGTGCGGGCGAACCCGCTCCCGCCCCCGCCGAGGGTGAACGAGGGCCGGACGATCAGCGGGTACCCGAGCTCGTCCCCCAGCTCGAGCGCCCGGTCGAGCGAGCGCGCGGTCCCCGCGCGAGGCGTCTCGAGCCCGGCCCGGCCCATCGTCTCCTTGAAGCCGCTGCGGTCCTCGGCGCGGTGGATAGCCTCGAGCCCCGCCCCGATCAGCCCGACCCCCAGCCGCTCGAGGTCGCCGGACTCCGCGAGCGCGACCGCGACGTTCAGCGCGGTCTGGCCGCCGAGCGTCGGGAGCAGCACGTCGGGTCGTTCGCGCTCGATCACTTCAAGAACGGACGCTGGGGTGAGCGGTTCGATGTACGTGCGGTCCGCGAACTCGGGGTCGGTCATGATCGTGGCCGGGTTGGAGTTCACGAGCGAGACGTGGAACCCCTCGCGCCGCAGCACCTTGCAGGCCTGGGTCCCCGAATAGTCGAACTCGCACGCCTGCCCGATCACGATCGGCCCCGAGCCGATCACCAGGATGCGGTGCAGATCGGTGCGCTTCGGCATCAGGCCGCCGCCATCAACGCGCGGAACTCGTCGAACAGGTAGCGCGCGTCGTGCGGTCCCGGCGCCGCCTCGGGGTGGTACTGCACGGCGAGCGCCGGGACGTCGAGGCAACGCAGCCCTTCGAGCGTCCCGTCGTTCAGGTTCCAATGGGTGAGCTCGACGCGCCCGAACGCCGTTCGGGCCACGTTCCCGTCGCGAGGCCACCCGTCGGGCTCGACCGCGAAGCCGTGGTTGTGGCTCGTGATCTCGACGCGGCCGCTCCGCAGGTCCTTCACGGGCTGGTTCGCGCCCCGGTGCCCGAACGGTAGCTTGGACGTCCGCCCCCCGAGCGCGAGCCCGAGCAGCTGGTGCCCCAGGCAGATCCCGAACACCGGCGCCGTCCCGAGCAGCTGGCGGGCGGCGTCGATCCCGTACGTCGTCGCGGCGGGGTCGCCGGGACCGTTCGACAGGAACACGCCGTCGTACCCGCCCGATCGCACCTCCGCCGCCGGCGTCGTGGCCGGCACCACGGTCGCCTCGATGCCCGCCGCGGCCAGTCGCCGCAGGATGTTCCGTTTCAGTCCGAAGTCGTAGGCGGCCACCCGGTACACGGCACCGAGCTCGTCGCTCGCCGGTCCTACGAGGTCCCGCGCCGCGTAGGGCTCGTCCGAGCTCACCCCCTTCGCCAGGTCGGCCCCCTCCATCGGGGGTTGCGACCGCACGCGTTCGAGCAGCGAGCCGGCGTCCAGGTCGACCGTCGACACCCCACAGCGCATCGCGCCGCGGTCGCGCAGGCGCAGCGTGAGGCGCCGGGTGTCCACGCCCTCGAGCCCGACGACGCCGGCGCGC
Organism: uncultured Actinomycetes bacterium; assembly: GCA_963823255.1. GTDB lineage: Bacteria > Actinomycetota > UBA4738 > UBA4738 > HRBIN12 > DASSJM01. The sequence continues at coordinate 378,059 of CAWGKU010000001.1, forward strand.
TCGAGCTCCTCGGCCAGCGAACCGGTGGCGCGCCAGTTGGAGGCGCGGCGCGCGACCTCGCGGACGACGAACCCCGAGACGTGCACGCGAGCGGACTCCGGATCCTCGGCGTTCGTCCCGTAGTTGCCCTGGTGGGGGGCCGTCATGGCCACGACCTGACCGGCGTACGACGGGTCGGTGAGCACCTCCTGGTACCCCGACATCCCCGTGTTGAAGACCGCCTCGCCGAACCCCTCCCCCGCCGCACCGAACGCCGTGCCGCGGAACGCGCTGCCGTCCTCCAGCACCAGCAGCGCCGCGGGTCCTGGAGTCACCGTTGCGCCTTCCCGTCGGCGACGACGAGCTCCCCGCGGAACACCGTGTGGACGACCCGTCCCCGCAGCCCGCGGCCGAGGAACGCGGAGTTCCGGCTCTTCGACGCGAACGGGGGCTCGACCGCCCACTCGGCCGAGGGGTCGAACACGACCAGGTTGGCGGGGCGGCCGGGTTCGATCGGCCCGCCGTGGTCGCCGGCGCCGAGGATCCGTGCGGGCGTGGTCGACAGGGCGTCGATCGCGCGCGCCAGCGTGAGCTCGCCGGTCTCGACCAGGTGGGTCAGGACCGCCGCGAGCGCGGTCTCGAGCCCGATCGTGCCGAACGGCGCCTGGTCGAACTCGGCCTCCTTCTCCTCCACGGCGTGAGGGGCGTGGTCGGTCGCGACCGCGTCGATCGTCCCGTCGGCGAGCCCCGATCGGAGCGCGCTACGGTCCGCGGCGGAGCGCAGCGGCGGGTTCATCTTCATGTTCGTGTCGTAGGTGAGGAGCTCCTCCTCGCTGAACACGAGGTGGTGCGGCGTGACCTCGGCGGTCACGCGCAACCCCTCGGCCTTGGCACGGCGCAGCATCTCCACCGAACCCGCCGACGAGAGATGGCACAGGTGCAACCGACCACCCGTCAGACGCGCGATCGCGAGATCGCGGGCGACCACCACCTCCTCCGCCTCGCGCGGCTGCCCGGCGAGCCCGAGCGACGCGGAGATGAGCCCCTCGTGCATCTGTCCGCCCTCGGCGAGGGAGCCGTCCTCGCAGTGCTCGGCGATCACCACGCCGTCGAACGCGCTCACGTACGTGAGCGCGTTGCGGAGCAGCCGCGGGTTCGGCACGCAGCGCCCGTCGTCGCTGAACATCCGCACGCCCGCGTCGACCATCTCGCCGAGCTCCGCCATCTCCTCCCCACCCAAGCCACGCGTGATCGCCCCGACCGGGAAGACGTCGCAGGCGCCGGACGCCCGGGCCAGCTCGAGGACCTCGTGGATCACGGCGGCGTTGTCCGCCACCGGGTCGGTGTTCGCCATCGGGGAGACGGCGGTGAACCCGCCGACCGCGGCCGCGCGGCATCCGGACGCGACCGTCTCCTTGTCCTCGCGGCCGGGCTGCCGGAGGTGCGTGTGGAGGTCGACCAGACCGGGAGCGAGCACCAGGCCGTCGCAGTCGAGGACCGTGGCCCGCGAGCCCGGCGACGCCGCGATCACGCCGCCGTCCACGACCACGTCGGCGACCTCGTCCCTGCCCGAGGCCGGGTCGATCACCCGCGCTCCGGTGAAGCGGAGCGATTCAGGCACCGGACGCCACCTCCTCGGGCATGCGGACCACGGCGGGCTCGGCGCCGGTCGCCTCGCCGGTCTGCGTGCCCGCGCCGCCGAGCAGCAGGTACAGGAGGGACATCCGTACGGCGATCCCGTTCGTCACCTGCTCCTCGATCACGGCCCGCGGCAGGTCGGCGACGTCCGAGTCGATCTCGACGCCGCGGTTCATCGGGCCGGGATGCATCACGAGCGCTCCGTCCGGCAGCATCGCAGCCCGCTCGCTCGAAAGGCCGAACAGCCGGGCGTACTCGCGGACGCTCGGGAAGTACTGCTGCCGCTGGCGTTCGCGCTGCACGCGGAGCACGTAGCAAACGTCGAGCCCCGGGATCACCGCGTCGATGTCGTGGCTGACCCGCACGCCCCACGCCGGCGCGTCCGGGGGGATCAGGGTCGGCGGGCCGACCAGCGTGACCTCGGCGCCCATCTTGACGAGCGCGAACGAGAGCGACCGGGCCACGCGCGAGTGCAGCACGTCGCCCACGATCGCCACGCGCAGCCCCTCGAGCCGGCCGAGCCGGTCGCGCATCGTGTACAGGTCGAGCAGGGCCTGCGTCGGGTGCTCGTGCGTTCCGTCGCCCGCGTTCAACACGCTGCCCTTGACCCAACGGGTGAGCGTGAGCGGCGCGCCGCTCGACGAGTGTCGGATCACGATCGCGTCGGCGCCCATCGCCTGGAGCGTGAGCGCGGTGTCCTTGAGGCTCTCGCCCTTGGAGACGCTCGAGCCGCTCGTGGAGAAGTTGATCACGTCCGCCGACAGGCGCTTGGCCGCGAGCTCGAAGCTGATCCGCGTCCGCGTCGAGTTCTCGTAGAACAGGTTCACGACGGTCCGGCCGCGGAGCGCCGGGACCTTCTTGATGACCCTCGTGCCCACCTCGCGGAAGGACTCGGCCGTGTCGAGGATCCGCACGATGTCCTCGGCGCTCACGTCGTGGATCGACAGCAGGTGTCCGTTCATGCACGCTCCATCTCGTTCGCTCCCGCCTGTTCGGTCGCCGGCCGATCGGCCGGGTCCTCCACGAGCACGGCGTCCTCGCCATCGGTCTCGCGCAGGGTCACCCGCACGTCCTCGTCCTTGCGGGTGGGGACGTTCTTGCCGACGAAGTCGGCCCGGATCGGCAGCTCCCGGTGCCCCCGGTCGACGAGCACCGCGAGCTGGATCGCGGTCGGTCTCCCGAAGTCCACGAGCGCATCGAGCGCCGAGCGGATCGTCCGCCCCGTGAACAGGACGTCGTCGACCAGGACGACCGTCCTCCCGTTGATGTCGAAGTCGATCCGGGTCTCGTGCACCTCGGGCGCCTCGGCCCGGATCCCGATGTCGTCCCGGTAGAAGGTGATGTCGAGCGCACCGACGGGGACGGACCGTCCCTCGATCCGGCCGATCTCGGCCGCCAGCCGACGGGCGAGGTCGTCACCGCGGGCGGCGATGCCCACCAGGACCACGGCCTCGGCGCCCTTGTTGCGCTCGATGATCTCGTGCGCGATGCGGGTGACGGCGCGGCGCACCTCGGCCTCGTCCATCAGCCGCGCGGGGGGCATCAGGCACGCCCCGGGACGGGCGAGCACGGGGCCGTCAAGCCGAGGGCCAAAAGGGAACGCCCGGCCGCGCGTGCGGCAGGGCGTCGTGGTCGGGCACACACCGTGTTCGGCTCCCTTCCCGGCCTCTCGGGACCGGACTTAAAGGGGGGAAGTTCGGGGCGAGGATAACACGGTCCTCGCGTGTGACCTGCGATGGGCCCTGCGGGCGTACACTGGGGGCCGACATCGAAGGGCGGGAGTCCTGATGAACGAGTGGGTCATCGTCGGCATCGTGGCACTGATCGTCTTCCTCTTCGGAGCGAAGAAGCTTCCCGATCTCGCCCGGTCGCTCGGCAAGTCCTCGAGCGAGTTCAAGAAGGGGATGTCCGAGGGCGCCTCCGACCCGGAGGAGGCCAGCACCCCCGACGACGCCGAGAAGCGCTCCGAGGGCACGGCGCAGACCACCGAATAGCGCTGCCCCGTCAGCTCGGGGTCTCGGCCCCCGGATCGAGCTCGCTGGCGATCTTGCCGAGGACCCCGTTCACGAACCGTCCCGAATCGTCCGTCGACAGGTCCTTGGCCGCGCGCACCGCCTCGTCGATCGCCACCCCCACGGGGATCCCGCGGTCGAACGCCAGCTCGTAGGTCGCGACGCGCAGGACCGTGCGGTCGACGGACGCCATCCGGTCGACGGTCCACCCCTCCGAGTGCGACCCGATCGTCTCGTCGAGCTGCGCGAGGTGGTCGGTCACGCCCTCGACGAGCTCGCGGGCAAATGCGGGAACGGTTCGGCCGGACTCGAGCCAGCCGTCGAGGGCCGCGCGTCCGTCGGTCGCCGTCACGTCGGCCTGGAACAGGATCTCGATCGCGAGGCGTCGCTCCTGCCTTCGCGAGCTCAAGCAGTCACTTGACCCGTTCCATGTACGAGCCCGACCTCGTGTCGACCTTCACGCGCTCGCCCTCCTCGACGAACATCGGCACCTGGATCTCGGCGCCGGTCTCCAGTACGGCGGGCTTCATCGCGTTCGTCTTGGTGTCGCCCTTCACGGCGGGTTGGGTCTTCGTGATCGCCAGGGTGACGGAGGGTGGGAGCTCGACGCCGATGGGGGTCCCCTGGTGCATCGCCACCTGCGCCGACGAACCCTCCGAGAGCCAGTTCGCGCCGTCACCGACGAGCTCGGCGGGGACCGGGATCTGCTCGTACGACGACATGTCCATGAACGTGAGCGACTCGCCGTCGCGGTACAGGTACTGCATGTCCTTGCGCTCGACGATCGCCAGGCCGACCTTGACGCCGGCGTTGAACGTCCGCTCGACGACGCCGCCCGTCTTGATGTTGCGGAGCTTCGTCCGCACGAACGCGCCGCCCTTGCCGGGCTTGACGTGCTGGAACTCGACCACCTGGAACAGCGTGCCGTCGAGCTCGAGCGTCATGCCGTTCTTCAGATCGTTCGTGGACACGCTCACAGCACGATCAGCTCCTTGGTGGCTCGCGGGATCTCGCGGCGGCCGTCGGGGGTCACCTCGACCATGTCCTCGATCCGGACGCCTCCGAGGCCGGGAATGTACACGCCGGGCTCGATCGTGACGACCATCCCCTCGACCAGCTCCTCGCCCCCGTCCCATCGCAGCGACGGCGCCTCGTGGATCTCGAGCCCGACGCCGTGACCGAGGCCGTGCGGGAACTCGTCGCCGTGTCCGGCGTCGACGATCACCGAACGCGCGGCGGCATCGACCTCCGTCGTCGAGACGCCGGCACGGACCGCGTCGATCCCGGCGCGCTGGGCCGCCGCGACCAGGTCCCGGATCTCGCGCAGCCGTGGGTCGGGCTCGCCGAACGCGACCGTCCGCGTGATGTCGGAGTGGTACCCGTCAGCCAGCGCCCCGAAATCCAGCTTGACCAGGTCGCCGGGGACGAGCTCCCGGTCCGTCAGGTGGTGGTGGGGTTCGGCCGCGTGATCGCCGAACGCGACGATCGAGTCGAACGCGCGATCCTCGGCGCCGGCGTCGACCATCGCCCGTTCGAGGATCTGGGCGAACACGCGTTCCGTCACGCCCGCTCGCAGGCCGCCGCCAAGGACGACGGTGTCGAACGCCAGGTCGGCGAAGCCCTGCGCGCGATCGATCGCGGCGACCTCCTCGGCGTCCTTGACCCGACGCAGGCGTTCGACCTCCGGACCGACCGGCACGAGCTCCAGACCCTCCGCCCGATCGGTGAGCTGTTCCCACGCCTCGTAGGTGAGCGCCTGCCGCTCGAACCCCACGCGCGCGGCGCCGAGCGTTCGGCACGCGTCGACGAGGGGTTGCGGGTAGTCCTGCCGGTAGACGGTCCGCGGCAGGTCGGGCACCTCGTGGCCGGACTGCGCCCCGTACCGGCCGTCGGTCAGGAACACCGCCGACGCGTCCGCCGCGATCACGAGCTGCGCGTTGGACCCCGTGAAGCCGGTCAGGTAGCGCACGTTGGGCAGGCGCGTGACGATCAGCGCCTCGAGCTCCGGTTCGCCGAGGCGTTCGGCGAGCCGGGCGCGCCTCAGCCCGTGATCCACGGGAGCGCCTCGAGCGCGACGTGGTACCCACCGGCACCGGCGCCGGCGATCGTCGCCCTGCACGCGGGCGAGATCACCGAATGCCGGCGGAACTCCTCGCGCGCGTAGATGTTCGTCATGTGGACCTCGATCACGGGGAGGCCGCACCCCTCGACGGCGTCGCGGAGCGCGTACGAGGTATGCGACAGCGCGCCGGGGTTGGCGACGACCGCCTCGAACCCCTCGGCGCTCGCGCCGTTCAGCCACCCGATCAGCTCGCCCTCGTGATCGGTCTGACGCCACTCGAGCTCGTGCCCGAGCCGCGTGGCGCGTTCGGCCACCTCGTCCATGATCTGCTCGAGCGTCTGCGTGCCGTACCGTTCGGGCTCCCGGCGTCCGAGCGCCCCGAGGTTCGGTCCGAACAGGAACAGCACCCGCATGCTCAGCCCCCCATCGCCTGTGCGCCCGAGCCGGCCCGCTCGAGCGTGGTGCGGAGCAGTTCCTCGGGGACCGCATCCTCCACGAACGGACGACCGACGTCCTCCAGCAGCACGAAGCGCGCCCCCCCGCGGTACTTCTTGTCCATCCGGATCGCGGCCAGGATCTCCTCCGCGGGTGGCAGCGTCGCGTCCGTCTCGAGCCCGAGGGACGCGAGCAGGCGGACATGCCGCGCGGCGAGCCCCGGCGTCCCGCGGCCGAGCGCCTCGGACAGACGGGCGGCGAACACCATGCCGGCCGAGATCGCCTCGCCGTGGGTCCGCCCGGCGAACGCGTCCTGGCGCTCGAGCGCGTGGCCGAGCGTGTGTCCGTAGTTCAGGACCAGGCGCCGGCCCGTGTCGCGTTCGTCGGCCGCGACCACCGCGGCCTTGGCGCGGACGCATCGGGTCACGACCTCCTCGAGCACCTGCGGCTCACGCCCCAGCAGGGGCGAGGGATCGCGTTCGAGCTGCTCGAGCAGTTGGGAGTCGAGGGTCAGCGCATACTTCGCGATCTCGGCGAGCCCGCTGCGGAACGCCCGGTCGGGCAGGGTAGCGAGCGTCGCGACGTCGGCGAGCACGACGACGGGCTGATGGAACGCGCCGACGAGGTTCTTGCCCTCGGGGATGTTCACGCCGGTCTTGCCGCCGATCGCGGCATCCACCTGCGCCGTGAGCGTCGTGGGCACCTGCACGAACGGGACGCCGCGCATGTACGTCGCCGCGACGAACCCCGCCAGGTCCCCGACCGCGCCACCGCCGAGCGCGACGATCGGGTCGTCCCGGTGCGCCTCCTGGGTGGCGAGCTGACGTTCGAGCGCGTTCATCACCTGCAGCGACTTCGCTTCCTCGCCCTCGGGCACGCCGAGGTGCACGAGGCCGAGCCCGCGTGCGGCGAGCCCGTCCGCCAGCGCCGGGAGGTAGCGTTCGGCGACCGGGGCGTCGGCGATCACGAACGCCCGCTCGGCGCCTGGGAGCGCCGGCAGGAGCTCGTCGGCACGCGCGAGCACCCCCGACCCGATACAGACCTCGTACGCCCGCTCCGGCACCGCGACCGTCACGCGCTCCAACGCAGGAGCTCCTTCTCGATCGCGGCGGCCACGTCCTCGGCCGGCCCGCTGGCATCGACCACGTGGGCGGCGAACTCCCGGTACAGCGGCTCGCGGTCCCGGAACAGACGCTCAAGGTCGCCCTCGGTACGGATCAGCGGGCGTTCGGCGCCGGGCCGGACCCTTTCGGCCAGGACCTCGAGCGGCACCGACAGGAACACCACCTCACCGGTCGCGCGCAGCGAGACGCGGTTGGCCGGTTCGAGCACGACGCCGCCGCCGCACGAGACGACCGACGGATCGAGCGACGCGGCCTCGACCAGGGCCGCCGCCTCGAGCTCGCGGAACCGCGCCTCGCCGTCGCGTTCGAAGATCTCGCGGACCGAGGATCCGGCCGCCCGCTCGATGCGCTCGTCGAGCTCGACGAACTGCACGCCGAGCCGCCGCGCGAGCTCCGGTCCGACGGTCGACTTGCCCGACCCCGGCATCCCGACCAGGTACACGATCACGCTCGACCCGCCTTCACTCGCGCGTTCACGGCAGCCCGGCCACGAACGCGTCGAGGTTGCGGCGGGTCTCCGGTAGGGCGTCGCCCCCGAACTTCTCCAGGACCGCCTGCGCCAGCACGAACGCGACCGCGGCCTCGCCGACGACCCCGCCTGCGGGGACGGCGCAGACGTCCGTCCGCTGCGTGATCGCGACCTCGGGCCGTCCCGTGGCCAGGTCCACCGTCGCGAGCGGTTTGGGCACCGTGGAGAACGGCTTCATCGCGGCCCGAACCCGGATCGGCTGGCCCGTGCTGATGCCGCCCTCGATCCCGCCCGAGCGCGAGCTCTTGCGCCGCAGCCCGCCGCGTCCCGTCACGATCTCGTCGTGCGCGCGCGAGCCGGGCTTGGATGCCGAGGCGAACCCGTCCCCCACCTCCACGCCCTTGACCGACTGGATGCTCATCAACGCAAGCGCGAGCCGGGCGTCGAGCTTTCGGTCGTACTGCACGTGGGAGCCGAGCCCCGGCGGGCACCCGTAGGCGATCACCTCGAACACGCCGCCCACGGTGTCGCGGTCCTTGCGGACGCGGTCGATCTCGGCCACCATGCGCTCCGCGACGACCTCGTCGAGGCATCGGACGGGCGACGCGTCGACGATCTCCAGATCCTCGGGTCGCGGGACGCGCGTCGAGCGCACGGTAACCTTGCCGATCCGCACGACGTGCGAGACCACCGCGATCCCGAGCTCGGCGAGCAGCGCCTTGCAGAACACGCCCAGCGCGACCCGCATCGCGGTCTCGCGCGCGCTCGCCCGCTCGAGCACGTTGCGGACGTCGTCGAACCCGTACTTCTGCGCCCCCGCGAGGTCCGCGTGGCCGGGCCGGGGGCGCGTGAGGCGCTCCGTCGGGTCCGCGACGCCTTCGACCGACATCAGGTCCCGGTACTTCTGTTCCCACTCCGCGTTCTCGATCGTGACCCCGATCGGGCTGCCCAGCGTGAGGCCGTGACGGACGCCGGAGACGATCTCGAACCGGTCGCCTTCGAGCTTCTGCCGACCGCTCCGCCCGTGGCCGTGCCGCCGCCTCGCGAGCTCGGCCGCGACCTCCTTGGGCGAGACCGGGACCCCGGCCGGAAGACCCTCGAGCACGCCGACGAGCGCCTTCCCGTGGGATTCACCGGCCGTGAGCAGGCGCAACATGGCGTTCATCATAGGAGACGGCCCCCTCGCCGCCGCCGTTCGGGTCTGGACGCGCTCTGCACGTCGGATGGGTGGAGGGCGGCCCCGTCACCGAGGCCGCCCTCTCGGACCGGCGGCCGCTCCCCCGTGTGCGGCGCCGGTGCTTCCGGCATGCGCTCCCCGACCCGTGGGTTCGGATCCCCGCTAACGCGGGTTTCCCGAAACCCCTACTTCTCGCAGAGCTCGAAGCTCTGGTCGCCGAACAGGAACTTGGCGCACTTCCCGTCGATCTTCACGAGCTTGAAGTTGTCGTCGAACGTAGCGCCCGGCTCGACCGTGTAGACCTTGCCGTCGACCGAGACGTCCAGCTTCTTCCCGGTGCCGGCGACGGAGTGGAGCTTCACGTCGTGGCCGCCGATCAGGACCTTGTTCCCCGGATGGTCGCCACCGTCGCCGCCCCCACCCGGCGGAGGCGTGGTCGTCTGGGTGGTCGTGGTCGGTGGTGTCGTGAAGGTGGAAGTGGTCGGGGGTGGCGAGAACGTCGTGGTCGGGATCGTCGCGGTCGTGCCGGGCACCGTCGCCGTGGTGGGGCTGACGCTGCCGCCCGTGGTCAGCTCGAGGCCGGGGGGGATCGAGAACGGATCCCTTGATCCGGCCAACGACACGGGCGGCAGCGTCTCGCGGGGCGTCGGGGACGGCGTCACGCTCGGCGACTCCGTGGGCACACCGGTGCTCCCGGTGATGCCCGTGGGGCCGCTGGGAGACGCGAGATCTTCGCCGCCGTCCGGCTTCAGCACGAACAGGTACACGAGCAGCAGCAGGGGCAACGCGACCCCTACGATCTGCAGGATCTTCTTGTCTCGGGGGGTGATCTGCATGGCTACGCTCCTGTGCCGGTCACGTCGCTCGGACCCGGGACCGAACCCGGGCCGGCGCTCAGGTCCGTCGTGTAGAACTCGACCGTGATCTGCAGCTGCAGGGTGCTGGTCGAGGTCGTCGTGGTGCTCTCGGTGCTCGCGGCCGCCGCCGGCGTCACAGCCAGCGTCGTGACCTTGGCCGCGCGCGGCAGCGTCTCGAGCAGGAACAGGAACTCGTCGATCGCGAAGTACCCGCCGCTCACCGTGACCTGCGAGGCGATCGTCGAGAAGGAGCCGGCGGCGTTCGGCACCGGGGTCCCGGGCGTGAAGGAGAAGAAGTCGACGGCCGAGCGGTCGGCCGCGCCCTGGAGCAGACGGAACAGGCTCGGCAGGTCGGCGGTCGGCGGGATCTCCGCGTCGATCGCGGCGATCTCCTGCTCGGTCTCCGGGGCCGCGGCCTGAGCGTCCTGGAGGGCGTTCAGCTGCGCCGCCAGGGTGACCTCCTGGTCCTCGGCGGTCTGCAGCTCGTCCTGGGCCGTGCTCACCTCGCCCATCTTCGGCAGGACGAGCAGGAACACCGCGAGGAGGGCCACGAGCGCCGCGATGACCCCGGCGATGATCGGCGCGCGCCGGTTCACGGCGCCACCCCCTGCCCGCGGGCCGTCGCCGCCTCCTGCGTCAGGTCGAGTCCGTTCGAGAAGGTGTAGATCCGCGAGAAGGGGGCGTCCTCCTGGGCGCTGTTCACCCAGGCGTTCACCCAGCCCTGGACCTCCTCGAGCCGCGTGATCCAGGTGGCGATCGTCTCCGTCTGGTTGGCGACGCCGGCGAAGGTCATGTTCCCGATCAGCGTGGTCTCGGGCGTCCCGCCGGTCGGCTCCGTGGCGACCTCTCCCGCGATCGTCGGGGTGATCTGCCCGGTCAGGTTCGTCAGGTAGGACGCGTCGGGGATCACCCTGGACACGTCGAGGAGCGCGCTCGACCAGGACACCTCGTTCACGAAGATCTCGGCGACGAGCGCCTCCTTCTGCGCCAGCTCGACCTGCAGGTCGGCGAATTGCTGGAGCGAGGCGATCTGACTCTCGAGCCGCGCGTTCCGGCTCTGCTGCGCCTCGAGGTCCGACTGCGTCTGGGAGAGACGCTGCACCTGGAAGAAGTAGAAGATCCCGATCAGCGCGAGCACGGCGAGACCGGCTGCGACGACGAGCGAGGTCGTCCGGCGGATCGCCTGGCGCTCTCGGAGCTCGGGGGGAAGGAGGTTGACCTGGCTCACGCGTTCCTCCGGGCGGGGATCGCCAGGCCGACGGCGACCGACAGCACCGCCTCGGCCTCGGCGGACGCCTCCGGGGACAGCTCGATCTCGGACTTGGCGCGCTCGAACAGCCGGCCGCGGTCGACCGGGACCGGCAGACGCTCCTGCAGCAGCTCGAGCAGCCCGTCGAGCCGGGAACCTCCCCCGACGACGAGCACGCGGCCGATCTGCGCGTTCGGCATCTGGGCCGTGTAGAACTCCAGCGAGGAGCGCACCTCGTCGACGAAGCTCCCCGCGCGGGTGAGCGCCAGCTGCCGAACCTCGGTCGGACCGGGGAGCACGGCCGGCGCGCCTCGCGGCGCCTCGACGGGCAGGGTGTCGGCGGGCGGACCGTCGACCGGCAGCGAGTCCGCGGGCGGCGGCGGCCCGATCGCGGGCTGGTCCGCGGTGGGCCGGTCCGCCGCGTCCTTCGGCGCGTCCTGTGGGCCGTCCTGCGTCGGCGTCTCTGGCGTCTCACCACGCTTGAGCCGTTCGGCCGCGGCCTCGTCGACGCCCAGATCGGAGGCCAGCGCCAGCGTGATGTCGCGACCGCCCGAGGGGAGCATCCGCACGAACCGCGTCACACCGCGGTCGTGCACACAGATCGAGGTCACCTGGGCGCCGATGTCGACGATGGCCTCGTCGCCGCTCGAGTCCAGATCCAGGCCCTCGTCGCCCGTCCCGACCGCCCTGACCACGGCGAACGGGGTGAGGTCGATGCCTTGGGGGTCGAGCTTGGCCGCCAGGGCTGCCTCGACGAGGGCATTGACCATCGGCCTGTGCGCCGCCACGAGGAGGATCCGCACCATCCGCCGGCCTCCCTGGTTCATCTCGCCCAGCGGGTCGAAGTCCAGCACAGCCTCGTCCGAGGCCATCGGGATGAACTCCTGGACCTGGAAGCCCAGGGTGTCCCGAAGCTCCTTCTCGGGCAGCCAGGGCAGGGCGACCTCGCGGACGACCACGCGCTGGTTCCCGACGCCGAGGTGCACCTGCTTGCTCTTGACCCCGGACTTGGACCACACCTCGCGCAGCGCCTCGGCCACGGCCTCGGGCTGGCGGACCTCGCCGGCCTCCACGACGCCGGGCGGCAGCGGCACCTGGGCGGCCCGAACCACCACCGGGATGTCGCCGGCGGCGACCTCGGCCACCCGGACGGCGGTCGAGCCGACGTCCACGCCGATCCTGGTCCTGGCCACTACGCGCCCTCCACCTGGACGGACCGGTCCGAGAGGTAGACGTCTACGTCCGACTCGCGGATCCGGTAGTTCTTCCCCACCCGCAGGGCGGGCAGGTCGCCGCTCTTGATCAGCCGGTACACGGTCATGTTCGAGACGCGCATGGTCGCCGCCACCTCGGCGACGGTCAGCAGGCGGTCTCCCGCCTGTCGACCCACCCATCCGCTCTGCGACCGCTTGGGCATCGCTCTCTCCACCTACACCGATCGCTCCGAGAGGTACCGATCGACGTCCGATTCGCGGATCCGGTAGTTCTTCCCCACCCGGATCGCCGCGAGCTGACCGCTCTTGATCAGCCGGTACACGGTCATGTTCGAGACCCGCATCGTCGCCGCGACCTCTCCCACGGTGAGGAGTCGGTCGCCCACGAACGGCCTCCGCTTACCCATCTAGCACATCTCCCACATCTGACTCATGTTCCACAACTTCAACATACGCCTCATCCATCCCATCTTGCCCATCTGGTCCGTGGGGCTGCGCACCGTAACAAGTGCAACATCTGTCGTCAATCACCCCATCTGCCTACTTTCGGCACGGTAGGCTAAATCACATAGATGTAATTAGCTCTACCCCTCAAAAGTCACAGGAGTCACAGGACCCGGGACGTGCCGACGCACGGTGAGTGCCCGATCCAGGCTCAGGTGGGCACTGCGGCTCCACCGTCGGCCGGATCCGCCACCGAAGGTCGAGCGTCGTTCGTGCCGGCTGGGGGCGGGTGGCTCAGGTGAGCAGGTTCAGATAGGCATCGGCGATCTGGTGACCTACGAAGACGGCGATCACGGCCCCGGCGGCGAGGAACGGTCCGAACGGGATCGCCGACTTCCGACCCTTGCCGGCCAGCAGGGCGACGGCGGCCCCCGCTCCCCCGAGCAGGATCCCCATGCCGGCCGAGACCGCGACGAGGTCGAGGCCGATCGAGCCGAGGACCATGCCGATCAGGCCGGCGAGCTTCACGTCACCCATCCCCATGCCCTTCGGCGAGATCAGAGCGATGATCATCAATCCGAGCCCATAGGCGACCAGCCCGATCCCCGCGTCCAGCGCGTCCAGTCCACCGCCGGCCAGATCGCCGACGATGATGACCGCGGCCGCGATCACGAACGCCGGATAGACCAGACGGTTCGGGATGCGGCGGTGACGGATGTCGATCACGGAGATGGCAACCATGAGCCCGGCGAAGGGAGCGAGGAGCACGGCTCGCCACGGATCCTCGTACATGAGCGCTACCGCTACGAAGAGACCGCCGCTGGCCAGCTCGGTGAGTGGGTAGACCGGCGGGATGCGAGCACCGCACGCACGGCACCGGCCTCTCAGCATCAGCCACGAGATCACCGGGATGTTGTCGGCGGTGCGGATCGGCACGCGGCAGCTCGGACACCGAGAACGCGGACGCACGAGCGACTCCCCCGCGGGCACGCGGTCGATCGCCACGGTCATGAAGCTGCCGAACGCCAACCCCAGTACGAGGGCGATCGCGATGGGGAACCAGCTCATGGCGGTGAACCCTTCTCTCGAGCACGCCCGGTGGCTAGGCGATCTCGCGGAGATAGGCGATATCCTCGTGAACCCCGTGACGAGCGCGCCGGGGATCAGATCGTGGGCTGGTAATTCATCGACCAGTTGTTCCCGATCATCACCGTGCCGCCTACCACCTGGCCGTAGAACGCGTTCTGGTTGCTCATCGTCGCCGTGCACGGCGTGTACAGGCCGACGTTGAGCGTGGAGCTGAAGTTCGTGTTGTTCCCCACGGTGATGTTGCCGTAGCTCGGGCAGAAGCTGAGATTGCTGTCGGCGGGCCATGGACGGATCAGGAACATCTTGTGGGTCCCACCCGTCGCGTTCCAGGTGGACTGCTGTGAGAAGTTCAGGCTTCCATTGGTGATGATCGCCAGATCCTTGCCCACGCTCACGGTCGTGTTGTTGCTGGGCGAGTACGTACAGGTACTGAGGATGCGAACGACCACGCCGCTGTAACCGCTCGGCACGCCCGTCCCACCGCCGAAGTCGCTCGCACCGGTCCCTTCCACGTACGCGCGAGCGGTCGTACAGTCGTTGAACTGCTTCAGGTAGTAGCAGTCGAGGGTTCCACTCGACCCGCAATTCGCCCGCCAGGCCGGGTCCGCATTCGGGGCGACGGCGTCGTCGTAGGTGAGGTGCGGGAACGACGGGGTCGGCGGCGGCCCTTGGCACTGAGCGACCGTCCCACCGTGGATCCCCGAGGTTCCCGACACCGTCGTGCAGTACGTGCCGACCCCGTTGACGTTGCCGCTCGAGACGGTGAGCGAGGACGTCGAGGAGATCGCGGCCTGGTCGATCAATGCTTGTGGGTGGTTGACCGTCACCGAATCCGCTCGCCCATGCCGTCCCGTAGATATGGACCTGCGCCGATACGCTCAGCGAACCCTGTGGGACGTAGACGTTGCCCTTGATGACCTGGTTCCCCGACGTCATCGAGGCGTTCCCGGTCGTTACGTAGACGTCTCCGTCGTTGATGTTGTTGCCATTGATCGTGAAGCTGTTCACCAGATTGAGCGACGTGTTCGTCACGACCGCACCCGCGAAACCGCCGAACGTGGGCGCGATGGACAGGTACGTCTCCATCTTCCTGGGGGTCGTCCCGTTCGTCATGCCCTCCGAGACGACCTTGACGGCCCGAGGATACGAGACGTCGGAGATCGCACCGTTGAAGAGGTTGCCACCGGCGTCGTACCACGTCGGTGTGATCGTGAAGCTGGCGGTCCCCGGCTCCACGTCGACGCTGATGGGCTGCGACACCGCGAGCGGGTTGGAGGCGCAGATGCCGGCCGTGATGGTTCCACAACGTGCCGCGAGGGACGCCGAACTGCAACTGCCGCTCGGCTGGGGAGCGCACGGAGGTGTCTGTTCCAGGTAGTTGAAGAAGTAGTTGAGGCCCGCCTCCGCCGCGTCGACCGACTGCAGGCGCTTGCGGTCGTAGCCGCTCGCCGTGCTGTTGTGGACGGCTTGCGAGAACACGACCGTGGCGAGGAGCATCACGACGAACACCACCATGACGGCGACCACCATGGCGACTCCTCGCTCGTCATCTCGGATGTGGGTCAGCATCGGATCCTCCTAGCCGGACGGTGTCGTTTGGCAGACGTTGCCCGGATATCCGTACGACGTGTTCCGGCCCGTGAGGGACGCCTGAACCTTCGCGGTCTGCGTCGGGTGGTGCTCGAGATCGGCATTGGCCGCGTACACGACGTTGAGCGTTCGGCCGCCCTTCAGCGGATCGGGGTCGAGGACGAAGGCCACCGTCGCCGGGCTCAGATCACGGTTCACGATGCCCGCCGCGACGATCCGCCATCCGCTCGCCTGACTCGGCTCCAGGGGGGGCCACCACCGGGTCATGAGCTGTTGGTCCTCGATCTTCCACAGGACGCAGCGGTACGGAGTGGGGCCCCGTGTGTCGGCGTTCGTCTGCGTGTAGACGCGCAGGGTGTACGCGGGGAGGCATCCGGTGCAGGAGGCGATCCTGCCGGGCGTCCCCACGGGGGCGTTCTCGAGCGCGGGGTCGTACAGGACGTTCCCCGAGCGCAATTCGCGATCCAATTGCTGGATGGCGAGGCGGGCGCTGTCGAGGGTCTGGCTGAGCGTGTCCTGCCGGACCACGCCGCGCTGCACCGAGGCGAGCACGGACGTGAATACCAAGAGCACGACGCCCAGGATCGACATGGCGACGACCAGCTCGACGAGCGTCATACCCTCCTCGGTGCGGCGAACGCGCCGGAGGGAGTCGAGAGCTCGACGGAGCCTCCGTTCACGGGGTCGGCGCGGCCGCATACGATCCTCTCGCCTCGAGCGTGTTCAGGTTCACGGTGATGGTCAGATCCGCGACGGTGACCCCATCCACCGAAACCACGTAGGTGATGGTGGCTCCGGGGGGCGTGATCTGCGCCGTCACGTCGGTCTGCGACGTGGCGGCTGCCTGGGGTGACCGGGTGATCACGGCCGGGGCGGTCGTCCCCGACATCTGGATCCGGACCAGGTGACCGCTGATCGGCCACGTGAAGTCGAAGGGCGCGCAGGTCACGGCCGTCGCCGATGAGGCCAACACCGTTGTATAGCCGATCCCGTTCCAGCAGTGGACGGTTACGCCGACACCGATCGAGGCCGTCGGGGCCGGCACGCTGCCGCCGGCCGCCGAACTGCTGCTGTTGCTTCCGACCGCCGCCGTTGCATTGTCCGTGTAGCCCACGATCGAGAAGTAGTAGCCGTTCCACGCGTTCACACCCGTCCACGGCAAGGTTGCCGGAACGTTCTCGGGCAGCGCGCCGACGTTGACGGTGCCAACGGCGCGGGTCGTGGTCTGCTCGAGGCATCCATCGGAGCCGGTGATCGGCGAGCAGAGACCGGTCGCGTTGTATTGGACCCGGTCGGAGAACGTCGTGTTCGGGCTGCCGGCGGCCGCGAGGATGCGTGCGAGCGTGGCATTACCCAGCGGTGTCGCCGCTCCGTTGAGCGTCACGACGGCCGAGAGCTCTCCGCCTTGCTGGATGCGTGATCCCGAACACGGTTTACCATCCGTCTGACCCGTGTCCGGCGGTGGAGGGCAGATGTTCGCGGCGCCCGCCGCCGTCGTGCTATCGCTCTGGGCAGTTTCGCCGCCAGGGGCGGTCAGCACCACGGTGTTCGACGAGCCGGTCGAGACCGACCCGCCCGCGCACAGGACGCTCGTCCCACAGGTCACCTCGGACCAGGTGCTCGCGCCGGTCCCGGGATCCGTGTCCGCGGCCGACGACGCCGCGACGTCTCCGGCCGCCGTCGCCGCTCCGAGGGAGTCCACGAGACGAACCCCCGACTGACTGAAGCTGCCCTCGGCCTGGGACAGCTGCTCCTGTTGCACGCTGGACTGCACGCCCGACGTGGAGAGATCGCCACTCTCGAAGGTCGTCCCGGCCACGGTTCCCGTGACGTTGATGTTGCCCTGTGCCACGCTCGAGACACCCAGGAAGAACGGCTGACACGGGGCGGCGAAGGGGTGCGTCGATGTGCTCCGGCACCCGGTGGGCGACCAGAACAGACTCTGGACCTGCACGATCTTGTTCGGGGCAGCGCGACCGCCGGTCCACGTCACGATCACGGTCACGCGATACGGCGTGGTCGCGGCGCAGCCGCCGGTCGTGAGGGTCGGACAGTTGTTCGTGTCGTAGGTGCGCCAGGTGTACGCGATGTTGTTCTGCGTGATCTGCCCCGTGTGGCGGACGAGCGGGGACCACGCAGTCGGGCGAGCTGCTGGCACACGAGGACGCACCGGCGACCACCCGCTCGCCGGAGCCCGGCCTCCCGGTCTGCGCGGTACACGACAGGAGTCGATAGACACCGGCGGCGTCACCGGCACACGAAGTCACGAGGTTGGGATCAGCTGTGAGGTCCGAGCTGAGGTGCCCGGCCGTGATGCGATCCCACGCGAGTCCCCGTGTCTGCTCCATGATCTGGTCTGCGATCCCGGTCGCCGTTTGCTTCTGACGAGCCAGCGACTCGTACTGGAATCCGATCGTGGCCGCATACGAGCAGCGTCAGCAGCGCGCCGAAGATGACGGTGATGGCGATGACGGTCTCGAGCAGGCTGAAGCCGCGCTCGTCGGAACGCAAGCGGCACAGGATGCCTCGCGCACCCGAGCGGCGATGCCTGAACGGATTCCCGGTAGTCATCGATAGCCTTCGTAAGGATGTCGGCCATCTGGCGGAGCCCCTTGAGACGCCGAGACGCCTGGTGGGGCGCCTACCAGCCCTGATCGCAGCTGGCGTGGCGTTCACGTCGGCCCAGTCGCCCTGCCCTCGCACGAAGACCGGCGTATTGGGCAGCTGCCCGAGGCAGAAGAAGCTGCCACTCTCCGAGTGCGCGATGAGAACAGTTCGGTGACGGGATCCCCGAATCGGGAGCTTGGATCGTGATCTGGCTGCCCGTGGGCTGAGTCCCGGCTGGTTGCCAGTCAAAACTCGGTTCGATGGTTTCGGCGGCCGCAGTGATCGAAGCCATCGTAGTCACCGGCCTCTGCCCAATGAGTCAGGGCCGCAGCCAGACCCGTGCGAAGGTTCGACTGGGCTGTACGATCCTGGGCCCGTTGGCGGGCGACGAGGAAGATCGGCAGGGAGATCCCGATCAGGATGCCGATGATCAGCACGACGATCATCAGCTCCACGAGCGAGAAGCCGTCGCTCGTCGCGACGTGCCGAGTACCTGCGAAGCTCGTGTGATCAACTGATTACAGCCATCTGACGTCCATCGCTCGCGGCACGGATCAGATTGCGTCGTCGGTAGGAGGGGGCGGCCACAGGGCCGCCCCCTTCCGGGCATTCGCTTTTGGTTACCGCCTACCACTTAGCGCCGTGCATCGCACTCCCGCCAGAAGTGTCGATGGCACTGGCCGTACGTGGTGTTGGAGTTGAAGAACGTCCCGCCGCCCGCCGCCGAGTTGTCGGCGATGCGAAGTCGCTGCCCCGAACCGACTGAGCGCGGTCGACACGCCGTGGTCCGCTCTCGACCTGGATCACGGTCTGCCACTGCCGTCGGGCTCCCCGTCAGCCGTCCAACGAGGGACGGTTCGCAAGCCTCTGCCTTCGTGGCGTCGAAGCCCGTGTACAGGTCGCCGTCCGTGAAGTACGTCTTCGCCGCAGCGATCCCGTTCCGCAGGTTCGACTGTGCAGCCCGGTCCTGCGCCCGCGGTCCGGGCGCCGAGGAAGGTCGGCAGAGCGATGGCGATCAGGATGCCGATGATCAGAACGACCACCATGAGCTCGATGAGGGTGAAGCCCTCGTCGTCCTTCCGGCGCTGCCAGAAGCGCTCGAGCATGGAGTCACCTCCCTTTCTTCACTGCGTGCGCATCCCGATGACGCGCATCTACATGGGGGTTTCGGTTTCGAAGGCGAGCGGCTTTACCGTCCAGCGGAGGGATCCGGTGGGAATGACTCGAACGGACTAGTCACTCCGAACCAGCCGCGGGCATGCGGAAGATGTGGGGGCGTCCGCTGGCGTCGATCGGATCGCCCGACTACTTCAGCAGGTTGATCACGCTGAACATCGGCATGTAGAGCGCGATCACCGCCGCGCCGACCGCAGCACCGATCACGGCGATCAACAGCGGTTCGATCAACGAGGTCATGGCTTCGACGGTCGCCGTCACCTCGCTGTTGTAGAACTCGGCGACCTTGTCGAGCATCGTATCGACGGCGCCCGTCTCCTCCCCGACCGCCATCATCTGGACGACCATGGGTGGGAAGACCTTGTGCCGTCCGAGCGGCTTGGCGATCGACTCGCCTTCACGGACACTGGTCTTCACGTCGTCGACCGCGTTCCCGATCACCCGGTTGTTCACGGTTTCATTCACGTTGTCGAGCGCCTGGAGGATCGGTACGCCCGACCGGAGCAGCATGCCGAGCGTCGAGGCGAAGCGGGCCAACGCGACCTTGTGGAACAAGGGACCGAAGACGGGGATCCTGATCTTCGACCGCATCGACGCGAGCCCGTCCCGCGTCGGTCTTCTTGTACCTACTGAACAGGAAGGACGCCCACCACCGCCCCGAGGAGAACGATGTACCAGTAGTTCCGCACGGCCTGGGACACGCCCAGCAGCATCCTCGTCGGAAGGGGAAGCGTTCCGCCGAGACTCGCGTAGATCGTCTCGAACTGGGGGACCACGAAGAGCAGCATGGCGGCAAGGATCAGCGTCACGAGGGCGACGACGACGACCGGGTACGTCATCGCCGATTTGATCTCACGGCGCAGCTCGACCTCCCTCTCGATCTGGTCGGCGAGCGAGAGGAGCACGTCGTCGAGCACACCGCCGGTCTCGCCGGCCTTGACCATCGAGATGAACAGGTTGTTGAACGCCTTGGGATGTTCGGCCATCGCGGCCGAGAGCGAGGAGCCGTTCTCGACGTCCGCCCGTACGGCGAACAGTACCTTGGCGAGCTCCTTGTTCTCGGTCTGATCGGTGAGGATCGAGAGCGCCCGCAGGATCGGCAGTCCCGAGTTCACCATCGTGGCGAACTGCCTGCAGAACACCGCGATCTGCTTCAGCTTGACGCGACCCGGCCGCAGGTTGATCTCCATCTTGAGACCGGTGGAAGCCTGCTTCACCTGGATAGGCGTCAACCCCATCTGGCGGAGCTTCGTCATCACGAGGGCCTCGTTGTCGCCTACCAGCTGCCCAGTGACGAGCGCACCGGTCTTGTCGCGAACCTTGTAATCGAACGTTGCCGGCATCGGTCTCTCCTACCTGGCCCTCGATCAGTAGTTGCTGCCGAGCACCACACCGGCCGCGGCGGCCGCACCGTAGCTACCGGCGTAACTGGCGCCACTAACGCCGATCAGACGGTTCAGCTCTTCGGCGTCATGACAGCGTTCGTACGCGAGCTGCTGGCTCACCTTCCCGCTCTTGACGAGGTTCGCGAGCGACTGGTCCATCGTCTGCATCCCGAAACGACCACCGGCCTGCATGATCGAGTAGATCTGGTGCACCTTCCCGTCGCGGATGAGGTTCCGGACCGCGGGCGTGCAGATGAGAACCTCGACCGCGACCACCCTCGAACGCCCGTCCACGGTCTGCAGCAGCTGCTGGGTCACGACCCCCTGGAGGGTCGTGGCGAGCTGCACCCGAACCTGCTGCTGCTGGTGCGGCGGGAACATGTCGATGATGCGGTCGATCGTCTGCGGCGCGTCTTGCGTGTGGAGCGTGGCGAAGACCAGGTGCCCGGTCTCGGCGGCCGTGATCGCGGTCGAGATCGACTCGAGGTCACGCATCTCGCCGACGAGGATGACGTCGGGGTCCTGACGCAGGACGTGCTTAAGGGCCTGCGCGAACGAGTGCGTGTCGGCCCCGACCTCCCGCTGGTTCACGACGCAGCTCTTGTGCTTGTGGAGGAACTCGATCGGGTCCTCGACGGTCATGATGTGCGCCTGCCGCTCGCGGTTCACGATGTCGACCATCGAGGCCAAGGTCGTGGACTTGCCCGAACCGGTCGGCCCCGTGACGACGACGAACCCGCGTGGAGACCTCGCGAGGTCGGCCACGACGCTCGGCAGGTCCAGTTCCTCCACGGTGCGGATCTCGTACGGGATCAGACGGAACGCGGCCCCGAGGGAATCGCGCTGGTAGTAGACGTTCACGCGAAAGCGCGCGCGTCCGGGGAGCGAGTACGACATGTCGAGCTCGAGCTCCTGCTCGAGACGTTCGCGCATCTTCTGCGGCAGGATCGCGTAGATCATCCCCTGGATGCCGCGCTTGTCGAGGACGGGGTACTCCTCCAGGCGAACGAGGTCGCCGTACTGACGGATGGTCGGCGGGGTTCCGGCCGTGAGGTGGAGGTCCGACGCCCCGCGTTCCACCATCGCTTCGAGCAGCTCGGGGATCGGGATCTGGACTTCCGCCTCTCGGGCGTCCGAACTCAATCACTTCACCACCCTTGCGATCTCTTCGATGGAGGTCAGGCCCGTCGCGGCCTTGTGGAGCCCGTCGTCGCGCAGCGTGTACATCCCTTGCTCGATCGCGACCCGCTTCACGGTCTCCGACGAGGCGCGCTCGACGGTGAGGCGTTCGATCTCCTCGGTCATCGGCATGACCTCGTACAGGCCGATCCGCCCTCGGTACCCGGTGTTCGAGCACGATTGGCACCCGGACGGCCGGAAGAACACACCGAGGTCGGGGATCCGCGACTCGGCGAACCCCGCCTCGATCAGCTCCGACTCCTCGGGCGTGTACGCCTGCTTGCACTTCACGCAGAGCTGGCGCGCGAGCCGCTGGGCGACCACGCAGTCGATGGCCGAACCCACGAGGAACGTCTCGACCTGCATCTCGATCAGTCGCGTGATCGCCGACGGCGCGTCGTTCGTGTGGAGCGACGAGAGCACGAGGTGACCCGTGAGCGCGGATTCGACCGCGATCATCGCCGTCTCGCGGTCGCGGATCTCACCGATCAGGATGATGTCGGGGTCCGCGCGAAGGATCGATCGGAGCGCGGACGCGAACGTGAGCCCCGCCTTCGGGTTCACCTGGATCTGGTTGACGCCTGGGAGCCGGTACTCGACCGGATCCTCGACGGTCACGATGTGCCGGTCGATGCTGTTGACGATGTTGAGCGTCGCGTACAGCGTCGTCGACTTGCCGGAGCCGGTGGGGCCCGTCACGAGGATCGCGCCGTACGGCCTTCGGAACGAACGCTCGTAGCTCTCGAACGCCTGCGGGAGGAAGCCGAGCTCGGAGAGCTGGAGCAGGGCGTTGGTCTTGTCCAGGATCCTGATCACGATCTTCTCGCCGTTGACGGTCGGCAGCGTGGCCAGCCGCAGGTCCAGGCTCCGGTTGTTGACCCGCAGCGAGACGCGCCCGTCCTGCGGGATGCGCTTCTCGGCGATGTTCAGGTCGCCCATGACCTTGAGGCGGCTGATCAGCCCGGCCTGGATGCTCTTGGGCGAGTGCATGACCTCGTGGAGCACGCCGTCCACGCGGAACCGCACGCGGACGTCGATCTCGGTCGGCTCGATGTGCACGTCCGACGCTCGGTCGGCCGCGGCCTGCGTCATGATCGCCTGTACGAGCTTGACGATCGGGGCGTCCTCGAGCGCCGCCTCGCCCCGCGTGGGGTCGGCCTCGGTGTCGAGGGCATCGGCGGCCTCCGACGCGAGCGCCTCGACCTGTTCGCCCATGCCCGAGTACTTCGCGATCGCCTGCTCGACGTCGTTCGACGTGGCGACCACCGGACGGACGTCCCGGCCGGTGATCGTCCGGATGTCGTCGAGCGCGTACACGTTCGCCGGGTCCGACATGGCCACCAGGAGCTTGCCGTCCACCTCACCGATCGGGAGGGCGCGGTACCGGCGGCACAGGGCCTCGGGCAGCAAGGCGGTCGCCGCGGCGTCGATCCGGTACTCGGTCAGGTCGACGAACTCGAGACCCACCTGCTCGGCGAGCGCTCGAACCAGGTCCCGCTCGCGGATGTAGCCGAGGTCGATCAGCACGCGGCCGAGCGACTTGGGCGTGTTGCGGTGCTCCTCGAGCGCGCGCTGGAGATGCTCCTCGGAGATGAGGCCCTGCTCGAGCAGGATCTGCCCGAGCTGCTTCGGCTTGCGCTGGGTCGTCACCATTGGAACTACGCCCTTCGGTCCCTGGGTCGCCTAACCATCGGCAGGGTCCTCGCCCCCCTGAAGCAGCTGGCCGAACTCCCGCGCGAGCGAGAACCGGTCGACGTCCTCCTCCTCGTCCTCGCCCTCATCGCCGGGCTCGGCCGGCTGGCCGGGCGGATCCTCCGAGCCGCCGGCCGGCTCGCTCCATGGCTCGCTCCATGGCGCGCTCATCGGCGTCTCCTTCGGCGCGTCGGTCGGTTCGTGCTCCCAGCCTTGACGCACGTCGTGCTCTGGTTCCGCCGGCTCCACCCCGTTTCGGGCCTCGGGCTCGAGCTCGGACGCCGGCGGCGGGGGGTCGGCCGTGGGTTCCAGGAACCGAGCGAACGCGTCGGGTTGCGGCTCGGCGGTCTGGGGGCCGTCGTTCGCAGGCATGACGGCCGCCCCTGACCCGGGGGTCGGGAGCAGCGGGAGCTGGTCGAACCCCTGACCGTCGGACCTCGCGACGATGAGCGCCGGGGCGTCGATCACCAAGGGATCCGGCGCTGCGTGCTCGGGGTGCAGGTACGACCTCGGTTCGGATTGAGGGGCCACGGTCGCGGCCTCGGTCCCGCGCAGCCCCTCGTGCCGCGACCGGCTCTCCTCGGCCGCGAGCAGCACCTGCTCCATGTGGTCGATCACCAGGCCGGGCCGCACCCCGGGCCCGGAGACGGCGAAGCCGGCATACGGGCCCGGGCGGACGTAGCACCATGTCTCGGTGCCGAACTGCGCGAAGCCGCGTTCGGGATCGCCGATCGCGGCGAACCGGATCCAGGCGCGCGTTGTGGTGCGCTCCGACTCGGCCGGATGCGCCCCGAGGACCAACCCGTCGCGGGACAGGATCAGACAACCGCGAACGTCGGCCATGCCGTGGCCGAGCGACACCGCGAGCGCGTTGAAGTCTTCCAAGGACGGCGGCCTCCTTCGGAACCATCGGGAAGCACGGGGGGGCGCTTGAGGGTCGCCCGTCCGGCGGAGGCCCAACGGTCCCGAGGCTCAGGCCGTCCCGGTCGCTCCCGGGGCAGCGGGACCCGGCTCGGCGAGCTCGCCCAGCGCCGCCGCCGACATCACCGGGAGCGGCGCCGACCGTCCGGTCCACAGCTCGAAGGAGATCGCGGCCTGCTGCAGCAAGAGCCCGAGACCCCCGAACGCGGCTCCGCCCGCATCGCGAACCGCCGTCTGGAACGGAGTGGCGCCGGGACGGTAGAGGAGGTCCACCCCGACGACGCCGGCGTGCAGCGACGGGAGGGGCAGCTCCTCGCCGTGGACACCGAGCGGCGTCGCGTTGACGATCAGGTCGGCCTCGACCCCCGGGGAGTCGTCGAAGCCGACGAGGTGCACGGCGGTGGCCGAACCCTCGAGCGCCGCGCGCAGGTCGTCGGCTCGCGACGCCTCGCGCACCGCGACCGAGAGGTCCGCGAGTCCCGATCGCGCGGCCGCGAGCGCACACGCTCGCGCGCCTCCCCCGGCTCCGAACAGCAGCGCCGATCGGCCGGTCGCATCGAACCCGGCGTCGTCGCGGAGGAACCGCCCGAACCCGGCCGCGTCCGAGTTGTGACCCACGAGCCCGTCCACGCCGACGACGATCGTGTTGACCGCCCGCAGCAGGCGCGCGTCCTCGGACAGGTCGGCGATCAGCTCGGCGGTCGACGTCTTGTGCGGCATCGTGACGTTCGCGCCGGCGAACCCGAGCGCGCCGAGCCCCTCGAGCGCGGCGGGCAGTTCGGCGGGCGCGACCGGGAGCGGCACGTAGACCCAGTCCAGCCCGAGCGCGACGAACGCCGCGTTGTGGATCACGGGCGACAGGCTGTGGTCGACGGGCCACCCGAGCACCCCGACCGAGCGCGTCGAACCGCGGACGCGTCCCGGCCGCTCGGGGACGTCACTCACCGCATCGGATCCGGTTGGCCTCGTGCTCGGCCTCGGTCTTGCCGAAAGCGTGATGCCCGTCGGCGCCGCACAGCACGTAGAACAGGTACGGCGTGTCGGCCGGGTTCAGTGCCGCCTCGAGCGAGGCGCGGCCCGGGCTGGCGATCGGCGTCGGCGGCAGGCCCGGGTTGAGCCGCGTGTTGTAGGGGCTGTCGTACTCCAGGTCCGAGAAGCTCAGCTGCCCGTCCGGGGTCGGGTCGTCGTACAGGAGCGTCGCGTCGATCCCCAGGTTCATCCCGATCTTCAGCCGGTTGTAGATCACGCCCGCGATGATCGGCCGCTCGCGATCGAGCGCGGCCTCGCGCTCGATCATCGACGCGATGGTCACCACCTCGTACGGCGTCACGCCGAGCTCCTGCGCGTTGGCCCACGGCAGCGTCTCGGCCTCCGTGCCGAACTGATCCAGGAGCTCGCGGATCACCGCGTCGGCGTCGGCGTCCTTGCGGACGAAGTAGGTCTCGGGGAACAGGAACCCCTCGATGCTCGGCGCGTCCTTCGGCAGGTAGGGCGGCAGCGACCAGTCGCCGACCTCGGTCGCCTTGAGGAACCGCTTCGCCGGGATCCCGAGCTCCTCCTCGACCCGGTCGGCGATCTGGGTCAGCCGGTACCCCTCCGGGATGGTGAGCCGGAGCGTGGGCACGGGCTCCGGCGGCGTCGTGAGGACCCGGAACGCCTCGTCGGGGGTCATGTTCGTGGTCAGCTCGAAGCTCCCCGCCCGGAAGGAGTCCTCCAGGCCGCTGCGCCGGAGCCGCCACTTCGAGACCAGGCCGCACCGGACGACCCCCTGGTCGTGGAGGTCGTCGACGATCTCGGACCCGCTCGCCCCCTTGCGGACCTCGAACGCGACCGGGTCCTTCGGCCCCGACGCCTCGGAGCACCAGCCGTAGTAGCGGTTGCCCGCGAAGGCCAGCCCCGCCAACACCACGAAGACGATCAGGAAGACGCGGAAGCCCCAGTTGGCTCGCCGTTCGGCGCGGTGGCGCGGTCGAGCGTCGTCATCGCGCTGCTGAGGGGGGGCGTCCTGCATCGGCCAGGCAGCATAACGGCCCGGTCGCGAACCAGGTTCGGTCCGGGCGCAACGGTTCGGTCGGGTCAGCCGGGCCGGTCGGTATCGAGCCAGGCCTGCAGGATCACGGTCGCGGCCGAACGGTCGACCGCCCGGCGGCGATCGCGGCCGCTCGCGCCGGTTTGCCGCAGGGCGCGTTCGGCCTCCACGGTCGACAGGCGCTCGTCCTGCAGGAGCACCGGGATCTCGAGGAGCCCGGTCAGCGCCGCCGCGAACCGCTCGGCGTGGTGCGCCCGCTCCCCCGCCTCCCCCGAGAGCAGCAGCGGATGGCCGACCACGACGAGCGTGACGCCGTGTTCGCGGACGAGGTCGGCGATCGCGCCAACGTCCGCCGGCGCACCCGTGCGGATCGTGCCGAGCGGTACCGCCATCCGCCGGGCGTCGTCCGAGATCGAAACGCCGATCCGCGCGTCCCCGAGATCGAGCCCGAGGACCCTGCCGGGCTCACCCACCCGACTGGAGCAGTTCCTTCAGACGGGGTTCGACCGCGTCGAGGGCCTCCTGGAAGGCCTCACCCTTCGGGCCGCCGGAGACCGCGAGGTTCGGCTTGCCGCCCGCACCCCCGCCGACGATCTTCGCCGCGGCTTCGAGCAGGACCGGCGCGGTCACGCCCCGGCCGATCAGGTGCTTGGTGCTCGCGGCGACGAGGAGGGCCTTGCCGCCCTGCCCGGTCCCGAGCACGACCGCGGCGCCGTCCGGACCCTCGAGGCGGTTCGCGACGTCCTGCGCGAGCACGCGGAGCTCGCCGGCGTCCGCGTCCACCGTGGCGGTGACGAGCTTGGCGCCCTCGACGACCCTCGCCCCGGACGCGAGCTGCCCGGCCCGGTCCTTCAGCTCCTGCTTCGCCTGCTTGCCGAGCTCGCCCTCGAGCTGCTTCACGCGTTCGGCGTACTGGCGGGCGCGTTCGAGCGCGCCCTTGGGGTCGGTGCCGAGCTCCCGGGCGATCGCGTAGAGGAGATCGCGCTCCATGTTGATCTCGCGCAAGGCGTCGGGACCGACGAGCGCCTCGACGCGCCGCATCCCCGCGCCGATCGACGCCTCGTGCAGGATCCGCACGAGCGCGATCTCGCCCGTGTGGTGGACGTGCGTGCCCCCGCAGAGCTCGATCGAGTAGTCCCCCACCTCGACGACGCGGACGAAGTCGCCGTACTTCTCGCCGAACAGCGCGATCGCGCCCTGGTTCTTGGCCTCGTCCATCGTTGTCTCGTAGATCGTGACCTGCCCGTCCTCGGCCAGCCGGCGGTTGGCCAGCTCCTCGGCCTGCTCGAGCACGTCGTGCGGGACCGCCGAGTGGTGCGGGAAGTCGAACCGCAGGCGGCCGGGCGCGACGAGCGAGCCGGCCTGCCGCGCGTGATCGCCCAGGACGTGGCGCAGGGTCCAATGCAGGATGTGGGTCGCGGTGTGGGCCCGGGCGGTCGCCTCGCGCCGCGCTGCGTCCACCTCCCCGTGGACCTCCTCGCCCTCGCGGATCTCGCCGGACCCGACGACCCCGGTGTGCACGATGATGCCGCCGGGCCCGAACTGCGCATCGGACACTGAGATCGTCCCACCCGCCGCCCGGACCAGGCCCCGGTCGCCGATCTGGCCGCCGGACTCCGCGTAGAACGGCGTCCGGTCCAGGACGAAGCGGACCTCCTCGCCCTCGGTCGCGACCGGCTCCCGTCCCCCGGGCCCGATCAACGCGAGCAGCCGCCCGTCGGACTCGAGGGTCTGGTACCCCACGAACTCGGTCGTGCCTGCCTCGCCGGCGACGGCGGCGAGCTCCTCCTCGACGCGTACGTTCTGCGCCGAACGCTTCCCGCGCCCGCGCTGCTCCTCCATCAGGGCCTCGAACCGGTCGTCGTCGATCTCGAACCCCGCCTCGGCCGCGAGCTCGCTCGTGAGCTCTTTCGGGAAGCCGAACGTGTCGTGGAGCTTGAAGACCACGTCGCCCGGCAGCCGCTTCGCATCGGCCGCCCTCCCGATCTCGGTTTCGAACAGCGTCATCCCCTGGCGCAGGGTGCCGGCGAACCGAGCCTCTTCCGAGCTCGCGACCTGCTCGACGTACGCGCGGTTCTCCACCAGCTCCGGGTACACGTGCCCGAACCGTTCGACCGTCCGCTCGACCAGCGCCGGCATGACCTCCTTCTCGATCCCGAGCCGCCGCGCGTGCGAGACGACGCGGCGGAGCATCCGGCGCACGATGTAGCCGCGGCCCTCGTTGGAGGGCTGGACGCCATCGGCCATCAGGAACGTGGTCGCGCGACCGTGCTCGCCGATCACCTTGAGCGAGACGTCGTCGCGCTCGTCGTCTCCCAACCGACGCCCCGAGAGCGACTCGGCGACCTCGACGAGCGGACGCAGCAGGTCGGTCTCGAACGCGTGGGCCACGTCCTGCAGCACGACGGCCAGGCGCTCCACGCTGGCGCCGGTGTCGATGTTCTTGCTGGGGAGCTCGCTCAGGACCTGCATGCGATCGTCGACCTCGTCCTGCATGAAGACGTGGTTCCAGACCTCGATGTGGCGCTCCTCGTCGACCTCGGGTCCGCCCTCGGCCCCGTAGGCGGGTCCGCGGTCCACGTAGATCTCCGAACACGGTCCGGCGGGGCCGGCGGCGTGCGTCCACCAGTAGTTGTCCGCCTCGTCGCGGCGGACGATCCGCTCGGCGGGGATCCCGATGTCGCGCCAGATCCCGATCGCCTCGTCGTCGGTCCGGAACACCGTGACCCAGAGCCGGTCGGGCTCGATCCCGTAGACCTCGGTGACGAGCTCGTAGCCCCAGCGGCAGGACTCGGCCTTGAAGTAGTCGCCGAACGAGAAGTTCCCGAGCATCTCGAACATCGACAGGTGCCGCGCGGTGTGCCCGACGAGGTCGATGTCGACCGCTCGGAAGACCTTCTGGACGGTCACGGCCCGCGGGAACGGCGCCGGAGCGTGCCCGAGGAAGTACGGGATGAACTGGTTCATGCCGGCGTTCGTGAGCAGCAGGCCGGACTCTGGCTGGGGGATCAGCGATGAGGACGGGACGCGCTTGTGCCCGCGCTCCTCGAAGAAACGCAGGAACTCCTCGCGGATCCGATCGCCCTCCATGGCGGCACAGTCTAGCCGCGTGCCTGCGCTCGACCTCCGTACGCGGGCGGTTCGGAGCGCGGGCGGGGGCTCAGGAAGGCAGGCGGAACGTGTGCCGCAGCCCTCCGGCTCGGAGCTCGGCGAGCGTGACGGCCGGGAGCCGGCGGTCGTTGATCAGGACGACGTAGCGCGCGGCCGGCGGGAGCTCGGCCGTGAAGGGCGCCACCTGACGGCACTGGCCCAGCGGCGCGCTTGGCGTGGCCGGCAGGCCGATCCAGTTCGCGCTCCCCGTCACGATCGTCGTCCGGCTGCCGTCGCTACCTCCGAAGGTGACGGTCTCCCCGCCGACGTAGGGATCGCTCCGATGACACGGGAAGCCGGTGAGCTTGACGAACGTCCCTCGAAGGACGATCGCGTTCGGTGATCCGGTCGGCGTTCCGTTCGCGATCGGCCGCATCATCGACTCCATGCGGGCGGGCTGCGTTCGGGACGCGCAGGCCGCGAGTGCCGCCGCCAGGATCGCCAGGACGATCGGACGCGCCAGGGCCGTCGAAAGCGAAAGAGTCATCTCGTTCTTGAGATACGTGCGGGTGGCTCGTGGGGTTCGACCGCGGCTACCGACGCTCCGAGCGGAGCTCGTCTTCCTTCTCCTCCATCGCCGCCTTGCCCTCGGAGACGGAGTCCGAGACGAGCTTGGCGAGATCCAGCATGCTGCCCCGTGCCTCGCGCGCGAGGGTGGCCGGCGCGACCTTCGCGGTCTGTCTGCGGACGAACCGCGATGCGAGGATCGTGCTCGCGGCCCCGACCCCCAGACCGAGCCCGACCCAGAACAGCCTCCTCACGCCGTGCCCTTCTTGCCGCCCTTGCCCTTGCCGCCGAACCGGCTCGTCGCCTTGCGGACCCCGACCCCGAGCGAGATCAGCTTGACCAGCGGACCGGAGACGACCTCCTCGACCAGCCCCGAGATCCGCCGCACCCGGCCGACGATCTCGCCGGTCGCCTCGAGCAGGACGTCGACGCGATCGAGCTCGCGGTTCGTGCGCTCCAGCGAGCCCTTCACCTCGCGCAGCAACGGCACGGTCTCCTCGCGCATCACGTCGATCAGCATCTTGGTGCTCTCGAGCACGCGGAACGTGTTGATCAGGACGATGCACAGGAACAGGACGAGCAGCCCCCAGAACGCGGAGAGCACGATCAGAGCGACGTCTCCTCCGTCGAGCGCTGCGATCATGCCCACGTTGCCGCCCTCCCTTCCGCCTCGTGGCCCGCCTCTCGGGCTTGGTCGTGGCCCGCGCTCGGGCGGGCTTCGGGTTCGCGCATCATACCGGGGGCGCCTCCTCGGCCGTTCCGTCCGGGGTGTCGGGCGCATCCTCACCCGGCGGGCCGGTCTCCTCGCCTTCGCCGGACGGCTCGTAGTACCGGGTCCCCGAGAACCGCGCCGGCAGGTACTCCTGCTCGACCCGGTGTCCCGGGTAGTCGTGCGGGTACTTGTAGCCCTTGCCGAACCCGAGCTTCTTCAGACCCGGGTGCCCGGGCTCCTTGAGATGGAGCGGCACCGGGTCGGCCGAGGCCGCGTCCTTCTGAGCTCGTCCGAGCGCCGCGATCACGCTGTTGGATTTCGGCGCGCGGGCGAGGTAGATCGCCGCCTCCGCGAGGTTGAGCTGGGCCTCGGGCAGCCCGACGTATTCGACGGCCTGCGCGGCGGCCACCGCGATCATCAACGCGCGCGGATCCGCCAGGCCGATGTCCTCGCTCGCGTGCACGACCATCCGCCGGGCGATGTAGCGGGCGTCCTCGCCCGCCTCCAGCATCCGGGCCAGCCAGAACAGCGCAGCGTCGGGATCGGATCCGCGGATGCTCTTGATGAACGCCGAGATCACGTCGTAGTGCGCGTCGCCCTGGCGGTCGTAGACGATCGCCTTCTTCTGGACGGCGTCGGCCGCCCGCTCGCGCGTGACGGTGTCCTCGCCGGCCGAACGCGCCGCGAGGACGGCGGCCTCCAGCCCGGTGAGCGCGACCCGAGCATCCCCGCCGGCGACGTCCACCAGGTGCGCGAACGCCTCGTCCGACAGCTCGACCCCCTGCTTGGCGAGGCCGCGGTCCTCGTCGGCCAGGGCGTGTTCGAGCAGCGCGCGGAGCTCCTCGGGCGACAGCGGTTCGAGCTGCAGGAGGATGCACCGCGAGAGCAGCGGCGTGACCAGCGAGAAGTACGGGTTCTCGGTCGTCGCGCCGATCATCGTCACCGTCCCCTCCTCGACCGCCGGCAGGAGGACGTCCTGCTGCGCCTTGGACCACCGGTGGACCTCGTCGACGAACAGCACCGTCCGGAACAGGCCGTCCTTGGCCTGCTCGATCACCTTGCGAGCGTCCGCCACGCCCGAGGAGACCGCCGAGAGCTGCACGAGCTGGGCGCCGACCGCGTCGGCGAGCAGGTACGCGAGCGTCGTCTTGCCCGTCCCAGCGGGTCCCCACAGCACGATCGAGGGCAGGTGTCCGCCCCCGAGCAGCTGCGTGAGCGCTTTGCCCGGGCCGATCAGATGCGACTGCCCGACGAACTCCTCGAACGTGCGGGGGCGCATCCTGGCGGCGAGTGGGACATCGGCCACCTCGAGCTCAGTCCTTGTAGCGGATGATGCGCTTGGGCCGGATCTTCAGGATCTCGCGGACCTGGCCCGGTGTGTAGGTGTAGCCGTGGCCGTCGTACCGCTGCGAGAGCTCGTCGATGTGCTTCTCGGCGTGCTCCCCGGTCTCGAACGCGACCACCGTTCCCGTGATCGAGATCCAGTCGTAGGCGTCGCCGTCCTGCATGACCGTGAGCGCGACCTTCGGGTTCGCCGCACAGTTGCGGTGCTTGATCCGCCCCTCCGCCGTGTTCACCAGGACGTGGCCGTCGGCCTCGTCCACCCAGGTGATCGTCGCGTGCGGGGAGCCGTCGGGGTTCACCGTCACGAACGTCGCGTAGTTGGTGCCAGAGAGCATCGCGATGTCCTTCTCCGTGAGCTCAACCATCGGCCTGCGCCTCCTCGTCGTCCTTGCTCGGCGGGACCACGACCGCGATCCCGAGCTCGCGCAGCTGCCCCTCGGTCGCGGGCGCCGGCGCCCCGGTCAGCGGGTCGGCGCCGGACTGCGCCTTGGGGAACGCCGTCACGTCCCGGATCGTGTCCTTGCCCGCCATCAGCATCACCAACCGGTCGATCCCCATCGCGATCCCGCCGTGCGGGGGCACCCCGTACCGGAACGCCCGGAGCAGGTGGCCGAACTGCTCCTCGGTCTGTTCGGGCGTGAGCCCCAGCACCTCGAAGACCCGCCGCTGCACGTCGGGGCGGTGGATCCGGATGCTCCCGCCCCCCAGCTCGAACCCGTTCAGCGTGAGGTCGTACGCGCGCGCCTTCGCGGTCTCGGGCGTGAGATCGTCGGTGAGCGGCGAGGTGAAGGGGTGGTGGTTGCGACACCCACTTGCCCTCCTCGTCCGACCAGTCGAACAGCGGCGGCTCCGAGTACCAGCAGAACCGCCACTCCCCCTCCGGGATCAGTCCGAGACGGTCGGCGAGGTGCCGCCGAAGACCGTCGAGCGCCACGTTCGTCCGGTCGGGCTTGTCGGCCACGATCAGGATCAGGTCGCCGGATCCGGCGCCGGTGGCCCGGCGTACGCCCTCGATCTCCTCGGGCGACAGGTGCTTCTCGACAGGTGAACGGACCCCGTCGTCCTCGACCGCGATCCACACGACGCCGGCCGCGCCGCGCGACTTGGCCACCTGCACCAGCTCGTCGAGCTCCTTGCGGGACAGCTGCGCGCCGCCGGGCGCCGCGAACGCCTTGAGGAGCCCCTCCGAGTCCAGCACCGACGCGAACGCCCGGAACCCGGTCCCGGCGAACACCTCCCCGACGTTCGCGAGCTCCATCCCGTACCGCAGGTCGGGCTTGTCCGAGCCGTACCGGTCCATCATCTCGTCGTAGGTCATCCTCGGGAACGGCGTCGGGACCTCGACGCCCTGGATCTCGCGCACGATCCGCGCGTACAGGGGTTCGATCACCGCGAAGACGTCCTCCTCGTCCACGAACGACATCTCGACGTCGAGCTGGGTGAACTCGAAGCTGCGGTCGGCGCGCGGTTGCTCGTCGCGCAGGCACCGGACGATCTGGTAGTAGCGATCCTGTCCCGCGACCATCAGCAGCTGCTTGAGCTGCTGCGGGGACTGCGGGAGCGCGTAGAACGTCCCCGGCCACAGCCGCGAGGGGACCATGAAGTCGCGGGCGCCCTCGGGCGTGCTGCGGCCGAGCAGCGGGGTCTCGACCTCGCGGAAACCCCGCGACTCCATCTCGTCGCGCACGATCCGGTTGATCCGGTGCCGCATCTCGAGGACCTTGGTCATCTCGGGACGCCGCAGGTCGAGATAGCGGTAGCGCAGGCGAAGCTCCTCCGACGCCTCGATCCGGTCCTCGATCACGAACGGGGGCGTCTCGGCCTCGGCCAGCACCTCGAGCTCGGAGACGGCGATCTCGACCTCGCCCGTCGGGAGCTCGGGGTTCACGGTGCCCTCGGGGCGCGCCCGAACCTCGCCCGAGACCCGGACGACCGACTCCGAGCTCAGGTGCTGCGCCGCGGCGTGCGCGTCCGGCGCGTCCTCGGGATGGAACACGAGCTGCACCAGCCCCTCACGGTCCCGGAGATCGACGAACGTCACGCCGCCGTGGTCCCGACGGCGCCAGACCCATCCGCAGAGGGCGACCCGTTCGCCGGCGTGCTCGGCTCGGAGCTCGCCGCACGCGTGCGTCCGCATCGACGTCCTGAGCTCGCTCACCCGGACCCCCACGCCCTCATCGCTCTGCGGCCCAATCCGTTCGGGACAGCCAGTTCACCACATCGTCGATCGGGATCTCCTCCTGGTCCCCGTCCCCGAGGGACTTCATCGTCGCCGTCCCGGTCGCCACCTCGCGCTCACCGAGGATCACCGCGTATGCGGCGCCCGATCGATCGGCCATCTTGAGCTGGGCCTTCAGGGGCCGCTCCTCGAACGCGGCCGCGGCGGGGATGCCGGCGTCCCGGAGATCGCCGACGAGCCGCGCCCCCACCCGCGAGGCCTCGTCTCCGATCGAGACGACGAAGCAGGCGATCCCGACCTCTCCCGGGAGCGTCGCGCCCTCCTCGCGCAGGGCCATGAGGATCCGATCCAGGCCCAGCGCGAACCCGATCCCAGGGGTCGGCGCTCCGCCGAGCACTTCGGCGAGCCCGTCGTATCGCCCGCCGCCGCCGAGCGCGGCCTGCGCCTGGGCGAGCGCCTCCGACACGAACTCGAAGGTCGTGCGGGTGTAGTAGTCCAACCCCCGGACGAGCCGGGGGTCGTGCACGAACGCGACCGACGCGCGTCGAGCCCGTTCCGCACGGCAGCGAAGTGCTCGGCGCACGCCTGGCACAGGTTCTCGGAGATGAGCGGGGCGCTGAGCACGAGCGGCGTCTGCCCGTCGACCTTGCAGTCGAACACTCGGAGCGGATTGGTCCGGAGCCGCGTCCGGCAGTCCTCGTCGAGCTCCGCCTGGTGTGGTTCGAGGTACGCGATCAGCTTCTCGCGGTAGGCCGGCCGGCACTCGGCGTCGCCGATCGAGTTGACGCGCAGCTCGACCCGGCGAAGGCCACGCCCACGGAGGAACCGGTCCCCCGCCACGATCACCTCGACGTCGGCTGCGGGAGCGGCGGACCCGATCGTCTCGACCCCGAACTGCCGGAACTCTCGGAGCCTGCCCGCCTGCGGCCGTCCGTGCCGGAACTGTTGCGACACGTGGTACGCCTTGAACGGCGTCGGCAGGTCGTGGGCGTGCGCGAGGTACGCGCGGACGATGCTGGCCGTCTGCTCGGGACGCAGGGTGAGCGAGCGTCCGCCCTTGTCCTCGAACGTGTACATCTCCTTGGTCACCACGTCGGAGGTCTCCCCCGACGTGCGCGCGAACAGCTCGGTGTGCTCGAAGGT
Organism: uncultured Actinomycetes bacterium; assembly: GCA_963823255.1. Lineage (GTDB taxonomy): Bacteria > Actinomycetota > UBA4738 > UBA4738 > HRBIN12 > DASSJM01. Next base: position 413,422 of record CAWGKU010000001.1, read on the forward strand.
CGGCGTCTCGACGTAGCGGAACCCGTACAGGCGCGCCGTCCGGTGCGCGGCCTCGTATAACCCCAGCATCGCGTCGGAGGCAGGCGGCAGCAGGTCGTCGGTCCCACGCGGCGGCTGGAACTCCACTCAGCGCCCTCGGAGGAAGGGGTTGGATCCGCGTTCGCGCCCGACGGTGGTTCGAGGGCCGTGGCCCGGCAGCACGTCGGTCGGGTCGGACAGCTCGAGGAAGCGTTCGAGGGAACGCTCCATGTCGGCCGGCGACGAGTTGGGGAAGTCGCTGCGCCCGATCGCGCCGGCGAACACGAGGTCGCCCGACAGCAGGAGGGCGTCGGTGGACAGGCACACGCTTCCCGGGCGTGTGGCCGGGGGTGTGGATGACCTGGATCTCGAACCCGGCCGAACGTGAGCACGTCCCCGTCGACGACCGTCCGAACGTCCTTCACCGGGACCGGCGGCGTCTGGAGCCCGGCCCCCCAGCCCTGCGGATCGGTGAGCGCCGCGACGTCCGCCTCGTGGATGTAGAAGGGCAGGTCGTCGCCGCAGAAGGCCGCCGCCGAGCCGATGTGATCGAAGTGCCCGTGCGTGGCGAACGCCGGCGACCGGGCGCTTGCCCTCGGCGTCGAGCAACGCGCGGACGCGTTCGGGCGAGAACCCCGGGTCGACCACCACCGCCTCGTCGATCCCGTCGGTCCCGAGCAGCCAGCAGTTGGTCTCGAACGAGTTGTCGGAGAAGGCGTCCAGGTACATGGAGGGAGAGTCTATCGAGCGCCAGGTCGACGCCTTGGGCGCGGGCGGCCATCGATCAGAGCTGGGTCTGGCCCTTGAGCACCCGCCGGCTCCGGATCGCCGGCGGCGGAGCGGGATGCTCGACGAGCGCGACCACTCGATCCGCCATGAACCGGCCGCTTCGGACCGGCTCGCCGTTGCGGGTGACCTCGGCGACCTCGATCACGCCGCGTGACGTCGCGACCTCGACGCGGCGACCTGCCTTGGTCGCCTCGATCTCGTACGTGAGCACGCCCGATCCCGAGTCGACGACGATCTCCACCCGGTCGCCCTTCATGGACCGAGCCTACTCCCCGGTCACGACAGGTTCCGAGGCGCCCGTTGCCTCAGCCGGCCGAGTCGATCCACAGGGTGACCGGACCGTCGTTGACGAGTTCGACCTCCATGTGCTCGCGGAAGGCCCCGCGCGGACGCTCGCGCCGCGCGCCTCGAGCGCCTTCGCGAACGCCTCGACGCGGTCCTGCGCGATCTCGGGCGGGGCGGCGCCGTCCCACGACGGCCGGCGGCCCTTGCGGACGTCGCCGTACAGCGTGAACTGCGGCACGACCAGGATCTCGCCGCCGACGTCGGACCAGCGAGCGGTTCATCTTGCCCTGCTCGTCCTCGAACACGCGGAGGTTGACGACCTTCTCCGCAAGGCGGTCGTACTCGCCGAACGCGTCGTCGGCGCCGACGCCCACGAGCAGGAGCAGACCGGGTCCGATCCCGGACACGAGCTCGTCGCGAACCGTGACCGAGGCCCGGGAGACGCGCTGGAGCAGGATCCTCAACGCGGCACGACGCGGAACGCGTCGTAGACGTTCTCCACCTTCTTGACGGCCCCGAGGATCTCGGCCAGGTGGGTGATGTCCGCGAGCTCGAACGTGAACCGCAGCATCGTGGTCCGGTCCCGCCCGACCGCCGACGTCGCCGACAGGATGTTCACGTGGTGATCGGACAGCACCGTGGCGACGTCCGAGAGCAGGCGGGTGCGGTCGAGCGCCTCGACCTGGACGGCCACGACGAACGAGGTCGGCTTGCCGGCCTTCCAGGTGACGTCGATCAGACGTTCGGGCTGGGAGATCAGCGACTTCGCGTTCGGGCAGTCGGTGCGGTGGACCGAGACGCCCTGCCCGCGGGTGACGAACCCGAGGATGTCGTCTCCGGGCACGGGGGTGCAGCACCGTGCGAGCCGGACCCACACGTCCTCCGAACCCGGCACGACCACGCCCGAGGTCACGTCGGTCGAGCTCGGCTGCCCGAGGTGGACCGGCCGCGCGAGCGGGACCTCGGTCACGTCCTCCTCGGTCGAGCCCTGCACGCTGCGCGCCAGGCGGGCGACGATCGACTGCGGCGAGACCTGCCCCTCGCCCACCGCGACGAACAGCGCCTCGAGGCTCGGGAACTTCATCTCGTCCGCGAGCTGCTCGAGCGCGTCCTCGGTCGCGAGCCGCTTGAACGGCACGTTCTGCTTGCGCATCAGCCGCTGGAGCTGCTCCCGGCCGTCCTCGAGGGCGTCCTCGCGCCGCTCGCGGCTGAACCATTGACGGATCTTGTTGCGGGCCCGCGGCGTCTTGACCCATCGGAGCCAGTCCTGCGACGGCCCCTCGCCCTGCGCCTTGGACGTCAGGATGTCGACGGTGTCGCCGGTCCGCAGCTCGTAGTCGAGCGGGACGAGCTTCCCGTTCACCTTGGCGCCGATCGTCCGGTGACCGACCTCCGTGTGGATCGCATACGCGAAGTCGACCGGCGTCGCGCCGGCCGGAAGGTTCATCACGTCGCCCTTGGGCGTGAAGCAGAAGACCTGCCCGCCGTACAGGTCGATCTTCAGGCCCTCCATGAACTCGCGGGGGTCGGCCATGTCCTTCAACCACTCGAGCATCTGGCCGAGCCAGGCGAGGTCGGCGGCCTCCTTCGCCTTCTTGCCGTCGCGGCCCTCCTTGTACCGCCAGTGGGCGGCGATCCCGTACTCGGCGGTCCGGTGCATGTCCTTGGTCCGGATCTGCACCTCGATCGCGCGCCCCTGGGGTCCGACGACGGTCGTGTGCAGCGATTGGTACATGTTCTCCTTGGGCATCGCGATGTAGTCCTTGAACCGGCCGGGGACCGGCTTCCACAGGGAGTGGATCGCGCCGAGCGCCGCGTAGACATCCCGCACCGATTCGACCTGGACCCGGATGCCGGCGAGATCGTAGATCTCGTTGAACTCCTTGCCGCCGATCACCATCTTCTCGTAGATCGAGTACAGGTGCTTCGGCCGGCCCTCGACGTCGGCCTTCAGGCCGGCCTCGCGGATCCGGGTGCGCGCCGCCTCGAGCACGCTCTCGACGTACTCCTGCCGCTCCCCGCGCCGCTTCTCGACCAGGCTCGCGATCTCGTGGTAGGGCCCGGGGTGCAGAGCCTTGAACGACAGGTCTTCGAGCTCCCACTTGACCTGCTGCACGCCGAGCCGGTGCGCGAGCGGCGCGTAGATCTCGAGCGTCGCGGTCGCGATCCGCCGCTGCTTGTCCTGCGGGAGCGCGGAGAGCGTGCGCATGTTGTGCAACCGGTCCGCGAGCTTGATCAGCAGGACCCGGATGTCGCCCGCCATCGCGACGATCATCTTGCGGACGTTCTCGGCCTGCTCGTGCTCCCGGCTCCGGAACGACAGCGCATCGAGCTTGGTGAGGCCGTCGACGATGCGCGCGACCTCCGGCCCGAACTCGGTGTCGAGCTCCGCGACGCTCACGTCGGTGTCCTCGACGGTGTCGTGCAGGAGCGCCGCCTCCAGGGTCGTGGTGTCCAGGCCGAGGTCGGCGAGGATCTGGGCGACCGCGAGCGGGTGCTGGATGAAGTCCTCGCCCGACAGGCGCTTCTGCCCCTCGTGGTGCTCGGCCGCGAACCGGTAGGCGCGCTCGATCTCCTTCAGGTCCGCCTTGGCGTTGTAGCCCTTGACCGTGCGCAGGAGCGCCTCGATGTCGTCCTGGGTCTCGGGCTCACCCGAGCGCAGGCGCGAGAGGATCCCGCCGCGCCGCTCGGTCCTGACCTCCTCGCCCGTGTCCACGTTCGCCTCTCGCCCCGGAGGCATCAAGTCTACGCCGCGGGTGCACGCGAACCGCGCCGGCGGTTCCCGGTGGAGGCAACGACCCGAGCGGGTCTCTCAGTAGCGCAGGAGCGTGTAGAGGTCGTGGCCCTCGAGCTTCTCGCGTCCGTGGAGGAACTCCAGCTCGATCAGGCACGAGATCCCGATGACCTTGCCGCCGATCCGTTCGACAAGCTCGGCGGTCGCGCGCGAGGTCCCGCCCGTCGCCAGGACGTCGTCGACGATCAGGACGCGCTCGCCGGGGGCGACGGCGTCCCGGTGGATCTCCAGCGTGGCCGTCCCGTACTCCAGCTCGTACTCGGCGGCCTCGGTCTCCCAAGGCAGCTTGTCCACCTTGCGCACCGGGACGAACCCGGCGCCGAAGTGGTAGGCGACCGGCGACGCGAGGATGAACCCGCGCGCCTCGATCCCCACGACCTTGTCCACGTTGCCCCGCCCGAAGTGCACGACGATCAGGTCGATCACGGTGGAGAACGCCAGCGGGTCGGCCAGCAGCGGCGTGATGTCCTTGAACAGGACGCCCTCCTGGGGGAAGTCGGGCACGTCCCGGACGAGCGCCTTCAGCTGATCCAGATCCACGGGGTCACCTCCGCCGTCGTTTGGCGGGCGGACGTCGCTTGCTCTTGGGACGCGGGCGCGAGGACGACTGCCCGCTCCCGCTCCCCTGCCTCGAATCCACCGGCGGCGGCCACCGCGGCCGGCGCGGCCTCCCGCTCCTCCTCGGCGACCTCCTGACCGTTGGTCGGCACCGCGCGGAGGCGACGCTCGCTCTTGCCGCGGGTCTCCAGGCGCGCACGGAGCTGCTGGTACCGGGGCTCGCGCTCCTTCAGGACCACCAGGATCGGGGTGGCGATGAAGATCGACGAGTAGGCGCCCGTCACGACGCCGATCAGCATCGCGAACGCGAAGTCCTTCAGCGTGGCGCCGCCGAACAGCAGCAGCGACAGGATCGGCAGGATCACCACGAGCGACGTGTTGACCGAGCGCATCAGCACCTGGTTCATCGAGTAGTTCGCGACGCCCTCGTACGTGTCCTTGCCGAGCAGCGCGGTCGACTCGGTGTTCTCCTTCACCTTGTCGAAGATCACCACGGTGTCGTACAGCGAGAACCCGAGGATCGTCAGGATCGCGATCACGGTCGGCGGCGAGACCTCGCGGCCCGTCAGTGCGTAGACCCCGGCCGTGATCAGGACGTCGTGCACCATCGCGACCATCGCGCCGACGGCCATCTTCCATTCGAACCGCAGCGTGATGTACAGGGTGATCGCGAACAGGACGACCACCAGCCCGATCAGGGCCTGTCGCGAGATCTGCTCCCCCCAGGTGGGCCCGACCACCTGCGCGCTGATGTCGTCCGGGCTGATCCCCGCCTGTTGCGCGAGCGCATCGAACAGCTGCGTGCGTTCGGCGGGGGTGAGGTCGGTGAGCGCCGAGGTCCTGATCGACACCTGGTCGCCGCCCACGATCTGCACCTCGGCGGTCGCGCGCGCGTACGGATCCTGCGCCAGGAGACCGCGGACCTGCTCGACGGTCACGTCGTTCGAGAGGCGGTACTCGACCAGCGTTCCACCCGTGAAGTCGATCGAGTAGTTCAGGCCCAGGAACACGAGCGCGAGGATCGAGATCAAGATCGCGCTGCCCGACAGGATGAACCACCGCCTGCGGCGCTGGATGATGTGGAACTCGGGATGCCGGTACCCGCGGAACGTGTCGAACGCGCGCCGGAAGCTCATTCGGAGCCTCCCGCGATCGCCGGCATCGCGTCCCGGGCGCCGACCTCACGGTCCGCGGCCAGCCCGGCCTTGACGCCCATGACCCGCCAGTTCACGAGGCGCTCGTTCCGCGTGAGCAGCGACACCGCCGGCCGCTTGAAGAAGTACACGACGAACAGGTCCAGCAGGGTGGCCACCCCTAGCGTGAGGGCGAACCCGCGCACCGAGGAGATCGCCGTCACGTACAGGACGGCCGCGGCGATCGCGGTCACGAGGTCGGCCGCCACGATCGTCCGGAACGAGCGCCGGAACGCCGGCGCGACCGCGGCTCGAGGCGAGCGTCCCGCATGGACCTCGTCCTTCAGCCGCTCGAAGAACACGATGTAGGAGTCGGCGGTGACACCCAGCGAGATCACCAGACCCGCGACGCCGGCGAGCGTGAGGTTGTACCCGATCGTCTTGCCGGCGAGCGCGATCAGCCCGAGCGCGAGGACCGCCCAGATGAGCATCCCGACCCACGCCACGACCGCGAGGATCCGGTAGTAGAACAGGAGGTAGGCGAAGAGCAGCACGAGCCCGGCGATCGCCGCGACGAGGCCTTGCTGCAACGACTCGTCGCCCAGGGTCGGGCTCACGGTCAGCACCTGCTGCGTGGTGAGTTCCACGGGCAGGGCGCCGGCATTCAGCTGCGTCGCCAGGTCCTTGGCGCGAGCCTCGGTGAAGCTGCCCGTGATCACGCCGGACCCGTTGGTGATCGGGCTCTGGACCGTCGGCGCGGAGATGACCTGGTCGTCGACGACGATCGCCAGCTGACGCCCCTGGAGGCGCGTCGTCACGTCGGAGAAGGTCCCGGAACCGTCGCCCGTGAGGCCGAACTGGATCTGCCACCCCTGCCCGACCGCCGTCGACGATCCCGCGTTGTACACGGCCGAGGCCTTGTCGATCGCGTCGCCCGTGATCTCGACCGGACCGAGCTGGTAGTGCGTGCCGCCGTCGCGCGCCGCGAAGACCACGTTCTGGTCCTTGAGCGCCTCGAAAGAGCACTCCTCGGTCGCCTGCTCGGTCGGCGTGGCGCAGGTGAGCGGCGTCGAGGCGTAGTTCGGATCGGTCGGTTGGAGCACGCCCAGCACCTCGCGCTGCTCCAGGCGCGCCGTCTCGCCGATCACCTGGAGCAGGCGCTCCTGTCCCGTCTCCTGGAGCCTCGCCTCCGCCGACGGACGGTCGAGGTAGCAGCCGAGGTTCTCCCCCGCCGAGCTGACCACGCAGAACTGCGTGTCCGAGCTCTTGATCGTCATGCCGTCGAGGAGTGCCTGGGCGTCGGCCTCAGCCTGCGCGCACGCGGCACCGAGGTCGCTCGTCAACGTCTGTTTACCCGCCGTCTGGATGCAGAAGTTCTGCGACGTCACGCGTCTCGATCGAGCCCTGAGCCTCCTCGGCCTTGGCCTGCGTCGGATAGCACGGCTCCGTCGCGAGGCCCGTGTTCTGCAGACAGAACTGTCCCTGTTGCTTCTTGACGGTGATCGCGTCCAGCGCGGCGGTCGCGTCCTTCTCGGTGCCCGCGCACGGTGCGGGCTCGCCGAAGAGCGTGGGCGTCTGCTCGTTGGTCGGGTCGTCGGTCAGGCACACGGACGACACGACGGGCTGGACGGTCGCGGCGGCGAGCTCCGCATCGGCGGCGTCCTTCGTGCTGGAGCAGGAGTACGTGGTCCCCTGATCATCGGCGATGCAGAACTGCTTCTTCGCGCGCTCCTCGAGCGTGCCGCGCGCCAGACCGGGGATCTGCACCTCGATCGTGTTCCCGGTCACGAACAGGAGCGGCTCCGCCGTCCCGAACGCGTCGATCCGGTTCCGGATGTTCTCCAGAGCCTGGTTCATCACCGTTTCCGGCGTCCCCTCCGGGGCCGACAGGATCACCGACACGCCGCCCTCCAGGTCCAGACCGAGGATCGGGCGCGTGCCGGTCAGGAACAGGGTGACCGCGCCGAGCGCCAGCAGGCCCACCAGCACCAGCGAGACCCAGAACGACCGTTGCTTCTTCTTCATCGCGATCCTTCCGCCTCGCTCATGCGAGCTCGGCGCCGTTGATCAAGAGTTTGAACCTGCAGTTCAGCACCTCGGCCGCGAGGCGGCACAGCTGCATGCGGCCGAGGAAGATCTCGAAGTACTCCATGACCTGGCTGATCTTCGTGTCGATCGTCAGCTCGAGGCTCACGGTCTTCGCCGCCGAGTCTACCCGCAGGAACGACTGTTCTGCGGCGTAATTCACGCGATCGTGGATGTCGAATTCGATCTGTCCGGACTTGCGGACCCGGCTGCGGTGCACGTCCGACTTGTCCGCCAGGATCACCGCCGCCGAGACCGGCGAGACCGCGTACCCGTTGTCCTCCTCGTGGTTCGCGACCGCGGCCACGATCTGCGCGAGGTCGGAGGACGGCACCCGGTCCCGCAGGGCCTGGTAGACCAGGATCCCGCCCGTCTGGCCGTGGGCGTATCGGCTGATCATGTTCCCCACGTCGTGCAGGTAGCCGGCCACGCAGGCGAGGTTCGCCGTGTGGGTGTCGAATCCCGCCCGGGACAGGACGTTGAACGCGATCCGGGCGGTGAGGTTGGCGTGACGGAACCCGTGCTCGGTGTACCCGAGCCCCTCCATCACCCGGTCCGCCGCCGTGATGAACGAGGAGAGCTCCTCGTCCTGCTGAACGAACTCGAGGGTGATGCCTTCGGGCTGGCTGGCCGGTTCGGCTGGCTCCGACGGGCCCTCGGCCCGTGCCGGTTCGACGCTCACGGCTCTCGGTCGATCCCTTCATCGGCCGTCTCGTCACCCTCGCCGTCCTCGTAGACGTCGTCCTCGACGAAGCGCTGCGAGATGCCTTGACGCAGCATGCGGATCCGGGTGCCGGGCGCGATCTCGACGGTCACGGTGCCCTCGTCGTCGTCGATCTCGACGATCGTGCCGAAGATCCCGCCCGTGGTCATCACGTCGTCGCCGACCTCGAGCGAGGCAACGAGCGCCTGCGCCGCGCGCTGGCGGTTCCGTTGCGGCCGGATGAGCAGGAAGTAGAAGCCCACGATCATGAGCACCGGCAGGGCGAGGCCAACGAGCGAGCTTCCGCTGCTTGAATCTTGGGCGAGGATTCCGAGCACCATGGGTCGACGAGCCTCCTACGGGGGGTGACGAGGCAGCATACAGGCTACCGCTCGGTTCGCCGCCCGTAGCGCCGGGGTTCACGCGGGCGGGCGTCAGGTGAGCGGGAGGACCCCTTCCGGGGAGACACCGAGGTGGCGGTAGGCACGCACGGTGGCCACGCGGCCCCTCGGCGTTCGCTGGAGCAGCCCGAGCTGGAGCAGGTAGGGCTCGACCACGTCCTCGATCGTGTCGGTCTCCTCCCCCACCGCCGCGGACAGCGTCGAGAGCCCCACCGGCCCGCCGCCGAACTTGACGACGACCGTGGACAAGATCGCGAGGTCGAGCTTGTCCAGGCCCTCCTCGTCCACCTCGAACAGCTCGAGGCCGGCCTTGGCCACGGCCGAGGTGACATCGCCGTCGTGACGGACCTCGGCGAAGTCGCGGACACGCCGCAGGAGGCGGTTCGCGACGCGCGGGGTGCCGCGGGAGCGACGCGCGATCTCGTGCGTACCTTCGGCATCGATCGACACACCGAGGATCCCCGCCGAACGTTGCACGATCGCCCCGAGGTCGTCGATCGAGTAGTAGTCGAGCCGCGGCGAGAACCCGAACCGCTCGCGGAGCGGCAGCGTGATCCGTCCGGGGCGCGTCGTCGCGCCGACCAGGGTGAACCTCGGCAGGTCGAGCCGGATGCTGCGGGCGCTCGGGCCCTTGCCGAGCACCACGTCGAGCTTGAAGTCCTCGAGCGCCGGATACAGGACCTCCTCGACCGCTCGCGGCATCCGGTGGATCTCGTCGACGAACAGGACGTCGCCCTCCTCCAGGTTGGTCAGGATCGCGGCGAGGTCGCCGGGCCGGTCGAGCGCGGGACCGGACGTCGGCTGGAACCCGACGCCGAGCTCGTTGGAGACGATCCCCGCGAGCGTCGTCTTGCCGAGCCCCGGTGGCCCGGAGAACAAGAGATGGTCGACGGTCTCGCCGCGCGCGCGGGCGCCATCGATCAGGAGCGCGAGCTGTTCCTTGACCCGGTCCTGCCCGACGAATTCGTCGATCCGCCGCGGGCGGAGCGCGGCGTCGAACTCGCGTTCCTCCTCCGGTACCTGGGGATCGACGATCCGGTCGTCCTGGGTCACGTCGGCCATCACCCTACCCCCGACCGACGTGCTGGAGCGCTTCACGGAGGAGGTCCTCGACGGACGCGTCGCCATTGGGCGCGAGCCCGGTCATCGCGTCGCTCGCCTCCTGCTGCGACAGCCCGAGCGCCAGCAGCGCCTCGCGGACGTCGGCGAGCGGGCCGTCGACGATCACGACGTCCTCGGCGCCGAGCCTGTCCTTCAGGTCCAGGACGACTCGCTGCGCGACCTTCTTGCCGACGCCGGGAACGACCGTGAGCGCACCGATGTCGCCGGACGAGACCGCCCGGCGGAACGCATCGGGCGAGAGCACGGAGAGGAAGCTGAGCGCCACTTTGGGACCGATCCCGCTGACGGTCACGAGCAGATCGAACAGCTCGCGCTCGTCCGCGTTCGCGAACCCGAACAGCGTCATCGCGTCGTCGCGGACGACGAGGCGCGTGTACACCCGGGCGGGGCGGCCCACCGGCGGGAGCTTCGCGAGCGTCGACGCCGGCACCTGGACGTCGTAGCCGACGCCGCCCACCGAGATCACGACGCGCGTGCCCGAACGTTCGGCGACATCGCCTTCGAGGAAGGAGATCATCGCGCGGCGACCTTCCGCAGCCGCGCCTGCGTGAGGTGACACAGCGCGATCGCCGCGGCGTCGACCGCGTCGGGCTGATCGGGCAGGCCCTTCAGGCCGTGGAAGCGTTCGAGGGCGACGCGGACCTGGGCCTTGTCGGCGTTCCCCTGCCCGGTCACCGCCATCTTCACCTCGAGCGAGCCGTACTCCTCCACCTCGAGACCGGCCTGCGCCGCCGCGAGCAGGATCACGCCGGTGGCTCTGGCGACGATCATCGCGCTCACCTGGTTCTTGTTCCAGGCGATGCGCTCGATCGCGACCGATCCGGGCCGGTGCGTTGCGATCGCCTCGGCGACCGCGTCGTGGAGGAGCCGGAGCCGGGTCGCGTCGGGCAGGTCGGAGGCCGTCCGCACCGTGTCGGCGAACAGCAGGACCGGCTTCCGGTCGTGCCTGGCGACCGCCGCCAGGCCGAGCGCGGACACGCCGGGGTCCACCCCGAGCACGCACGAATCGAACACCTGTTCAGTCTGTGCGAAGCCCACCCCTCGGTCAATCACCCGCGGGATGTGGCTGCGCGATCCGATCTCGCTCGCGCACTCGGGCCCTGAAGGGTCCGTCTCTTTGTCGCGGCATCGACGCTCACTCGGTCGCGTCGCCTGAGGACGACTTCCACCGGCGATAGACGGGCATCTCGTCGTCCGAATACTCCGTCGCCACCGCTTCTTCGATCGAGCACGCGTAGTGGACCAGCCCGTAGGGAGGCTGGCCGGGGCGGGCCGTCACCGCGGGGTGCGACGGAGAGATCTGTTCGAGCCATCCGCGGGCCGTGAACTCGCCGTGGTCGCCGGCGTGGTCCTCCCACGGCAGTGCGGTGTGGAACGCGTAGCGCGCATCACGCGCCACTTCGCGGATCTTCGGGCTCGTGTCGCGGAACGAGACGCACAGCAGCCCGGCACCGAGCCAGGGAGAGACCGGGTGCACGCGGGGTCCGCCGTCGAGTCGGAGCGTCGCCTGGTACACGATCCGACCCTCCATCCGCTCGCGGGCGAAGGCGGCCAGATCCGGCTCGGCGTTCGCGAACTCGGCCCAGGTGGCCACGACCGACGAAGCCTACCGCCGTCGCCGCGCGAACTACGTGCGATCTGGAAGGCGGTTCGCGGCGGATCCCGCCTCGACGCCTCGATCCGTTCGACGGTCGTCCGACCGGGGGCCCACCAGGTACCACGTCTCCATCTCGCCCTTGCCCTTGACCTGGATCGTCCCCCGTCGCGTGCAGACGAACTCATCCTTCAACAGCTCGTACGTCTCGCGGGTGATCTGGATCTCGCCGGGCGTGCCGTGGGACTCCATCCGGCTCGCCGTGTTCACGGCGTCGCTCCAAAGGTCGTAGATGAAGCGCTTCCTGCCGATCACGCCGGCGACGACCGGCCCCGAGTTGATCCCGATCCGGAGCTCGAGACCATCTCGACCGGCGACCGCCGAGGTCGTCACCGCGTCCCGCATGTCCAATGCCAGGAGCGCGGCCCTGCGCGCATGATCCTCGTGCGGGTCCGGCACCCCGGCGGCCGCCATGTAGCAGTCGCCGACGGTCTTGATCTTCTCGAGCCCGTGCCTCTCGACCAGCCCGTCGAAGTGGGAGAAGAGCCGATCGAGGATGCCGACCACCTCGGCCGGGGGCAAGCGCTGCGAGAGCGGGGTGAAGTCCACGACGTCGGCGAACAGGATCGAGGTCGCGTCGAAGTGGTCGGCGATCGTCTGGTCGGTGGCCTTCAGGCGGGCAGCGATCGAGCCGGGCAGGACGTTCACGAGGAGGGCCTCGGACTTCTCCTGTTCGACCCGGAGCCCCACGAGGGCCTCGTTGCGCTGGTGGGCGAAGGTGGCCAGGAGCATGAACGCGATGGAAGCCACCCCGACGATGTTCAACGCCAGCATCGTGCTCGTGAACCACAACGGGAGGTCCGCATCCGCGAAGAGCACCTCGCCGAGGATCCCCGTGAGCAGGAACACGAACAAGAACGCGACGAACCAACGGACGGCCTGGCGCACCTCGAGGAAGACGAGGGCTCCCAAGGGAGCCAGGATGCCCCAGAGTCCGACCCCGCCGGAGGGGAGGAACCCACCTACGAGCATCTGACCGCCGGCCGTCGGCATGACGAGGATGGCGAGGAGCTGCACGGCGAGGAGGAACCGGAAGCTCTTGGTTCGTGCGAACACCACCAAGGACGCCACCGAGATAGCGCAGTAGACGAGCGGAGCGATGCCCACCCACGAACCGAGAGCGAGGTACAGGACCCCCCAGATGACGGACACGGGTGCGATCAGCACCGCGAGCAGGACGAGGAGCGCCTTCTTCTGGCGCAGCTCCTCGTCATCCCGGGGATCCGCGCCGATCCGCCCAACCAGGGCGGCCCCCTTGGCGATCCAACCGACACGCCGCGCAGGCTCGTCCGGGAACGACGAGGCTGTCGTCTCCTCGGTCAAGAGCGGCGGGACTCCTCCACCGGCAGCGAGCTGATCGCCACGGATGCCAGCCGGTGTTGAGCCCCCATCAGCGTTCCTGGCTAGCGCTTCGCCGGACCTTCACGGAGCGCATCTTCACCCGTTCCCGATAGACACGGCAAGACTGGTGAACGCGGGTTCTCTCAGGCCGAAGCCATCGATCCCTCGGTCACTTCTCCCTTGTGCGCCGCGAAGGCCGCCAGCACTTCCTCCTTCTCACGGGGAGGGACCGCGAAGTGATCGAGCGTGCGTCCCAGTTCGGCCGCGACCTCATCGAACTCCTCAGGGGAGATCCGAAGCTCGCGATGGGCCTCTTCCAGCCCGAGCGGGGTACTTCCCGGCTTCGTAGCCGTGAACGAGAAGGGTCCACCGGCGACGTTGCACAGCCACAACGTGCGCATGAACTTCAGCCCTGGCAGCCGGTCCAGCTTGTTGGTATGCCATTCATGGAGCTCCGGGTTCTTCGATGCTTGGCCGACGACGGGGTTCTGGACGACCGCATCGCTGAAATGGTCGACCACGGCAGCGATCGCGAACACGCCACCCAATCGTTCGTACAGGCTCGGCTCCGCCATCGTCGACCTCCCGTCTGCGACCGGAAGGGTCGGCCCGCCAACGCTGGCTGCCGCCGGTCACTCTCTCTCGTCGTAACCCCAGGCGTCGGCTGCGTCAAGAGGAGGCTGTTCGGGGCGCACAACCGGTGTCGTTCCTCAGCCGAGCTCGGCCATCACCGATTCGGGGATGTCGAAGTTCGCGTAGACGTTCTGGACGTCGTCGAGCTCCTCGAGCGCCTCGAGCAGCGCGAGCACCTGCTTGGCCTGGCCGCCCTCGACCGGGATCGTGTTCTGGGGCAGCATCGTGAGCTCGGCCGAGAGCATCGGGATCCCGGCGGCGTCGATCGCGTCGCGGACCGCGGTGAACGAGGCCGGGTCGCTGGTGATCTCCCAGGTGCTCTCGGCGTCGTTCAGGTCCTCGGCGCCGGCCTCCAGGGCGATCTCGAGGAGCTTCTCCTCGTCCGGTGCCGCGGTCTTCTCGACCTGGATCGAGCCCTTGCGCGCGAACATCCATGCGGTGCTGCCGTTCTCGCCGAGGTTCCCACCGTGCCGGGTGAACGCATGCCGGATGTCCTGCGAGGTCCGGTTGCGGTTGTCGGTCAGGGTCTCGACGAACAACGCAACGCCGCCCTGCCCGTAGCCCTCGTACGTGACCTCGACGTACCGAGCGCCGCCTTCGAGGTCGCCGCTCCCCCGCTTGATCGCGCGCTCGATGTTCTCGACGGGCACCGAGGAGCTCCGGGCCTTGTCGACCGCGGAGGCGAGCGTCATGTTGGCCTTGACGTCACCGCTCCCGCCCTCGCGCGCCGCGACCTCCACCGCGCGCAGGAGCTTCGCGAACTGGTTGCTGCGCTTGGCGTCCGCCGCGCCCTTCTTGCGCTTGATCGTCGCCCACTTGGAATGACCCGACACGTCACACCTTCCCCAGGACGTACCCGTGGAGACCGGTCTCGCCCACGAGCTCGGGGTGGAAGGATGCCACGACCAGGTTCCGCTGCTCCAGGACGACCGGACGCTCCTCGTGTTCGGCGAGCACGCGCACGCCCTCGCCGATCTCTTCGACGATCGGAGCCCGGATGAACACCCCGCGGACGGGGTGCTCGATGCCGAGGACGTCGAGATCGGCCTCGAACGAGTCGACCTGGCGCCCGTAGGCGTTGCGGCGGACGGTGACGTCGACGAGCGACAGCAGCGGTTCGAGACCGTCGACGCGCCGCGCCATCACGATCATCCCGGCACAGGTCCCGAGGATCGGCATCCCGGCGTTCGCGCGCTCGACGATCGGTTCGACCAGACTCGGCGCTGCGCGCGAGCTTGGAGATCGTCGTCGACTCGCCGCCGGGGATCGCGAGGACGTCGACCCGCGCGAGATCCTCGGGCGTACGAACCTCCACCGGCGACGCCCCGAGCTCGCCGAACACGCGAGCGTGTTCGCGGAAGTCTCCCTGCAACGCGAGGACCCCGGCCTTCACCGGAGGCTCACCACCCGCGGGTCTGGAGCAGACCCTCCTCGCCGAGCTCCTTGATGTCGAGCCCGGGCATCGGCTCGCCCAGTCCGCGCGACACCTTCGCGAGCGCGTCGGGGTCCTGGAAGTGCGTCGTCGCCTCGACGATCGCGCGCGCCCTCGGCGCGGGGTCCTCGGACTTGAAGATCCCCGAGCCGACGAACACCCCGTCGACCCCGAGCTGCATCATCAGCGCCGCATCGGCCGGCGTGGCGAGCCCGCCCGCCGCGAAGTTCACGACCGGTAGCGTCCCGCTCTCGGAGACCATCCGGACCAGGTCGACCGGCGCGCCGAGATCCTTGGCCGCGGCGACGAGCTGCTCGGGGCGCAGGCTCTGGAGCCAGCCGATCTCGCGGAGCATCGTCCGCTGATGCCGGACGGCCTCGACGACGTTGCCGGTGCCGGCCTCGCCCTTGGTGCGGATCATCGCCGCGCCCTCGGCGATCCGACGGAGCGCCTCGCCGAGGTTCCGGGCGCCGCACACGAACGGGACCGTGAACGCCCACTTGTCGATGTGGTGCTCCTCGTCGGCAGGCGTGAGCACCTCGGACTCGTCGACGTAGTCGACGCCGAGCGCCTGGAGGATCTGCGCCTCGACGAAATGCCCGATGCGGGCCTTCGCCATCACCGGGACCGAGACCGCGTTCATGATCTCCTCGACCTTGGTGGCGTCGGCCATGCGCGCGACCCCGCCCTCGGCGCGGATGTCGGCCGGGACGCGTTCGAGCGCCATGACGGCGCACGCGCCGGCGTCCTCGGCGATCTTGGCCTGGTCGGCGTTGGTGACGTCCATGATGACGCCGCCCTTGAGCATCTCGGCCAGGCCGGACTTCACTCGGAAGGTGCCGGTCTCCCGTTCCACCCGGGTGTCCTCCTTCGAAGGGGTCGTGACGTGCTCGGATCCGACGCCCTGAGTGTACCGCCGGGCACGCCCGGGCCGATCGAGTGGGTTCAGGCGGTCAGCGGCGCTCGAGGCCGACCGGGACCCAGCTGGGGACCAGCTCGACCCACGTGCGTCCGGGCGCGAGCGCGATCTCGGTCCCGTCCTTGGTGACGAACGTGGTCACGTCGTGGAGCGACTCGCGCTCCCAGCGGCCGCGGATCACCGTCCCGTCCCGAAGGACGTACGCCTTGCCCGAGCCCGTCAGGTCGACCTCGGGCGAGGGGTTGCCGGCGGAGTCGAGGAAGTCGCTGTCGGTCACGGTCACGACCTGGACCACGACGTTGGTGGCCGAGACGCGCTCGTTGCCCTCGAGTACGTGGGGGACGTCGCCGTGCGAACGCAGCCATGCGCCCTTGGCGCCGTTCCAGTGCCAGTACACGTCGGACACGCCCGAATACGGGAGGTGCACCGAGCGGATCCGCTTCGCGGCGCCGTCCCACGTGTCGGCGTACGTGAACAGCGGGTCGGGTGCTCCGTCCTTGGACTTCCCGGCGCGCCAGAGGGCATGGGTCGTCGTGTAGAGGTTGTGCGGCGCCGCGCGGGACTCGTCCCGCGTGTACGCGTCGGCCGCGATGATGTAGTTCACGTCGACGAGGCCAACCTTGGGTACCTCGAGCTTCACGACGTTGCGACCGCCGGCGTAGCCGAACACCGCCGGACCGAGCTGGCGGAGGTAATCCGGGTCGGTCGTCCGGCCGCTGCGGACGGGCCCGACGCGATCCGAGTCAGCGCACTGGAACACCGCGATGAACCGCGTGTACCCGCCCTCGACCGGTTCCTCGACGACCACGTCGGCGTCGTTCAGCGCGGCCTGCGGTCGCGCCTCGGGGGCGTTCTCGATCTTGACCGCGAGCGCCGGGCGGTCCGGCACCTCGCTCCCGGGGACGGGCTCGCCGGTCAGCGGGCAGGTGGCGTCGGGTGCGCCGGCCCCGTCGTCCGCCAGGCCGACTTTCTGCAATGTGTCGCGCACGAACGCCGGCGCTTGCTGCGGGAACAGCGCGAAGTACCCGAGGCCGCCGGCCGCGACCACGGCGACCGTGGCACCGGCGGCCACGAACTTGCCACGGCGGGTCATGGTTCGGCGGGCTCGGGGCGAGTTCGTGCGATGGGTTCCGGACATCAGGGACTCCCGGGGGGGTTCGCGGGCTTATGGGGGATGTCGCCGGCCCGCAGCGCGGCGCCGGTCGTGACAGCGGGAGCAGATGCTACCGGGCGTTCGGAGGCGTCTCAACGACCCTGGGCGATCTCGTTCGGATCGTCACATCTCCTCGAGCCGGCGGATCCGCTCCTCGATCGGCGGGTGTGTGCTGAACAGCTTCTCGAGCGGGCCCATGCCCTGCCCCTGGATGCGCGAGGGCTGGTTGAGCCACAGGTGTGCGGTCGCGTTGTTCGCCGAACGCATCGGGATCCCCGACGCCGCGCCGATCTTGCGCAGCGCGCTCGCGAGCCCGGGCGGGTACCGCGTCAGCAGCGCACCCTGGGCGTCGGCGAGGAACTCCCGGTTCCGCGACACGGCCAGCCGAACGATCTGCCCGATGATCGGCGCCAGCACCAGCAACACGAGCCCGACCGCGAAGATGATCGCCTCGACCCCGCCGCCGCTCCGATCGCCGCCGCGGCGGCCGCGAACGCCGCCCCACCACCACGACCGCATGAAGAACTCGCTGATCAGGACCACCGCGCCGACGAGCGTCGCCACCACCGTCCCCACCAGGATGTCCCGGTCGACGACGTGCGAGAGCTCGTGCCCGATCACGCCCTCGAGCTCGACCCGGTTCATCGTCGCGAGCAGCCCCTCGGTCACCGCCACCGACGAGTGCTCCGGGTTGCGGCCGGTCGCGAACGCGTTCGGCGCCTGCTCGGGGATCAGGTAGACCTTCGGCTTGGGGATCCCGGCCGCGATCGACAGCCCCTCGACGATGTTGTGCAGGCGCGGTTGGTCCTGCGGGCTCACCTCGCGCGCGCGTGTCGACGCGAGGACGAGACGGTCGCCCCCGAAGAACGAACCGAGCGACAGGACTACCGCGAGCGCCACCGCGCCGACGAGCCCGTAGATCCCGTTCCCGTACCAGAGCCCGAGCACGTACCCGACCGCGCCGAGCAACACGATCGCCCCGAAGATGAGCAGGACGGTCTTGCGCTTGTTCGCCGCGATCTGCTCGTACACGGACTACCTGGGGAACTCGACCTGAGACGGCTCGCGCACCGGGTCCTCGATGTCGAAGAACTCCCGCGGTCCGAACCCGAACGTCTGAGCGACGACGTTCGAGGGGAACGAGCCGATGAGCGTGTTCAGGAGCATGACCTGGTCGTTGTAGAACTGCCGCGCGAACGCGATCTTCGACTCGGTCCCGGTGAGCTCCTCCTGCAGGGCCAGGAAGTTCTGGTTGGCCTTCAGGTCGGGGTAGTTCTCGGCCACCGCGAACAGCTGTCGGATCCCCCGGGTGATCTGGTTCTCGGCCTGCGCCTGGTCCGGGACCGCGTTCGCATCGATCGCGCGGGACCGCGCCTCGGTGACGTGCTCGAACAGCTCGCGCTCGTGGGTCGCGTAGCCCTGGACGGTCGTCACGAGGTTCGGGATCAGGTCGTAGCGCCGGCGCAGCTGGACGTC
This sequence comes from uncultured Actinomycetes bacterium, assembly GCA_963823255.1. Lineage (GTDB taxonomy): Bacteria > Actinomycetota > UBA4738 > UBA4738 > HRBIN12 > DASSJM01. Next base: position 431,918 of record CAWGKU010000001.1, read on the forward strand.
GATCTGGGACCAGCCGTTGTTCACGCGGGCACGGAGCTTGACGAGTCGGTTGTAGATCCAGATGCCGCCGAGCAGCAGCAGGGCGACCAGGATGACGACGATCCACAGCCAGGTGGGCACGGCGGCATCCTAGCGCGTCGCGTGGATGACCCGGTCGTAGACGGCCTCCAGGCGGGGCGCAACGGCCTGCCAGGAGAACGTCTCCGCGCGCGTCCGCCCCGCGGCCGCCAGGATGGCGGCGAGCTGAGGTTCGGACAGGACCCGGCGGATCGCGGCGGCGAGGGCGTCGGCGTCGTTGGGCGGGACCAGGAGCCCGTCGACGCCGTCGCGGACCACCTCCCGGTACCCCGCGATGTCCGACGCGACGACCGGCACGCCGGCCGCCATCGCCTCGACGAGCACGATCCCGAAGCTCTCCTGTCCGGTCGCGGGCGACACGGCGACGTCGGCCGCCGCGTGGTACCGGGGAAGCTCGGCGTGCGGGACGGTTCCGAGACGCAGGATCCGGTTCCGCAGTTCGCTCGGCAGCGAGCGCAGCAGGACGCGATCGCGCCCGTCGCCCGCGACGAGCAGGTGCACGTCCTGGATCTCGGAAGCGAGCCCCCCGAACGCGCGCAGCATGATCTCGAACCCCTTCTGCGGGTCCAGTCGGTTCACCCAGAGGATCTTCGGGCCGGCCGGGAGGCCCTCGACGGGCCGGCCCGGGTGCGCGAACGCGCGGACGTCGACGCCGTTCGGGACGATCTCGAGCGGGACGTCCACCACGCGCCGCAGGAACGCCGCTGCCGCCTCCGAGACCGCGACCGCGGCGTCGATCCGCCCGCTCACCTGACGCAGCACCGGCCCGGCGAGCTCCATCAGGCGCGAACGATCGAGGGACGCGTGGAACGTGGCGACGACGGGCACGCTCGCGGCCAGGACGGCGAGCATCGAGGTACTCGGCGTGAGCGGCTCGTGGGCGTGGATCACGTCGGGGTCGAACGAGCGCATCGCGGACCGGATCCGTCGCCACGACCCCGGCGAGAACGAGATCGGCGCGACCGTGCCGCGGTAGGGCACGCGGACCGGCCGCCCCACGATGCGAACCCCGGCATCCTCTGACGGCCGCGAACCGGGGGCGAGGATCGTGGTCCGGTGGCCCCGCGAACCGAGCTCGTCGGCAAGCTGCCGGACGTGGACCTGGACGCCCCCGGGCGCGTGCCAGTCGTACGGGCAGACGAGCAGGATCTTCACCGCGGTTCGACCGGCGTCGCCGGCGCGGCGGCCGTCGAACCGGCCTGCGGCCACGCCGGCTGGAACATGTGCCAGTCCGTGGGCTTGGCGGCGATCGCGCGCTCGAAGCGTTCGGCCATCAGGCGCGAGAGCGCGGCGACGTCCTCCCGCATCACCCCCGTGCGCTCGAACTCGAGCGGCTCTCCGATCCGGACCTCCCACCCGTCGTCGCGTGTGTAGATCGGGCAGACGACCAGCGGCGCGCCGGAGCTGAGCGATAGCAGCGCCGGGCCGGCCGGCACCCGCCTCGTCTCGCCGAACATCTCGACCTCGATCCCCCGGCCCGTCAGATCGCGGTCGGCCACGAGGGCCACCAACCAGTTCTCGGACAACAGCTGCTTGAGCTGCTGGCCGACATGGCCGTCCTTGGTGAGCCCGATGATCCGCATGCCGAGCTCCTCGCGGTGGCGAAGGAACAGGTCGTACAGCCGGGGCGGCCGGAGCTCCTCGGCGACGGCGGCGATCCGGTACCCGTTCGCGCCGAACCAATGGCCGGCCGCGTCCCAGTTGCCCATGTGCGGCAGTGCACAGACCACACCCTTGCCGGCCTCGAGGGCGCGGTCGATGTTCTCGACGTCGACCATCACCAGTCGCTGGTTGAACTCCTCGACCGGCATCGTCCGGATCCGGAACGCGTCGAACCAGAACCGCGCGTAGAGCTCGAACGCCTCCCGCGTCGCGTGCTCGACGTGTTCGTCGGTCGGGTCGGCGCCGAGCACGCGCGCCTGGTTGGCGGCCACCGTCGCCCGGACGCCGGCGAGACGCCGGTGGGCCACGCGTCCGAGCGTCTCGAACACGCGGCGGCCGATGCGTTCGGGCAGCGACATCGCGAGCCACTCGGCGGTTCGATAGCCCCAGTAGCCGAGCGTCTCGCGTCTGGTCTCCGGCTTCGTCCCCGTCGCGTCCCCCGGTGACGTCATGCCGGGTCCGGGCGCGGGCTCACAGGCGCTCCTCCTTCACGACCTGGCTCGCCCGGACGGCGGACGCGAGCAGCATCAGGACCGCCACCGCCCACGGCGTCCACCGCCACCCGCCGATCAGACCGGCCGAGATCAGCCCGTACCGGAGCGCCGGCGTGATCACGCCCTCCTCGATCCCGTACCCGAGGGAGCCCCCGCGCGCGCGGATGTAGGAGGCGAGGAACCCGGCCGCGAGCGCGAACAGCGCGCCGGCCGCGAGCCACGGATCCTCGGTCCGCGACACCCACGCGAGCGCACCAAGGACGCAGCCGTCGAACAGGCGGTCGCCGAACGAGAGCGCGACGCGGCCGAGCCGGTCGTCCGGGCGCAGGAGCACGCCGCCGGCGACCAGGGCGGCCCCCGCCGCCAGCGAGGCGAACCCCGCGGGTTCGATCTCGCGGATCAGCAGCAGCCAGGTGGCGACGGCGATCGCGACGCCCGCGGCGATGCACAGGAGCGGCACCACCGCACGCTCGCCCACCTGCGCTCGAACGCTCACCTCCACCACCCGCGCGAGGGTATCACCGGTGCTCCGGGCGCCCAGAAGAGCCGAGAACCCGCCAGAGAACGAGCAGGAACCGAAGCGGACGGCCGCGCTAGAATCCCGGTCCGTTTCCCGTCCGTCCGATCGGGGGCCGCTTGAAGACCTACGAAGCCAAGGACATCCGCAACGTGTTGCTCGTGGGGCACGGCGGCGCGGGCAAGACCACGCTGCTCGAGGCGATGCAGTTCGCCTCCGGCGCCACCACGAGGATGGGGACCGTCGAGGACGGCAACACCGTCAGCGACTTCGAGCCCGAGGAGATCAAGAAGGGCATCAGCGTCTCGCTCGGGATGGCGCCGGTCGAGTGGAGCGGCGTGAAGGTCAACGTCCTGGACGCTCCCGGGTACGCCGACTTCATCGGGGACGTCCGGACGGCGATCCGGGCCGTGGACGCGGTCGTGCTCGTCGTCTCGGCCGTCGACGGCGTCGAGGTCCAGACCGAGGTCGCCTGGGAGCTGGCGATCGAGGCCGGCCTGCCCCGCGCGATCCTGATCAACAAGCTCGACCGCGAGCGGGCCTCGTTCGAACGGACGCTGGAGCAGCTCGTGCAGGCGTTCGGCACGCAGGTCGCGCCCCTCGAGCTCCCGCTGGGTGAGGAGCACGACTTCGAGGGCGTCGCCGACCTGCTGGGGCGCAAGGCGTACCGGTACGGCACCGGTCCCACCGCCACCGAGGGCGAGTGGCCCGACGACATCGCAGGCAAGGCGGATCCGTTCCGAGAGAAGCTGATGGAGGCCGTCGCCGAATCCGACGACGCGCTGATCGAGAAGTACCTGGAGGAGGGCGAGCTCTCCCAGGACGAGGTCGTCCACGGCGTGAAGCGGGGGTTCGCCGAGGCCAGGATCGCGCCGGTCCTGTGTGCGGCGGCCGCCCGGCCGATCGGCGTCGATCGCGTGCTCCAGTTCATCGTCGACGAGTTCCCCTCCCCGATCGACCGCGGGCCGGTCACGGTGGTGACCAAGGCCGGGGAAGAGAAGGAGCGGGCGTGCGACCCCGTCCTGCCGCTCACGTCGTACGTGTTCAAGACCGTGTCCGACCCGTTCGTCGGGCACATCACGATGTTCCGGGTGTTCTCGGGGACCCTTCGGCCGGACTCGTCCGTGTACAACGCGACGAAGGGCACCGAGGAGCGGATCGGTCAGCTGTTCGCGCTGCGTGGCAAGGAGCACGAGACGCTCTCGGAGGTGCCGGCGGGCGACATCGCGGCGGTCGCGAAGCTCGCGCACACGACCACCGGCGACACGTTCTCGACCAAGGACGACCCGGTGACGCTGCCGGCCATCGAGATGCCCGAACCGCTGCTCGCGTTCGCGATCACGCCGAAGACCAAGGGCGACGAGGACAAGCTCTCGACCGCCCTCTCGCGCCTGCGTGAGGAGGACCCGACGCTCCGGATCGAGCGCTCCGACGAGACGCACGAGACCGTGATGTATGGGATGGGCGAGGCCCACCTGGACGTGCAGATCGAACGGATGAAGCGCAAGTTCGGCGTCGAGGTGACCACGTCCCCGGCCAAGATCGCGTACCGCGAGACCGTCCGAGGTCCGGGCAAGGGCATCGGTCGCCACGTCAAGCAGACCGGTGGCCACGGTCAGTACGCGATCTGCAACGTCGAGGTCGAGCCGCTCCCGCGTGGTACCGGGTTCGAGTTCGTCGACAAGATCTTCGGCGGCGCGATCCCCAAAACGTTCATCGGCTCGGTCGAGAAGGGCGTCGTCAAGACGATGCAGACGGGCGTGATGAGCGGCAACCCGATGGTCGACATCCGGTGCACGCTCGTCGACGGCAAGTTCCACAGCGTGGACTCCTCCGACATGGCGTTCCAGCTCGCGGGTGCGCTCGCGCTGAAGGAGGCGGCGGCCGCGGCCGGCGTCGTCCTGCTCGAGCCGATCGTCGAGGTCGACGTCGTCGTCCCCGAGTCGCACACCGGCGACATCATGGGCGATCTCAACGCCAAGCGGGCCAAGATCCAGGGCGTCGAGTCGGCGGGTGCCGGCAAGCAGCGCGTGAAGGCGTCGGTGCCGCAGGCCGAGGTCGCGCGCTACTCGATCGACCTGCGTTCGATGACCGGGGGGCGGGCCGCGTTCACGATGCACTTCTCGCACTACGAAGAGGTGCCGTCGCACCTCGCCGACAAGATCATCGCGGCCGCACAGCAGGAGAAGGAAGCGGCGCACAAGTAGTCGCCGCTCCTTCAGGACGATCGCGAGACCGCACCTGCGCCCAACCCGAGCAGGACCAGACGTTCCCGACGATCAGAGCACCTCGCCGAGGAACGTCAGCACCGAATGGTTGAACTCCTGGGGCCGGCGCAGCGGGATCACGTGGTCGGTCTCCGGGATCCGCACGAGCCGAGCGCCGGGGATCCCTTCGGCGAGCACCTCGCACATCCGCTCGTGCCAGGGCGGGTCGTGATCTGCCGGCAGCACGAGCGTCGGCGCGTCGATCTCGCCGAGTCGCTCGGCAGCCGGTGGGTCGATCGAGATCTCGCCGCTCTCGTCCATCGTGAGCTCCTGGAGGTTCTCGAACGCGATCCGCCGGATCCGTGATCCCGCCGGGTCGTCCGTGCCGAGCGGAGCCCAGAGCCACCGCAACCGCAGGTCCTGGGCCCCTTCCAGATCGCCCGCCGTGACGGCCTCGTCGATCTGGCGCTCCACGTCGGCGAACGCGGCCTCCCACGCTGCCTCCTCATCCCGGGTGCCCTCGAACCCGGAGAGCGCCGGGGTGGCCAGGACGAGCGCCGAGACACGTCCTGGATGTGTGAGCGCGAGATCCACCGCCACCTTCCCTCCCATCGAGTTGCCGATCAACGCGGCGCGCTCGGCGCCGGCCGCGTCCATCACCGCGGCGAGATCCTCGATGTGCGAGTAGGGCCTGCCGGGTTCGGGGCGGCTCGAGCGGCCGTAGCCGCGGAAGTCGAACCGGAGCACCCGGTACGTGCGCGAGAACACGCCGAACTGCTCGTCCCACACCCGGCCGTCCCACAGCCCCGGATGCAGGAAGACCACGTCGGGGCCCTCCCCCGCCGACTCCCACGCGAGCGCACCACCGTCGAACTCGACGACGCCGCTCGCCATCCGGGTCATCGACCGGACCCTCAGCCCGCGAATGCGAGGAAGTCGAGCGCCAGCCGGTTGAACCGTTCGGGCTTGCCGACGTTGACGAGCTGGTCGGTCTCGGCCACGACGCGTTTGCTCGCGCCCGGGACCTGCGCCGCCACGAGGTCGGCGATCTCGCCGACCTCTGCGATGTCCTCCTCGCCGACGATCAGCAACGCGGCGGCACGGAGCTCATCCAGGCGGTCGGGGGCCGCGGGCGGTTCCTCGCGCCACGACGGGTCGATCTGCTGAGCCGCCGCGTTCGCGAGCGCGACCGTCCGCACGCCGGGATCGGCCTTCGAGGTCACGGGGGCCCAGACCGCGAGCTGCAGCTCGATGGCACCCTGCGGATCGCCGGCCGCGATCGAGCGGGCGACCTGCTCGGCGAGCGCATCGGCGCCGGGATCGCGCCAGGGGTAGCCGCTCACCCGGGGCGAGGACGACCATGCTGCTCCGCGAAGGCCTCGAACTGCGGCTCCCAGATTCCGCGCATCCATCAGACCCGAGTGCATGAACACGACGGGGAACCCGCCACCGGTGCGCTCGTACCACAAGCGCCCGTCTCCGAGGTCCGCGAACCCATCGCTCATACGCTCTCCAATCGAGGGAGGAGCCGCGCGTAGGTCTCGTCGAGCAGCTCGGGCAGGACGCGCGTCTGACCGACGACCGGCATGAAGTTCGTGTCGCCGTTCCAACGAGGTACGACGTGCCAGTGCAGGTGACCCGGGATCCCGGCGCCCGCCACGCGGCCAAGGTTCATCCCGAGGTTGAAGCCATGCGGCTCCATCTCCTCCTCGAGCGCGCGGACCGAGCGGGTGAGCAGCGCGTCGACCTCCGCGAACTCGTCGGTCTCGATGGCGCCGAGATCGCCGACGTGGCGGAACGGGGCGACCATCAGGTGACCCGGGTTGTACGGGAACGAGTTCAAGATCACGAACGCGCGCTCGCCGCGGACCAGGATCTTCGTCCGTTCGTCATCGCCTTCGGTCGGCAGGTCGCAGAAGATGCAACCGTCGTCCTCACCCTGCTCCTTGGCGGCCTGGATGTACGCCATCCGCCACGGCGACCAGATGCGATCCACGCCGCCCCCCGGCGTCCTCGCCTCAGCCGCCGAACCGCGACTGGGTCAGGCGCTTGGAGGCCGCCTCGTCGACGAGCGCGGCCGCGAAGTCGTCGAACGGCACGCCCTTGGTCTCGACGCCCTCCCGGTCCCGAACGGTGAGCTCGCCCGTCTCGATCTCCTTGTCCCCGATCACGAGCACGTAAGGAGCCTTCGCGAGCTGCGCGGCGCGGACCTTCTTGCCGACCGTTTCGCCGCTGTCGTCCACGGCGGGACGCAGCCCGGCGCCCCGCAGCTTCGAGGCCAGCTCGCGGGCGTGCTCGAGGTGACGGTCGGCCACCGGCAGCAGACGGACCTGCTCGGGCGACAGCCACAACGGGAACGCGCCGGCGTAGTGCTCGATCAGCACGGCGCTGAACCGTTCGATCGACCCCAGGATCGCGCGATGGATCATGACCGGACGGTGACGCTGGTTGTCCTCGCCGACGTACTCCATCTGGAACCGTTCGGGCAGGCCGAAGTCGCACTGCACGGTGGTCAGCTGCCACAGACGCCCGATCGCATCGCGGAAATGGAAGTCGACCTTCGGGCCGTAGAACGACCCCTCGCCCTCGGCGACCCGGAACTCGAGCCCGCTGCGATCGAGCGCGTCGCGCAGGGCGCCGGTCGCGCGCTCCGCCATCTCGGGCGTCACGATCGTCTCCCCCGGCAGGGTGGACAGGGTAACCACCGGCTCCGTGAACCCGAACGTGCGATGGATCTCGAGGGTCAGGTCGAACACGGCCAGGATCTCGTCGACGAGCTGGTCTTCGCGGCAGATGATGTGCGAGTCGTCCTGCGTGAAACCGCGCGCGCGCAGGAGCCCGTGCACGACGCCGAGGCGCTCGTACCGGTAGACGCTCCCGAGCTCCGAGAGACGGATCGGCAGGTCCCGGTACGAGCGGATCTGCGACTTGTACACGAGGACGTGGAACGGGCAGTTCATCGGCTTGACGAAGTAGCCCGGATCGCCCTCGTGCCGCATCTCGGGGTACATCAGGTCGGCGTACTTGTCCGTGTGGCCCGAGGTATCCCACAGCTCGCGGCGCGCGAGGTTCGGCGTCACGACGGGGTCGTACCCGCGTTCGAGATGCAGGTCGCGCACGTAGTCCTCGAGCTGCTTGCGGAAGATCCCGCCCTTGGGATGCCAGACGGCCAGACCCGGGCCGAGCTCCTCGGGGAACGAGAACAGGTCGAGCTCGCGGCCGAGCTTGCGATGGTCGCGCTTCTCGGCCTCCTCCAGGCGGTGCAGGTACGAGCGCAGCTCCTTCGGCGTGGACCACGCCGTGCCGTAGATCCGGGTGAGCATCGGCCGCGCCTCGTCCCCGCGCCAGTACGCGCCCGCGAGCTTCATCAGCTTGAACGCCTTCAGACGGCCGGTCGAGGGCACGTGAGGACCCAGGCACAGGTCCGCCCAGCCCTCGTTGCGGTAGATCGTGACCGTGTCGCCGGCGGGGACCTCGCCCTCCTCGAGCGACTCGATGATCTCGCGCTTGTAGGGCTGATCCGCGAAACGCTCGAGCGCGTCGGCGCGCGAAACCTCCTCGCGCACGAACGGCTGATCGGCGTCGACGAGCTCGCGCATGCGGTCCTCGATCTTCGGGAGGTCGGTCTCGGAGACCGGACCCGGCAGCTCGAGGTCGTAGTAGAAGCCGTCCTCGATGGACGGGCCGATCGCGTATCGGGTGCCGGGCCACAGGTCGCACACGGCCTGCGCCAGCACGTGCGCCGCCGAATGCCGAAGGACGTGGAGACCGTCGGGGTCGGCCGGCAGGACCGACTCCACCTTCCCGTCGGTCACCGGCACGAACGAAAGATCGACGAGCTCGCCGTCCACCCGGGCCGCGATGGCCTCGGGCGGCAGCACGGAACCGACCGGTTCCCCTTCGGGGAGTTCGGTGGTGGAGCCGTCGGGGAGCTCGATCCTCGGCATGGGACGGCCATGATATCCGCCGCCCCCGGGCCTATTCGTACGAGATCGCGTCGAGCACGTTGAGCTTGGCCGCCCGCCGGGCGGGGAAGATCGCGAAGAATACCCCGAGTACGGCGGCGAACACGACGTAGAACGCGAGCTGACCACCCGGGATCCCGAGCTCGGTGAACCCCTTGGGCTCGAGCGCCTGCTGCAGCGCCCACCCGAACGCGATCCCGATCACGACGCCGAGCAGGGCTCCCATGATCGAGATGATCGCGGCCTCCCACCGGACCATCGAGCGGGTCTGCCGCCGGGTCAGGCCCACGGCCCGCAGCAGCCCGAGCTCCCGGGTCCGCTCGTAGATCGACAGGTACAGCGTGTTCATCACCCCGAACAGGGCGATGATCACGGCGAACAGCAGCAGCGCCGTGACGAGGTTCAGGATCTGGTTGATGAACGTCGCGTACTTGTCGCGGAACTGCGCTTGATCCAGCACCTCGACGTTCGGGTAGGGCGCGAGCGCGGTCTCGATGTCGGCGCGGACGGCCGACAGGTCGGCGCCCTCGGCCGCCTTGACCAGGACGAAGAGGTCGAGCTGCTGGGCGACGTTGGCGTCGAACGTATCGAGCGAGATCGCGTAGTCGCCGATCAGCCCGTTCTCCGAGTAGAGCGCGACCACCTGCAGGTCCGCCTTCCCGGTCGCGGGGAACTCGACCGTGATCGTGTCCCCCACGCTCCAACCGTTGTCCGCGGCGGTGTCGTCGAACACGGCGATGGTGTTCGCGCCCTTGAGATCGTCGAGCGAGCCTTCGGTCACGCCGAGCTCGGACACCGTCGGGAAGGTCGCGGGATCCAGGCCCGTGACGAACGAGGTCCCCTCCTTGATGTGCACCTCGCCCTGCCGGACCTGCGACACCGTCTCCGCGCCCTGGATCCCCCGCACGTCCTCGGCGGCGGCGGTGCTGAAGCCAGTGAGGGTCGGCGAGGTCAGGATGAAGTCGGCCTTCAGCGTGCGGTCGAGGACCTCGGTGGTAGACGCCTTGGCCGATGCTCCGAACACCGCGACGAACACGACGAGACCGAGCCCGATCATCAGGGCGGAGGCTGTCGCCGCCGTCCGGCGGGGGTTCCTCATCGAGTTCTCGCCGCCGAGCTTGCCGGGCACACCGGTCTTGCGGATCGGCAGCCCGATGACGCCCGCGATCGGGCGCGCGATCAACGGGGTGAGCATCGCGACGCCGACGAACGTGAGCGCCACACCCAGACCGACGAGCTGGAGCGCGTTCCCGGGCGTGCCGAACAGGCCGTACACCAACGGCACGATCCCGAGCGCCAACACGATCAGGCCCGAGATCAGGCGGAACCGCAGCGAGCGCCCGGGGCGGTCCTGTGCCTCGCGCAGCGCCTCGATCGGTGCCACCCTGGCGGCCCGGCGGGCGGGGACCAGCGCGGCGATCACCGTGACGAGCGTGCCGACCACGATCGAGATGACGAATGTCCGGCCGAGGATCACCGTCCCCGAGGACGGGATCTCGAGCCCGGTCGCGCTGAGGGCTCCCTTGAGCAGGATCGCGATCCCGATGCCGGCCAGCACGCCGAGCAGGGAGGACACCAGGCCGATCACGGTGGCCTCGACCATGACCGAGGTCATCACCTGTCGTCCGCTGGCACCCAGCGCTCGGAACAGCGCGAGCTCCCGCGTCCGTTGGGCGACGATGATCGCGAACGTGTTGAAGATGATGAACGCGCCGACGAACAGGGCGACGAACGCGAAGACCAGGAAGGCCGTCCGCAGGAACCCGAGACCGGTGCTGATCTGATCCTGCGCCTCCGAGGTCACCGTGGCGGCCGTGACGGCCTCGACGCCCTTCGGCAAGACCTCTCCGATCCGTCGCTGCAGATCCACGCCCGAGACGCCCTGATCCGCCACGACCGAGACCGAGTCGAGCTCCCCTTCCTTGCCCAGCACCCGCTGCGCGGTCGGCAGATCGAACAGCGCCCACGTCGCGCCGCCCAGGCTGTCGGCGTCGCCGTACCCGGCGATCCCCACCACGTCGAACTCGCCCGGCGGACCCTCGAACACGATCTCGACGCGGTCGCCGACCTGGATGTCGTGCGCCTGGGCCGTCCCGGCGTCGATCACGACCTGGTCCGGCCCACTCGGCGGCGACCCGCCCGGCTTGAGCGTGAAGCCGTTCAGCTCGTTCCATGCGGAGGCGGCCGTCGGCGGTCCGAACGTCCCGATCACCTTGCCGGTCGCCGGGTCGACGATCTGCGCGTACCCGACGACGTCGCCCTCGGCCCTGGCCACGCCGGGGACGTCCCGCACCTGCTCGAGCACCGACTCGGGCATCGGCTCGCGTTCCTCGAGACTGCTGGTCTGCGCAGTGAAGGCGTTCTCGCTGCGCACCAGCACGTCGATCGACGAGTACGCCGTGTCGAACAGGTCGTTGAACGCTCTGGTCATCGTGTCGGTCAGGACGAACGTGCCGGCCATGAAGCCGACACCCAGCACGACCGACAGACACGTGAGGAGGAGTCGGACCTTCCGGGCGAGCAGGCTGCGGATCGCCGCGCGGAACACGGTCAGCCTTCCAGCGACTTCAGCCGGTCGAGCACCCGCTCGGTGGTCGGCTCCAGCATCTCGTCGACGACCCTGCCGTCGCCGAGGAACACGATCCGGTCGGCGAAGCTGGCCGCCGACGCGTCGTGCGTCACCATCACGATCGTCTGCCCGTGGTCCTTCACGGCGCTTCGCAGGAACGTCAGGATCTCCTGGCTCGCCTTGGAGTCCAGGTTGCCCGTCGGCTCGTCGGCGAACACGATCTCGGGACGGCTGACGAGCGCCCTCGCGCCGGCGACGCGCTGCTGCTGGCCGCCCGAGAGCTCGGCCGGCCGGTGGCTGAGGCGGTCGCGGATCCCGACGGTGTCGACCACCTCGTCGAACCAGGCCTTGTCTGGCTCCTCCCCCGCGATGTCGAGCGGGAGCGTGATGTTCTCCGATGCCGTGAGCGTGGGCACGAGGTTGTAGGCCTGGAACACGAAGCCGACGCTCCTGCGCCGCAGCAGCGTCAGGTCCTTCTCGGACAGGGTGGTCAGGTCCACGTCGCCGATCAGGACCTGCCCGGAGGTGGGCTTGTCGAGGCCCGCCATGCAGTGGAGGAGGGTCGACTTCCCCGACCCCGACGGACCCATGATCGCCGAGAACCGGGCGCGCTCGAACTCCACCGAGACGTCGTCGAGCGCCCGCACGGTCGCATCTCGTTCGCCGTAGGTCTTGGTCAGGCCGATCGCGCGCGCCGCGACGCCCGTGCGGGCCTCGGTCGGCGCGATCTCGTTGGTTGCGGACATCCCGTGCTCCCCTCGAACGATCGTCCGAAGACGTTACCGAACCCGGGGCGAAGCGGAAATGAACGGGGTGTGCTTCAGGCACCCTCGACGAGGTCTCGCGGGATGCGATCGGCGTTCGTCACTCGGTTCCCTCGTCCTTGAGGGCGTCGCGGACGAAGGCCGCGTGTTCCTTGGGGGACAGATACCCGACGCGGCTATGTGGACATGAGGTGCAAGCACAACCCGGCGCGCAACGGTGATTGGCATAGCAAGCACAACGCCCGGGACAAGTATGTGGCTGCTCAAGCGTGCGAGGGTCGAAGCAGGTCTCGCTCACGTGATCTCCTTGAGGGCGTCCGGAGGATGGTACGCAACCGCCATCTCGCGATTTCCCTGGTCCGATGGTGGGCGCGGCAGGTTTTGAACCTGCGACCTCTCGCGTGTGAGGCGAGCGCTCTCCCGCTGAGCTACGCGCCCGGGTCCGGAAGGGTAGCACCCGACCCCCGCCCGGCGAGGCCGTCCGGGAGGCCCGGAACGGCTCGGGAAAAGGAGACGGCGGCGCGTGCCCGCGTCGCGCCGCCGTCCATCGGCCGAGCCCGTAGCTCGGACGTCCAGGGCGCACTATGCACCGACGGATCGTTCCGGCGCAAGACCCAATCTGGAGCAACCTCCGTAGGCCGCCCGGCCGTAGCGACCTTGGACAGCACCCCGGTTTCGTCGGTATTGACATGTGACCTAGAGGTCACATATCGTGCCCCCGTGACCGACGACCGGGTGTTCAAGGCGCTGGCCGACCCGACGCGGCGGTTCCTGCTGGACCGGCTCTTCGAACGTGACGGCCGCACGCTCTCGGAGCTCGAGTCCGAGCTGGACATGACGCGGTTCGGAGTCATGAAGCACCTGCGCGTCCTCGAAGACGCGAGCCTCGTGGTCACCCGCCGTTCGGGCCGGGAGAAGCTCCACTTCCTCAACCCGGTACCGATCCGGCTGATCCACGACCGGTGGATCGACAAGTACCGGGAGCGCCAGGTCTCGGCGCTCGCGGACCTCAAGGCCGAGCTGGAGGAGGAGATGGCATGACGACGGGAACGGAGACCGCCGTGACCACCCAGGTCTATCGCGTCTACATCAAGGCGACGCCGCAGGCGATCTGGGAGGCGATCACGCAGCCGGAGTGGACCGAGCGGTACGGGTACGGCGGCCGGGTCGAGTACGACCTTCGTCCGGGTGGCGCCTATCGCGCGTTCGCGACCGACGACATGAAGAAGGCGCGCGCCGAGATGGGGGGTGGCCCCGTTCCCGACGTCATCGTGGACGGCGAGGTCCTGGAATCGGATCCGCCGCGCAAGCTCGTCCAGACCTGGCGGATGCTGATGGACCCACAGAGCGAGGCGGAGGGCTTCACGCGCCTCACGTACGAGATCGCCGAGACCGGCCCCGGCGTGAGCAAGCTCACCGTGATCCACGAGCTGGAGGGTGCCCCACGTCTCGCGCTGTTCGTCGGCGGCGAGATGGAGAGCATGGGCGCCGGCGGCGGATGGAGCGAGGTCTTCAGCGACCTCAAGACGCTGCTCGAGACCGGCCACGGGATGCGGGGCTAGACGAACGGGCGGAGGCCCCGCGGATCACGGTCCGCGGGGCCTTGCCTATCGACCCGAGCTCAGAGCCTGATCGAGCCATCGTCGTTCACGGTCCACGAGGGGTTGTGTGCGACCTCCCAGGGATGGCCGTCCGGGTCCACGAACACGCCCGAGTAGCCGCCCCAGAACGTCTCCCCCGGCTCCCGTCCGATCCGAGCCCCGGCCGCGCGCGCCTCCTCGATCACCACGTCGACCTCCTCGGGCGATCGGACGTTGTAGGCGAGCGTGACGCCTCCCCATCCCCCGCCGTCGGTCACCGTGCTGTCCGCGGCCAGCTTGGCGCGGTCCCAGAGCGCCACCACCATCCCGCCCGCCGGGAAGAACACGACGTCGTCGTTCTCGTCGGCGGGGGCGGACCACCCGAGACCCTCGTAGAAGGTCTGGGCGCGCTCGAGGTCCGCGACCCCGAGCGTGATCAGGCTCACCCGCTGCTCCATGCTCGCCTCCTCTTCTGCGTGTCCCTATCGACCACGATGCCACGTGCCTGCGACGCCGGGGAGGAACGCTCCGGCCGGCGCTCCGCGTCCCTGCCCGAAGGGTTGATAGTGTCGGCCGGATGGCTGAGGACGGGTTCCGGATCGAGCTGCGCGATGGTGAGCGCAGCGCCCGGATGACCGGCGAGCTCGATCTCGCCGCCTACGACACCGCGATGGCGTCGCTCGCCGGGCTGTTCGAGGCGCCCGGCGACGTCGTCCTGGACGTATCCGACCTCACCTTCATCGACAGCAGCGGCATCCGGCTCTTCATCCTCTTGCATCAGTCGCTCGGCCAACAGGGCCGGCTGGTGCTGCAGAGCCCGACTCCACACGTGGCCGGCATCCTGCAGATCGCCGGGCTCGAGGGACTCGGCGTTCGGTTGGAGGGAAGCGCAGGTTGAGCACCCCGGTCGCCAGCCGCGCGTTCGCCGCCGAACGCACCGTGCTCCCGGAGGTCCGCCGGTTCGTCTCCGTAGAGGCCAGCCGGCTCACGTTCACGAACTTCGTCGAGGACCTCAAACTCGCGGTCACCGAGGCCTGCGCCAACTCGATCCTGCACAGCCGGACGAACGAGATCCGGGTCTCGATGACGCTGGTCGGTTCGTGTCTGGAGATCACGGTCGAGGACGACGGGATCTACCAGCCGATCCTGCCGGTGCCCGAGGTCGATGGGCGCGGCCACCGTGGGCTCCCGCTCATGGCCGCGATGGTCGACGACTTCTCGCTGCGGCGCGGCACCGGGGAGCGGCAGGGCACGGTCGTCCGCCTCGTCAAGTGCAAGCGTTGAGTCCCTCGAGGTCTCAGCGAGCGCGGACCACGAGGACCGCGATGTCGTCGTCTTGCTCCTCGGCGATCAGGTCGCGGACGTACCCGTCGATCCGCTCGCGGATCTCCGCCGCCGAGCCGAAGTGCGCGCTCCGGAGCGCCGTCGTGAGTCCGTCGGGCTCGTCGCCGAACGCCTCGTCCTTGCGGAGGATGCCGTCGGTGAACAGCACGATCGCCTCACCGGGGCCGAGGCGGATCTCGACGTCCTCGATCCGCGGGTCCTCGGTCACGCCGATCAGCGTCCCGTAACGCCCCACGAGCGAGGTCGACCCGTCCCGGGCGATGAAGTGCGGCAACGGGTGGCCGCCACAGGCCAGGGTCAGCCGGGCGCCGCCTCCGGGGTCGGGCTCGATGTTGACGTAGGCGACCGTGCAGAAGCGGCCGTCCAGGCGCTCGCGCAGCAGCGCTCGGTTGAGCTCGCCGAGCGCGTCGCTCGGGGAGGCGACCTCGAAGAGCGCGCGGAGGGTGTGCCGAGCGAGCCCGGTCAGTGCGGCCGCCTCTACACCTTTGCCGCAGACGTCCCCGATGACCGCTGCCCAACGACCCTTCGGCTTCTCGAAGACGTCGTAGAAGTCGCCGCCGACCTCGTAGCCGCGGAAGGCCGGCAGGAACAGCGTCTCGATCTCGATGCCGGGGACCTCGGGGAGCACCGGGGGCAACAGGCTCCGTTGGAGCGTCCGCGCGACGTAGTCGCGCTCCCGGTACAGGCGCGAGTTCTCGATCGCGCGCGCCATCCGTCGCGCGATCTCCCGCGCGAACTCGAGCTCGTCGGCCCGGCGGAAGTCGCGTGACGGTTCGAACACGACGAGCGCGCCGAGCGTCGAGTCCGCGATGTTGAGCGGGAGCACGAGTCCCTCCGGCTCGTCCCCCTCACTCGTCAGGATCTCGGGCCTGGCCTTCTCCAGCGACGAGACGATCGCCTCCTC
This sequence comes from uncultured Actinomycetes bacterium, assembly GCA_963823255.1. GTDB lineage: Bacteria > Actinomycetota > UBA4738 > UBA4738 > HRBIN12 > DASSJM01. Next base: position 448,002 of record CAWGKU010000001.1, read on the forward strand.
GACCTCGGGAGGTGGCCCTTCCACCGGTTCGGATCCCTCGGTGATCGCGTGGGCGCCGCCGGCGTCCGTCTCGGCCATGACCACCAGCGACTCCCGCTCACGCGTGTACAGGGTCGCCCGGCCCCCGAGGTGATCGAGGGCGAGCTGGACCACGGTCCGGGACGTGGCGTCGAAGTCGAGCGTTCGCGCGAGCGCCCGCGACGCCTTCGCCAGGGCGTCGAACCGCGCGCGCGTCTCACGCTCGCGCGCGACCGACCGGGCGCGATCGATCGCCTGGGCGCACTGCTCCCCGATGGCTCGAAGGAACGTCACGTCCTCGTCCCCGAACCGCGTCCCGGGCGGGTACGACGCCGAGAACCCGCCGATCGCCTGACCGCCGAGCATGAGCGGCAGGCAGACGAGTACGTGGTCGAGCTGCTCCCCTCGCCCGGCGAGGGCCGGGAAGCGCGCGTCGCGCTCCTGGGTCGTCGACAGCACGACCGGGCGTCGCTCGCGGATCGCGTCGGCCATCGGAAGCTGCTCCTCGAGCCCGAACTCGTGCCAGTACGGGTGGTCGTCGGGCTCGTACCCGCTCATGCCGACGAGCTCGACGCGGCCGTCGTCGGTGACCAGGCCGAGGGTCCCCGCGGCGGCGCCCGCGATCCTGACCCCCTGGTCGAGCATCGCGGCCATGACCTCGTCGACCGTGGTCGCGAGGCCGAACGCGGCCGTGATCTCCTTCAGCACTGCGTTGCGACGGGAGTCGGCGATCGCCGCGGCTCGCGCCTGGCTCTCCGCGGCGAACAGCCGTGTGGTGTCGATCGCGACCGCGACGCGGTCGGCGATCTCCTCCGCGAGCCGAAGATCCTCCGTTCCGTACCGCTCGTGGCTCTCGGCGCCGATCAGCGTGAGCGCGCCGAACGTCCGGCCGCGGGCGGTCAGCGGGACGGTCATCGCGCACCGGAGCCCGAGTCCCTGGACCGTCGCGAGCAGCTCGGGATCGGGGATCAGGGCACGCAGCATGTCGTCCGAGATCGACCCCGTGAGCTCGGAGGTGCTGGTGCGGATCACGTGCGGCGTGCCGGTGGGAGCGTCCGGGTCCGACGGGAACCGGCGCTGCAGCGCCCGGGCGAGCTCGACCTTCGCCGGATCGGGGTGGACCACGAGCGCGTTCCGGATCTCGCCGCCCTCGAGCAGGTCCACCGAGAACCAGTCGGCGAGTCGCGGCACGATGAGGTCGGCGAGATCCCGCAGGGTCGCCTCGGCGTCGGTCGGCGCCGCGAACAGGTCGCCGGTCTGCGCGAGGAGCTCCAGACGCTCGGCCCCATGTCGTGCCTCCCGGTCGGCCCGATCCCGGTCGGCCGAGAGGTACGCCGTGAGGACGACCACCACCGAGTACACGAGGAGCGGGAGCTCGAGGGCCGAGGTCAGCGCCACCTCGCCGGTCGGCGGGAGGAAGTTGTAGTCGAGCAGCACCATCGAGATCGCCAGCGCGACGAACCCACCGGCGAGCCGGCCGAGGGCCGACGCGACGATGATCACGATCAGGAACGGAGTCCCGCGGAACCGTGCGAGCCCGTCGAGTGAGGCGACCGCCAGCGCCGCGAAGGGTCCGACCAGTGCGACCGCGACCCCGAGGGCGCCACGGCGGGACCGAGGGACGGAAACGACGTCTCGAAGGTGGGGCCGCGCCATCGGACCGTCCCTCTCTCCAGGGCGGCGAATCGTAGACGTCCGACCAGGGGGCGACAAGCCATCGGCCGGGATCCGGCTCGCCTTTCCCCTCGGGTCCCGGCCGACGCGTCGTTCCCGACGGCCGGACTCCTTTCAGAGCGCGCGCCGAAGGGGTTTGGTCAGGCCCACGAGCGCTCGTCGGCCGAGGGAGCGCTCCTCCCAGCGGCCCGCCTCGATCTCCTCGCTCCGCTCCAGGTCGTGGTCGAACTGATCGTCGAGGAGCCGGACCAGGTCGGGGTCCAGCGCCACCATGTTGATCTCCTCGTCGAGCTCGGTGCTGCGGGCGTTGAAGTTCGCGGAGCCGACGTTCGCGACACGGCCGTCGATGGTCATGACCTTCGCGTGCAGCATGGAGGGTTGGAACTGCCAGATCCTGACACCGTGCTCGAGCAACGACTCGTAGACGGCCTGGCCCGCCAGTTGGACGAAGCGCTTGTCGGCGTGCGGCCCCGGGAGCAGGATCTCGACCGTCACCCCTCGGTCGCTCGCGGCGCACAGGCGATCTACCAGCTCGGCATCGGGCACGAAGAACGCCGTCGTGATCCGGATCCGCTCCTCGGCGATCTGGAGGAGCGAGAGCACGAGCGTGGACATGTCGCTCGCACCGGTCTCCGATGCCCCACGGACACACTGGATCACCGAACGTCCCGGCTTGGGCTGTTCGGGGAACCGATCGATCTCCCTCGTGAAGATCTCCGGGTCGGTCTCGATCCAGTTGTCGAGGAACGCCGCTCGCAACCCGTCGACCGCCGGCCCATGCACGCGGAAGTGGGTGTCCCGCCATTCGTGCTCGTTGCGGGCGTCGCCGTTCCATTCGTCGGCGATGCCGACGCCACCGGTGAAGCCGACCGCCTCGTCCACGACCATCACCTTGCGGTGGGTCCGATGGTTCGCCTTCGACATCTGGAGCCGGTGCAGCGGACGGAACCAACGGAGCCGAACGCCGGCGTCCTCCATCATGCCGATCAGTTCTCGATCGATCGGATGCGCACCCCACGCGTCCAGGAGGAGGCGAACCCGCACCCCCGATCCCGCGCGCTCCGAGAGCGCCTCGGCGAACCTCGTGCCGATCTGGCCGCGCCAGTAGACGAACGTCAGCAAGTCGATCGTGTGGTCGGCCTGGGCGATGGCTCCCAGCATCGCCGGGAAGATCTCGTTGCCGTTGCGGAGGACCTCGACGAGGTTGCCTTCCGTCGCCGGAACGCCGAGGACCCCTTCGAGCGTGCGACGGATCTGGTCGGTTCGGTCCTGGGACGCCGGATGGTGCTGGGTCACGTCCAGCGCCACGCTCACGAGGCACTGACCGTGGCGGGTTGCGACCGAGCGTCGGGCCGAGGACCCGCGGAAGCCGGATCGACGGACCCGGTGGGTCGTCGTGGCGAGGGGACCCCGGCACGTACGGCTTCGAGCTGCGCGGCGACGGCGACCCCGTACAGGAGGGCGATCGAGCTCAGCATGGTCCACAGCAGCAGGGCCACGAACCCGGCGAGCGGTCCGTAGGTCTGACCGAACGTCGAGCTGAGCAGGAAGAAGCCGCTGAGCGCCATCGTCACGATAAGCACGAAGATGACCGACACGAGGGCGCCGATCGCCAGCCAGGACCACTCGGGTTGGTGACGACGCGGACTCCACCGGAACACGCACGCGGTCGCGCCGGTCAGGAAGGCGAAGGCAAGCGGCCAGCGGAGGACGTTCCAGACGTCGTGAGCCGAGGGACTCTCGAACAACGAGCCCGCCGACCGTCCCAGGGTCATCGCGATGAACGCGACGACCGCCAGGAGACCGGCACTGAGGGTGAGCACGAACGCTCGGCCGTACTTCTTCGTGGTGGGACGGTCCTGTTCGACACCGTAGAGGCGGTTCATCGCTCGCTCGATCTGCCCCAGCAGGATCGTCCCGGTGACGATGGCGCCGATGAGTCCGAGCGTCAGAGCCAGTGACCGGCTCTGCGAACCGGCCTCGTGTGCCTGCTTGACCGCGTCGGTCAGGACCACACCGGCCGGCCCGGGGAAAACCTCCTTCAGCATCCCAACGATCGCCTCGCTCACCCGCCCCGACCCAAGGGCGCTCGCGAGTCCCACCAGGGCGATGACACCTTGCACCAGGATCAGCGCGGTCAGGAAGGCCATCGAACGGGCGTGGCTGAACCCGTCCGACGCTCGGAGTCGCTCGAAGGCGTCCCGAAGGAGCCGCAGCCGTCCGGTCCTCTCTAAGGTCTCCTTCGCATCGGAGCCGGTGAGATCGAAGGTCTCGGGGACGGGGTTCGCGGTGCTCATCTTCCCTCCTCCTCGGGGACGGCCACGGTGATCGCCTCGGGCTTCACCTTGATCTTGAGCTTCGTGGTCGGCTTCCGGTCGCCCCCGTCGAGCTGGTACGGCATCGGGGCGTTCAGCCGAACGACGAAGGAACGGCCCGTGGTGGTCTGGACGAACGGCGACGCGCCGACGTTGCCGACGACCGAGCGACCGAGTGTCCTCGCCCACTCCCACCAGCCATCCGCCGTGACCACGCCGATATCGAGCACGGCGTCGTCGGGCACCGCGTCGGGGAACACGGACAGGCCGCCGAGGACCTCACCGACGTTGCCGACGAGGACGCAGGTCGCCTTGTCCTCGAACCAGGGCTTCCCGTCGACCTCGATCGTCATCTTCACCGGATCCAGCTGCGCGCTCTTCGCGCCGGTCCACACGTAGGCGATGCGCCCAACCTTGTCCTTCAGTCCGGCATCGGCATCCCGGATCATCACGGCGTCCAGCCCAGCACCGGCCATCACCGCGAAGCGCTCCCCGTTCACCTTCCCCACGTCGAGAACTCGTCGGGCGCCGTGCAGACCGATCCGCACGCACGCCTCGATCTCCTGCGGGAGACCCAGGTTGGTCGCCAGCAGGTTGGCGGTGCCCGCAGGCAGGATGGCAAGGGTGACCGGACGACCGGCGATCGCATCGATCGCGCGCTGGACCGTTCCGTCGCCACCCCACACGAAGAGGAGGTCGACACCGGCGTCGACCAGTTCGACGACACGCATCGGGGACGTGCTTGCTCTTGGGGACCTCCTGCCAAGGAGGATCGCTGATGCCGTAGGAGGCCAGGGTCTTCCTGAGCTCGGGCAGACCACCGCCCAGCTCCTTGGCCGTGTGAGCGATCACGCCGACCGACGTCACGGAGCCACCTTCACGTCGGAGGTTCGGCGGGCACCAGGACGGGGGCCGCCTCGGTCGCGCCGGGGTCGATCTCGCTCCGGGCGTCGTCTCGCTCGGCGACCACAGCGCCGGTTCGGGTCGCAAGGAGCGCGAACATCAGACATCCGGCGGCGCCGATCGCGCTGGCCATCACGTCGGTCGGGTGGTGCATCCCGCGATACAAGCGCGAGAGAGCCACGGCGATCGGCAGGACCACGGCGAGCGACCACACGAGCACCTCGGGCGATGAGGTTGCGGACGAGCGACGTGATGATGAGCGCGAGGCCCACGTACAGGACGATCGCGGCGGCCGTGTGTCCGGATGGGAAGCTCGAGGTCGGGGGAACGGCATCGAGGTGAGGACACGGTCGGACGAGGGCGTTCGACGAGGAACGCGGTCGTCACGAAGGTCGTCAGCTCGATCAGCAGCGCGCCGACCAGGAACGAGATCTGCGCCCAATGCCGGCCGATCGACAGGACGGCCACGACCAGCGCGGCGACGAGCGATCACGGTCACGGTATCGCCGAGCCTGGAACCCCACGCGGTCAGCTCATCGAACGTCGGGGTCCTCTGGTGCGCGAACCAGAGGTTGATCGAATCGTCCCAACGACCCACGGCCCCATCGAGCAGCAGCTTGGTCAGGAGCAGGCCGATGCTCACCAAGAGGACCGTCATGATCACGTAGCCGGCCACTCCAACCGCGGCCCCCGCGGTGATCGGATGCCGGAACCGCCGAGCGATGCGTTCGGAGAGCCCGGGACTTGGCTTCGAACAGAGAGGTGCCGTCCATCGCCTGGTGTTTCCCACGGAACGCGACCGGGGAAACCTCGCAAGCCGAAGAACCCGAATGAAGGAGACATCGTGATGGTCCTGCTGCTCGTGCTCGTGGTGAGCCTCGCCGCGGGTTCCGGCGCGTTCTCGGCGATCCGCCATTGGCCACAGGCCGATCCCGCATCGACCGCGACCGAGGCCTCGGGACCGATCTGGGAGCCATCGTCGGATCTCGGAGGTTCCTCCGTTCGCGGATAGATCCGGCGACGGCGACCGGTCTTGCGCTCACCGTCGCGCTGGCGGGCCTCGTGCTGACCGGCGTCATCGTCGGGCTCCTCGCCTGGATGATCCGGCGCGATGCCGGGCTCGTCGATATCGACCGCGCCATCGAGGCGTGGGCGAGCGAGCACGCGACGACGTTCTCGGACGACGTGCTGCGGGGCGATCACCCACCTCGGTGACACGGCCACGATCCTCGTCGTCGGTCTCGTGGTCTCGGCGTACGGCCTCTGGCGCTGGCGGAAGCCCTCGATCCCGCTCTTCGTGACGACCGTCATCCTCGGCCAGGTGCTGATCTCGAACACGATCAAGATCGACCATCGACCGCGCCCGGCCGGAGCTGCGTCCGCGCACGGGCTTCACGGGGACGTCGTTCCCGAGCGGGCATACGACCGCCGCGGCGGCCACCTATCTGGGGTGGCCCTCGTGCTCGGCATCGGGAGCTCGCCGAGGGCGCGAGCAGCGCTCGGGGGGGTCGCGGTTTCGATCGCGGTGGCCGTCGGCTGCACACGGGTGCTGCTCGGCGTGCATTGGTTCTCCGACGTGCTCGCCGGGCTCGTGATCGGCTGGTCGTGGTTCGGCATCTGCGCGGTGGCGTTCGGGGGCCGTCTCCTGCGCTTCGGGTCACCCGCGGACCGTCATCGTGCGCACGCCCTCCGCCGACGGAGCCGTCTCATCGGCAGGCCGGTCCCGGCTGGACGCGATCCTCTGGGCGTAGTCCCTAGTCCTTCGCCGGCGACCCGCCCGACTCGCGTCCTCGGCGACGCGCACTGAGTGCGTCTCGGTCTCCTCGCGCGTCAGCTCGCGGATCTCGCGTTCGGGGCGGGACTCCACACCTCGGATCTCGTCGCGCGCTTCCGGTTCTGCTCGCACGACCTCGTCGAGCTTCAGGTGGAGCGCGGCCGAGTGACGATTCTGCGTGTTCTGGAGCACGAGCACCATCAGCAACGTCACGACCGAGATGGCGAGGTTGGTCGTCTGCATGTCGGTCGTGAGCAGACCGACGAGCACGAGGAGCGCGGCGACGATGAACGCCCACTGGCTCCCGGTCCACTTCGCGACCCACGTCGCGAAGTGAGGTGAACGGATGGTCCATACGGCCTTGTCGTTCCTCGACCGCACCGTTCGCCCCGCCCCGTCGCTCGAACATGTCGCTCACTCCTACCCCGAGCCGGGACCGCCGAACCACCATGGCCCCACAGCCCGGGGTCGCGGGCGTGGTTCGCCGGTGACCATCCGGGTAGGGAGACGCGACATCGCTCCGAGCGCCTCAGATCCAGAGCAGCGCCACCGAGGCGACGAGCAGCGACGCGAGACCGATGCTGATGACCCGACGCGTTCGTTCGTCGTCGACGACGCGGCCGAGCGCCGCCCCGCCGACCGCCCAGATCGACGACGACCCGACCACCACGACCATCAGCGTCGCGGTGAGCACGAGGACACCGACGATCCACGGGAGGCGCGGCCGGGAGGAACGTCCCCACCGCCGCGATCGCGAAGATCCACGCCTTCGGATTGACGCACTGGAACGCGATCGCCTGCAAGACGCTCAGCGGATCCGAGACCTGGGTCCGGCCGATGCCTCCGCTCCCGAGGACCAGGTAGGCCACGTAGAGCAGGTACAAGGACCCCACGATCTTCAGGACGAGCTCGGCGGCCGGCACCACCTCGAAGAGGGCGCCGATCCCCGCCGCCACCGCCACCACGAGCAGACCGATCCCGAGCGCGGTCCCCAGAACGTGAGGGACGGTCCGGCGGTACCCGAACCGCAACCCCGACGCCCACAGCACCGTGTTGTTCGGACCGGGCGAGACCGTGCCCACGAACGCGAACGCCAGCAGCGCGACGAGCTCGCTCACGGACCGTCCCGGCACCCACCAGGCATCGCGCCATCCAAGACCCGAAGCTGGGACGAGGTCTTGTACGATCGTCGCCTCTTGACCAACCCCGGCGAGTGGGTTCGCGCATGGAAGCCGACCGTCCCCGGCATCCACGAGGTCTTCCACGCTCGGTTCGTCGACCACGTCTACCCGCCGCATACCCACGACGCATGGACGGTGTTCATCGTCGACGAGGGCGCGATCAGGTACGACCTCGAGACCCGGCATCGCGGCGCCGCCGGTGCCCGCGTCACGATCTTGCCGCCACATGTGGTGCACGACGGCCGCGCCGCCACCGGCGCCGGGTTCCGCAAGCGCGTGCTCTACATCGGGGGCGACATCCTCGGCGACGACCTGATCGGCCGAGCCGTCGACGACCCCGACATCGAGGATCCGTCGCTCGTACAGGGGCTCCGAACGCTCCACCGGATCCTCGGAGACCCCGACGAGGCGTTCGCGGCGGAGACCGCGCTGGCCGGCGTAAGCATCCGGCTCCGTGCGCATCTGGGCGCGGTGAACGAGACGGTGGCCGACCGACCCGAGGACGAGATCGCGTCCGGCCTCCGAGACCTCCTCGAGGAGCACCTCAGCAACCACCTGACGCTGGCGGACGCGGGACGCCTCCTCCATGCGTCTCCGGCACATCTCGCGAAGTGCTTCTCGCGAACGTTCGGGATCGCTCCGCACCGTTACCTGCTCGCGCGTCGGATCGACGCCGCGCGAGGGCGACTGCTCGACGGTGAGCCCGTGGCCAAGGTGGCGGCTGGGGTGGGCTTCCACGACCAGGCGCACCTCACCCGGCATTTCAAGCGCCACGTCGGGACGACGCCGGCGAGCTACGCCTCGGCGTCGCGTTCGCGATCCGGCGCTTCCACGCGGATCTGACCGTCCAGATCCACCTCGTGGGAGGGCGTCACCACCGGGTGCGAGCATCCGGGCGTGGCCGACGGAGCGACCATCCTGCACGCAGACGCGGACTCCTTCTATGCCTCGGTCGAACAGCGGGACGACCCGTCGCTCAGAGGGCGTCCCGTCATCGTGGGCGCCGGGGTCGTGCTCGCGGCGAGCTACGAGGCGAAGGCCTACGGCATCCGAACCCCGATGGGTGGCAGGCTCGCCCGGCGGCTCTGCCCCCACGCGGTGGTCGTCAGCCCGCGGATGGAGGCCTACAGCGAGGCGAGCAAGGCGATGTTCCGGGTGTTCGAGGACACGACGCCGTTCGTCGAGGGGCTCTCGATCGACGAGGCCTTCCTCGACGTCGGGGGGCTGTGGCGGATCTCGGGCACGCCCACCGAGATCGCCGTTCGGCTCCGACGGGAGGTCCTCGAGAAGGTTGGCCTGCCCGTCACCGTCGGGGTGGCCCGAACGAAGTTCCTCGCCAAGGTCGCGAGCGGCGTCGCCAAGCCCGACGGCCTCCTGGTCGTCCCGACCGACGGGGAGCTCGAGTTCCTGCATCCTCTTCCGGTCGAGCGCCTCTGGGGCGTCGGGCCGATCACCGCGACCAAGTTGCGCGAGCGTTCGATCACGACGGTGGCGCAGGTCGCGGAGCTCGGCGAGCAGCGGCTCGTCCACCTGCTCGGCCGCGCCTCCGGTCGGCACCTGCACGCTCTGGCCCACAACCGGGATCCCCGGCCGGTCCAGGTCGGACGCCGCCGCCGATCGATCGGGACACAGCGCGCGCTCGGCCGAAGGCCGAGATCGCCCGAGATGCTCGACACCGACCTCGTCGCGCTGGCGGATCGTCTAGCGCGCAGGCTGCGGAAGGCCCACCGAGTCTGCCGAACGATCACGCTCCGTCTGCGGTTCGACGACTTCTCGCGCGCCACCCGTTCGCACACGCTCTCCGAGGCGACCGCGCACACCCCCACGATCCTGGACGTCGCGCGAGGGCTGCTCGTCGCGGCCCTGCCGATGATCGAACGTCAGGGCATCACGCTGATCGGGTTGACGTTCGGCAACCTGAGCGACGACCGAGCGATCCAGCTCGCGCTGCCGTTCGAACGCGGCGGGACGTCGGCCGTCGACGACGCGCTCGACGGCGTTCGCGAACGGTTCGGCTCGTCGGCGATCACGCGGGCGGTGCTGCTCGGACGCGACCAGGGGTTCTCGGTGCCTCTGCTCCCGGACTGAGCACCCTGCTGGGGCGACGAAGAGCCGCGGGAACCGGCGAACGCAAGCAAGAGGAGCTCGCCTCTCGGCGAGCCCCTCCTGAAGCGGTCCGGAGCTGAGACCGCTCGCTCTAGCTCGAAGTCGTCGCGTACTCCGGCGCGTCGATCTTCTCCTGCACGATCGTCGGCGCCACCTTGCCCGCGTGGCGGAACCCGAAGATCGCGAAGATCGCCAGGATGAGCCCGGCGATCACCATCGCGACCCCGGCCCACAGGGCGATCGTCGCAAGGGTCCACCAGCCGTACGCGTTCAGCAGCATCGCCCGCAGCGACTCACCCTTGAACAGGATGTCCGCCTTCGCCTGCAGGTCCGCTGCCACCTTCGGGTCGAGTCCCTCCGCACGGGCCGCCCCGCTCGTCTCCGAGTACGTCGCTCCGTCGTTGACGGCCGCGAGGTGCCCGGCGATGTAGCGCGAGAACGCCTCGGCCTCGACACCGGTGTCGACCTTGGCCCCGGCGAACTCCCCGATCGCGGCCCTCTCCTCGGGGGTCATCGCGTCGGCAGGCGGGAACTGGATGTGCTGCGGCACCAACCGGTCCTGCACGTTCTGCCGTCCGAAGTTCCCTCCCCAGATCGCCATCGTGCCGAGCACGATGAGCACGACCGCGACCACGGCTCCTGCGCCGCTCACGATCCTGTCCCAACCGCTCCTGTCCATGGTCTGCTCCTTCGCTCCTGGGGCCCTGCTCCGTTGGGGCCCGTTGATGAGATGGTCGTCCTCCTCGCGACGGCGTCTCAGGGGCGATGGACCCGGTTCCGGTTGGGACATGCCGGGACCCGCGAGGGAACCGGTGCGGCAGGCGACTTCGGCTACGCTCGGTCCATGTCCGCGAGGGGCTCCGGGGACGGCGATCGCCGCCTGATCCAGGCAGGGATGGTCCTCGCCTCCGAGCTGTCGCTGGACGTGGTGCTCCAGCGGATCGTCGAACTCGCCGTTGACCTCACGGGCGCACGCTACGGGGCGCTCGGGGTCCTTGCGCCCGATGGGCGTTCGATCCAGGACTTCATCACGGTCGGGATCACGCCCCAAGAGCGGGCCGCGCTCGGCGACCCACCCGTCGGGCACGGCCTGCTGGGCGCTCTGATCCACGAGGCGGAGCCCCTTCGCATCCCCGATATCGGAGCAGACCCGCGCTCGGTCGGCTTCCCCCCGAACCACCCACCCATGACGTCGCTGCTCGGCGTTCGGATCTCGGGACGAGGGACGGTGTTCGGGAACATCTACCTCACCGATAAGCAGGGTGCCGAGATGTTCGACGAGGAGGACGAACGCGTCCTCGTGGTCCTCGCGACCCAGGCCGCCGTCGCCGTCGAGAACGCGCGCCTCTACGACGAGACCGAACGCAAGGGCAGGGAGCTCCAGAGGCTGCAGGTCCTGGAGGAGCGCGAACGGATCGGGAAAGAGCTCCACGACGGCGTGATCCAGTCGCTGTTCGCGGTCGGCATGAGCCTCCAGGGGCTCGCGTCGTCAACGGCCGACGCGGAGGTCGTGCAGCGCCTCGAAGGAGCCGTGGAGGATGTCGATCATGCGATCCGAGACCTCCGCAACTACATCTTCGGCCTCCGGCCCGGGATCCTGGCCGACCGGCAGCTGGATCAGGCGCTCACGGAGATGGCGAGCGAGTTCGATGCGCGCACCGGGATCTTGACGGTCGTCGCTCTCGACGGCGAGGCGGCGTCCGTGCTCGCCTCGCGCGCCGGCGACGTGGTGCAGCTCGCGCGTGAGGCGCTCTCGAACGTGAGCCGCCACGCGGAGGCCACGACCTGCCGCGTCTCGCTCCTGCGAGGAGACGGCGGCCTCGTCCTCGAGATCGACGATGACGGCCGAGGTTTCGACATCGAAACGACGACGTGGGGCATGGGTCTCCGCAACCTGCGGGAACGAGCCGAGTCGCTCGGTGGGATGTTGCAGGTCGAGAGCACCCCCGGAGAAGGCACGACCGTCCGAGCGACGTTCCCGGCCTGACCGGGTCCGCGGTGCCCCCGAACCATCCGGGCTACCATCGTTGCGATGGCCGAGCCGAAACGACCTCCGCTCCGGGTGATGCTCGTGGACGACCACGAGGTCGTACGCGACGGGATCCGAGCGATGCTCGCGGCGGAGGACGACATCCACGTGACCGCCGAGGCGGGCAGCGTCCGCGACGCGATCGATGAGGCCGACCGGACCCGGCCGGATGTCGTGGTGATGGACGTCCGCCTCACCGACGGCAGCGGCATCGAGGCGACCCGCGAGATCCGCGCGAACCACCCGGCGACCCGCGTGCTGATGCTCACCTCGTTCGCCGACGACGAGGCGCTGTTCTCGTCGATCATGGCGGGTGCCTCTGGCTACGTGCTGAAACAGGTGCGCTCCGGCGAGCTGGTTCGCGCGATCCGCGCCGTCGGGGCGGGCGAGAGCCTCCTGGACCCCGCCGTGACGACGGCCGTCCTCGATCGGCTCCGCAAGGGGAAGCACCTGATGCGGGACGAGAAGCTCGCACGGCTGTCGCCTCAGGAGGAACGGGTCCTGACGTTCATCGCGGAAGGCAGGACCAACAAGGAGGTCGGTGAGGAGCTCCACCTCGCCGAGAAGACGGTCAAGAACTACGTCTCGTCGATCCTGTCGAAGCTGGAGGTGGCTCGTCGGGCCGAGGCGGCCGCGTACCTCGCCCGACACACGACCCTGCCCGGCTCGGTGGAGTGATCCACCCCCAGCTCCTTCGGACGCACTGAGAGGCGAGGGCTACGGCGTCAGGATCCGGAAGACGAAGTCGAACTCCGTCCCGGCCGCGTCACGAGACACGAGACGCATGCTCCCGCGCGCTCCTCGATACGCTCCCGTGCCTCCGGTGATGGCCATCGCCGAGGGACCCTCATCGAAAAAGGGCCCTTCGACCGTGATGGAGCCGCCTTCGAGGAAGTTGATCCACCGGCACTCCCAGCTCACGCCCACCTCGATCCGAACGCACTCCCCCTGATCCGCCCCCACCACGTTCTCGTTCCCGGCGTCGAACAGCTCGTTGTGGAACGTGAGCAGATCACCGGTCGAATCGCCGTTCGTGGTGAGATCGACGACGGTGTCGGTGGTCGCATGCTCGACCACGGCCAGACGGGATACGTTCGGACCCGCGACCGACACGGACACGAGCGAGACGACCAGCACGAGCGCGCTCGCCGCCCCGACCCCGAGCGCGAGCCCAAGCTTTCCTCGCATCCCCGGACCCCTTTCTGGATGGACGGTGCATCGTGGACCGATGCATCCCGCGTCGCAGATCGTGCGTTCGGCCCCCAGGCGATGTGGACTTTCGACCGAGCGGCATGGCCGTTCGACCGATGGGCAAGCTCCCCCAGATGGCTTACGGTCCCTGGATGCAAGCACCCAGCGAGCAAGCGGAGCGGACGGGCTCTACCCGTGTCTTCTGCCGAACATGTGAACACTCGGAGTTCGTCCATGGAGACCGCGACGATCGGTCGTGCCTCTACTCCGAGTGCGGGTGTCCCGGGTTCACGGCGCACGCCCCCTAGCTGGGCCCGGCGCGGATCGATCCCCCCTCTGTCGCATCCGCTCCGACATGCCGGTGGGTTGTGGGAGCACGAACAGTGCGCACCTCGCTCCCACAACCCCCCGGTCGTCTGGACCCCCGCGGCGTTCGACGACTCAGATCTATCTGAAGTCGAACACCAACCGTGCCGGAACCACGCCCGCCAGCACGTCCGCGAAGCAGCCGTTCACCTGCTCCAGCTCCCGGCGCTCGAGCACGACCTTCGTGCGGCCCCCGGCGTGGAGCTGGAAGACCTCGGCGAGGTCTTCGCGCGTGCCCACGAGCGATCCGATCACCTGGATCCCGCGAAGCACGGTCTCGAAGATCGGCAGGGGGAACACGTTGTCTTCTGGCAGCCCGACCAGGACCAGACGCCCTGCCGGCCGAAGGGCGGCGAAGGCGTCGGAGAGCGGCTTCGGCGTTGCGGCCGTTGACACGATCGCGTCCGCGCCGCCCAGCTTCTGCATCTCGTCGACGACGTCCTGCCGAGCGGCATTGATGACGTAGTCGGCCCCGAGCTCCTTGGCCAGATCGAGCTTCGCGTCGTCCACATCGATCGCGACCGTGAACGCCCCCGCGATCCGCGCGTACTGCAGACCGAGGTGACCGAGTCCGCCGATGCCTACGATGCCGACCAGATCCGACGGACCGACCTTGGCGGCCTTGACGGCCTTGTACGTCGTCACACCGGCGCACGAGAGCGGGGCCGCCTCGAGCGGGTCGATGCCTTCTGGGACGAGCCCGACGAAGTCGGCGTTCGCGATCGAGTACTCGCGGTAGCCGCCGTCGACCGTGTAGCCGGTGAAGGTTGGGCTGGTGCAGTAGGTCTCGAGTCCCTTCACGCAGAACTCGCAGGTCCCGTCGGCCCCTCCGAGCCACGGGATCGCGACGCGCTGCCCGACCGATACGCGGGTGACGCCCGTGCCCAGGGCATCGACGAGCCCGACGCCTTCATGACCGGGCACCAGCGGGAGGACCGGCTTGACGGGCCAGTCGCCGCGAGCGGCGTGGATATCCGTGTGGCAGATCCCCGACGCCTCGATGTGTACCCGGACCTGACCCGGCCCCGGTTCGGGGACGGGTCGCTCCTCGATGACGAGTGGTGCTCCGAACTCATGGACGACGGCTGCACGCATCGTGGCCTCCTCAGGTCGGTATCGGTACGAGCCTGCAACCGTCGGCGTTGGGTGCCATGGGTCGAAGGTCCCGAAGCCGACGGGACATCGGCCGGGTGCCCTCAGACGCCGCATCCTTCGAACCGGTCGTCCTCGGGGGTGTCGGTGGGCGACCCGGTACGGCGACGATCAGACGGGCCACCGAGAGGTCCCTCCCCGATCTTCAGACCTTCCTCGGCACCTTGCCGGTCGCCGTGAAGACGGCCCGCATCACCCTGTGGCCGGCATCGGCGGTGGGTGCGAACATCAGGGGACATCCACCGTCGATCACGGTGATGCCGTGCTGTCGGCCGTACTCGGTGGCGACGTCCGAAACGCTGCCACCGCCGAACGAGCGGTGCATCCACACGCGTTCGATCCCGAGGTCCACGCATTCCCGCATCGTATCCTCGGCGAACTCGGGCCTCGTACCGATGATGACGCCCTCGACTCCACCGGGGATCGACTTGAGGTCGTGGTAGCAGGGATCCCCTTCGACCTCGTCCGCATTCGGATTCACCGCGAACACCTCGTACCCGCGCTGGCGCAGCCGCTGATACACGAGGTTGCTCCCGTGTCCCTTGGGCGTCCTCGAAACGCCCGTCACGGCGATCCGTCGATGCTCCAGGAAACCCGTCGCTGCCTGCTTGATCCCTTGCATCAGAACCTCCTCTCGCTCGTCTTCGCGTCGCCCGTCTTCAGCTCGGACGAGCCGTGAACCATCCGAACCCGGCGGGGGACGAGCACCAACCCTGATCCTCGCTTCTCGTTCCGAACTCTGGCCCCAGGCTGGTGAGCGGGCCGGGAAGGAACTAGGGCCATAACGCCCTGACTCCATGGGAACGAAGTCCCGTGAGATCGTGGCGGGGGTCGTCCTAGGATGGCTCTCATGACGGCCACGTTCCCGAGGCACCTCGTCTCCGACGTGGTGCTCCGCGACGGATCGACCGTGCTGGTCCGGCCTGCCAGGCTCGACGACCTGACGCGGGTCGAGGATTACCTGATCGGCCTGTCGCCCGAGACCCGACGTCTACGGTTCTGGTCGCAGGCGATCGACGTTGGAGCGCTCGCCCGCACGATCGTGGACCTCGACTACGCCGACCATCTCACGTTACTGGTGCTCCAAGGCGGCGACCAAGGGCGGATGATCGGCGGCGCCCAGTACTTCCGTATGGAGGGCGGTCGAGCCGAGATCAGCCTCTCGGTGACCGACGAGTTCCAGGGCAGGGGCATCGGCTCGATCCTGTTGGGCCAACTCGCGCAGGAGGCCGCCCTGCACGACATCACCACGTTCGTCGCCGAGGTCCTGCCCGAGAACCACGGCATGATCAACGTCTTCCGGGCGAGCGGATTCACCGTCTCGATCCGGGCGATCCCGGGATCGATCGAGGTCGAGTTCCCGATCCGGCTCACCGACGAGGCCGTCGACAGGTTCGAGCACCGAGAGACCGAGGCGGCGGTGAACGCGATGCGGACGTTCCTCTCGCCACGATCGGTCGCCGTGATCGGGGCGTCGCGGGACGCTTCATCGATCGGTGGCCGCCTCTTCCACAACCTGCTGATGTCCGGGTTCCGCGGTCCCGTGTATCCGGTGAACCCCCGGGCCACCGTGGTCCACGGCGTCGTCGCGTACCCCAGCGTCACGGCGGTGCCGGGCGAGATCGACGTCGCGTTCGTCGTCGTACCCGCCACCCATGTGGCGGACGTCGCGCGCGAGTGCGGCGCGAAAGGGGTCCACGGACTGGTGGTGATCTCGGCGGGCTTCGCCGAGGTCGGAGGAGACGGCTCCGCGCGCCAGGACGACCTCGTCCAGATCTGCCGCGCCTACGGCATGCGGATCATCGGTCCCAACTGCATGGGCATCGTGAACACCTCGGACGAGATCCGGCTGAACGGCACCTTCGCGACGGTCTACCCGCCTCGAGGCAGGGTGGGGTTCCTGTCGCAGTCCGGCGCCCTCGGACTCGCCGTGATGCAATACGCGACCGAGGTCGGGGTGGGGCTCTCGTCGTTCGTCTCGGTCGGGAACAAGGCCGACATCTCTGGCAACGACCTCGTCGCCTTCTGGGACGAGGATCCGGACACCGACGTCGTGCTCCTGTATCTCGAGTCCTTCGGCAACCCGCGGCGGTTCGCACGCCTCGCGCGAGACGTCGGCCGCCGCAAGCCGATCATCGCCGTGAAGTCGGGCCGCAGCGCGGCGGGCGCACGAGCCGCCGCGTCGCACACCGGGGCGCTCATCGCGGCCTCGGACGTCACCGTCGATGCCCTGTTCCGTCAATCCGGCGTGATCCGGACGGATACGCTCGGCGAGATGTTCGACGTCGCGACGATCCTCGCGAACCAATCACCTCCGAAGGGCAACCGCGTCGCGATCGTCACGAACGCGGGTGGCCTCGGGATCATGTGCGCGGACAGCTGCGAGGCGAACGGCTTGAAGGTGCAATCGCTGTCCCAGGCGACGCGGAACAAGCTGCGGAGGTTCCTTCCGGCCGAGGCATCCATCGGCAACCCGATCGACATGATCGCCTCGGCGACGGGCGACGACTACGCCCGCGCGATCGGGACGGTCGCCGCGGACCCGGACGTCGACGCGATGATCGTGATCTACATCCCGCCGGAGATCACCAAGGCACCGGAGATCGCGACCGCGATCGCCGGCGCGCTCGAGCGGATCGACGGGCGCATCCCGGTTGCCACCACATGGATGTCGACGAAGGGCCTCCCGACGGATCTCGCAGGGGGCGCCCGGATCCCGTCCTTCGCGTTCCCGGAGCAGGCCGCGATCGCGATGGCGCGCGCCGCGAGGTACGGCGCGTGGCGCGACCGACCCGCCGGAACGATCCCTCGCTTCCCCGACATGCGGGGCGATGAGGCTTTCGCGATCATCGCGAACGTCCTCGGCCGGCGCGACACCGGTTGGCTCACCTCCGAGGAGGTCGAGCGGCTGCTCGACTGCTACGGGCTCCGGACGGCGCGTTCCGAACGAGCGGCGACGCCCGAGGAGGCCGGCGCCATCGCCGGCCGTATCGGTTCGGCCGTCGCTCTGAAGGCGTTCGGCCCCGACATCGTGCACAAGACCGAGGTGGGGGCGGTGGCGCTCGGACTGACCGGACCCGCAGCGACGGCCGATGCGGCACGCGCGATGGCCGAGCGCGTCGGTGACACCGGAGCCACGCTGGATGGATTCCTCGTCCAGGCGATGGTCGAACAGGGGGTGGAGATGCTCGTCGGCGTCGCGCACGACCCGGTATTCGGGCCCGTGGTGGCGTGCAGCGCGGGCGGCACAACCGTCGAGCTCGTGCACGACGTGGCGGTCCGAGTCACGCCGATCACCGATCTCGACGCGAGCGAGATGGTGCGCTCACTCCGCACGTTCCCCTTGCTCGAGGGCTTCCGCGGCGCGCAGAAGGCGGACGTCCTCGCGCTCGAGGAGGTCATCCTGCGCGTGAGCGCCCTGGTGGACAACCACCCGGCGATCGCGGAGATGGACTGCAACCCCGTGATGGTCCTGCCGCGCGGCGCCGTGGTCGTCGACGCGCGGGTCCGCGTGCAGGAGGTCTCACGCAGCAAGCCGCTCGCCGCCCTCGCGGCGGCCGGGTAGCGCAACAGCGCTCCCGACGGCTGCACCCCCGCCCTACCACTCCAACCCGCCGCATCGATCGCCCATCCAGGGCGTGCCACCGTTCTGCGCGGAGGGCTACCTCTCCCCTGTTCAACCTGCCCTTCGGTGCCGCGCGGATACCGGCGGTGGGCGGCCGCGGCGAGGCCGGGACGGGATATCGCCCTGCGTGACGAACCGGAAACCCACCCCGCGGACGGTGGCGATGTAACCATCCACGCCGCTCAGGGCCTCGATCCTGTGACGGAGGCGGCCGATGTGGACGTCCAGGGTCTTGGTGGATCCGAACCAGTCACCGCCCCAGAGTTCATCCATGATTTCCTCACGGCGGACGACGCGTCCGGAGTTCCGCATCAACAGACACAGCAAGTCGAACTCACGGGCCGGAAGCTGGAGCGGAACCTCTCGGACCGAAGCCTCGCGCAGCGCTGGATCGATCCGGACGTCGCCGATCTCGATCCGGCCGGCAGGCTCGTTCACGGCTGCTCGCCGCAAGACCGCCCGGATCCGAGCGACCAGCTCTTGCGACGAGAACGGCTTCACGACGTAGTCGTCCGCACCGAGCTCGAGGCCCACGACGCGGTCGATCGGCTCGTCCTTGGCCGTGACGATGAGTGATGGGGACGTCCGATCGCGCCCGAACGTACCGGCACACGTCGCGCCCGTCCCCGTCCGGGAGCATCACGTCCAGCAGGATGACCTGGGGACGCCAGGTCTCGAGATCGGAGATGGACTCCGCCGCCGTGGAGGCGATCCGCGGCGTGAACCCATTCCTCCGCAGCGCCGCCGCCAGCGGCTTGGCGATCGCCTCCTCATCCTCCACGATCAACACCCGCGGCATCCTCATCGTGCTCACGTCCGGCCGCGTCTCGACCAGGACGAGCCTCGCGGCCGGATAGTCGAGTTCGAAGCGGGCCCCGCCGAGCTCGCTGTCGCCGATCGCGATCGAGGCGCCGTCGACGCTGGCCAGTTCCCGCGCCACGGCCAGACCCAGCCCCGATCCCTGGCCGCGCGGCTCGCCTCCCCGCGTGAATCGGTCGAAGACGCGGGCGCGCTCACCGAGCGGCACCCCCGGCCCGTCGTCGTCCACGCGTACCATCACGCGATCCGCGTCTCGGCTGATGTCAACGCGGACCTGCTCACGAGCGAACCGGACGGCGTTGTCGACGAGGTTGCCGAGGACCTGTTCGAAGCGATCCCGCCCGGCATCCGCATACCCTTCCCCCTGAACGACCACCGTGACGCCGCGCAGGGGCCGTTCGTCGACGACGGAGCGCGCCACCTCGGCCACCTCGATCGGCTCGGCCGAGGGCTCTCGGTCGGCGCCAAGGGCAAGGAGCGACTGGACGATCAGGGCAAGGCGGTCAGCCTCGCCGAGCGCCGTGCGCGCGTCGGTGCGCGGGTCGTCGCCTTCAACCGCCTCCTCCAGCGACAGCCGGAGGGCCGTGAGCGGCGTCCGCAGCTGGTGAGAGGCGTTCGCGGCGAACTCACGGTTGGCCCGCAACACATCGGAGAGCCGCTCCGTCATCAGGTTCATGTCCCTGGCAAGCTCCTGCACCTCGGGCGGACCCGTTTCGGGCACCCGTGCATCCAGGTCGCCTCCGGCGATCCGGCGGACCACGCCGGTGGCATCGCGCAATGGTCGGGTGAGCGAGCGAGCCAGCCAGGACGCGAGTGCGAGGCCGATGAGCAGCGTCACCGCGCCGACGATGCCGAGGAAGAGCCAGGACCGATGGATCGACCCCATGACGTCCTTCATGGGGTAGGAGATGCGGACGACGGCGAGGATCCCGTTGGCCGACCGGATCGGGACCGCGCTCACCAGCAGGTCGTAGCCGAGCGTGGTGCTGTGACGGACCTCCCAGTTCGGCAGCCCGGCCAGGGCCCTCGCGATCTCGGGTCGGGTGAGGTAGGAGATCGGTTGGGGACCGGGACGCTCCAGCGAGTCGGCGAGCAGGATGCCACTCCCGTCCGTGACCAGGACCCGGCCTCCGATCCGACCCGCCACCCGCTGCACCAGCGGCTGGAGGGTCGGGCGACGCCCGCCCTCCAAGGGGTCCTCGATGGCAGCGCCCACGGCGAACGCCTCGCGCTCCACGCGGCCACCGAGCTCGTCGATCAAACGATGGCGAAGCGTGACCCCGAAGGGAACGGCGAGACCGACGATCACGACCACGAGCAGATAGGTCGCGCCCAACATCAGTCGTCGTCGCATGCGTCCCTCGCTTGGTAGCCGATCCCGCGGACCGTGTGGAGATACCGGGGACGGGAAGGGTCACGCTCGATCTTCCGGCGGATCTGGGCGATATGGACATCCAGCGTCTTGGTCGGACCCGACCAGTGCGGATCCCATACCTCGGCGATCAGCTCGTTCCGGGGTACGACCTCCGGACTCCGACGCAAGAGGCACTCGAGCAGGTCGAACTCACGAGGCGTGACGTCAATGGGTCGCCCCGCCGACGTCACCTCCCGTCTGCTGGGATCGAGTTCGAGATCGCCGACGGCGATCCCGCTCTGCGGCGCGCCTTCGGACCCCCGCGTTCGCCGAAGGATCGCGCGGATCCGAGCGATCAGCTCGTGAACGCTGAACGGTTTCGGCAGGTAGTCGTCCGCTCCGGCGAGGAACCCGGTGAGTCGGTCGGATTCCTGCCCGCGCGCGGTCAGCATCAGGACGGGGATGGGCGACCGCTCTCGGATCAGCTCGCACGCCCGGATCCCGGACATGCCGGGCAGGGTGATGTCCATGATCACCAGATCGGCCTCGAGACTCGGCAGGCGATCGAGTGCATCCTCGGCTCGGACGAACCTACGGACCTCGAATCCCTCCCGGTCGAGCGCCGAGACCAACGGTCGCACGATGGCGTCCTCGTCCTCGACGAGGACGAGGCGGCCCCGCGGCATGCCCACCGTCTCCTGCATACCTCAACGCTACGGGGAACCCTTGCCGCGGTCAGGGCCGAGTTTCCCGCTTGCTTACCGCCCTTTGGCCCGTGGCTGGCCCCCTGCTGGGTAGCGTCGAGCACGTGATGGCTGGACCCCGTTCGTTCACCCGACGATCGATCGTCGCACTCGCGGGATGCCTCGCCGCCGCCGTCCTGGCGGGAGCGATGGCTCTGGTCATCAACCTCGGGATCTTCAGCTCGATCGGGTCGCCTGGGGGACCCGGGACGCTCGGGACCCAGCCGACCGTCCACATCCTGAGTTACGGACCCGTTCATGACGACCTGCGGAACGCACCGATCCGCCCGGCCGCGACGATGGGCGGCGCTGGCATGACCTCCGGGCTTCCCGGACACGAGATGGAGCACCACTATGGCGCGGCAGACGACGACTAGCGAGCTGGGGGCACCGCACCTGGATCGGCCACCCGGCTCGGAGCGGGTACCCCGAACCCCCAGGACCAGGGCATCGAAGCGACGTCTCCGAGCGATCGCCTGGCTCGCCGCCGGGATCGGGTTCGCTTCTCCGGCGGCGGCCATCGCGCTGGTGCCGAAGCCGTCGGAGGGTTCGGCAACGGTTCAGCGCCCGATCGTGATCGTGCATCGAACCATCCGCCGGATCGTGATCACACCTCGCGCGCCGGCGACCCCCGCGCCCCGAGTGACGTACGTGTCCGCGGGCGGGACCTCCGGATCGTCATCGACGGGAACGACGCGATGCTCGGGATGCTGACGAGCCGAGCCGGCTCCCGAACACGTCCGAACCGGTTCACCGGCCCAGCGATGCAACGACACGATTTCCGCTCGATGGGCATGGACATCGCGGTGCTGGCGCCGTCGGAGGCCGATGAACAGCAGGACGGCGACTTCCTCCGTGCCGCGGGCGCGGTCGAGCGCGTGTTCGAGGAGATGGACGCCCGATTCTCGAGGTTCCGACAGGACAGCGAGCTGTCCATGGTGAACGAGCGGGCAGGGCACCGGCAAACGGTTTCCCAACGGTTCGCGGAGTTGCTCGAGATGTCGCTCTCCGCGGCCAGATCGACCGACGGGCTCTTCGACCCGACCGTCCTTCCCGCGCTGATCGCGGCTGGGTATGACCGGGACTACGACGAGCTCATCGCCACCACGCCCGTCGTTCGAACTCCGCCGGCTCCCTCGGCTCGATGGCGCGAGGTCGTGCTGGAAGAGCGATCGTTGTTCCTCCCGAAAGGGGTGGCATTGGATTTCGGCGGCATCGCCAAGGGGTGGGCGGCGGACGTCGCTGCCGATCGCATCGGGAGCCTGACGTGGACACTCATCGATGCCGCGGGCGATCTGAGGATCGCAGGGCTGACCGCGGAACCCGTGACGATCGGGATCGCCGATCCCGCCGATCCGAGCATCGAGATCCTGCAGCTGGGTGTCGAGGCCGGAGCCTTGGCAACATCGTCCGTGGTCGGCCGGAGATGGGGAGTGGGATCGCATCAGCTGATCGACCCGAGGACATCCCTACCCGCCTGCACGAGCGTCCTCCAGGCCACGGCGTGGGCGCCCACGTGTGCCGAGGCCGAGGTCCTGGCCAAACGGGCGATCCTCGAAGGCCCCCCAGTCCTGTCCATGGTCTCGGCCGCCCTCGTGCTTTCGGACGGCCGGGTACTCACCAGCTTCGGCGGAACGCAGCACGAGGAGTTGACCTCATGGTGACGTGGATCGTCCTACGAGCCGCCGGCATCGCCGCGTATCTGATGCTGTGGGCGACGGTGACGTGGGGACTGATCGGCACCACGTCCTTGGTCGGCAAGCGCGTGGCGCGGGCGACGGCGACCACGATCCATCAGTTCCTCGCCAACACCGCGCTGCTTCTGCTCGGAGTGCACATCGGAGGTCTTCTCTTGGACACGTACGTCCGCTTCGCCCCGATCGACATCCTCCTTCCTTTGCACACCACGCATCGCGCCGTGCCCGTCGCGATAGGCATCATCGGGATGTACGCCTTCTTGGTCGTTCTCGTGACCTCGTGGATCAGGAAGCACCTCAGCACCAGGATCTGGCGAGCGGCGCACCTCCTCGCCGTGCCTGCCTTCGCCCTCGCTCTGGTGCACGGGGTGTTCGCCGGCACCGACACGGTGCGTCCCGTGGATGTGGTGGGGATACGTCGCGACCGGCGGTTTCGTCCTGTTCCTCATGTTGACCCGCGCCTTGACGATCGGGTTGCGACCCCAACGGCGGGCACCGCGGGAGGAGCCGTCCGGGGAGCGAGCACCGCGGGCGACGGTGGACGCCGGCGCGCGGTGAGCGACATCCGCGTCGAGAGCGTCAGTCGAGAACGTCAGTCGCGAGGTTCGTGACGATCGAGCCGTCCTCGTGCACGAGGATCGCGGGCAGGCGATCGAGGATCTGATCCCCCGAAAGCAGCGCCCACTTCGACCCGATCTCGGCGGCCGCGCACGAGGGCGCCCACATGGTCGCCTGCAGGACGCCGGTGTCGGCGGGCCGGCCGGTACGGGGATCGATCAGGTGGTGGATCCCGGGACCCCAGCTCCTCATGGTCACCGAGGAGGTCGCGAGTGCCCCGCGCTCCATGTGCAGTCGGAGGATCTCCTCGCGCGGGTCCAAAGGATCTTCGACGCCGATCGGCAGACCCCCCCGTGGTGGTCGACCGATGATCCGCAGGTCACCGCCCGCGTCAACGAGGCCCCAGGGGAGCAGCCGCTTCACCCTCCGCGCCGCCTTGTCCACGGTCCAACCCTTGGCGATGCCGCCGAAATCGAGCGCGACGTCGGCGGGCAGCCTGATGCGCCCGTCGTCGGTCTCGATCTCTTGCCATCGACCGCAGGGCTCCGGTGGATGAAGGATCAGTCGGGCCCCGGAGATCACTTCGTCGAAGTCGCGGTCGTATCCGATGGCCAACAGAGCCGGGAGCACCGTCGGATCGAACAGGCCGTCCGTGATCCGTGCGGCCTCCAGAGCCAGGTGCAGCACCTTGAGGAACGGCGCCGATACCGGCGTCCACGTCCCGGCGGAGGCATTCACCAGCGATATCTCGGTCCCTTTCCGGAACCGGCTGAACCTCTCGTCCTCTCGAACGAAGGTCCGCTCGACGATCTCGAACGCCTCGTCGGATCGAGCCCGAGCCTGTCCACCCTCCGGGACCGGCGCGATGAGCGTTACCGACGTTCCCATGCATCGGAAGGATCGCCGCTCGGTCGCGGGCTGCGACTGCTCTCTTCCCTCGACGTGATCTGGCGGGTAACGCAGGTCCCCTTCAGTCGCTTTCATAGCCGCCGCCTTCGTCGTCGCGCTCAGTTTCCTGCTCACCGCTCGCGACGGAACTTCCACCCGTCCGCTGGAGGGGCTGCGACGGGGCAACTCCGGGAGCGGAGAGCTTCGGAGCCCGACGGACCACGACGGCGGCGGGAGTCTTCCGCTTCGCCTTCCTGTGGATCGTGATCGTCCGTGTCTGGGTCTTCACGATCGGTTTGGCGGGGTCTGCGCTCGCCACGACGAGGGGCTGGTGGATCCGGATGCTGTATCCGGCGACACCGGAGATCAGCGCGCCGGTGACTCCCCCGGCGATCGCGATCGCGGATCGCTTGTTCATGACCGCTCCTTTCGCCAACCTCACCGCCGACGCTACCGTTGGGCGGGTTAGGGGTTGGTGACGTCCGGGTTCGGGAGAGGCGAATCTCGGATCCATCTCTCGCCACCCACGCCGAATGACGAGGCGACGGATCGCAGCCTCCTGACGGGGACCGCTACTGCACGACGAGCGCGGTCACCATCCCGTACATCCCCTCAGGCCCCTCGACGTGAGGAAGGATGTGGCAGTGGAAGGCCCACACCCCCGGGTACTCCGCGTTCACGAGGATGTCGAACCGTTGACCGGGCGCGACCATCAACGTGTCGGCCATGTAGCGCAGCTGGGGGTCGAGCACGAACCCGTCCTCGGCCACCACCTGGAAATGGAAGCCGTGCAGATGCATCGGATGGATCTGGGCGCCGTCGTTCGCCAGGTGGATCAACACCTCGTCGCCGAGGTTCGCGACGATGGGCTGTGTCGCCGGGAACTCCTTGCCGTTCAGCACGTAGCCCGTGGGGCCGTCGCCGAGGAACAGCGTGCTCTCGACGTCGATCCGCTGGTCGTACACCCGACTCCAGTCCCCGCCCTTGGGTTCGACGTAGAACGCTCCGTACAGGCCCTTGCCAACCTGTTCGGTGGAATTGAAGTGCGAGTGATACACGTACATCCCCGGTCGGTCGACGACGTCGAACTCGTACACGAAGAACCCGCCCGGCAAGATCGGGTCCTGGGTGATGAACGGAACGCCATCCATGTCGTTCGGCACGGTCAACCCATGGAAGTGCAGGATCGTCGGCTGGGTCATCTCGTTGCGGAGGATGATCCGCACGTGGTCTCCGGGGTTGACGCGGATCTCCGGACCCGGCACCGTCCCGTTGAAGCCCATCGCGTCAACGAACACGCCGGGCTTGGTCTCCCACCGGATCTCCTCGGCCGTGAGCTCGAAGACCTTGACCCCGTTCTCGATCGCCGGTTCGAGCGGCTGGTTGCCTTGGGAGTCGGTCTCGGCAGGGAAGGCCTCGACGCTCTCCCGGTGGCCGTCGAGCATCTCCTTGACGCTCATCCCGGCATGCGCACCGCTGGCGCCGGAGGCGCCGCTCGTCCCGGCTGCCACGACCGCGCCGGCCTGAACCATGAGCGAGCCGACCATCCCGGCTCCCTCGTGTCCTGGGATCGTGCAGTACGTCTTGTAGTTGCCGGCCGCGAGCGTCGGAACCTCCAGCGTGATCGTGTCGCCCGGCTGGATCTGAGGCGTTTGCTCAACACCGTTCTCGGTATCGACCGCGAACGTGTGCGGGGCCGTGCCATCGTTCGTCACCGTGAACGAGAGCGCCTGTTCCGCGGGAGCGTGGATCATCGGCGGCGAGATCGCGAACTCCGTCAGCGAGACCGCGAAGGTCGCGGGCGCCGCCGAGTCTCCTTCTGCGGCGACCGATCCCGCCTCGCCCTCGCCACTGCACGCCGCGGAAAGGAGCGCAACGAGCAGGATCGCGACGCCGACCACGAGCCTGCGGATGTGCTTGAGCTTGATCATCGATCTCTCCTTCTGTCGCGTCTTTCTCAGGGCACCGTCATGTGACGGAACCCCGGGCATCCGTGTGTTCAGGGCTAGAGGTCCGGTTCGGACGTGAGATCGGGTCCCGAGCGCCTCGGAGAGGCCAGCTGCCAGACAGCCTCCGTGAGCACGGCGGCCTCCGGGTGGCGTCGACGACGGAGCAACCGCCCCGACATCTCCTCGCCCGGGCGCGAACCGAGGGCCAGGACCGGGTGACCAGATCCCAGGTACATCTCGAGCAGCTCCTCGGCGGGGGTGCCCATCATGACCGTCTCGCTGTCCAGGCTCATGTCCAGGACGACGACGGCCTCCTCGGCTGCGAGGGGACACGTCCCGCTCCGCGAGCCGATGCACGTGTAGTCGGGCTCGGTCGGTCCTGAGCACAGCAGGACCTGGAATCCATCACCCTCGAGCGTCGAGGCCAGGCGCTCGCGCTCGGTGGGGTCGTGCTCGACGACCAGGACGCTCCGCGTGTATCCATCCATGTGCGCCAGCATCGCCACGGGAGCCCGGGGCGTCCCCTGCCGAGGGTCCCGTGCTCGACAGGCCGAAGGTCCCTGGGGCTCGTCGCCCTCCGGCCGCATCCTTGCCGCCATGTTCGTGCGCTACTACCTGGACATCGCCGCCCCTTTCCCAGACGTCGAGGCCGCGGTCCTGGACGATCCCGGAACGTGGGTCCCCGGTCTGTTGCGCGCCGCGGAGGATCGGGGTCAGCATCTGCTCGCCGAGGTGGGCTTCGCCGTGGACACCAGGCGGATCGACAAACAGGTCGAGATCGAGCTCGGCTCCCCTATCCGGACCCCGTCGAAGACCGTGCTGCCGATGACGTGGCGCGCGACGAGGCCCGAGGGGTTGTTCCCGCAGCTCGATGCGGACGTCGAGGTGGCGTCGCTCGGTCCGGACCGGACGCAGCTCTCCATCAGTGCTCGCTATCGCGCACCGATGGGTGCGGTGGGTCGGATGCTCGACCGAGCGTTGCTGCATCGGGTCGCAGAGGCCACCGTTAAGGACTTCCTCGATCGCGTCGGCGAGCGGTTGAGCGCGAGCGAGCTCGCGAAGTCCGAGCGGTAGAGTCCAACCGTGACCGAGGCTCCCCGGCTCCGTCGCTCTCGAAACGAGGTGAGGTTGAGATGGATCAGATGGGCACGCTGATCGTGGTCGACGGGAACGAGGCGGCCGCGGCTGTCGCCCACCGGCTGTCGGAGGTCATCGCGATCTATCCGATCACACCTTCCTCGCCGATGGGCGAGCTCGCGGACGCCTGGTCGGCCAGGGGGCGAACGAACCTGTGGGGTGCGGTCCCGCAGGTGATCGAGATGCAGAGCGAGGGCGGCGCCGCGGGGGCGCTGCACGGGGCTCTCCAGGCCGGCGCGCTGTGCACCACGTTCACGGCGTCACAGGGCCTCCTACTGATGATCCCGAACATGTACAAGATCGCCGGCGAGCTCACGCCAGCCGTGATCCACGTCGCCGCACGGACCTTGGCGACCCACGCGCTGTCGATCTTCGGGGATCAGAGCGACGTGATGGCGGTCCGACCGACGGGGTGGGCGATGCTGGCGTCCTCGGACGTGCAGGCGGCTCAGGACCTGGCCGCGATCGCGCATACGGCCACGCTCGAGTGTCGGGTGCCGTTCCTGCATTTCTTCGACGGCTTCCGGACCTCGCACGAGGTGAACGTGATCCGTTCGCTCCCGGACGAGGTGCTGCGCGAACTCGTCGACGACCACCTCGTCCGAGCGCATCGGGAGCGCGCCCTCTCTCCCGATCATCCGGTGCTCCGCGGGACCGCCCAGAACCCCGATGTGTTCTTCCAGGCCCGCGAGGCGTCGAACCCCTTCCACGCGATCGTCCCGCAGGTCGTGCAGTGGACGATGGATCGATTCGCGGAGCTCACCGGCCGTGCGTACCACCTGTTCGACTACCACGGGGCGCCCGACGCCGAGCGGGTCGCGGTGGTGATGGGCTCAGGCGTCGGCGCTGTCGAGGAGACCGTGGACGCGCTCGTCGCGGGCGGCGAGAAGGTCGGCGTCGTGAACGTCCGGCTCTTCCGTCCGTTCTCCGCAGAAGCGTTCGCCGGAGCGCTCCCGCCCACCGTTCGGGCGATCGCCGTGCTCGACCGGACGAAGGAGCCGGGGGCGCCCGGCGAGCCCCTGTACCAGGACATCGTCACGTCGCTCTCCGAGCGCGTCGCGGCCGGCGCCCGTCCGGTGATGCCGAGGGTGATCGGCGGACGCTACGGCCTCTCCTCGAAGGAGTTCGACCCGGCGATGGCCAAGGCCGTGTTCGACGAGCTCGCGAAGGATCGGCCGAAGAACCACTTCACGGTCGGCATCGTCGATGACGTCTCGCACACCTCGCTCGAGGTCGACCACTCGTTCACGACGGAGCCGGACGACGTCGTCCGGGCCGTGTTCTTCGGGCTCGGCGCCGACGGGACGGTGAGCGCCAACAAGAGCTCCGTGAAGATCATCGGAGAGGGTACCGACCTCTACGCGCAGGGGTATTTCGTCTACGACTCGAAGAAGTCGGGTTCGATGACCACCTCGCACCTGCGGTTCGGGCCGCGCCCCATACGCTCGACGTACCTGATCGGCCCGGGCCAGGCCAACTTCGTCGCCTGCCACCAGTTCAGCTTCCTCGAGCGGCTCGACGTCCTCGAGGTCGCGGCGCCGGGCGCGACGTTCCTGTTGAACTCAGCCCGTTCGGGCCGGAGACCGTGTGGGAGCGTTTGCCGGTCGAGACCCAGCGGACGATCCTCGAGAAGGGGCTCCGGTTCTACGTCGTCGACGCCCAGAAGGTCGCGACGGCGACGGGACTCGGCTCGCGCGTGAACACGATCCTGCAGACGTGCTTCTTCGCCCTCGCGGGCGTCCTCGACCAAGCAGAGGCCGTGGCGCGGATCAAGGCCGCGATCGAGAAGAGCTACGGCAAGCGCGGGCGCTCCGTCGTGGAGCAGAACTTCGCGGCGGTGGACGCCGCGCTCCAGGGCATGCACGAGGTTCCCGTGCCGTCCGGCGTGGCCGGCGATCTGCATCGGCTGCCGCCGGTGCCCGAAGAGGCCCCCGACTTCGTCCAGCGCGTGACCGCGATGATGCTGGCTGGCAAAGGCGACCTGCTTCCGGTCTCGGCGCTGCCCGTCGACGGGACCTTCCCGACCGACACGGCGAGATGGGAGAAGCGCTCGATCGCGCAGGAGATCCCGATCTGGGACCCGGAGATCTGTATCGACTGCGCCAAGTGCGCGCTTGTCTGTCCGCACACCGCGATCCGCATGAAGGTCTACGAGCCGATCGCCGTCGATCACGCGCCGGAGACGTTCAAGCACAAGGAGTGGCGCGACCGCGAGAACCCCGGTCGGTGGATGACGATCCAGGTCGTGCCCGACGACTGCACGGGGT
Organism: uncultured Actinomycetes bacterium; assembly: GCA_963823255.1. Classification (GTDB taxonomy): domain Bacteria; phylum Actinomycetota; class UBA4738; order UBA4738; family HRBIN12; genus DASSJM01. The sequence continues at coordinate 477,748 of CAWGKU010000001.1, forward strand.
GCGGCGTGTGCGTCGATGTCTGTCCCGCGAAGTCCAAGGAGGTCGTGAGGCACAAGGCGATCGACATGGCGCCGAAGGTCGAGCACCTCGACGCCGAGCGGGGGAACTTCGACTTCTTCCTGGCTATCCCGCCGGCCGATCGGCGCGAGGTGAAGGTCGCGTCGATCAAGGGCTCGCAGATGCTCGAGCCCCTGTTCGAGGCCAGCGGGGCCTGCGCGGGTTGCGGCGAGACGCCGTACCTGAAGCTCCTCTCGCAGATGTACGGCGACCGGATCCTGGTCGCGAACGCCACCGGGTGCTCCTCGATCTACGGTGGCAACCTGCCGACGACCCCGTGGTCGCGGGACGCGAACGGCCGTGGTCCCGCCTGGTCGAACTCGCTGTTCGAGGACAACGCGGAGTTCGGTCTCGGGATGCGGCTGGCGCTCGACCACCAGGTCGTGTTCGCCCGCTCCATGCTCGAGCGTCTGGCCGGATCGATCGGCGACGAGCTCGCCCGCGCGATCCTCGGCGCGCCGCAGGACGAGGAGGCGCAGCTGACCGACCAGCGCGAGCGCGTCGGGGAGCTGAAGCGACGGCTCGAGGCCCGCGAGGACGACGAGTCGCGGAACCTGCTCGCCGTCGCCGACGCGCTCGTCCGCAAGAGCGTCTGGATCGTCGGCGGTGACGGATGGGCCTACGACATCGGGTTCGGCGGGCTCGACCACGTGCTGGCGTGCGGGCGCGATGTCAACGTGCTCGTGCTCGACACGCAGGTGTACTCGAACACCGGCGGCCAGGCGTCCAAGGCGACGCCGCGCGGAGCCGTGGCGAAGTTCGCGGCAGCCGGCAAGCCGACCGGACGCAAGGACCTCGGGCTGTTCGCGACGGGGTATGGGAACGTCTACGTCGCGCAGATCGCACTCGGGGCGGACAATGCGCAGACGGTGAAGGCGCTCGCAGAAGCCGAATCCTGGCCTGGGCCGTCACTGATGATCGCGTACTCGACCTGTATCGCCCACGGGATCGACATGTCGACCTCGATGACGCATCAGTCCGAGGCCGTCAAGAGCGGCTTCTGGCCGCTCTGGCGGTACGACCCGCGCCTGGCCGTCGTGGGGCAGCGCCCGATGCAGCTCGACAGCAGGGAACCGACGCTCCCGCTGAAGGAGTTCCAGTCCAAGGAGGCGCGGTTCGCGATGCTGGCCCGCTCCTCGCCGGAGCGGTACGCGGAGCTCCAGCGGCTCGCGATGACCGATGCCGAGGAGCGCCGGCGGCTGTACGAGCAACTCGCCGGGGTCGAGCGCCACGCACCGGGCCTCGCCGTCGATCATGGAGACGAACGAGCGCTCGCCGACACGGAAGGGGCGGAGACATGAGCGTCGACCTTCGGACCACGTACCTCGGACTCGAGCTGGCCAACCCGCTGGTGCCGTCCGCGTCGACGCTGTCGGCGCGGATCGACAACCTGAAGCGCCTCCAGGACGCCGGCGCCTCCGCGATCGTGATGCAGTCGCTGTTCGAGGAGCAGATCGAGCATGAGGAGCTCCAGACGCACCGCGTCCTCGAGACCGGCGCCGAGTCGTTCCCGGAGGCCCTCTCCTACCTGCCGGACATGGAGGAGTACAACACCGGCCCCGACGAGTACCTCCGGCACCTCGAGGCGTGCAAGCGCGAGCTCGCGATCCCCGTGATCGGTTCGCTCAACGGGACGAGCGGGGGCGGATGGATCCGCTACGCCAAGCTGATCCAGGACGCCGGCGCGGACGCGCTCGAGCTGAACGTGTATTTCATCGCGGCCGATCCCGACGTGAGCGGCACCCAGGTCGAGCAACGGTACCTCGATCTCGTACTCGCGGTTCGCGAGAGCGTCACGATCCCGCTGGCCGTGAAGATCGGGCCCTACTTCTCGTCGATGGCCCACATGGCCGGCCGGTTCGTCGAGGCTGGGGCGAACGGGCTCGTGCTCTTCAACCGGTTCCTCCAACCCGACATCGACCTCGAGACGCTCCGCGTCGATCCGACGCTCCACCTGTCGACGAGCGACGAGGTGCGGTTGCCGCTGCGGTGGATCGCGATGCTGTACGGCCGGGTCTCGTGTTCGCTCGCCGCGACGACCGGCGTGTGGACGGCCGAGGACGCCGTGAAGCTCCTGCTCGCCGGCGCGGATGTGACGATGATGGCCAGCGCCCTCTTCCGGCATGGCCCCGAGCACCTCGGCGTCGTGCTCGAGGGCATGACGACGTGGATGGACGAGCACGAGTACGCGAGCGTCGAGCAGCTGAAGGGAAGCGTCAGCCAGGCCAACGTGGCCGACCCACTCGCCTTCGCCCGCTCGAACTACATGCAGATGCTCGTCGACTTCACGAGTCCGTACGATTGGCGCGATATCCCGGGATCCGTCCAGACCTGAAGCCGACCGACCGGCGACCTTCGACATCGGATCGGGCGTCCAGCCGTCCTGTGCGCCGCAGGACCATCGGCCCCGAACCGCGCCCTACGCACAGCTGCCTCGCCGGGTCGGACGCCCCGCCCGGAACAGGCCCATCGGCCCTGCTCGCAGGTGGTGCCGTGGGCGTCCAATAGGCACGGAGGCGATCGATATGGCGAGATGGGAAGGTTTCCGCCAGTGCCCGGGATGTGGGTTCGACATCGCGAGCGGTGAGGGAGAGCGATCGTGCAGTTGGGGAGACTGCCCCTACCTCCCCGAGGAGCTGAACGTCTTCTGCGATCAGTGCCGCTTCAACCTCTTCACCATGGAGGGGAACCCCTCTTGCGAGGACCCGCTGACGTGTGCGCATGCCGCGGAGCCTCGCTCGCACGTCGAGAACCTGCGCACGTGGCAGCGAGCCGCCGGCTAGGACCCGAGCGCGACGCCGCAACCACACGCTCCCTGAGGCCGGGCTTCGCTCTCGTGCCGATCGGGCGACTCCCCGGGTCACGGTTGGACTGCCTGGAGGGCTGCCCGGTCATGCGGGAAAGGCCACGGACTCCGCGTTCCGTGGCCTTTCCTCGAGGACGGGCGAGCGCAGAGCCCTGCCCGATATCCCTCTAGGCGACCTTCGCGGCCTTGACCGGAAGAGCCGTCTTGATCGGGATCGTCCTCGGCTTCGCAGGCTCGAGCGCCTTGGCTGCCGCAGGCACCATCACCTCCAGCACGCCGTCCTCGTACGCGGCCCCGATCTCGCCCTCATCGAACCCTTCGGGCAGCGGGATGAGCCGCTCGAAGGTCCCGTAGGCGGTCTCCAGCCGGTAGTAGGCCTCCTCCTTCAGCTCCCCCTCCTGCTTCCGTTCGCCACGGATCACCAGGTACCCATCCTCGACGCTCACCGTGACGTCGGTCGCCGGGTCGATGCCCGGCAGCTCGACCCGAATGATGAGGTCCTCGTCGCGGACGAAGACGTCGGTGATCGGCACGAACGGCTTGTGGAGGAACAGCGGGAGGGCGGGACGCATGAACCGCGCCCTCGGCCCGAGGAACGACCGCATCAGGTCGTCCATGCGACGCTCCAGCTCGCCGATCTCCTCGTACACCGCAAGCTTCATCGTGTTCACCTCCTTCGCACACTCAACCTAGGAGGGGCCCCGAGCGAGCGACAGGGCGGAAGGTCCCTCCATCGACGGGCCCTCGATCCGCGAGCATGCGATCACACCTGGTCGAGCGACCATTCCGTCACGGTCCCGGGGCGGAGCTCTACGACCACGTTCCGGACGCCGACACGGATCGGAGCCATCCTCCCCGGACGCGTGGTCAGCCGAAGGAACCCGGGCCTCACCTCTACCCGGATGCGATGACCCCGGTAGTGCAGCTCCGTGTCGAGGCTGACCAGCTCCTCGGGCAGACCCGGGTCGAACCACAGGCAATCGTCGCGCACGGCCAGGCCCATGTACGCGCGCTGGACGATGTCCACCGTTCCGGCCATCGCCCCCAGATGGATCCCCTCGCGGGTCGTCCCGCCCTGGATATCGGCGACATCGCTCTCGAGGCTGACCGTCAAACGATCCCAGGATCGAGCTCGGTCGAGACGAGCCAAGACCCATGAATCGACCACGCCGGACAACGTCGAGCCGTCCGACGTGCGTGCCAGGTAGTACTCCACGTTGCGTGAGATGTCCAGCTCGTGGTCGAACGGATAGCCGAGGCGGCCGAACAGCTCCGTGAGCTCCCCCGGGGACAGGAGGTAGAAGAGCATCAACACGTCCGCCTGCTTGGACAGGCGGTACCGGTTCGGAGTGTCCCCTTCCGCCTCCAGGATCCGGTCGAGCCTTCCGATGTCGCCGTATCGGTTCCGATAGCCTTGCCAATCGAGCTCCTCGAGATCCTCGTATCCCTCGAACTGGCTGATGATCCCGTCGTGGAACGGCACGAAGATCCTGCGGCTCAGGTCCCCCCACCTGTTCAGCTCCTCGTCGGTCACCCGTAGCTCGTCCTTCAGCTCCTTCCCAAGATGCTCGGGCAGCGCATCGATCGTCTCGAGGGTCCTGCACATCAGCCACGCCGTCATCACATTCGTATAGGCGTTGTTGTCCAACCCCGGCTCCTCTCGCCCGGGATAGGAGTCGTGGTACTCATCCGGCCCTAGCACGCCGAGGATGTCGTAACGCTCGCGCGTGGGCTCGTACGTGGCGAGGCTGGAGAACAGGCGAGCGATCTCCACGATGAGATCGGCACCGTGATACCGGAGGAAGGCGAGATCACCGGTGACCTGGAAGTACTGCCAGACGTTGTACGCGATCGCCAGGTTGACGTGCCGCTGGAGATGCGAGTGATCGGGCAGCCAGCGCCCGGACCGGGGGTTCAGGTGGAATCGCTGCGTTTCCTCCCGACCGTCGCTCCCACTCTGCCACGGGAACAGCGCTCCTCGATAGCCCTGTTCGCGAGCTGCCCACCGAGCCGCACGCAGTCGGCGGTGTCGGTACTCCAAGAGCGAGCGAGTGAGGATCGGCAGACGGTAGTTGAGCAGCGGGAGGACGAACAGCTCATCCCAGAAGACGTGCCCGCGGTACGCCTCGCCGTGCAGTCCGCGGGCGGGAACCCCGACGTCGAGGTCGATGGTGTGCGTGGACAAGGACTGGAGCAGATGGAACACGTGCAAGCGCAACAGGAGCTGCGTCCGCTCGCTTCCGGAGATCGTGAGCTCGAACCGCTCCCACAGCCGGTCCCACGCCAGACGGTGACGCTCGAGAAGCGGGCCGAACCCATCGGCCCGTACGACCCACGTGCCCGCCTCGTCGCCGGGATCCGACGCCGCATGGTCCCTGGACGTGAACATCGTCACGACCTTCTCCACCGTTGCCGCCTGGCCGCGAGCGAGGTCGAGCGAGAGCTCATGGCCGATCCGGCCCTCCTCCTCCAGGAGGCGGATCCCGGCGTCCGCCGGCTCGCCGTTCACCAGTGCCCTGGTCCGCGCGGCAACCGCGATGCGTACATGTGATTGCGTGGTCTCCACCACCAGGCACACGGACTCGTCGTCGACGGCACCCTGCTCCACGAGCTGGAGGTGCCGGTTAGCGAGGTCGCGATACCGAGGGACCCCGCCGTTGACGACCTCGGCGTCGAGTTCCGAGCGAACGTCGAGCCGTCCCGACCAGTTCTCCGCCACCACCGTGGTCTCGAGGCCCGCGACGTGCGCGTCGTCCATGTGAACGAAGCGGCGCTGGGTCACGCCGGACTCGAACCCGTCATGGTTTCGGAAGCGGACGTGACGAGTCAGGATGCCGCCTCGAAGGTCAAGTTCCTGTCGGTACTCCAGCAGGTCCACCGAACGCGCGTCGAACCACGGACCACCGTCGATCCGGAACGCGAGCGGGAGCCAGTTCGGCAGATTCACGAGGTCCTCGTTCTCGACCTCTCGCGCGCCGACGACGGACTTCAGTCGGTTGTAGATGCCAGCCGCATAGGTACCCGGGTAGTGGACGGCGTCGGCCCGGGCCTCGGGCACCGCGCCACGCGTCGCGAAACGCCCGTTTCCCAACGTGCAAAGAGCCTCGCGAAGCCCCTCGCGCTCCGGCTCGAAGCCCTCGTAGGCGAGCAACCAGCCGTTCAGTCTGAGTCTCCCGTCGCGCCCTCTCGCCGCGCACGGCTGGGCGACCTGGCCGGCGTTCCCGATCTCGTCGCCACCCGCACCTCGCCGAGATCTCGGACCACCACCACGGCGCCCGCCGCGAGGAGCTCGGCGCCGTGATCCGAGCGATCGACGCCGATGACGAGCGCGAACCCGCCCCGACGCCCGGCTTCGACGCCGGCCAGCGCGTCCTCCACCACCGCCGCGCGGCGAGGCCGCACTCGCAGACGTCGAGCGGCCTCCAAGAAGACCGCGGGATCGGGCTTCCCTGCAAGCCCCAGCCGTTCCGCCTCTGTCCCTCCCAACCGCAGACCGAAGAGATGCCCGACGTGACCGGCCGCGAGCACCTCGTCCAGGTTCCGGCTCGCGGAGATGACGGCCGTCCGGACCCCGGCCGCACGCAGCTCCTCGAGCAACGCGACCGTGGTGGGGAAGGCCGCGATCCCATGCTCGCGGAGGTGCTCGAGGAAGTAGCCGTCCTTGCGGTTGCCGAGCCCGCACACCGTCTGGCGGTCGGGCGGATCGGAGGGATCACCTTCCGGAAGTGTGATCCCACGCGTCGCGAGGAAGCTCCGGACGCCGGCGTACCGAGGTTTGCCGTCGACGAACCGTCGGTAGTCGTCGACGGTGAACGGACGAAACGCCTTACCGGTGATCGCGGCTCGACCGCCAAGGAAACGATCGAACAGCCGCGCCCAGGCGGCGGCATGGACCCTTGCGGTGTCGGTCACCACGCCGTCCATATCGAAGATGACGGCGTCGATGCGATCGGTGCGGATCACAACCTTTCGCTCGTCACCCGTCGATCTGCCGGTCGCTCCTCCTTGGTGGCTCAAGCAGCGAACACTACCGCTCCATCCGAGGGACGTCGCCTGGCTCCACGCGAGCCGGTCTTTCCGCACCTGCGGACGCCGATCTTCCTTCGGGCTAGCGGACGATCAGCACCGGGACCCTCGACAGGTGCACGACCTTGTGCGCGACGCTGCCGACCAGCAGCCCTTCCCAGTCGGACATGCCTCGGCTCCCCATCACGATGAGCCCGGCGTCCTCGCTCGCCGTCACGTCCATGATCTCCTGCGCGGCCCTCCCCGAGATGGCGGCCCGGGCTTCCGCTCGCGCGCTCACTCCCACATCCTTCAAGGACCTCGCCGCGTCGTCGGCGACGCGCGCCGCCTCCTCCGTCGTATCGAACGCGATCGGTCCACCCCGCCCGAGCTGTTGCTCGAGGACGTGAACAGCGATCACCTCTGACCCGTACTTCGAAGCGATGTCGGCGGCCACCGGGATCGCGCGCTTCGCGGGCTCGGATCCATCGACGGCCAACACGATCCTCTCGAACATCGTGTCCACCTCCTTCGGAGCGAAGCCTGTCATCGCGCACCGTCCCGGCTCAGGGCCGAAGGTCCTGATGCCTGGGTGACTACGGGTGCTGCCTCCATGAGGCGGCTCCCGCCCCGATGCGCCGTCTCACCTCGCATCGACCCGCTCGCGGCTTCCGACGCAGGGACGTGCGCCGGCCGCGTCCTCCGACCTCACGAGGTGCCGACGAGCTCCCTCACGGGCACAGGACGGGGTCGGGCGCGCAGGCTCCCCCGGTAGAACGCGCGCTCATGGAACGAGCCGTCGGGGCGGACCCCGGCGATCCCGCCCCGCTCGACGAGCATCTCGAGCAGGGGCGCGAGCTGCTTCCCGTAGAGCTCCATGCATCGCTTCGGGTGCACGCCCGGCCACGAGTAGCACGAGACCACCGCCCGACGGTTGTCGGTCGGGATCTCCGGCGGCAGCAGCTCCCACGCCGGATCGTCGACGTCGAAGGCGTACCGATCGAGGTTCCCCTGCGGGATCCCCTCGATGCCTCGCACCGTCGGGGGGTCCGCACCCAAGAGGTACGGATCGACGACGAGATCACAGATCACGGCGTGCAGCGGAAGCAGGCCGAGCCAGGCGTTACGGATCAGCGGGACGGAGGCGTCGTGTCGCTGCGTCGCGTCGACGAGGACGTCCGTGGCCGCGAGTCGCCGCGAGAGGTAGTCGTCATCGCAGGTCAGGTTGCGTCCGATCGTCACCACCTCGACACCCGGCACCCCGTACCGCATCAGCAGATCCGACCGCTCGGCGTTGGCGTACTTCGTGGCAGCCTCGACCGCGTGCTTGCCGATCTCGCCCGCCCCCATCACCGTCACGCGCACGGGTCCCCGCGTTGGCGAGGTGAGCTGCGGCCATCGGCGCTCCAGCATCGCGAACGCGGCCTCGAGACCGTTCCAGGCGACCGCCCTGCTGTTCACGACGAGCCGACGACCCTCGTCGTCCTCGATCGTGTCGAGGCCGACCGCGTCTACCGCGAGCTCCTCGAGGTGCCGGACGCGGGCCGGCCGCGTCGGGAAGTGCAGCATCGAGATCAGCGTCGCACCCCGGCGGATCTTCTCGAACTTGCCGATCGGTGCCCGGAGCACCACGACGACGTCCTGACGGTAGGCTGCGTCCTCGTCGACGACGCGGACGCGCGGCGACGACACGTACTCCTCGTCCAGGTAGCCCATCCCGGCTCCGATCCCGGACTCGACGAACACCTCGCATCCGAGGTCGGCGAGACGATGGATCAACGGCGGGAGGAAATCCCGCCGCTCCCCGGCTTCCTTGTCCATCCTGGGGAAGCCGAACGTCAGACCGTGCTCGCGCTCAACCATCTCGATACCTCCGCATCGCCGACGGCGCGCTCGAGCTGCGACGCGCCGTTCAGGCCCCAGTCCCCGGCCGCCTTGCCGAGGACCACGCTCAGGACGGGCTCGATTTGTTCGCCGTACGTCCGCATGCTCCCGATGGGGTCGAGCCCGGGCCACGAGTAGCACGACAGTGCGAGCCGGCGGTGCGTCGTGTCGATCCGTGGATCCATCAGGTCGTACGCCTCGTCCGCAGGCGGGAACACGTATCGGTCGAGCGAGCCGTGCGGCACGCCCTCGATCCCCTTCACGACGGGTCGGGTCCCGTCGAGATCGTACGGGTCACACGCGAGGTCGAGGATGACGCCGTCAACGGGGAGAGCGGCCAGCCACGCGTTCGGCACGACGGGACGGCTCGGGTCGGCGCGCTTGGTCGCGTCGATCAGGAGGTCGGTCCGCTCGAGTCGTCCGAGCATGTAGTCCTCGTGCCACGTGAGGTCGAAGTCGACCACGGTCACCTCGACCCCCGGCACGTTGCTCGCGACGAGCGACTCGCGGAGCTCCGGGTCGCCGTAGCGCGTGGCGGCGAAGGCCGCCCAGCCGCCCACGCCGCCGGACCCCAGACACGTGACATGCAGCGGACGCCGACTCGGATGATCGAAATGGGGATGCCGCCGCTGGATCTCGCGGAAGGCTGCGCGAACGCCGTTCCACGCGACCGCCTCGAGGTTCTGGACGAGACGCCGGCCGGACCGGTCGGTGATCGCGTCGAGGCTGACGGCGCGAACGCCTAGGTCAGCGAGGAGCGCGGTGCGATCCGGCCGCGTCGGGTAATGCAGCATCGACAGCAGGACGGCTCCCCGGCGCAGCCGGCGAAGATCTCTCTGCTCGGGGCACCGGAGCACCACGATGACATCCTGGTCCAGGCACTCCTCATAGGAGCCGATCCGGGCGCGGCCCGAGACCTCGAGGTAGGCGTCGACCGGGATGCCCACGCCGAGGCCGTAGCCTTCCTCGAGCACGATCTCCCCAGCGCCGATGCGTCCCAGACGCGCGATCAGATCCGGCAAGAAGTCGCGGCGCTCTCCTTGCTCCTTGTGCATCCGCGGCAGTCCGACGGTAGGAGCCATCGCCTATGCACACTAGGGAGCTGCTCCGCTCGCCCGCTCGGGCCGAAGGGCCCGCGGTCGATGGGCCGGCCGGCGAGCAGGCGGGACCATCGCCCGTCGCGGAGTGGGCCGAGGGACCCGCTCAGACTCGGTCGTTCGGCCCTGAGGGTTCCCGCTCACGGCCGAGACGCTGTATCCAGAGCATCTGAAGCTCGGGAAGATGAACTTCGGGGGCGCCGGCCCGGCGATGATGAAGCACCTCGGGAAGGAGCACGGTGTCGCGAGCCCGAACGAGCTGCTCGAGATCGCTCGCGAGCTCGGCGTCCGCCTCGTTCCCTGTCAGATGACGATGGATCTGCTTGGGCTGCGACCCGAGGACATGATCGACGGGCTCGACGAGCCCGCCGGGGCGACCTCGATGCTGCTCGAGGCTCAAGATGCCGTGACGCTCTTCATCTGAGTCTGCCGGAGCCGCCGCCGGGTCGGCCGTCGCCTTCGACCCGGGAATGCGGCATCGCGCGGAGGTAGACGAACCAGTACACGACGCCGACCAGCAGCGCCCCTCCGATCACGTTGCCGACGGTGGCGGCCGCGATGTTCGCGATCGTCGCCGAGACGTCGAGGTTGGCAAGTTCCTTCGCCGACACGCCCGCGGCCCGAACGACCGAGGTCTGATCCCGGAGCGCCAGCCCCATGGGCAGGAAGTACATGTTGGCGACGCTGTGTTCGAAGCCCGCCGCCACGAAGGCGGTGATCGGGAAGACGATCGCCAGGACCTTGTCGGTCACGGTTCGGCCGGCGGTTGCGAGCCATACAGCGAGGCAGACGAGGGCATTCGCGAGGATGCCACGCACGACAACGACACCGAAGGGCAGCGACGCCTTGGCGACGGCGATCGAGAGCGCCGTTCCTCCTACGGCCGAATCTGCCTGCTTCCACCAGTCGGCGAAGAAGAGCATGACGACCACCGACAGGGCGCCCACGAGGTTGCCCACATACACGATCCCCCAGTTCCGAAGGAGCCGGCCGAGCGAGATGTGCCGGCTCACCCAGCTCATCGTGATGAGGTTGTTCCCGGTGAACAGCTCGGCACCGCCGATGACCACCAGGATGAGGCCGAGGGAGAAGGCGAGACCGGCAAGCAATCTCGTCGGGCCGTACCCGAGCGGCGACCCCGTCGCCACGACGGTCGAGAAAAGGGCGCCCAATGCGATGAACGCCCCGGCGAGCACGCCCAGGATGAACGTCGTCTGGATCGACGCGTTCGCCTTCGTGACACCACGTTCCTCGACGAGCCCGGCGATCTCGGTCGGCGTGAAGCTATCCACGCCCGACATCGGATGCGGCTTCTCTGCCGTCCCGCTCACCTCTCACTTCTCACGCGGAGACTCTATCCCTCACTCGCGGCTGTCTCGCTCGATGGTGCTCCCACATGCGTTCTGCCGAACGGGCCGTACGGCCTCGATCGCGGGAGCCGATCGTCAGGTTCGGGTCGTTCTGGCGTTCTCGAGCCGACCCTCGAGGTCCAGAACCTCGTGTCCAGGGACCTCGGGCCTGGAGGCCAGGCCCCTCGTCCTGGGTCGAGCGGGTTCGAGCGGGGTCGACATGGATGTCCACACTGCCGGACATTCACGCCCAGCTAGTGATCGACCTTGCCGCACGCACCGGGCGACGCTGCCCGATGTTGCGTTCTATGGTGGGCGCTAGAGGATTTGAACCTCTGACCTCTTCCGTGTCGAGGAAGCGCTCTACCCCTGAGCTAAGCGCCCGAAGTTCGGCATGGTACCGCCGAGCCGAGGCGGGGACCGGAATTGAACCGGTGTAGAGGGTTTTGCAGACCCTTGCCTAACCACTCGGCCACCCCGCCGGAACACACGAGTTGCAGGTTCGGATCGACCAGTCTACCCGGCAGGCGTGACGGCACCTCGGGCTTAGGGGAGGCGTGGTGAACCAGCGGGCGGCCTGTTCGGCCCAGGTCGGTGCCTTGCCGGGAAGCCGCCCCGCCGAGGGCAACGTGCCCGCGATGATCACCTCGAGGTAGCGCCGACGCATCTCGGCCGTCCGCTTCGTGTCGCCCAGGCGGGCCGAGGACACCATCTCGAGCAGCAGTCCGACGTCCACGAACGTCAGCCCGGGTCGAAGGACGCCCGCGGCCTTCGTCCGGTCGAACAGCTTGTTGCCCAGGACTCTCATCCGATCGGCCCGCTCGAGGTGTTCGGGGGTCGGGGTGAAGGTACCGGCCAGGCGCACCACCAGGGCATGCGTGTCGGCCTCGACGATCCGCCGCAGCCAGTCCACCCAGACCTCCCGAGGGTCGCCCGCTTGCGAGAGCGCCCGCTCGACCTCCTCGAGATACACGTCCTGCCCGATGGCGCACAGCGTGCCGACCAGCGCCTCCTTGCTCGGGTACCGCCGGTAGATGGCGCTGATCCCCACGCCTGCCCGTTCCGCCACCGCAGCGATCGGCGCGGTCGGGTCGACGATGAGCACGTCCCGCGCGGCGCGCAGGATCGCCTCGTCGTTGGCCGCCGCCTGTGCGCGGCGACCGCTGAGCGATCGGTCGTCCATGGACATGACCCTCTCCGTCGGTGGGCCTGGCCTGCGGGTTTGCGGAACAGAGCATTCCGTTCTAGCGTGAGCCTGGAAGGGAACGCTCCGTTCCACGATAGCAGGGAAGGGAGGCACGGCCGTGGAGCACGACATCCGACCGTTCCGGATCGACATCGCCCAGGAGGACCTCGACGACCTCCGAGACCGGCTCGCGCGAACCCGCTGGCCGGATGAGGTGACCGGGGCGGGCTCCGACTACGGGGTCCCGCTCGGGTACGTACGAGAGCTCGCGGACCGCTGGCTCGACGGCTACGACTGGCGCGCGTGGGAGACCCGGCTGAACCAGTTCCCCCAGTTCACGACCACGATCGACGGCCAGAACATCCACTTCCTCCACGTCCGTTCGCCCGAGCCGGACGCCCTCCCGCTGGTCATAACCCACGGCTGGCCGGGCTCGATCGTCGAGTTCATCGACGTGATCGAACCGCTCTCGGACCCGCGGGCGCACGGCGCGGAAGCGACCGACGCGTTCGACCTCGTGATCCCCTCCCTCCCCGGCTATGGCTTCTCGGGCCCGACGGCCGAGGCGGGCTGGACCAACGAACGCATCGCGCGCGCGTGGGCGGAGCTGATGGCGCGGCTCGGCTACGGCCGATACGGGGCCGTCGGCAACGACGCCGGCTCGATGATCAGCCCCGAGCTCGGCCGGCACGACCCCGATCACGTGGTGGGCGTCCACGTCACCCAGTTGTTCTCGTTCCCGTCGGGCGATCCGGATGAGATGACCGATCTCAGCGCGGACGAGCAGGGACAGCTCGGGACCCTCCAGTGGTTCTACGAGAACAAGTTCAGCTTCAACACGCTCATGTCGCAGCAGCCGCAGACCCTCGGCTACGCGGTGAACGACTCACCGGCCGGGCTGCTGGCGTGGAACGCCCAGCTCCTGGGCGAGGACCTGGATCCCGACTTCGCCCTCACGAACGTGATGACCTACTGGTTGACGCAGACCGGGACCTCGGCCGCCCGCCTGTACTACGAGAACGCGCACGCGGAGCGGCCCACCGAGCCGACCACCCTGCCCCTCGGTCTCGCCGGGTTCGGGGGCGACTTCTACGGCATCCGTCGGTTCGCCGAGCGGGACCATCGCAACATCGTCCACTGGCAGACCTACGATCACGGCGGCCACTTCGCGGCGCACAAGGCTCCCGACCTGTACACCGCCGACGTCCGCGACTTCTTCCGCTCGATCGGCCACTGAGGCGGTGCCCTGGGGCGCCTTCGGGATGTGACCGGGTTCCTTGGAGCGGACGACGGGATTCGAACCCGCGACCCCCACCTTGGCAAGGTGGCTCAAGCACGCACGATATCCGGTCCCTCGACCTAAAACCCCTGCTCAGGGGTCACACGGGTATCAGTCCGTATCGGTCCTTGCTATTCCTCTTGCGGCACGTCTGCGGCACGTCGGCGCCTGTCCTCCAGCGGCTGGTGGATGCCTCGACCGAGTCGCGGCGGAACTCCGTGAACTCGTCCAGGAACAGCACCCCGTGGTGCGACAAGGTTACAGTTAATGTCGCCGGAGCTTCATATCAGCCCTCGCGTAGAAGGGAGCGATATGACGACTCAATCCAGTCAGAGCGTCCTGATCAACGGGTTTGGGGTGCTCTTCGTGATCTTGAACACGTTCGGGTTGGGCCTCAGGCTTCCGGTCGGCAAGCTGCTGGCACAGGCCTTTGCCCATCGGAAGATTGCCGTGTGGGCGTTGGTGATCAACTTCGTCTTCATCCCGCTCCTGTTCATCGGCTATCTGCTGACGATCGCCTCGTCGATTCCTGGAGAGATCAAGGTCGGGTTCTGTGTCGCAGCCCTGTGTGCAGGTATGCCTTTCGCTCCCCTCCTCGCCCGGTTGGCCAAGGCGGATGTCGGCATCTCCACCACGCTGTTAGTGCTCTTGACCGTCGGGACCATCATCGCCCTCCCGCTTGGGTTGCCCCTCGCCGTCGATGCGGTTGACGCGCAACTCAAGGCCTCTGCCTGGGATGTTGCTTGGCCGCTGCTGCTCTTCATGGCTCCTGCCGCTGGTTCTCGGGTGCGGCTTCAGGGTCTGGTGGCCCGACCTGACGCCGCCACTGGCACGGTGGGTCGTCCGAGTTGCGATCCTGTGTCTGCTCTTCAATCTCAACTTCACGCTGGTTGCGTACTGGAATCTGTTCGTTCAGGAATGGGGCACCGAGAGCTACATCGCGGCCCTTGCCGGCCCATTCATCGGCCTCGGGTGCGGCTACCTTCTCGTTTCCAGTCTTCGAGTCAAAGACGTGGGAATCAGGCATGCGACCGAGGCGACCACGGCGGTACGCAACATCGCTCCGATGCTCCTGATGATGATCTTTCCCTTTGGAGCCGACCCGCTGGTCACGGTGTCGATCACGATCCTCAACACCATCGGCATCGTGACCGTTCTACTGTTCGTCCTGATGTGGAGGCGCGCTGCTTCACCATCGGACACTCACGAAACAACCAACCAGCCAGCAAGCGAAGGCCTGCCCCCCGCCAACGTCGACGTGACGGGTGATCCACCCGTCGTCGCCGACCTCCCCGACAAAGGTGAGTGGTAGGCAAGACCGCCCAGAGGTCGGCGAGGCAGCTGGACGCCGGGACCGTGTTAGCGTCCGATCCCGTGCGTCCCGCCGAACACGGGCGCCGACTCCAGAAGCGCCTCGACGCCCTTGGTCCGGCTCCCCGCGCCGAGCTGCTCCACGTCCTCATGCTTCCCGACTTCGAGCGCGCCGACCGGATCGGCGAGTTCTGGGGAACCCGAAGCCGCGCACCTTCGCCGAGCTGCTGATCGACTGCGAGGAGGACCGGACGCTCCGGGCGGTGCTCGTCGGGATGCTGCGGGAGGCCGACCGGAACACCTAGGCGTCACATGGCCGCCCCGACCCTCACGAACAGGGCCTTCCGGCCCTGAATCGTCGGCCGGGTCGGGGGGAGTCTGTTGTTGGTGGCTCGTGTGTGCCGTCCGGAACGATCCGGAACACCGAGCGGATCATGAGGCAAACCCAAATCGGCTCCAGATTCAAGGACGAGGGAGACCCCTTCGGACGCGCCACGGCCGCCAGCCGGTTCCATCCACTCGCACGGGCGCGCGTCGACCGCCTGCTCACTCGCGGGTCCGTCTTCGCGCCACCGCTGCCATCACTGAAGGAGGTGACAATCCATGCCAAAGAAGGAGGAGGAGCGCAAGGACGGCAAGAAGCTCGATAAGGGCAAGGACAAGGGCAAGAAGTGATCCTGGCCTGCCCGGTGCCCGAGCGGTGCCGGGACTGCGATCCGCGGCACCGCTCGGCGCATCACGACAGGCGTGGGTGACGGCTGAGATCCAAGACCGGGGGTCAAGAGCGCGGGTCGGAGTGGGAGGAGATTGGAAGATGGCCGCAGTGCAGGAGGCCGCAGACCCCACGACCAGCCCGGCGCCGATCCCGTGGCGACGGGTCCTGGGATTGTTGCGGCCGCTCCGTCGCGGGATTGCAGCCATGGTCGGTCTCACGGTGGGCGGGGTCCTGATCGGACTGATCCCGCCGATCGCGTTGGGCGTGCTCGTCGACGCGCTCGTGGAGCACAACGACAGGCCGGAGGCCATGATGCTGGCGGGCCTGATCACGCTCGCGATCATTCTCGAGGCGGCCGCGTACGTGGCCTCGGATGGCATGTATGCGCGCAACGCGAGCCGTCTGTATCGGAACGTTCGGGTCGAGATGTTCGCCGGCGCGCTCCGCCGGTCGGGCGACGGGGGGGACACGGCCGGCCTCGCCTCCCGATTCATCTCCGACGCCGAGACCCTCGAGCAGGTGACGATGTCCCTGATCGACAGCGGGACGATGCTGGTGGTCGAGTTCGCGAGCGCTCTGGTCGCCGTGGCGCTCCTCCAGCCGGGTGCGATCGTGGTAACGATCCCTGCGCTCGCGGCGATCTGGATCGTGACGAGGCGGACCCAGGAACCCGCCGCCTCTGCCGGCCAGCGCCGCCAGGAGGAACTCGAGGCGATGACCGGATCGATCACGCGCGAGCTCGATCGAGGTGACGATCCGGGAGCGCCCGGCCGGGTCCACGCCGCCCTGGAACGGGTCATGGCCGCCGAGATCAGGCTCGGCTGGTTGCGGGCGCTGAACCTCCAGGGTTCGGGAGGCCTGGCCAAGCTCGGACCGATCGCCGTCGTCATCGTGTCGGCGTTCCTGGGCACGCAGCAGATCGGCACGCTCCTCACGCTTTACCTCCTCGCGCAGCGCGCCTTCTGGGGCTTCGACGGACTCGTCGACCTCAGCCTCAGCATGCAGAGCGTCCGGGGCGGGGTCGCCCGTTGCTTCGAGTTGATCGATGCGCCTGGCGGGAAGACGCTCGCGTTGGCCAACTAAGGAGGCAGGAGACATGACACCGATCGTGCAGGACGCAGGGATCCGGCCCCGTCGATACTGGGGACGCCTCCCCACGCAGGACGAACGGGCACCGCTCGCGCACCAAGCCCACCAGGAATCGATCCCGCCGGTCGGCGGGCTCCAGCCGGTCCTCAGCATCCGCGGACGCGTCGAAGCCCCGGATGTGCCGGCGTTCGTCCGGGACGCCTTGCGCGAGATCCGCACGTACATCGAGGAGCATCACGTCCAGATCGAGGGGCCGCCGTTCTCGATCCGTCACCCGACCACGAGGCACGGCGTCGAGGTCGAGGTCGGATGGCCGGTGGGCCACACGCACGGATCCGGCCGCATCGCCTGCCGCACTCTCCCGGCTGCCCTCGTTCATCGCGGACCCGATCACAGCTGACGGCCGCATCCGCCCCGGCGCCCCCGCCAACGCGTCCATCAGGGTCCCGTGACCTGCGGTCGTGTGCGGTCGCGCGCCGCGCGCCGTCGTCGTCGCGCGCGCGTTCCGCGCACGGGCGCGCTCGTCGATTGACGCGCAACCGATGCCGTCGTGCACCCACCGCGGTCGTCGCTCCCGGGTCTGCGACGGTCTCGGGACCCAGGGTTAGCTGGGTCCCGAGACGTGCGGGTCGGAGCCATCAGGAGCTGGAGCCGCCCCCGTCCCCCTGGCAGCTCGAACCGTCGCACTCGTCAGAGCCGGACCCACCGTGCTCCTGGTCCGTGCCGGAGCCGCCGTCGAGCGAGTCGTGCCCGTCGCCACCGTACAGACGGTCGTCCCCGGTCCCACCCGAGAGCGTGTCCTGCCCGCTGCCGCCGCAGATCGTGTCGTTGCCGCCGCGACCGTCGATCACGTCGTTGCCACCGAGACCGACGATGACGTCGTGCCCGGAGGTCCCGTGAAGGTTGTCCGCCCCCGAGGTCCCGACGATGGTGGCGGACTCCCCGTGGCAGGTGGGGGTCCCCGCGGATGCCAGGGTCGGATGCGCCAGGATCAGCGCGGACAGTGTCGTCGCCGCGATCGCGATGGCACCCACCTTTCGCACGACCGTTGTCCCAATCATCATGCCCTCCTTAGCGGTCCCCCCCTGGGAACATCGCCAGGGCAACCGTAGGGACAGCGGCACCAGCGGTCGCCCAATCGGTGGCTAAGACACGAACAACACTCCGTGAGAGTTGCGGCCTCCGAGGCGGCCGGCTGCTGGAAGTAGCCGCGCGCGTTCAGGCGGTCCAGTCCGTCCAGGCACCAGTTGAAGATGCCCGGGGCCTCGGCGAGCAGCGCGTCCGTGAGCGTCGGGTCTTCCTCGCCGAAGAAGGAGCGCGTGAGGACCAGGATGATGAACCGGGACGCGAGCGCGCCCGAGGCGTCGGTGAACCTCGGGATCTCGTTGGTGAGCACCATGAACCGCGTCGGCAGCCTCCCGGTCCACGGCTCGCGGTACTTGCGGTCGATCGTGAGCGAGTCCTCGCCGGAGATCGACAGCAGTCGTTCGACCGCGATCGTGCCGTCCGCCCGCGTTGATAGGCGAGCATCGGAGATCAGCCCGAGCGGCCTGGAGATCAACGGGGACAGGCCGAAGTTCGTCGTGAGACCGGCCAGCGTCGGGGCGGCGACGTTGTGGGCGCCGAGCAGGCCGGTCAGGACGCGACCGATCGTGCCCTTCCCCGAGCGGAGTGGCCCGACCAGCATGAAGATCTTCTGCTGGGCCGTGTCGCCGCCGAGGATGTACCCCATGATCTCGGCGAGTGCCTCTCGGGAGTCCTCGTCGGGCCACAGATCCTCGAGGAACCGCAGCCACCTGGCTGGGACGGGTGCGGTGCGGTCGAACTCGAACGGCAGGACGTGCGGGCTGAAGTACGCCGGCGTGTGTGGGATCAACTTGCGCGTGCCGATCGTGAGCAGCCCGTTGGCGACCGGTACGACCTGGCCCCGGTCCTCGCCCGAGATCCACGCGGGCGTGGTGATGTGCAAGTCCAGGTGCGTGATGGCCCCGATCGCATCGACGAGGTCGCCGATCTTGTGGCGAGTCGGCTCGAACTCGACGAGTTCCACGTCGTCCTTCGTCTTCTTCCAGTACTTCGCGCCGGCCAGCCACCCGTACAGATCGCTGTGGAGACGACGCTCGTCGAACTCCGGCCACGAGGTGCCGTTGTACCGGTGGAACGTGTTGCGGTGATGGCGGACGAGCGAACCGACGGCGTCGTCGGGGTAGTGGTGCTCGAGGAACATCTTCCCGACGGCGTAGGGGTTCGACGGCGCCGGGACGACCAACTGCTGAACCGCCTTGATCTTCGGCAGGTCCCGCGTGAACTCGTCGTGGAGGTCTTCGGGAGTGGGGTCGGTCACGCCGGCCTCCGATAGTCGTGGCCGAGTTCGCGCCAGTAGTCGAGATCCGAGGATGAGGGGAGCGGGCGACGGCACTCGGGGCAGCGGTGGAGACCACGACGGATCAGTCGGCGGTTGGCCTCGATCACGTCGGCGGGGACCTTGCGGTCGCCCTCGAAGAAGTGTCGGACCGCCCTCCAGATCGCGGTCTCCAAGAACGCCGCGTTCTCGGAACGCCGCACCTTCGCCATCATCTCGAGCAAGGCGCGGCACTTCGCCTTGACGCTCAACTCGAGATCGTCGGCGACCAGTCGGGCGGCAGTCTCCCAACGTCTGATCTCGGCGAGGACGCGGTCCACGTCGCCGCCTGGGTTATCCTCGGCCTGTCGCTGCGTGGCCGTGGTGACAGTTTCCTGGAGGGCCGGGTGGGTGACCCGGCCCTCCGTCTGTTCGGAGGTCATCCGGCGTCACCGACCTTCGGACCACGCCGGTTCTCCTCGAGCCACGCCCGAAGATCGTCCAGGTCGAACCGCACGGCGGCGCCGACCTTGAAGTGTGGGATCAGACCGGCGCGGGTGTTGATGTAGACCGTGTTCCGCGCGAGGCCGAGGAACTGGGCTGCCTCATCGACCGTGAGGAGCCGGGGGATCTGGACGGACGCCACGAGCATCGCCCCCTTCGGGGTGTTGCCCGGGGTTCTCGGAACCCGGTGGTGTCCGTCCGTGCCTCGGGAATCACACGGTTGTAATCCCCGAGGCACGGAGCGTAGCATCCGGGCATGGCTGCTGCAACGCTGTATCGGCGACCCGGCCCGACGTGGGCGTTGCGGTGCCCGAACTGCGACCATCGGGTCGCCTGGTGTTCAGACGACGTCGGGCGACGACAGTTCGAACTCTTCTTCAACGATCCCGACCGCTGGGGTTCGTGGATGACCAGCATGGGGCCTCCCGAGGGAACGCCGATCGGATGGGCCTGGCAATCGCGGGCACCGATGAAGTGGCGGCAGGAGATGGCGGTCGTCGATGTCGAGTGCTTCCGCTGCGGATGGACCGTGGATGACGTGCCCTATCCGGGTGGCCTCGAGCCGTACATGGTGAAGAAGGGGAAGTAGATGGCCTGGATCCGTAAGGCACCTTCGGGGAAGTGGCAGGCCCGCTGGCGCGACCCGGGCGGGGGTCATCGGGTGAAGACGTTCAGGTTGAAGGCCGACGCCGAGCGGTTCCTGGTCTCCATCGAGGACGCGATGCACCGTGGCGCGTACCACGACCCCAACGCCGGACGCGAGACCCTCGGCGCGTTCTGGGAGGAAGTGCGCGCGGCCGCGCGCACTTCGGGTCGGCTGTCCGAGCGGACCTTGATCTCCTACGACGAGATCTGGAAGACCTACCTCCGTCCCCTGGAAGGGCATCCGTTGAACGCGATCAGCCGGGCGGACGTCGAGGATGTCGTCGGGTCCGCGCGGAGCGCGCCGCGCGCCCGCGATGTTCACAAGGTGCTCCGCGCGATACTCGGCCGAGCGGTCAAGGCGGGGAAGATCGCCACGAACCCGGCGGCCGGGGTCGAACTGCCGAAGGTCGAGCACCGCGAGCCCCGGACGCTGTCAGCCGGAGGAACTCGAGCGGCTGGTGGACGCGATGCCCGACCGATGGAAGGCGTTCGTCCTCGTCGCCGCGTACTCGTCGCTCCGGTTCTCCGAACTCGTGGCGCTCAGGGTCGCGCGGCTCGAACTCCCCCGGAACCGGATCCGCGTCGAGGAGAAGATCACCGAGGCGGGCCACCTGATCGCGGGCGCGCCGAAGACCGAACGCTCGCGCCGGACGGTGACGCTGCCGGAGTTCGTGACCTTCGCCCTCGCCGAGCACCTTCGCGCGTATCCGCCGGGCCCGGAGCGGGTTGGTATTCACCGGGTCCGAGGGCGGACCCGTTCGGCGGCAGAACTTCTACCACCGCGTCTGGGGCCCCGCGCTCGCGCGCGCGGGCATCGATGGGTTCCGGTTCGGCCAACTACGCCACACGGGCGCGACGATGGCCCTGGAGGCGGGCGCGAACCCGGTCTTGGTGGCCTTCAGGTTGGGCCACACCTCCACCCGGATGGTCGAGCAGCACTACGCCGGGAGGCTGGATCGGGCCGACAAGGAGATCGCCGAGGCGCTCGACGCTCGTCACGCTGCGGCACGGTTGCGGCACGCGGAGGATGCGGGCGGGCGGTCGCGCCCGGAACACCCCTCCTGACCTGCAATTTCTCTGAGCGGACGACGGGATTCGAACCCGCGACCCCCACCTTGGCAAGGTGGTGCTCTACCGCTGAGCCACGTCCGCGTGGAGCTTCGAGTCTAGGCGCCCCGGGCGCGGTGCTTCAACCGTCCCTTACCGCGTCCCGGTCGACCCGAACCCACCTTCCCCGCGGCTCGACGGCGGCAGCTCGTCGACCCAGGCCGGCTTGAACTCGGGCACGGCCACGATCACGAGCTGGGCGATCCGGTCCCCTCGCGCGATCTTGACGCTCTGGTCGCGGTCGAGGTTCACGACCGAGCAGATCAGCTCCCCGCGGTACCCCGCATCGATCAGACCGGGGGCATTCGCGAGCGTGAGCCCGTGCTTGGACGCCAGCCCACTCCTGGGCAGCACCAGGCCCGAGTGCCCGTCCGGGATCGCGACCGCGAGACCGGTCCGGACCATGGCCCGCTTCCCCGGCCCCACCTCGACGTCCTCGATGGAGCGGAGATCGAACCCGGCGTCCCCGGGGTGCGCGCGTTCGGGCAGGATCGCGTCGGGGTCCAGGCGCCGGAAGGCGAGCTCGGTCACGCGGGTTCGACGAGCTCGAGGCGGTTGCCGAAGGGATCGCGAACGTGGAACCGGCGGAACCCCTCGAGCTGGACGTCCTCGTCGATCCGGTACCCGTCGCCCTCGAGCCGCTCGCGCAGCTCGTCCAGGCCGGTCACCAGGAACGCGGGATGCGCCTTGGTGGCGGGGCGGAAGTCCGCGCGTTCGACGCCCAGGTGGACCTCCAGCCCCTCCGAGCGGAACCAGAGACCACCCCGCGGCGCGAGCTCGCTCGGCTTGGGCACCTCGGGCAGGCCGAGCAGCTCGCCGTAGAAGTGGCGGCCGGCCTCCTCCTCGCCGACCGGCATCGCGAGCTGGATGTGGTGGATCCCGATGAGCCGATGCGCCATCGCCGCGAGCCTAGCCCAACGCGCGCGGGCCGGAGCGTCGGCCCCGGCCCGCCTCGTCGGCTACGAGCAGCCGCTCGTCGAGCCGCAGGAGGGGCAGACGTAGCAGGAGCCGGCCGGGAGCATCTTCGAGCCGCACGTGTAGCAGAGCGGCGCGTCCGCGGCGTTGGCCTGCGGAACTCCCGAGGACTCCACGATCGGGAGCGACGGGGGCGCCTCGGCCTTCACGGCCGCGATGACCTCCTCGACCGTGGTGCCGAGCTTCTCGGCCGCCTCGGCCGCCGCGGTCTCCTTGCGCTCGTCGATCGACCGGATGCCGAGCGCCTCGCGCTGCTCGATCGGCAGGTGATCGAGCGCGAGCCGGCGGAACACGTAGTCCACGAGCGACGTCGCGAACCGGATGTCCGGGTCGTTGGTCATCCCGCTCGGCTCGAACTTCATGTTGATGAACTTGGAGACGTAGGTCTCGAGCGGCACGCCGTACTGCAGGCCGATCGAGACCGCGATCGAGAACGCGTCGGTGATCCCCGCGAGCGTCGAGCCCTGCTTCGACGACTTCAGGAAGATCTCGCCGATCCCGTCGTCGGGGTACGAGCTCGCCGTGATGTAGCCCTCGGCGTCGCCGACCTCGAACTTCGTCGTGATCGACGGCCGGCTCTGTGGCAGGCGCTTGCGCACCGGCGTGACGAGCTCGCCCGCCGGTGGCGCCGCGGCGCTCTTCTTCTTGTCCGCCGACAGCGGCTGCGCGACCTTGCAGTTGTCCCGGTAGATCGCGACCGCCTTCAGGCCGAGCTTCCACGACTCGATGAACAGCTGTTCGACCTCTTCGACCGTGGCGTGCTCGGGCATGTTGACCGTCTTGCTGATCGCGCCCGAGATGAACGGCTGGGCCGCCCCCATCATCCGCACGTGCCCCATGTAGTGGATCGGCTGGGCGCCCATCGCCGTGTCGAACACCGCCGCGTGTTCCTCGCGCAGGTGCGGCGCGTCCTCGACCGAGTTGTGCTCGGCGATGTAGGCGACGATGTCCTCGACCTGCGACGGGTCGTACCCGAGCCGGCCGAGCGCCCGCGGCACGGTCTGGTTCACGAACTGCATCGTCCCGCCGCCCACGAGCTTCTTGGTCTTGACGAGCGCGAGCTCCGGCTCGATGCCCGTGGTGTCGCAGTCCATCATCAGGCCGATCGTGCCGGTGGGCGCGAGCACCGTCGCCTGCGAGTTCCGGTACCCGTGCTTGGCTCCGAACGCGATCGCGTCGTCCCACGACTGCTTCGCGGCCGAGAGCACCGCCTCGGGCACCGCGTCGCCGTCGATCTCGTCCGCCGCCGCGCGGTGCTTGCGCATCACGCGGAGCATCGCGTCGGCGTTCGGCTCGTAGCCCTCGAACGGCCCCATCGCCTCGGCGATCCGGGCGCTGGTCCGGTAGGCCTGCCCGGTCATCAGCGCGGTGATCGCGCCGGCCCAGGCCCGACCGCCGTCGGAGTCGTACGGGAGCCCTCGCGCCATCAGCAGCGCGCCGAGGTTCGCGTAGCCCAGGCCGAGCTGGCGGAACGCGCGGGCGTTCTCGCCGATCTTCTCGGTCGGGTAGTCGGCCGGGCCAACGATGATCTCCTGGGCCGTGAACACGACCTCGACGGCCCTGCGGAACGCCTTCGACGTCGAAGGTGCCCTCGGCGTCGATGAACTTCATCAGGTTCAGCGAGGCCAGGTTGCACGCGCTGTTGTCCAGGTGCATGTACTCGGAGCACGGGTTCGAGGCGTTGATGCGGCCCGTGGCCGGGCACGTGTGCCACTCGTTGATCGTGGTGTCGTACTGCATGCCCGGGTCGGCGCACTCCCACGCGGCCTGGGCGATCTCGCGCATCAGCTCGCGGGCGCGGACCGTGTCGACGGTCTCGTCGGTGATGACCGCCTTGAGCTTCCAGTCCTGGTCCTGCTCGTAGGCCTTCATGAACTCGTCGTTCACGCGGACCGAGTTGTTCGCGTTCTGGTACTGGATCGAGTAGGCGTCGCGGCCGTCCAGGTCCATGTCGAACCCGGCGTCGCGGAGCGCGCGCGCCTTCTGCTCCTCGCGCGCCTTGCACCAGATGAAGTCGCTGACGTCGGGGTGATCGACGTCCAGGATCACCATCTTGGCGGCGCGCCGCGTCTTGCCGCCGGACTTGATCGTGCCGGCCGAGGCGTCCGCGCCGCGCATGAAGCTCACCGGCCCGCTCGCGGTGCCGCCGCCGGCGAGCGGCTCCCGGCTCGAGCGGATCCTGCTCAGGTTGATCCCCGAGCCCGAGCCGCCCTTGAAGATCGTCCCCTCCTCGACGTACCAGTTGAGGATCGAGCTCATCGTGTCGTCGACCGCGAGGATGAAGCACGCGCTGCACTGCTGCGGCGTGTCGGGCACGCCCACGTTGAACCACACCGGGGAGTTGAACGCCGCCTTCTGCGTGCACGAGCAGGTGCGAGAGCTCGTCCGAGAAGACCTTCGCGTCGTCGTCGCTCGCGAAGTAGCGACCCTTGCGGCCCCAGCCGGTGATCGTGTCGACCACGCGGCCGACGAGCTGGCGGACGCTCGACTCGCGCTGCGGCGTGCCGAGCGGGCCGCGGAAGTACTTCTGGGCGACGATGTTGGTGGCGTTCTGCGACCAGGTGACGGGGAACTCGACGTCGCGCTGCTCGAAGGCGTTGCCGCCCTCCTTGTAGTTGGGGATGACGGCGTCGCGCGTCTCCCATTCGATCTCGTCGAACGGGTGGACCCCTTCGCGCGTGAAGTAGCGCTTGAAGGTCAGCCCCTCCCGGATCACCCGGACGTCTCCCTCTTTGGTGGCCACCGGCACCTCCTCGTCGATCGGCTCTCGGCCAGTCTTTCCACGGGTGGGGAAGGAACTGTGGAGAACTACAGGCGTGTGATTCTGCACCCGCCGATCGGCACAGTCAAGCGTTCGATAAAGGATATCTAGTGGTCGGGCCGAGTGGCATCCACAAGATGTAGTGGGTCAGCGCGAACGGGCCTTGGACTCCTTCTTCTGCAGGAGGAGGCCGAATTCGCGTTCGAAGTCGCCGATCTCCTGGAAGTCCTTGTAGACGCTCGCGAACCGCACGTACGCCACCTGGTCGAGCTTCTGGAGGTTCGCGAGCACCTCGAGCCCGATCTGCTGCGAGGTGATCTCGGGGCCCTTGCGGCGCAGGCGCTCCTCGATCCTGGACACGAGCGCCGCGAACTGCTCGTCGGTCACGGGGCGGTTGACCAGGGCCTTCCGGATCCCGGAGACCATCTTCTCCCGGTCCCAGGGCTCGCTCGTCCCGTCCCGCTTCACGACGACGAGGGCGAGCTGCTCCACCCGCTCGTAGGTCGTGAACCGGCGGCCGCAGGACAGGCACTGGCGCCGGCGGCGGATCGCGTCGCCGCGTTCGGCCGGCCGGGAGTCGACCACCTTGTCCTGATCATGTCCGCACCACGGACACCGCATGCCCCTCACACCCCAACATCTGGTGGACCCGCGCACGGTAGCCGCGAGATGTTGCGGGAGTCAAACGGGGCGGCGGCTCAGGCGAGCGGGACGACCAGCGTCTGACCCGGCACGATCCGGCCGGCGTCCAGGCCGTTGGCCGTCGACAGGACGTCGACGATCGGCCGAGGGTCGCTCTCCGGCGCGAGCCTGCGGGCGATCGTCCAGAGCGTGTCGCCCTCGCGCACGACGTACGAGCTCCGGGCGATCCGCGTGGGCTGCTCGGGCGAACCCAGGGCCCGCACGGCGGGCCCCGCCCAGGCCGCCGCCACGAGCGCCAGCGAGACCGTCAGGGTCAGCCGACGTCGGCGAACACGCGTTCGAGTCATGGGCTCATCCTACCGAACAGGTGTTCGGCGTCAAGCACGGAACCGAACATATGTTTGAACGCTCCTTCCCCTCGTGCTAGCGTCCCCCGAGGCTAGAAGGAGGCACCGACATGGCTCCCAGGGACCCGACCGAAGCACCCGAGACCGGACCGCTCACCGCCCGCCAGCGCCGGATCGTGGACTTCATCGCCACGACCGTCCGAGAGCGGGGCTACCCCCCCACCGTCCGCGAGATCGGCGAGGCCGTGGGGCTCACCTCGTCCTCGAGCGTCCACGCGCAGCTCGCGAACCTCGAGCGCCGAGGCCTCCTGACCAAGGACCCGACCAAGCCCCGGGCCATGACGCTGTCCGACGCCAACCGCGCCGAGGGCGTCGTGGTCCCGCTCGTCGGACGGATCGCCGCCGGCACGCCGGTGCTCGCCGAGGAGAACGTCGAGGACCACCTCGTCGTCCCGATGGGGTTCGCGGGCGACGCCGAGCACTTCGCGCTCACCGTGACGGGCGACTCGATGGTCGACGCCGGGATCTTCGACGGCGACGTCGTGATCGTCCGGGGCCAGGACACCGCCGACGACGGCGACGTGGTCGCGGTGCTGCTCCCCGGGCCCGCGGAGGACGAGGCGACGGTCAAGCGCCTGCGCCGCCAGCGCGGCAAGGTCACGTTGGTCCCCGAGAACCCAGCGATGACGCCGTTCGAGATGGACCCTGAAGGGCGGATCCTCGGCAAGGTCGTCGCGGTCCTGCGCAAGCTGTAGCGCTCGCGCGCCGTCACCGCGTCCTCTAGGCTCGCCGGACCGAAGCGGAGGTCCTATGCCCGACACCACGGCGCTCGAACGACAGATCACGTCCCAGCCCGAACAGCTCGAGGCCGTCCTCGCCTCACCGCTCCCGGCCTCGGCCGCCGAGCGCCTCCGCGACGCGAGCCGGATCTGGCTCGTCGGGACCGGGACGAGCCAGCACGCGGCCGAGCTCGGCGCGCTCATGCTGCAGGAGGCCGGACGCGATACGCGGGCGGTGAGCTCGATGGCGTTCGCGAACCGGCCGCCGTTCGCACAGGGCGACGGCGTGATCGTGATCAGCCACAACGCGGGTGTCGAGACCGCGTTCGCCGGCGCGTCGTGGACGATGGCGACGCGGGCCGGCCTTCCCGTCGTGCCGATCACGCGACGCGGCGGCTCGCTCCCTGACGCGATCGAGACCGTCGAGAAGGAGACCTCGCACACCTACACCGCGAGCTACACGGCGGCGCTGGTCCAGCTCGCGCGGCTGGCGCACGAGCTGGGGGCCGAGGCCTACACGCCGGAGGCGCTCGCGCGCGTCCCGGCCGCGGTCCGTGCCGCGATCGAGGAGCCGGGGACCGAGACGATCGCGCAGCCCGAACGCCTGCTGGTGCTGACCGGCGAGGGTCCCGGCGGCGGTGACCGCTCGAGAGGGCGCGCTCAAGGTCCGCGAGGCGGCGAGGTTCCCCGCCGAGGGCTACGACGTCGAGTACCTGCTGCACGGCCACGCCGTGCCGCTGAACGCGTCCGACCACCTCGTGACGCTCGCGCCACCGGACACCCAGGGCCTGACCGCCGGCGTGGAGACCGCGGCTCGAGCCGTCGGCATCCCCGTGACCGGGATCGAGGAGACGGCCGACCTGCCGTCGCCGCTCGCGCAGATCCCGTTGACGGTCCGGCTGCAGCTCCTCGCGCTCCGGTTCGCGCTCGAACGCGGCCAGAACCCAGACGTCGCGATCGAGGGGCCGTGGGACGACCCTGGGTTGTGGGCGATCGGCTCGCCAGGGCGCTGACCGGTGTCGATCCCAATGCTCGGCTCGTCGAGCCTCGGCCCTTCGTTACGTGTGATCCCAGCCTCGTCGGACCAGGCCGGCGGGGAGATCGCGGCACGCGACCCGGCCGGCCCCGGCGAACGCGACACCCACCGGCCATCCGACCTCCACATCGAGGCCATGTCCCCACGCCGGACGGGAGAGAGAGAACGGTGGGCCCTCGACATCCACGTGATGCTCCTCGATGTAGACACGGATCTCCGTCAACGCGTCGTGGACGAACGAGGGCACGTCCTGTCGTTCGACGCGGGCGCGGATGCTGAGCACACGTTGGAACGGATCAACGGACGACCGCGCACCTTGGTATCGGTGATGCGTCGTCGGGTCGCGCTCCGGGCTCGGGGGAAGAGCTCCGTCGTCGTCCCGCGGGCGGACATCTCCTACGTGGCTTACGTGGCCTGTGCTCGTCATGTCATCACCTCTCCTGGGTCGCCGCCACGAGTGGCTCTGCTTCCGCGTCCTCCCCGGCAGCGTCGATAAGGTCGAAGCAGCGCCACACGCCACCCCTCACGCTCTGCATCCCGAGACTGAGGTCGACGAGGCCGTCGAAACCCCAGAAGGCTCGCTGCGCGAGCAAGTAGAGCGTGATGAGCGTGCCGATCTGCTGTGTCCCGACGAACGCCGCGACGACGACGACCGCGATCGGTCCGAGTTTCGCGAGGCCGCCCGAGCCCTGGAGGTTCAGCGCCCGCAGCCAGCCGAGCCGGACCTCAGCTGCCATCACGCGCTCGGCGGCACCACGGAAGCGACTCGGGCCGCGCGGATCGTTGCGGCGATCGAGTTCGGACGTGATCGAGCTCGTCATCGCCTCCAGCTCCTCCTGGCGGCGCTGCCCGGCGGCTGCGGCCGGCTCCTGCGTCCGTCTCGTCACGATCCAGATACACGCGAGCGCCGGGAGTACAACCACGACGGCCGACGGCTGGAGGAGCCAGACCGCGACGAGGGCGCTCGCGAATTCGACCAGCTGCATCGTGCCCGTGTCGATCAGCGAGATCGTGACCTGCTCGAAGGTCTCGGCATCGGAGACGAACCGCGATGCTAGCCCCGCCGTGTCCGCTCCCCCGGCCGATCTGCGAAGCGCTCCCGTGAACATCTGGACCCGCAGGTTGCGGTACAGACGGCTCGTGTTGCGAACGTACATCATGTCGGACGCGATGTAGGCGACCGCCTCGAGCACGATCGCGAGCGCGATCAGACCAGCCAGCAGGACGGCCTCCGGTCGATCGTTCCGTTCGACCAGCG
Source organism: uncultured Actinomycetes bacterium (assembly GCA_963823255.1). GTDB lineage: Bacteria > Actinomycetota > UBA4738 > UBA4738 > HRBIN12 > DASSJM01. The sequence continues at coordinate 506,921 of CAWGKU010000001.1, forward strand.
CATCCACGAGCAAACCCAGCGCGATCGCCGGGATCAGACCCACCAAGACCCCAGTGACGGTGAGGCCCACCATGGCCGCGATCCCCCGCCGAAGCGGCCGCAGGACGCCGGCCACTCGACGCCAGGGGATCGGTGGCGGACGAGATCCGGTCGGATCGACCATGTACGCACCTTCCCCGCTTCGGCGGCGTCTGGATCGACAGGTCGGGCCGCTGACGCGACGTCGGCCCGCCGACGATGTGCCGCGAGCTGCGCCGCGGCCAGGAGCCGCGGCACGGCTCGGGCACGTTGGCAAGGACCGGCTACTTCTTGTCCTTGTCCTTCTTCTTGGTGTCCTTCCTGTCCGTCTCCTTCTTCGGCATCGAGCTCACCCCCTTCCCGAGCTCGTGACTGCCGATGTTGACGCCGCAGTCGTTGCAGACCTAGCGTCCCACGCCCCGTCGGCTCACCAAGTGCCGAAGGACCCTAGGCGCGGGGGACGTCCCAGCGTTCCTCAGTCACGCCTCGTAGTGAGCCAGGCTCCTGCGACCTCAGTCGCCGAACATCTCGCGCGCGACGATCAGGCGCTGGATGTCGCTCGTGCCCTCCCAGATCTCCTCGAGCTTGGCGTCGCGGAGCCACTTCTCGACGGGGTACTCGCGCGAGTAGCCCCAGCCGCCGAGCGTCTGCACGGCCGCCCACGCGGCGAACCACGCCGCCTCGGACGCCGCGAGCTTGGCCATCGAGGACTCGGTGCCGAACGGCTCCCCCGCGTCGGCCAGGCGTGCGGCGTGGTGGGTCATCAGCCGGGCCTGGTCGAGCCGCATCCGCGCGTCGACGAGCCGGAACGAGACCGCCTGGAACTCGTGGATCTTGCTCCCGAACGCCTCGCGCTCCTTCGCGTAGTCCACCGCGTACTCGAGCGCCGCGCGCCCGATCCCGATCGCGCTCGCCGCGAGCGTCACGCGGGTCTGCTCGAACCACCGCAGGAGCCCTCGGAACCCCGAGCCCTCCTCCCCGATCCGCCGGTCGAGGGGCAGGACGCAGTCCTGCAGGAAGAGCTCGCCGGCCGGGTAGCACCGGCTCCCGAGCTTCGGGATCTGCTTCCCGAGCACGAAACCGTCGTCGCCCTTCTGCACAACGAACGCCGTGATGCCCTTCGAACGCGTGCCGGGTGCCACCGTCGCGAACACCAGGTACCACTCGGCGAGCGGCGCGCCCGAGATCCACGTCTTGCGCCCGGTCAGCCGGTACACGTCCCCGTCGCGTTCGGCGTGCGTCGAGATCGCCGAGGCGTCCGAACCCGCCTCCGGCTCGGTGATCGCGAGCCCGCACAGCGGGGGCTCGGGACCGGTGAGCGGACGGACCCAGCGCTCGCGTTGCTCGTAGGTCCCCATCCGCAGGATCGGTCCGGCGAAGAAGCCGTTGCTCGTGATCGCGTTCGCGATCGGGCCGTCGCCCCAGGAGAGTTCCTCCCCGATCAGGCACTGCGCCAGGACGCTCTCGAGCCCGCCGCCGCCGAAGGTTTCGGGCAGGTCGTAGCAGGTGAGGCCGATCGCGGCCGCTTTGCGGACCACGTCCCAGGGGAACTCCTCGGTCTCGTCGTGGTGACGCGCGACGGGACGGATCTCGCGTTCGGCGAAGTCGTGGGCCAGATCGACCAGGTCGCGTTCGACCTCGCTCACGCGGCCGCCTCGGCGAGCGCGCGGACGGTACGGACGTCTTTCGCTTTCGCGAGCAGCGTGGTGACGCCCGGACTCCCGCCAGGCGTCGAGACGCTCGCGGACGTGCTCGACCGAGCCGACGAGGCAGAGCTCGTCGATCATCGCGTCGGGGACCAGGCCGGCGGCCTCGGCCCTGCGGCCGTCGAGGTAGGCCTCCTGGATCGCGCTCGCGGCGTCGCCGAACCCGTACCGGGACACGAGGTCCTTGTAGAAGTTCGCGCCGGCCGAGCCCATGCCGCCCGCGTAGAGCGCGAGCAGCGGCCGGAGCTCGTCCCGGCAGCTCCCGAGGTCGGGGTCGAACGCGACCGGCACCATCGGCGCGACGTCGAGCTCCCCGAGACCCGGGTCACGCCTGCTCGAGCCCTCCGCGAGCGCCTCGGCGAACGCCGCCGGCTGCTCGGGCGAGTACAGGAACGGGATCCAGCCCTCGGCGATCTCGGCCGCGAGGGCGACGTTCCTCGGTCCCATCGCGGCGAGATAGATCGGGACGTCCGGGCGGAGCGGCCGGACGTTCGGCTTGAGCGCCTTGCCCTCGCCGCCGGGCAGCGGCAGCGGGTAGTTCGGACCCGGCGAGGTTACGGGCGCCTCGCGCCGGAGCACGCCGCGAACGATGTCGACGTACTCGCGCGTCCGGGCGAGCGGGGCGTCGAACGACGCCCCGTGCCAGCCCTCGGAGACCTGCGGTCCCGAGACGCCGAGCCCCAGCCGCATCCTCCCGCCGCTCAGGTGGTCGAGCGTGAGCGCCGCCATCGCGGCCGCCGCCGGCGATCGGGCCGGCATCTGCAACACCCCGGCACCGAGCCCGATCCGGTCGGTGTGCGCGGCGATCCACGCCAGCAGGACCGCGCCGTCCGAGCCCCACGTCTCCGAGGTCCAGACCGAGTCGAACCCCGCGCGCTCGGCCTCGACCGCGAGCTCGGCGACGTCGTGCGGCCGCCCCTCCCAGTGCCCGACGTGGATCCCGATCCGCACGCGCGGAGGCTACCCGAGCGCGCGATCGTCGGCGCGGGAGGTCAGCCGGCGGCGCGATCGGGGGCGACGGACGGTTCGACTCGGAAGGGCGCCACGGTCGCGAACTCGCGCTCCCCCACCCGGGCGTGGACGATGGTCCCATCCTCGCGGGCGTCCTCGGAGATCACCTCGGCGTTGCGGTGGAGCATCGCGGTCACGTCCTCGCGCCCCCACGGGACCAGGATCGTGACGTCCATCGGGAAGCGCGGGAGCGAGCGCTCGACCCGTTCCATCAGGTCGTCGAGCCCCTCGCCTGTCCGCGCGCTGATGGGCACGGCGTCGCCGTCGATCCTTCCGAGCACCCTCGCGCGTTCGGTCTCCGAGAGCCGGTCGATCTTGTTGAGCGCCAGCACTTCGGGGATGTGCACGGCGCCGATCTCGGCGAGCACCTCCCGCACGGCGTCGATCTGTTCGATCACGTCGGGCGACGCCGCGTCGGCGATGTGGACGATCAGCGTCGAACGCGCGACTTCCTCCAGTGTCGAGCGGAACGCCTCCACGAGCTCGTGCGGGAGCTTGCTCACGAACCCGACCGTGTCCGAGATCGTGGCGGCGCGCCCCGACGGCAGGTCGATCTTGCGCACGGTCGGGTCGAGCGTCGCGAAGAGCTGGTTCGCCACCACCACGTCCGAACGCGTGAGGGCGTTCATCAGCGTCGACTTGCCGGCGTTCGTGTAGCCCGTGATCGCGACCTGCGGGATCCCCGAACGCTCGCGGCTCGAACGCTTGACGTCGCGCGTGCGCGCGAGGTCCTTCAGGTCCTTGCGGAGCTTCGAGATCCGGCGCTTGATGTGCTGCCGGTCGACCTCGAGCTTGGTCTCGCCGGGTCCGCGCGTGCCGATGCCGCCGCCCAGCCGGCTCATCGCCTCGCCCCAGCCTCGGAGCCTCGGGAGCAGGTACGTGAGCTGCGCGAGCTCGACCTGGGCTTTGCCCTCGCGGCTGCGGGCGTGCAGCGCGAAGATGTCGAGGATCAGCGCGGTCCGGTCGATCACCTTGACCTTGAGCCGCTCCTCGAGGCTGCGCAACTGGCCAGGCGTGAGCTCGTCATCGAGGATCACGGCCTCGGCGCCGCTGCGGTGCACCGCGTCGTGGATCTCGTTGATCTTGCCCTTGCCGACGAACGTCGCCGGGTTCGGGTCCTGGCGGGTCTGGAGCACGCGTTCGACGGGCTCCGCGCCGGCGGAGTCCGCGAGCGCTGCGAGCTCGTCCAGGTCGGCCTCTTCGATCCCTCGGCCGACGCCGACGAGCACCGCCTTCTCGGGGACGCGGGGACGCCAGGTCGCGGCGAGCGGCGACTCGAGCGTGCTGGTCTCGTGCGTGCCCCTTGCTCTCGGGGGGCTACCGCTCGCGCGTCCGCGCTCGCTCCTTGAGTCCCCCGAACCCCCCGGGGGCTTGGGCTTGCCGTTCTGCGCCATCAGCGAGCCGTCACGCGAGCGCCTTGGCGATCCGGTCCATCGCCTCGGCGAGCCGGTCGTCGGGGACCGTGAGCGAGAAGCGCACGAACCCCTCGCCCCGCTCGCCGTAGCCGCTGCCGGGCGCGACGAACACGCCGGTCGTGTCGAGGAGTCGGTCGGCGAACGAGGTCGACGTGTCGTCCTCGGGCACCGGCGCCCAGACGTAGCATCGAGCCGAGCGGCGGCTTCGAGCGACCACCCGAGCCCGTTCAGGGTCTCGACGACCAGGTCGCGCCGGCGCTGGTAGGTCGCCCGGAGCTCGTCGAGGTGCTCCGGTGGGCCCTCGAGCGCGGCGATCGCGGCGCGCTGGATCGCGGTGAACTGCCCGCTGTCGAGGTTGGTCTTCACGACGCCCAGCGCCCGGATCGCCTCGGCCGAGCCCGCCGCCCATCCGATCCGCCAGCCGGTCATGTTGTAGAACTTCGACGCCGAGCCGAACTCGAGCGTGACGTCCTTGGCGCCGGCGGCCTGCAGGGCCGAGGGCGCCACGTACCCGTCGAACGTGATCTCGCTGTACGCCGCGTCGTGCAGCAGGATCAGGTCGTGCTCGCGCGCGAACGCCGTCGCCGCCTCGAACGTCGCGAGGTCGGCCACGGCGGCCGTCGGGTTGCTCGGGAAGTTCAGCCAGATCGCCTTCGTGCGCTCGCTCACCCGGGCCGCCTCGAGATCGGGCAGGAACCCCGCGTCTTCGGGCATCGGGAGCGAGACCGGCGTGCCACCGGCGAGCCGGGTCGAGACCCCGTACACCGGGTACCCGGGGTCGGGGATCAGCGCCTCGTCGCCCGGGTCGACGAACGCGAACGCGATGTGCCCGATCCCCTCCTTCGAGCCGATCATCGCCATGACCTCGGTCTCGGGGTCGAGCTCGACGCCGAACCTGCGGTCGTACCAGCGCGCCACGGCCTGACGGAACTCGAGCGCCCCGTAGTAGCTCGGGTAGCGGTGCGTCGAGGGGTCGAGCACGGCCTCGCGCATCGCCTCGACGACATGGTCTGGCGTCGGCAGGTCGGGGTCGCCCACGCCGAGCGAGATCACGTCCACGCCCTCGGCGCGCTTGGCCGCGAGCTTGCGGTCGAGCTCGGCGAACAGGTACGGCGGCAGCGACTCGACGCGCTTGGCGACCCTCAACCCGCGACCGCCCCCAGCCACGCCGGGTCGACGACGCCCTCGGCGACGCGGACGGCGGGACCGGTGAGCAGGACCTCGTCGCCCTCGAGCCGTTCGATCTGCAGGACCCCGCCGGGGAACCGCGCGGGCGCCTTCGCGGGCACCAGGCCCGCCTCGTTCGCGGCCACGACCGCAGCGCACGCTCCCGTGCCGCACGCCATCGTCTCGCCGGCGCCGCGCTCCCAGACCCGGACCTTCACGCCGTCGCCCTGGACGGCGACGAACTCGACGTTCGTGCGTTCGGGGAAGCGCTCGTCGTGTTCGACCATCGGGCCGATCCGATGGACGTCGACGTCGTCGGGATCCTCCTCGACGAACAGGACCAGGTGCGGGTTGCCCATCGACAGCGCGGTCGCCTTGTAGCTGCGCCCGTCGACCTCGAACGGCTCGCCCACGAACGGCTCGTCCGGGTCGCCGGTCATCGGCAGCGCCCCGCGCGCGAACCGGGCCGGCCCCATCCCCACGGTGACCGAGTCGACCGAGCCGCCCTCGACGTGGAGCGAGAGCGTCTTGACGCCCGAACGCGTGTCGACGCGGATCTCCGTGCGGTCGACCAGGCTCCGGTCGAACACGAGCTTGCCCAGGCAGCGGATCCCGTTGCCGCACATCTGCGCGTGGCTGCCGTCGGAGTTGCGGTATCCATGAAGAAGTCGGCGTCGGAAGACGGCGCGACGCGGATCACCCCGTCGGCGCCGATCCCGAACCGGCGGTCGCACAGGCGGCGCGCGAGCTCCTCGCCGAGGTCGAACCGCCCCTCGACGTCCTCGAGCAAGACGAAGTCGTTGCCCGTCCCGTGGTACTTCCAGAACCGGAGCTCATCCATCCGCGGTCTCCAGATACGCGATGACGTCCTCGACGAGCCGATCCGGCCCCGGCCTCGCCCGCCTCGAACCAGCGGATCCTCGGGTCCCGCCGGAAGAACGCGAGCTGCCGGCGCGCGAGCGCCCTCGTGCGCTTCACCGTGCCCGCGATCGCCGCGTCGAGCGTGAGCTCGCCGGCGAGGTGACGGGCCAACTCAGCGTACCCGATGGCCTGGGCCGAAGTGAGCCAGGCACCGAACCCGCGCTCCACGAGCCCGCGCACCTCGTCGAGCCAGCCCGCGTTCGAGCATCTCGGCGACGCGGTCCTCGATCCGGGTTCGCAGGATCGAGGCGCGGCATCGAGATGCCCGCCGCCCGGACCCGACCGGGCCCGTAGACGCTCCCAACCCTCGGCGAAGCTCGAGAACGGCCGGCCGGTGAGCTCGGCGACCTCGAGCGCCCGCACGGTGCGCCGGACGTTCCCCGGCTCGATCTTCGCGGCCGCGGCGGGGTCGGTTGCGCTGAGGCGCTGGTGGAGGCCGGCCGCCCCGACCACCGCGGCCTCGGCCTCCAGATCCCTGCGGGTCTCCGGGTCGGTCCCGGGGAAGTCGAGGTCGTCCACGACCGCCCGCTCGTACAGGGCCGAACCGCCCAAGAGCAGGACGCGCCGCCCGCGCGAACGGATCCCGGCGACCGCCTCCCGGGCGAGCTCCTGGTAGCGAGCGACGCTGAACGGCTCGGACGGGTTCGGCGACGTCGAGGAGGTGGTGCGGGACCGCGGGCTCGCTGCTCCGCGGTCGGCTTGGCCGTGCCGACGTCCATCCCGCGGTACACGACCATCGAGTCGACCGAGACGATCTCGGCGCCGAGGCGTTCGGCGACGGCGAGCCCGGCCTCGGTCTTGCCCGCGGCCGTCGGCCCGACGAGCGCGAGGAGCGGCGGTTCGGCGCCGGAGCCCTGGCCCGCCATCACCCGACGGCGGCCGGCTCCCGCTGCCCCGCGAGCTCGCCGTCCAGGTGGTGCGGGTGCGCGCCCACGATGCGAACGTCGAGGAACGTCCCGGGCGCGTGCTCGCCGCCGACGTGCACGACGCGGTTGCCCCGCGTCCGGCCGCGCGCGCCACCCTTGCGCCCGAGCCCCTCGATCAGGACCTCGGCCGCACGAGCCGACCTGCTCGCGCATCCGTTCGAGCGCGATCGCCTCCTGGAGCGCGACCAGCCGGTCGAACCGCTCCTGGACCACCGGCTTGGCGAGCTGGTCGTCCATCTCCGCGGCGCGCGTCCCGGGCCGGGGCGAGTACTGGAACGTGTAGGCCTGGTCGAACCGCGCCCGTCGAACGACGTCGAGCGTGTCCTCGAAGTCCTGCTCGGTCTCGCCGGGGAACCCGACGATGATGTCGGTGCTCACCGCGATGTCCGGGATCGCCGTCACGGATCCGCTCGAGCCAGCCCAGGTAGCGCTCGCGACGGTACGAGCGCTGCATCGCCTTGAGCACTCGGTCCGAACCCGACTGCAGCGGGAAAGTGGATGTGCTCGCACACCTTGTCGCTCTCGGCCATCGCGTCGATCACGTCGGGCGTGAAGTCGTGCGGGTGCGGGCTCGTGAACCGGATCCGCCGGAGCCCGTCGACCTCGTTCACGGCCCGGAGCAGGTCGGCGAACAGCGGACGCCTGGCCGACTCCGGCACCGTCAGGTCGCGGCCGTACGTGTTGACGTTCTGGCCGAGCAGCGTGATCTCGACCACGCCTCGCGCGCGCGAGCCCCTGCACCTCGGCCAGGACGTCGCCGATCGGGCGGGAGAGCTGGGGACCGCGGACGAGCGGCACGATGCAGAAGGTGCAGTGCGTTGTCGCATCCCACCGCGATCGAGACCCACGCGTGGTGCGCGACCTCCCGGAGCGCGGGCAGGGCGCTCGGGAAGATCTCGGTCTGCTCGCGGACGTCGAGCTGGGGGCCCTCGGTCTCGGCACGGTGCAGCAGGTCGAGCAGCCCGGGCAGCGCGTGGGTGCCGACCACGACGTCGACCCAGGGTGCGCGTTCGCGGATCGTCCCGCCGTCCTTCTGCGCGAGGCACCCGGCCACGACGATCCGCATCCGCGGGTTCGCCTGCTTCAGCGGCCGGAGGTGCCCGAGGTTGCCGTAGAGGCGGTTGTCCGCGTTCTCGCGGATCGCGCAGGTGTTGAACACCACGACGCTGCGCGTCGGCGGCCTCCTCGGTCGGCACGTAGCCGTCGGACGTGAGCAGGCCGGCGATCCGCTCGGAGTCGTGCTCGTTCATCTGGCACCCGAAGGTGCGGAGCAGGTACCGCCGCTCGGCCATGACCTCAGGCTACCCTCGCGCCCGCCTCACTTGGCGTACTCGACCGAACGCGTCTCGCGCACGACCGTGATCTTGATCTGCCCGGGATACTGCAGCTCCTCCTCGACCTGCTTGGCGATGTCCCGCGCCATCACCTGTGCCGAGAGGTCGTCGATGTCCTCGGGCTTGACCATCACGCGGACCTCCCGGCCGGCCTGCATCGCGTAGACCTTCTCGACGCCCGGGTAGCCCGTGCAGATCTCTTCGAGACGCTCGAGCCGCTTGATGTAGGTCTCGAGGCTCTCGCGCCGGGCCCCGGGCCGGCCGCCCGAGATCCCATCGGCGATCTGCGCGATCACCGCCTCGATCGTGCGCTGCTCGACCTCGCCGTGGTGCGTCTCGATGCAGTGGACCACCTCGGGCGACTCCTTCATCCGCCGCGCGATCTCGGCGCCGATGATCGCGTGCGAGCCCTCGACCTCGTGGGTCACCGCCTTGCCGATGTCGTGCAGCAGCGCGCCGCGCTTGGGGATCGTCGGGTCGATGCCCAGCTCGGCGGCGATCGCCGCGGCGATGTGCGCGGACTCGACGAGGTGCTTGAGGACGTTCTGCCCGTAGGAGGTCCGGAACTGCAGGCGCCCGAGCAGGCGGATCATCTCGGGGTGCACGTCGGTGATCCCCGTGTCGAGCACCGCCTCCTCCCCTGCTCGCTTGATCTGCTCGTCGATCTCCTTCTGCGAGCGCTCGTACGTCTCCTCGATCCGCGCCGGGTGGATGCGCCCGTCCTGCACGAGCTTCTCGAGCGTGAGCCGGGCGATCTCGCGCCGAACGGGGTCGAAGCTCGAGAGCACCACCGCCTCGGGCGTGTCGTCGATGATCAGGTTCACTCCGGTCGTGGCCTCGAACGCGCGGATGTTCCTGCCTTCGCGGCCGATGATGCGTCCCTTCATGTCCTCACTCGGCAGCGAGAACACCGACACCGTCGACTCGCTCGTCTGCTCGGAGGCGACCCGCTGGATCGCGATCGTCACGATCTTTCGGGCGCGCTCCTCCCCCTCCTCGCGGGCGCGCTGTTCGATCTCGCGCACCGTGGCCATCGCCTCGCGCTTGGCCTCGTCGACCACCTGCGTGCGGAGCGCCTCCTTGGCCTCGGACGCCGTGAGCCGCGCGATCTTCTCCAGCGCCGTCCGGTGCTGCGTCGCCGAGTGCTCGAGCTGTTCGCGGACCAGGGTGAGCTTGCGGTCGCGATCGTCCAGCTCCTCGACCCGCCGGTCGGCCTCGTCCACCTTGCGGTCGACGGATCGCTCCTTCTGGGTCAGGCGTTCCTCCTGGCGCTTGATCTCGTCGCGCCGGGTCCGGACGTCCTCCTCGGTCTCGCGCCGGAGCGCGCCGATCTCGTCCTTCGCCTCGACGAGGGCCTCGCGCGTCAGGCGTTCGGCCTCGCGCTCCGCCTCCAGGATCACCTTCTGGGCTCTGCCCTCGGCGCTCTCGGCCTGCGACCTCGCCACCGCCTTGCGGATGACGAAGCCGATCGCGATGCCGAGCCCCAGGGCAACCACCCCAACGACCACCGGTACCATCGGTCCACCGCCCTCTGTTCGAAGACACGGAACAGCCAACCGAGGCCCATCGGGCATTGTTCGGCCGTGCGACCGAAGGATGCGGACTAGAGCGATGCCGGGGCCGACGGCCCCGCTCGCCCTCCGATCCGGTGTATTCGCTCTGACGTCTGGTTTCTCAAGGTTTCAGGCACGGTTGAACGTTGACCAACGGATGAACCTCGTAAGGACAGAGCCTACGGCGTGCGCTCAACTGAGGCAAGGGTGGCGGGTCCGCGCCGACGGCTCTGGGCCCTCAGCCGTGCCGTCCGTCGAGGCCGAGGGCCGCCCTGGCCGCCTCCCGGCAGGTGCCTCCGTCGTAGCCGCGCCGAGCCAGGAACGACACGAGGCGCTGGTACGCCACCTCCGGCCGCAGGCTGGTGAGCCGGCGAGCCCGATCCGTGGCCACCTCGAGCGCCCGCATGCTCTCGTCGTCTTCGATGCCTGCGAGCGTCGCGTCGATCGTCTCCCGCGACACCCCCTTTGACGCGAGCGCACCAGCGACGGCCCGGCGGCCGCTCCCCCGTACCTTCAGGTGGTGGTCGGCGAGCTCCCGCGCGAAGGCGCCGTCGTCGAGCAGCCCGACCTCCTCGAGACGGTCGAGCTCCGAGGACACCTCGGCGTCCTCGAACCCCGCGTGACGCAATCGCGACTCGAGCTCCCGCCGCGTCCGCGGCCGGACGGCGAGCAGCCGCAGCGCGCGTTCGTGGCAGTCGACCGGCCGTTTGACGGTGCGCTTGGTGTCCATGTGATGTGAGGACGCCGGGGGTCGAGCGGGCCTTCCCCTAACCCGCTCGTGCCCCCGTCGTCTCACGCTCCTTGTCGGCCTTCACGGCCGCCTTCGGAGCAGGCTCGTCGTCGGTCACCACGAGATCGGGGACGACCTCGATGGGCGTCTCGTCGCCCTCGGCGCCGAATGCCGTCAGCCCCACCGCCTCACGCACCCGGCGTTCGAGCTCGATGGCGATGTCGGTGTGCTCGGCCAGGAACTGCCGCGCGTTCTCGCGACCCTGTCCGAGCTGGTCGCCTTCGTACGTGAACCAGGCGCCGCTCTTCTTGACGATCTCGAGATCGACGCCGACGTCGAGGAGGCTCCCCTCCTTGGAGATGCCGACGCCGTACATGATGTCGAACTCGCACTGGCGGAACGGCGGCGCGACCTTGTTCTTCACGACCTTGACGCGCGTGCGCGAGCCGACCACGTCGGTCCCGTCCTTGAGGTTCTCGATCTTGCGCACGTCCAGCCGGATCGAGGAGTAGAACTTCAGAGCGCGACCGCCCGGGGTCGTCTCGGGGTTGCCGAACATCACGCCGATCTTCTCGCGGAGCTGGTTGATGAAGATCGCCGTCGTGTCGAACCGCGAGAGCGTGCCCGAGAGCTTCCGCATCGCCTGCGACATCAGCCGCGCCTGCAGGCCGACGTGGGTGTCGCCCATCTCGCCCTCGATCTCGGCCCGTGGCACGAGCGCGGCCACCGAGTCGATCACGACGACGTCGAGCGCGCCCGACCGCACGAGCATGTCGGCGATCTCGAGCGCCTGCTCGCCGGAGTCCGGCTGGGAGACCAGGAGTTCGTCGATGTTCACGCCCAGCCGCTGCGCGTACGTCGGGTCGAGCGCGTGCTCGGCGTCGATGAACGCGGCGATCCCGCCGTGGTTCTGGGCCTCGGCGATGATGTGGAGGCAGACGGTGGTCTTGCCCGAGCCCTCGGGCCCGAACACCTCGACGACGCGCCCGCGCGGGATCCCGCCCACGCCCAGCGCGATGTCGAGCGCGAGCGAGCCCGACGGGATCACCGAGATGCCGGCGCCCATCGGGTGCTCGCCGAGCTTCATCACCGCGCCCTTGCCGAACTGCTTCTCGATCTGCGTGAGCGTGACGTCGAGCATCTTGTCCCGGTCGTCCATCCGCGAAGCCTCCTTCGTGTTCTTCGCCCACCCCGCGACCGCGTCGGTGAGCTCCTCGTCGAGGGAGGGCCGCAAGCTACCGCGAGGGTCTGACATGGATTACACCCCTGTAGTTCGAACCGTGCAACCCCGCAGACGCTACTCGAACAGGTGTTCGAGGTCAAGCAGATCGCCGGATCGCTCCGTCCGACGATCCACGGCCCCTCACCCCGTGAGCGGGAAGCTCCCGATCGGCTCGTAGACGGGCGCGGGGCGGCGGAGGTGGCTGCGGAACAGCACGATCCGTCCGATCTCGAACGGCTCGCTATCGAACGCGACCTCGAGCGGCTCGAGCCCCACCGGCGGGTCGAACCGCGCGATGGTCAGGTGCGGCGTGAACGCGCGCTTCTCGGGCGCGAACTCGCGCGCGAGCGCCTCGTCAAGGTCGGCGGCCAGGCCTTCGAGCCGACCGGCGCCATCGTCGAGCCCTGCCCACAGGACACGCGCCGCGCGGGCCTTCGGGAACGCGCCCAGCCCCTCGACCTGCGTCGTGAACGGCTCGTGCCGGGCGGCGACACCCGAGATCGTCTCGGGCACCCACCCCAACAGCCGGGGCCAGGTGGACCCGAGGAACTTCACGGTCACGTGCTGGTTCTCGAGCGGCACCCACCTGGCCTTCGGGAACCGCTCGCGGAGCAGGGTCACCGACTCGGCCAGCGCCCCCCGGACCTGCTCCGGGATCTCGACCGCGGCGAACAGGCGGAACGGCTTCGCCTCGGGGCGAGAGGCGCGATCGCGGGCCATCAGTCCGGAAGCGGGAGGCCGAGCAGGTGCCGCCGGACGAGGTCGAGCGCCGCCATCTCGGAGAAGCGCCGGACGAGCTCGCGGTCATACGGCCAGCGGAAGCCGTGCTGGTGCGCCGTACCTTCGGCGTCGAGCGCGATCCAGACCTGCCCGGGTTCGGCGCCGCCGTGGCGCTCGGGGCCGGCCGCCCCGGTGAGCGCCACCGCGAGATCGGCGCGGAACACCCGGCGGGCTCCCGACGCCATCTCGGCCGCGCACGCGCGGCTCACCGGCCCGGGCCCCTCGAGGGTGGCCGCCGAGACCCCGAGGATCGACCGCTTAGCCTCGAGCGAGTACGTCACGGCCGAACCCAGGAAGTAGGACGAGGCGCCCGGCACCGCGGTGATCCGCTCGCCGAGGCCGCCGCCGGTGAGCGACTCGGCGCACGCGATCGTCAGCCCGCGCTCGGCCAGGAGCCGCCCGATCACGGCCTCCAGCGGCTCGTCGCCCGACCCGTAGACGTGGTCGCCCAGGCGCTCGCGCACCCGTTCCTCGAGCGGGTCGAGCAGGGCGTTGGCCCCCTCGGCCGAACCCTTGGCGGTGAGCCGAACGTGCACCTCGCCCCCGCCGGCGAGGTAGGCGACGGTCGGGTTCGAGGATGCGTGGAACAGGTCGTCCAGGAGCTCGGAGATCCGCGACTCGGCCAACCCGTACACCCGGAGCGTCCGCGAGACGAGCGACGCGGGACCGGCGAGTGCCGAGAGCTCGGGCAGGATCGTGCCCTCCATCATCTCCCGCATCTCCGAGGGAACGCCCGGGATCGCGTACACGGTCGCGCCGCCGATCGAGACCACGAGACCGGGCGCGGTGCCTCGCTCGGGTGTTATGAAGTGGCCGCCCTCGGGGACCTCGGCCTGCGCGAGGTTGGACTCGGGCATGTCGCGACCGCGGACCCGGAACCGGTCGCGGAGCGCATCCTCGATCTCGGCGTGGCGGACGAGCCTCGCGCCCGCCGCCTCCGCCAGCGCCGGCCGGGTCACGTCGTCCTGCGTCGGTCCGAGCCCGCCGGTCACGATCACGACGTCGGCCCGCGAGGTCGCCAGGGCGATCGCCTCGACGATGCGCGGTTCGTTGTCACCGACCACCTGATGGTGCAGCACGTCGATGCCGAGCTCCGCCAGCCGCTCCGACATCCATCGCGCGTTCGTGTTGGCGATCTGCCCGATGAGCAGCTCCGTCCCGACCGCGACGATCTCGGCCCTCACGGGCAGGATCAGCCTCCCGGCGCCGAGGGCTCGTCGTAGCTGAAGGTGTCCTCCCACGGTTCGCCGGTCCTGCCGGGGAACCCGTAGTCGACGCCGCTCACGATGACGTGCGCCGTGTTGCCCTCGGACAGACGGACGGTGATCGAGTTGGACGCGTCGAACGAGCGTCCCTCGCCCGCGCGCAACTGGAAAGACTCCGGTTCGCCGGCATCGGCCACGATCGTGACCTCGACCGGACGTTGCGCCTCGACTGCCACGCTGATCGAACGGCCGATCTCGACGCCGCCCGCGACCGCGGTGCCGGTCGCTCCCGACAGGTTGGCCGGCGAGGGCGCGGGCCTACGAGCCGACAGCACCCCGAACGCCCCCGCGAGCACCAGCACGGTCGCCGCGACCAGGATCCACAGGCGATGGTCGTCCCTTCGGCGCCGGGCGCCCAGCACGGGTTCGGACCGGACCGGTGGGGGTACGACGACCACCTCGTCGTCGGGGCCCAGGTCGGCCTCGTACATCGCGACGACCTTGTCCGGGGACAGCCGCAGGTAGGTGGCGTAGGTCCGCAGGCACCCGCGAACGTGGACGTCACCCAAGAGCAGATGGAAGTCCTCGGCCTCGAGCGCCTCGAGGAACTCGCGCCGCACGCGCGTGTCTCGTGCCGCCTCCTCCAACGTCACGCCGCTCGACTCGCGCACCTTTCGGAGCGAGGGCCCCACGCTGACGGTCGTTCGCTGCAAAGAACCTCCCGGCCGGGTCGCCGCATCCTAACGGAGGACACCGAAGCCTCGCTCGGCGGCGTGCGTAGCGGAGCCACCGGAGGTGGAGGGCCTAGGGCCAAGGACGGATGTTGCCGGCCGGGTGGCGGCCGGAGGCGATCTTCGACTACTGGTCCGAGGAGATCTGGCGAGGGCCGTACTCGATCGACGAGGAGCAGGGCGCCGAAACGCTGGCGCTGCTGGCCGATCTCGTCAACGCCTTGTAGCGCGAACGACCAGACGTACGACCTACCGGACGAGCCCGCGTTAGCCGGTGCGCGCGGAGCGGGACTCCTCCCACTCCTCCGGCGTCACGAGCACGTCGCGCGCCTTGGACCCGAGCGAGGGCCCGACGATCCCACGGTCCTCCATCAGGTCCATCAGCCGCCCCGCGCGCGCGAACCCGACCTTCAGCTTGCGTTGCAGCATGCTCGTCGACCCCAGCTGCGAACGGATCACCAGCTCGGCCGCCTGCTCGAGGAGGTCGTCGTCGCCCCCGAGCCCGCCGTTCTGCTCGCCCTCGACTGGCGGCTTGCCAAGGCCCTCGACGCTCATCGCGTACTCGGCGGCACGCTGGTCGCGGACCCACTCCCCCACGGCATGGATCTCCTTCTCCGTCACCCACGCCGCCTGCAGGCGGGTCGGCTTGGAGGCCGAGGACGGTGAGAACAGCAGGTCGCCGTGCCCGACGAGCTTCTCCGCGCCGTTCATGTCCAAGATCACGCGCGAGTCCGCCTGGCTCGAGGTCATGAGCGCGATGCGGCTGGGGATGTTCGCCTTGATCAGGCCGGTGACGACGTCGACGCTCGGGCGCTGGGTCGCGACGACCAGGTGGATCCCCACAGCGCGCGCCATCTGCGCGATCCGGCAGATCGCGTCCTCGACGTCCCTCGGCGCGACCATCATCAGGTCGGCGAGCTCGTCGATCACGACCAGCAGGTACGGGAAGTCGGTGACGCGATCCTCCTGGCCCGGCGGGATCCGCAGCGTCCCCTCCTCCATCCCCGCGCGGTAGCCGTCGATGTCGCGGACGCCCACCATCGCGAGCAGCTCGTAGCGCTGTTCCATCTCGCGAACGACCCAGGCGAGCGCCTCCGCGGCGCGCTTGGGGTGCACGATCACCGGAACGAGCAGGTGTGGCAGGTCGGCGAAGTGGACAAGCTCGACCCGCTTGGGGTCGACGAGCACGAGCTTGACCTCGTCGGGGTCGGCGCGCATCAGGATCGAGGTGATGAACGAGTTGATGAGGCTCGACTTGCCGGCGCCCGTCGCCCCGGCGATCAGCACGTGCGGCATCTGCGTGAGGTTCACGAGCTGCGCGCGTCCGTGGACGTCCTTGCCGAGCGCGACCGCCAGCGGGTGTTCGTCGTCGATCGCGGTCTTCGAACGCAGGATGTCGCCGAGCATCACGAAGTCGCGGACCTTGTTGGGCACCTCGACGCCGATCGCGGACCGGCCCGGGATCGGCGCGATGATCCGCACGTCGGGCGTCGCGAGCGCGTACGCGATGTCGTCGGCGAGCGACAGCACCTTGTTGACCTTGGTGCCCGCATCGACCTCGATCTCGTACAGCGTCACGGTCGGCCCGCGATGCGCCGCCACGACGTGGGCCGGCACGCCGAACGTGTGGAAGGTGCGTTCGAGCGCGGCCTTCTGGTGCTCCTCGTCGCGCTCGCTCGAGGCCGACGGCGGCGAGGTTCGTAGCAGCTCGAGCGGTGGGAGCTCGTACGGCCCGCCGCCCGTCGGGCGGACCAGCTCGGGCACCTCGATCTCCTCGGGCTCCTCCTCCGGCTCGTCGTCCTGCGGCAGCTCGACCAGCGCGAAGTCGTCGCTCGTGTGCACGATCCGCGGCTCGGCGATCTCCTGGTCGTCCTCTTCCTCTTCCTCGAGGACCTCGTCGTCGCCCTCGCGGGCGAACCCGTCGACGATCCGTTCCCAGATCGCCGAGAGCGGGGTGCCGGTGAAGATCAGGAGTCCGAGCAGCACAGCGCCGCCCCACACGATCGCGACGCCGATCCCGGAGACCAGCTTGCCGAGCGGCCACGAAGCCAGCGCTCCCGTGATCCCGGCCGCGCCGCTCAGTCGCCCGTACCCGCCGAAGGGCCGAGGGTTCCCGTGCCACAGGGAGATCAGCGCCAGCACCCCGACGGCGGCGATCGCGAACCCGATGAACATCCGCATCCGGTCCTGCTCTGCCGTGCCCCGCAGCAGGACCAGCCCCCAGTACAGCGCGAGGACCGGGAAGACGACCGCGGCGATGCCGAACGTGGCGTGCAGGAGCCAGTCCAGCCCTCGGCCGACCGGCCCGGCCGAGCCGAACCACAGCCCCAAGATCGCGAGGAGGGCGAGCACGACCAGACCGATCCCGAGGGCATCGCGGGCCCAGGGACGGAGGTGGCTCCTGACGGAGGGCCGCTTGCTCGTCTTCTTGCCGCGGCCCTTCGTGGTGCTCGCCAACTACACCTCCACGATCACGGGCAGGATCACGGGCTTGCGCTGCGTGACCTCGTAGAAGTACTTGCCGAGGACCCGTCGGATGTTCTGCTCGAGCACCCCTCGGTCGACCACCTCGGCCTCGGCGCTGTCCTTCAGGGAAAGCATGACGCGTTCGCGCGCCTCTTCAAGGATGTCGCCCGAGGTCTCGTCGAACACGAACCCGCGGTTCACGATGTCCGGGCCCGAGAGCACCTGCCCGTGGTGCCCGTCGACCGCCACGACGACCACCACCACGCCGTCGGCCGAGAGCTTGCGACGGTCCCGAAGGACCACCTCGCCCACGTCGCCGATCCCGAGCCCGTCGACCAGGGTCATGCCGGCCGGGGCCCGTTCGATCACGTGCACCTTCTCCCCCACCTCGACCACGTCGCCGTCCTCGCAGATCAGGACGTGGTCGGCCGCGATGCCGACCTCGGTCGCGATCTTGGCGTGGTGCGAGAGGTGACGCCGTTCGCCGTGGATCGGGATGAACCACCGCGGGCGCACGAGGGACAACATCAGCCGGAGTTCCTCGGCGGCCGCGTGGCCGCTCGCGTGGACCGGGTAGGCGGGCAGGTGGAACACGTCCGCGCCGGTCCGGTACAACCCGTCGATCACGCGGTGGATCGCGGGCTCGTTGCCCGGGATCAGGCTCGACGAGAGCACCACGCTGTCGCCCTCCTTGAGCTTGACCCACTTGTGCTCGCGCGCCGCCATCAGGCTGAGCGCCGAGAAAGGCTCGCCCTGCGACCCGGTGCAGACCACGACCACCCGAGAAGGATCTCGGTGCTCGACCTCCTCGATCGGGATCACGTCGCCGTCGGGCACGTGCAGGATCCCGAGCTCCCGGGCCGCCTCCACGCTCTGGAGCATCGAGCGGCCGAGGAACGCGACCACGCGCTCGTCCGAGCGGGCGGCGTTCACGACCTGCTGGATCCGGTGGATGTGGCTCGAGAAGCACGCGACCACGACCAGCTGCGGCGCGCGCGAGATGATGTCCTGCAGCACCGGCCCGACGCTCCGCTCGCTGTCGGTGTACCCGGACTCCTCGGCGTTGGTGGAATCGCTCATCAGCAGGTGGACGCCGCGGCCCGCCTCCTCGGCGAGCGCGTGCAGGTCGGTGGCACGCCCGTCCAACGGCGTCTGGTCGATCTTGAAGTCGCCCGTATGCAGGATCGAGCCGTACGGCGTCTCGATCACGACCGCCATGCCGTCCGGGATCGAGTGCGTGACGCGCAGGAACCGCATCGAGAACGGGCCGGCGACCGCGGCCTCCCCAGGCGTGACCTGGCGGAACTCGGCGCGATCGCGGACCTGGTGCTCCTCGAGCTGGCCCTCGAGCAGCGCGAGCGTGAATGCGGTCCCGTAGACGGGGATCGGGTCGCCCTCGAACTCGCGGAGCAGGTACGGGAGGGCGCCGATGTGGTCCATGTGCCCGTGCGTCAGCACGATCGCCTCGACGTCGTCGAAGCGCTCGCGCACGTACTCGAAGTCGGGCAAGACCAGGTCGATGCCGGGCATCTCGGCGTGCGGGAAGGACAGGCCGACGTCGACGATCAGGATCCGGCCGTCGAGCTCGACGCAGGCCATGTTGCGACCGACCTCGCCGACACCTCCGAGGAAGACGACGCGCGCGGGACCGGTGGGGTCAGAGGAGCCCGGCATCCACCAGGGCCTTGTGGATCCGCTCGCGCTCCTCCGATGTCGCCGGCACGAGCGGGAGCCGCGGCGGTCCGACCGGGAGCCCGATCATCCCGAGCGCGGTCTTGACCGGGATCGGGTTCGACGTGATGAACAGCGCGTTGAACAGCGGTGTGAGCTCCTCGTGGATCTTGCGCGCCGCCGGGATGTCGCCCGCGTCGATCAGGTCGCACATCTGGCGGATCCGGCCGCCCACGAGGTGGCCCGCCACCGAGACGACCCCGACCGCGCCCAGGCACATGTAGCCGAACGTGGCCCAGTCGTCGCCGCTGTACACCTCGAAGTCGGGTGAGACCTCCGAGATCAGTCGCGAGATCCACTGGAAGTCGCCGGTTGAGTCCTTCACGCCGACGATGTTCGGAACCTCGGCGATCCGCAGCAGCGTTTCGTGTTCGATCCGCGTCCCGGTGCGCCCGGGGATGTTGTAGGCGACGACCGGGATCGAGACGGCGTTCGCGACCTGCGTGAAGTGCTCGAGCAGCCCTCGCTGCGGTGGCTTGTTGTAGTACGGCGTCACGAGCAGCAGCCCGTCGGCGCCGAGCTCCTCGGCCTCGCGCGAGAGCTCGAGCGTCTCGGCGGTGTTGTACGTGCCGGTTCCGGCCAGGACCTTGCCCTTGCCCTTGGCGACGTCGATGACCGCCTCGAACAGGTCCAGCTTCTCGCGGTGGGTGAGTGTGGGCGACTCGCCCGTCGAACCCGCGATCACCAGGGAGTCGGAACCGCGCTCGTACAGGTGCGCCGCCAGCGAACGCGCCGCGTCCAGGTCGAGCCCGTGATCGTCGCGGAAGGGTGTGACCATGGCGGTGACGACCGCCCCGAACCTACCGGCCATGCTGCCTCCTCACTCCGGTGCGGCGTGTTCCACGGCCCGCACGATAACCACATCTGCCACATGTTGCACATGTCGATCAGGGGTGTCCAGAGGGTGCCGAGCAACGACGTGCAGGTGCGGAAGGGGCGTCGCTCGTGCCTCCGGCATCTCCTGCGGCTCCTGTTCGAGCTCCGCTCTCGTGCTCGGCCGGGCGGTTGGCCCGCCCGGCTCGGGCGGAGGGCGCCGCTATCCTAGCCAGCATGCCGCGCATCTACACCAAGACCGGCGACGACGGCACGACCGGGCTCCTCTACGGGGGCCGGGTCTCCAAGGCCGATCTGATCCCGGAGGCGTGCGGCACCCTCGACGAGACGGTCGCGGTGCTCGGGCTCGCTCGCGCCCACGCGGCCGACCCCGCGCTCTCGGACGAGCTCCTCGGGCTGCAGCGGGAGCTGTTCGTGGTGGGCGCGGACCTCGCGACGAACCCGGACCAACGAGCCAAGCTCGAACCCGGCGTGTCGCTGGTCTCCCCCGAGATGGTCGCGCGGCTGGAGTCGCGCATCGACGAGCTCGTCGCGGCCCATCCCCTGCCGAACGCCTTCATCGTCCCCGGCGCGAACCCCGTCTCGGCGTTCCTCGACCTCGCCCGCAGCACGATCCGCCGCGCCGAGCGGCGCGTGGTCGAGCTCCGCGAGTCGGGAGCCTTGGTGAACGAGGACGCGTCCCGCTACCTGAACCGGCTCTCGGACGCGCTGTTCGTCCTGGCGCGCGTCGCGGCGGGCGAGGCGGAGCCGATCAGCCGGACCGACGCACCGGGCTAGGCGGTCCGGACGAAGGCGCCGTAGTTGTCGGCGCCGAACAGCAGGACCAGCAGCCCGATGTCGTCGACCGTGATGCCATCGAGCTTCACGTCGAACGACGCCTGCTCCCCCGCCGCCACCGGTGCGCTGTCTACGACCTGGACGTCGATCTCGTGGCCGTCGACCGCGTCTTCGACGTAGAGGCCGGGGGGGTCGAGATCGTGCTCGGAGTCGTTCTCGACCGCGAGCGTCCCGTTGCTCCCGTCGAGGTCGAGCGTCACGAGCAGGCCCTCGTTCGCGTACTCGTAGGTGGCCGTGCCGGGTGCGCCGGTGAAGGTCTGGGCCGGGGTCGGGACCTGGCTGGTCGTGCTCGGGCCCGTCGACGCGGTCGATCCGTTCCCTCCGGCGTCGTCTCCGGTGCAGGCCCCGAGCGCGATCGCGAGGCACAGGAGCGCGACGAGACGACCAGTAGGCTTCATGGGTCGCGGCATGCTACACGACCCGCCGCAGGAGGAAGACCCACGTGAGGACGCTCGAACTGCGACGCCACGCGCGCCGTGACCAGACGGCCGACAAGCTGTCCCAGGAGGGACGCGCGCAGGCGCAGGCGGTGGGCGCGACGCTCGCGGGCGGCTACTCCGTCGTCTTCATCTCCCCCGCCGAGCGAGCGGCCGAGACCGTCGCGTGGCTCCTGCGCGGTCTCGGCGAGCAGCTCCCGGCCCACGCCGTCGTCCCCGGTCTGGCCGCGCAGGACAACGACGGGTCGCCCCTCGCGATGGCCGGCGTCGTCGCGGCGTTGCTCGACGCCGTCCCCGAAGGCGAACGCGGGCTCGCGATCTCGCACACGCCGCTGATCGAGCGAGCCGTCCTCGGTCTCACGGCCGCCGAGATCGAGCCGCTCGCCGAGTGCGAGGGCGTCCTGCTCTCCAAGGCGACCGACGACGACCCCGTCGAGGTCGGCGAGCTGCGGCTCCGATAGCGGCGTGGACGTCTCGATCCCGCTCGCCGCGTTCGGGCTCGGAGTCGCCCTGGGGGCGTCGCCCGGACCCGTGCAACTGCTCCTGTTCTCCGAGGCGTCGCGCGGGGGCGCCGGGCGAGGCCTCCGGGCCATGGCCGGAGCGAACGCCACGTTCGGCCTGCTGATGCTGCTGCTGGCGGCCGGGCTGTCCTCGCTCGAGCCGGGCGAGACGTTCCTGCGCGTCGTCAAGGTGATCGGCGGCGCGTTCCTGGTGTTCCTCGCCGTCGACGCGATCCGCGAGGGCCGTCGCCCACAGGTGCTCGAGGATCCACGCGGAGGGCTGCACCCCAGCGTCCGAGGGATCGTCGCGGTCCTGCTGAACCCCGGCGTCTACGTGTTCCTCGCGACCACCGGCACCGCCGTCGTCGCGAGCGCCGTGAACGAGGGCGGGCGCGGGCTCGCGATCGTCACGGTGGTCGCGCTCCTGCTGGGCGTGTCGCTCATGGACTCGGCGATGGTGGTGCTCGGCGCCGGGGCGCATCGGGTGAGCGAACGCTTCCTGCGGATCCTCGGCGACGTCCTGGCGGCCGCGATGGGGGTGCTCGGCGTGTGGCTGATCGTCCGCGGGATCGTCGGCTGAGCACGACCCGGCGATCGGCTCGGCCGTAGACTCAGCCGATGGACGCCGATCCCCTGAGCGCGTTGGTCCGGTTCCACGCTTCTGCGAACCGGCGGATCATCGAGACCGCGGCCGAGCTCTCCGACGACGAGCTCCGGGGACCCGGCCCCTTCGACCATGGGACGGCCTTCCAGACCCTGCGCCACCTGGTGGACGTCGACTGGAGCTGGCGCGAGTTCTGCATCGGGAACGACGTCGGCCCGACCTACGTGTGGGACAAGGTCGCCCTCGAGGACCTGGCGAGCATCGATGGGTTCAGCGCGGACGAGGATGCGCGGCTGCTGGCGTACGTGCGCTCGATGGACGACGCCTCGCTCGCCGAGCCGCTCGCCCTCAGCGACGGGACGTCCGTGCCGAGATGGCTGATCGTCGCGCACGTCGTCAACCACGGGACCCAGCACCGGAGCGAGCTCGCGCGCTTCTTCACCGATCGCGGGCATTCGCCGGGCGAGCTCGACCTCCTCGACGCGTACGCGCTGTGATCATGTTCGCGCGTCGACGGACTCAGAAGATGTACGGGCACCAAGGGGCCGGGTCCCAGCCGAACATCGCGTCGGCGCGCGCCGACGCGCCCTCGGTGTGCTCGTCGACGCGCCCCGCGCGCTGGAGCTCGCGGAACGACGTCCCGCCGAGATAGGTCGCGCCGATCTCGTTGACCGAACACGCGAGGTCGGGCGGTTCGGTGGTCGCCGGCGTGACGTTCGCCTCCCCACCGATCGTCTCGAGGAGGTAACGGCCCTCGTTCCACGGGCAGAACGGATCCATGACCTCGAGCACGATCCGAGCGTCGGTCGAATACCTCCGGGCGCCGAGGGCGCCGGCGACATCGACCGGTCGAACCCACAGGTTGTCGCGGAGCGTCGCACCAAGCCGGCGCGGCTCCTGCAACAGGTGCACCAGCGGTTCGTCGACCGGACGGCTCCACGCGACGACACGTTCGACCAGGTCGACCTCGAAGACGTACCGCCACAGGTCCGCGTACGCGCCCGGCGTCGTCGCCTGCAGGTCGCGGACCGTGAGCACGCTCCGGGGATAGCCCTCGGGCCAATCGTGCTTCACGCGGTAGACCGCGTAGCCGTCGACCCCGTCCGTCCCCTCGTGCAGGACGAACATCTGCGGCAGCTTGGCGTCATCCCCGTGCTCGTGCAGGGCATAGACCAGCCGTCGCTCGTCGAGCTCCACCATGCCCGGCCGCGAACGCCGCGTCGCGTCGTGGACGACCAAGATGTCCTTGAGCGCTGGATCGCGTTCGAGCAGACGGGTCGTCCCCGAGGGCGCGTATCCGCGGACGAACGCCGAGCGCGAGCGCTCGAGGTCGATCGAATAGCCGAACGTCCCGAGCCCGTATCCGTACCGGCCGTAGATGCCGCCCTCGGACGCGTACAGCACGTCGACGAGCTCACCGCGCTCGTGCGCGTCGTCGAGCACCGCGCGCATCAATCGCGTGTTGATGCCGCGGCGCCGGTGGGTCGCCCGCACGCCGACCGCGGTCACGTACCCCACGTCGAGCTCGCCGCCCGGGACCGTCATCGGCATCGTGAAGGTCGCGCCGGTGCCGACGATGTCGGGCCCGTCGAAGGCGGCGAACGACCGCTCGTACTCGACGAGCACGCGCTCGCGCTCGATGTCCTCGTCCGAGGGGACGTCGCTGAACGCCATCTCGACCGCGCGCGCGTAGGTCGCGAACTCGTCCTCTGAGATCGTTCGGATCTCGACGTCCATGCGACGAGCTTACGAGCTGGGCAGGCCCTCGAAGAGGTCGGCGAGGATGGGGTCGCGCGGCCGGCGCTCGGGCCAGGCCACGACGAACGCCTCCGTCGAGAGCATCTCGGGCCACAGGTCGAAGGGGACGTCGTCGAGCTCGGCCTGCGTCTTGTGGGCGCGGATCGCCTCGACCTTGCGGTCGTACACGCTCGAGACGTCGATGCGCGCCCCGATCGCGCCGTCCGGGACGCCGCGCGGCACGAAGGGCTGGGTCGGGTCCAGGGGTTCGAGCCCGCGCTCGCGCAGGAGCTCGTTGAAGCGGTCCAGCTCGCCCTGCGGGATCGCGCAATGGAGCAGCCTCGAGAACGCCGATCCGCTCGCCGACGTCCGCAGCGCGCCGAACGCCTCGGTCGCGACCTCGCCGATCGCGACGTGGTCCTCGTGTCCCGTGATGCCGTCCGGGCCGAACGTCACCACGACCTCGGGCTCGGCGGCCGCGAGCAGGCCGCGAACCTCTGCCACGAGCGGCTCGCGCGGCATCCGGCTCAGACCGCCGTCGGGGTGCCGCAGGAACCGGAGGTCGGGTTCGAGCCCGAGGGCGCGCCACGAGTCGAGGTCCTCGGCCTCGCGGACGCTCGCGAGCGTCTCGCGGGTCGCGAGCGACGCGTCGGCGATGCGGCCGGCGTCGCCGCTCGTGGCCAGGATCACGGTGAGCTCGAGGTCGTCGTCCGCGTGGAGCGCGAGGCTCCCGGCCAGCCCGAAGGTGTCGTCGTCCGGATGCGCGAAGACGCACGCGACCCGTCGCACGCGACTACGGCAGCGGCGGCAGGTCGAGCAGCGGCTCGAGCCCGATCGTGAGCCCGGGACGGACCATCACGGCTCGGGCGGCCATCAGCACGCCCGGCATGAACGAGGACCGGTCGGTCGAGTCGTGCCGGATCGTGAGCGTCTGCCCCTGCCCACCGAAGATGACCTCCTGGTGCGCGACCAGCCCGGGCAGGCGCACCGAGTGCACGCGGATGCCTTCGACGTCGCCCCCGCGCACGCCCTCGAGCGACTCGCCCAGCGGGCCCCGCCACCCCTCGCCGCGCTCCTCCTGGATCCGGCGGACCGTGGCGACCGCCGTCCCCGAGGGAGCGTCCGCCTTCTGTTCGTGATGGAGCTCGATGATCTCGACCGCCGGCAGGTACCGGACGGCCTGCGCGGCGAATCGCTGCATCAGCACGGCGCCGAGCGCGAAGTTCGCCGCCACGATCACGTTGGATTCGTGGCCCTCGTCCGACAGGAGCTTCTCGACCTCCTGCAGGTCCTCCTGGGTGATCCCCGTCGTGCCGACGACGGCGTGCACCGCGTGCGAGATGCACCAGCGGATGTCGTCCATCGCGACGTCCGGGTGCGTGAAGTCGATCGCGACCTCGGCGTTGGCCTCGAGCAGCCGGTCGAGCTCGTCGGAGACCGGGACGTCGATCTCGGGATGACCGATCATCTGCCCGACCTTCTGGCCGATCTTCGAGCGGTCGATCGCGGCCACGAGCGCGAAGTCGTCCGACTCCGCGAGCGCCCGACAGACCATCAGCCCCATGCGGCCGCACGCACCGATCACGCCGACGCGGATCACGCGATCGCGTCCTTCTTCGAGAAGGGACCGAGGACGGTGACCGTCATCGGTTGCGAGAGTACCCGCTCGGCGGCGCGCGCCGCGTCCTCGGGGGTCACGGCGTCGATGCGGCCCAGGAGCTGATTCACGGTGAGGGACTCGCCGTGCCCGATCTCGGACTTGCCCAGGCGTGACATGCGTCCACCCGGATCTTCCAGCGACAGGACCAGCGAGCCCTTCATGTGGCCCTTGGCGCGTTCGAACTCGCCGGGGCCGCAGACCCTTCTCGGCGACATCCTCGAGCTCGGCCCGCATGATCGCGAGGACCTCCTTCGCGCGCCCGGGCGTGGTGCCGGCGTAGGCGCAGAACACGCCGGCCTCGGCGTACATCGCGTGGTACGAGTAGACGCTGTAGGCGAGTCCCCGCTTCTCCCGGACCTCCTGGAACAGCCGCGAGCTCATCCCGCCGCCCAGCGCGTTGTTCACGACGCCGAACGCGAACCGGTCCGGGTCGGTCCGAGATAGGCCGCTGGTCCCGACGCAGATGTGCGCCTGTTCGGTCGTGCGCTTCTTGACCAGCGAGCGTCCCGGACGCGGTCGGGGCGTCGCCGGCCGCTCGAAGGTTCCAGGCGCTCGGGCCCTCGGCGCGGACAGAGCCCGGTTCCATGTGCTCGCCCACCAGCTCGAGCAGCTCCTCGTGCCGGAGGTTCCCGGCGGCCACGACCACCACGTTCCCCGCGACGTAGTGCTTACGGTAGAAGCGCCGAACCTGGTCGCGCCCCGCCGCCTCGATGCTCTGCTTGGTGCCGAGGATCGGCCGGCCGAGAGGGTGACCGGGCCACAGCGTCTCGGTGAACAGGTCGTGGACGAGGTCGCCCGGATCGTCCTCGTGCTGGTTGATCTCCTCGAGGATCACCTGGCGTTCGGCGTCCAGGTCGGCCGCCCGCAGCACCGAGTGCTGCAGCATGTCCGAGAGGTAGTCGACCGCCATCGGCAGGTCCCGGTCGCGAACCCGCGCGTAGTACGCCGTGTACTCCTTGGCGGTGAACGCGTTGACCTCGCCGCCCACCGCATCGAACGCCTCGGCGATGTCGCGCGCGCTCCGCGTCTTCGTACCCTTGAACAGCAGGTGCTCGAGGAAGTGGCTCGAGCCCGAGATCGGCGGCGGCTCGTCGCGCGAGCCGGCGAGGACCCAGAAGCCGAGCGTCACCGAGCGGACGCCGGGCATCCGCTCGGTGACGACGCGCAGACCGGAGGTGAACTCCGTGCGTCCGATCGACATCAGCTACGCGGGATCGCGCGGTTCGCGCTCGCGGGGTCGACGGTCGCGGTCGCGCGGCCGCCGGTCGCGATCGCGGTCGCGGCGGGGAGGCCGGTCCTGCGCCTCCTGCTCCATCCCTTCGGGGATCGCCCACTCCTCGCCCACGGGCTTGAGCGAGATCTTCCCGCGATCGTCGATGTCCTGGACCTCGACCTCGATCGTGTCGCCGACCTTGACCGCGTCCTCGACGTTCGCGAGCCGCTTGCCCTTGCCCAGCTTGGAGATGTGGATCAGCCCGTCACGCCCCGGCACCAGGTTCACGAACGCACCGAACGTGGTCGTGTTGACCACGGTGCCGGTGAAGTGCTCGCCGACGCTGATGGGGCGCGGGTTCGCGATCTCGTCGATGATCCGGGCCGCCTCGTCCGCCCCGCCGGCCTCGCGCGCGCCGACGAACACGGTCCCGTCGTCCTGGATGTCGATGTCGGCACCGGTCAGGGCAACGATCTCGTTGATCTTCTTGCCCTTGGGACCGATCACCTCGCCGATCTTGTCGACCGGGATCTTGATCGTGAGGATCCGCGGGGCCTTGGGGTTGACCTCGGTCCGGGGCACCGGGATCGTCTGCCGCAGCACCTCGAGGATCTGGAGCCGTGCTTCCTTCGCCTGATCGAGCGCGCCGACGAGCACATCCCCCGGCAGACCGGTGACCTTCATGTCGAGCTGGATCGCCGTGACGAACTCGCTCGTCCCCGCCACCTTGAAGTCCATGTCGCCGAGGGCGTCCTCGGCGCCGAGGATGTCGGTCAGGGTCACGAACGTGCCCCCTTCCGCGATCATGCCCATCGCGATCCCCGCGACCTGGGCCTTGATCGGGACCCCGGCGTCCATCAGCGACAGCGTCGAGGCACAGACGCTGGCCATCGACGTCGAGCCGTTGGAGCTCAGGATGTCCGACACCAGCCGGAGCGCGTAGGGGAACTCCTCCTCCGTCGGGATCACCGGCACGAGCGCCCGCTCGGCGAGCGCGCCGTGACCGATCTCGCGACGACGCGGCGAACCGATGCGGCCCACCTCGCCGGTGGAGAACGGCGGGAAGTTGTAGTGGTGGATGTAGCGCTTGCTCTCCTCCGGGTCCAGCGTGTCGATCATCTGGGTCATCCGGAGCATCCCGAGCGTGGTCACGTTCAGAGCCTGCGTGTCGCCACGGTTGAACAGGCTCGAGCCGTGCGCGCGCGGGATCAGCCCGATCTCGGCGGAGAGCGGCCGGATGTCCTTGGGGCCGCGGCCGTCGAGTCGGACGCCGTGCTCGATCACGCGGGCCCGCATGACCTTCTTCTGCAGGTCCTTCCATGCCGGCGAGATCTCGGACTGGCGCGAGGCGTAGGTCTCCGCGCCCCAGGTCTCGAGCAGGTGGTCCTTCAGGAGGTCCTTGATCTCGGA
Source organism: uncultured Actinomycetes bacterium (assembly GCA_963823255.1). Classification (GTDB taxonomy): domain Bacteria; phylum Actinomycetota; class UBA4738; order UBA4738; family HRBIN12; genus DASSJM01. The sequence continues at coordinate 535,069 of CAWGKU010000001.1, forward strand.
CATCCCGGCCTCGCGCTCGGTCCGGTCGGGCACGATCGCGGTCTCGAGACGCTCCTTGAACGTCTCGGCGGCCGCCCACGTGTCCGCCCCGTAGAGCGGCTTGGGCTCGAACGGCTTGGGCTTGACGTCGGCCATGGCGACGAACTCGAGCTGCATCTCGATCAGCTCGTCGATCGCGCGCTTGGCCGCCTCGAGGCCCTCGGCGACAACCGGCTCGGTCGGCATCGTGCCGTCGGCCTGCAGGAGCGCCCAGGTGTTCTCGGGCGCCTCGCCCTCGATCATCAGGATGTCGACCTGCCCGGCGTCGTTGCGGCGGCCGGCCACCACGATGTCGAACGTGGACTCCTCGAGGTCCTGGAACGTGGGGTTGATGACCCACTCGCCGCCGATCAGGCCCATCCGGACCGAACCGACCGGGCCCTCGAACGGGATCCCCGACAGCATCGTCGCGAGGCTCGCGGCGTTCATGCCCGCGATGTCGTACTGGTGCGCCATGTCGACCGAGAGCACGAAGATCACGACCTGGACCTCGTCGCGGTAGCCGTCCTTGAAGCTCGGCCGCATCGGGCGGTCGGTGAGTCTGGCCGTCAGGATCGCCGTCTCGGACGGGCGACCCTCGCGGCGGAAGAACCCGCCGGGGATCTTGCCGGCCGCGTACATGCGCTCCTCGACGTCGATCGTGAGCGGGAAGAAGTCGATCCCCTCGCGGGGCTGTGCGGTGGTACAGGTGCCGAGCACCTGTGTCTCGCCGTACGTCACGACGCACGAGCCTTCCGCCTGCTGGGCGAGCTTGCCCGACTCGAACGTCAGTGTGGTGTTCCCGAACTCTCGGGAAAGGGTGATGGCCATAGGCCGATGCCTCCTCGTGTCTGGATGCGCGGCGCGGGCGCGCCGCGCGGCTTGGAGGTCGGGGCCGGGCCGGTTGTCAGTGGTGAACCGCCGATCGTGGATCGGAGGCTCGCTACTGAGAACCGACCGCGGGGAACGCCCGCCTCAAGTTCCGATCAGTGATCCCTTCGCATCCCCCCTAGGGAGAAGGCGCCCCGCCGGGGCGCCTCCGGTCTATCGGCGAAGTCCGAGCTTCGCCACGATCTCGCGATACCGCTCGATGTCCTCTCGTCGCAGGTACTCGAGGAGGCGGCGCCGGCGGCCCACCAGCATCAGGAGACCGCGCCGGGACGCGTGGTCCTTGGCGTGGGTCTTCAGGTGCTGGGTGAGGTCGGCGATCCGCTTGCTGAGCACGGCGATCTGCACCTCGGTCCCACCGGTGTCCTCGTCGGTACGCCGGTGCTCCGTGATGATCTCGGATTTCTGGGTCTTGGTGAGCGTCATCGGTCCCCCAGGCTACCAGACGCCCCAGAGCGACCGGCCCCGTCTGCGCTGGTCAGCGGGTCGTGCGGCCGGATCAGCCCGCCCGTGTCACCAAGAAATCGTCGAACTCGACCTCGGCGGACTCCCGTCGCGACTCCGCCCGCATACCGACCGTGCCGCCCGGGATCGGGTCGACCCCGTCGACCACGGTGTCGACGGCCACCCCGTTCACGAACATCCGGAGCGTCACGCCCTCGGACCCGCCCACGCACTCCCCGGCGACCCGGTTCGGCGCCTCGCTCCGCACGACCGCGGGCGTGAAGGCGCTGGTGAAGTTACCGCGAGCGGAACGCCTCGTTCTCCGAGAGCTCCTCGCGTCAGCCGGATGCGTTCAGGACCGGATGGCCGTCCGAGACGATCGTGGCGGGAAGGAGGCGTCCGCTGATCGACCCGTCCGGACGGACCACGACCTGGGCAACGGCGGTCGTGGAGCCCTCGGCCGAGAAACGCGGCCAGACGAAGTTCCCCAGGCCGTAGAAGATCGGCTTGCCCTCGTAGGTGTCCATCGGCTGCAGGCGGTGGGCATGCGAGCCGAAGATGACGTCCGCGCCCGCCTCGATCATCCGGTGCCCCTCCTCGACCTGGTACTCCCGTGGTTGGGTGTCGAGCTCGACGCCCCAGTGGATCATGACGATCACCAGGTCCGCGTTCGCCGAGGCCTCCCGGATCGCGCCGAGCGCGCGCGAGAAGTCGTGGCCCACGGACGTCCCGATCTCGTCGCCGTTGGCCACCTGCGAGTCCGGGTCGGTGACCTCGCCGACGCCGACGAGCCCGATCGTCCACCCCTTGACCTGGACGTACGCCGGAGCGTCCGCCTCCTCCTGCGATGCGCCGGCGCCGATCGGCATGATGCCCGCCCGGCGCATGTTCCTGACCGAATCGAGCAGGCCCTCCGGCCCCTGGTCGAAGCCGTGGTTGTTCGCGAGGTTCGCGACGTCCACCCCGGCGTCGCGCGCCTCGTCCAACGCGTCCGGGTCGCACCGGAACACGAACTGCTTGACGATCGGCGCCACGATGTCGGTCGATGGGCACTCGTGGTTGATCACGGTGAGGTCGTCGCGCCGGAAGAGCCCGTCGAGCCCGCTCCACGCCCAGCCGTAACCGTTCGAGGCGAGCGCGGGGATGTAGGTCGGATCCAGGCTCACGTCGCCGGTCCCGTGGATCAGCAGCTTGCCCTTCGGCTCGGCGCTCGGGCTGGCTGCCGACTCGTCGCCGGCGCGCCCGACCAGATACGCGAGCACGCCGACCGCGATCCCGAGCGCGATCAGCACCAGACCGAACGGGACGCGCGCGCGGCGGCCGTGCCGTGGGGTCATGGGTTCGAGCCTCTCACCTCTCGCGAACGAGGTCGCGGGTCCGTCGTACGTCCTCGGCGATCGCGGCCGACAGTTCCTCGGGCGCGTCGAACCGCACCTCGTCGCGCAGGTACGCCCAGAACTCCACCGCGATCTCGCTCCCTACCAGTTCGCCATCGAAGTCGAGCAGGTACGCCTCGACGTGCAGGGGCTCGGTCCCGAACGTCGGATTCGTCCCGACGCTGATCGCGGCGAGGTGCCCGGTGCCCTCGACGAATGCCCTGCCCGCGTAGATCCCCCGGCCCGGCAGCAGCAGACGAGGACCCGTCCGAAGGTTCGCGGTCGGGAAGCCGAGGCCGTGGCCTCTGCCCGCCCCGCTCACCACGGTGCCGTCCAGGACGAACCGCCGGCCGAGCGCGACGCCGGGCCACGCGAGATCGCCCTGCGCGATCGCCTCTCGGACCGAGGACGACGAGACGCGCCGCCCCTGGACCTCCACGAGCTCCACGCGTTCGGCGGTGAACCCGAGTTCCGGTCCTCGCTCGATCAGCAGCTCGACCGTCCCCGCGGCCTTGTGACCGAACGTGAAGTTCGCGCCCATCACGCAGTGGTCCGCGTGGAGCCCGCCGAGCAGCACGTCCGAAACGAACCGCTCGGCCGGCCACCGGCTGAAGTCCTCGGTGAACTCGAGCACGAGGAGTGTGTCGATCCCGGTCTCCTCGACAAGCGCGGCCTTGCGGTCGACGGTCGTGAGCAGCCGGGGCTCCCGGCCGGGCGTGAGCACCTCGCGCGGATGACGGTCGAAGGTAACGGCCACCGATGGCAGGCGGCGCTCGCGGGCGGCGTCGACGGTCCGGCCCAGGACCGCGCGGTGACCGAGGTGCACCCCGTCGAAGAAGCCGACCGTGACGACGGTGCGTGCGGCGTCGACCGGGAGGGCCTCGAGCCCGTGGAGGCGTTCCATCGCACCGAGGGTAACGGACGCCCGAACGGACCTAGTCGAGCATCGAGCGCACGTGGTCGGGCACGTACGTGTAGGTGTCGCGCGGCGGACGCACGTAGCCCTCGTCGCTCTGGCGCGACGGCATCGTGATCTTCTCCACCGAGTGCTCCTCGTACGGGATCATCGAGAGCAGATGCGCGATGCAGTTCAAGCGCGCCCGCGGCTTGTCGTCGGCCTCCACCACGTACCAGGGTGCCTCCGAGATGTCCGTGTGGACGAACATCTCGTCCTTCGCGCGCGAGAAATCGACCCAGTGCGATCGGGAGAGCAGGTCCGTCTCGGACAGCTTCCAACGGCGCATCGGGTCGTCGATGCGCGAGCGGAACCGGCGTTCCTGTTCCTCGTCCGACACGGAGAACCAGTACTTGAGGAGAACGATCCCGTCCTCGACCAGGAGCCGCTCGAAGATCGGGACCTGCCGGAGGAACCGCCGGTGCTCGTCCGGCGTGCAGAAGCCGAGCACCTTCTCGACGCCGGCGCGGTTGTACCAGCTCCGGTCGAACAGGACGATCTCGCCCGCGGAGGGCAGGTTCTCGATGTACCGCTGGAAGTACCACTGGGAGCGTTCGCGCTCGGTCGGCTTGGGGAGCGCCGCGATGCGGGTGACGCGCGGGTTCGTGTACTGCGTGATCCGCTTGATCGTCCCGCCCTTGCCGGCCGCATCGCGCCCCTCGAAGATGACGACGATCCTGGCTCCCGACTCCGAGACCCAGTCCTCCATCTTCACGAGCTCTTCCTGCAGCCGGCGGAGCTCCTTCTCGTAGGCCTTCTTCGGAAGCTTGCTGGCACGGTCCTCGGCGTCGAGATGCCCGCCGTGCTTCGATCCGTGCCCGGATCCGCCCTTGCCCTGGGTCTTGGTCGCCATCGCGCTCCTCTTGGACCCGGCATCATCCCACGTCGAGACCCGCGCCTTGGCCTAGGCTGGGTCCGCCATGGCTGCCCGCCGGTCGTTCGCGCTCGCCGCGTCGCTCGCGTTCCTGTCTGCCGCGTGCGTGGGTTCGGGGACGTCCACGCAAGACGCTCGCGGCGACGACGCCATCACGGTGGCCTCGTTCGACTTCCCCGAGAGCGTCCTGCTGGCCGAGATCTACTCGCAGGCGATCGAGGGTGCCGGCTTCCGGGTCGAACGCGAGGCCGCGCTCGGACCCCGCGAGCTCGTGATGCCCGCTCTGCTCGAGGGCCTGGTGGAGTTCGTCCCTGAGTATTCGGGCAGCGGGCTCCAGTTCCTGGCCGGCGACGGCTCGACCTCGCCGGATCGCGCGATCAACCACGAGCGGTTCGCCGAGCGCCTGGAGACGCTGGACGTCACCGCCCTCGATGCATCACCCGCGGAGGATCAGAATGGGTTCGCGGTGACGCAGGAGACCGCGCAGCGGTACGGGCTGCGGACGCTGAGCGACCTGGCGCGGGTCTCGCGCGAGCTGGTCTTCGGCGGACCGCCCGAATGCCTCACACGGCCCTTCTGCCTCCCCGGTCTCGAGCGGATGTACGGGATCGCGTTCGGCGACGTGTTCAGCAACCTCGACGCCGGGGGACCGCGCACCGTCTCGGCCCTGGCGGAGGGGACCGTGGACGTCGCGCTGCTGTTCACGAGCGACGCCGCGATCGACTCGAACGACTTCGTCCTGCTGGAGGACGACCTCGGCCTGCAGCCCGCCGAGAACGTCACGCCGGTCGTCCGGACGGGCGTGCTCGACCGTTACGCGCCCACGCTGGCCGACACCGTGAACGCCGTCTCGGCGCTGCTGTCCACCGACGAGCTCCGAACGCTGAACGCCGAGGACGCGCGTGGGGCGAGCCCTCGACAGATCGCCTCGCGATGGCTCGCGTCGAACGGTCTCGCCCCGGGGCTGCAGTAGAGTCGCCGAACGACGATGGATACGACGACCGACGGGATCGGGCAGGGGCGGCGAAGGGATCCCGACCACCCCGAGCAACGTCGCCGCCCCTCGGGCGAGCCGCCCGCGCTCCCTCACGAGCTCGGCCGCTCCGGGAAGTTCTTCCTGCTCCTCGTCCTGTACTTCGTCGTCGTCATCTCCGCGTTCCTCCTGTTCCCATCGCTCCAAAGCGTCTTCGAGCGGTGGGACCACACCCGGCAGCAGTGGGTCACCGATCTGCGCACCCCCGGACTCACGCGCGTGATGCTCGTCGTCAACGGATTGACGTCCAGCTGGACGATCCGCGTGATCCGTTGGAGCGTGATCCTCGCGCTGATCGTGTTCCGCCGCTGGCGTCACCTGTTCGTGTTCCTCGGCGCGATCATCGTCACCGAGATCGTCGCGTACAACGCCTCGACGATCATCGCGCGCCCTCGACCGTTGGGGATCCCGATCCTCACGGGGTGGCAGGGGTACTCGATGCCCTCGAGGCCGATGGCGAGCCTGGCCGTGTCGGCCGTCGGCGCGATGTATGCGCTCATCGTGGCGGGGCGCCCGCGCTCGATCGCGAAATGGGCGATCGGGGTCGTCCTGGTGCTCGTGGGGTTCGCCCGCCTGTACCTGGGGGTGGACCATGCCACGGACATCGTGATGGGGGCCGTGTTCGGCGTGGCCGTCGGCGTCGCGAGCTTCCGGCTGTTCGCGCCCAACGACCTGTTCCCCGTGTCCTACAAACGCGGGAAGGCGGCGCACCTGGACATCGGGGGTCGGCGCGGCGAGGCGATCGTCACGGCGATCCGGGACCAGCTCGGATTGTCGGTCCTGGACGTCAAACCCGTCGGGCTGGAGGCGTCGGGCGGCTCGACGCCGCTGCGTATCAAGATCGAGGCCACCCACGACGAGCCCGAGCGATACGTCTTCGCCAAGCTCTACGCGAAGAGTCACGTGCGGGCCGACCGCTGGTACAAGCTCGGCCGCACGATCCTGTACGGCGCGCTCGAGGACGAGAAGCCGTTCCAGTCCGTGCGGCGGTTCGTCGAGTACGAGGACTACACGCTCCGGCTGCTCCACGAGCTCGGGATCCCGGTCCCGCGTCCGTACGGGATCGTCGAGATCACCCCCGAGCGCGAGTACATGATCGTGATGGAGTTCTTCGAGGGCGCGGTCGAGATCGGCGACGCGGACATCGACGACGGCGTGATCGACCAGGGGCTCGGGCTGGTGCGGAAGATGTGGGACGAGGGGCTCGCGCACCGCGACGTCAAGCCGGCGAACCTCATGGTACGCGACGGCGAGCTCAAGGTGATCGACGTGTTCTTCGTCCAGGTCCGGCCATCCCCGTGGCGCCAGGCGGTCGACCTCGCCAACATGATGCTCGTCCTCGCCCTGCGCAGTGACGCTCAGCGCGTCTACGCGCACGCGCTCACCTACTTCTCCGAGGACGAGATCGCCGAGGCGTTCGCCGCCGCGCGCGGCGTCGCGAGCCCGACGCAGCTCCGCAACCAGATCAAGCAGGACGGGCGCGACCTCCTCGTCGAGTTCCGGCGGATGGCGCCCGAGCGCGAGCAGGTCTCGATCCAGCGCTGGAGCATCCGGCGCGCGCTGCTCACGATCGGCGTGCTGTTCGCGGCCTTCTTCGCGATGGGCCTGATCGTCAGCAACTGGACCGCGTTCGCATGAGGTGGCGGCGTCGCATCGGCAAGGTCGCCGCGATCGCTCTGGTCGTGGCGGCCCTCGCGTCGTGCAGCGCGCGGGCGGGCGACGCCACGGAAGCCAACTGCCCGATCGAGGACGGCGAGCTGTTCGTGCTGATGGCGCAGTCCGTCCCGAGTGCCACCCTCATCCCCTGCATCGAGGCCCTGCCGGCGGGGTGGACGTACGGCGGCTCGGACGTGAGCAACGCGGTGGCGCGCTTCTGGCTCGACTCGGACCGCGGCGGCTACCACGCGGTCGAGGTCTCGCTCGAGGCCTCCTGCCGGATCACCGGGGCCGTCGACGTGACGAACTCCACCAGTGAGGGCGGGGTCCGCGTCTACCTGGACGAGTTCGACCTGCACCCGTTCACGGCGAACAAGTACTTCGTGTTCCCCGGTGGGTGCGTGACCTACCGCTACCGGTTCGGTGCCGATGCCGAGGCCACCCTCGCCCTCGAGGCCGACGAGGCGGTCACGTTCAACCTGCGGACCGTGTTGGTCGCGAAGGTGCAGGAAGAGCTGGGGCTGACCCTGTGCGGGGCGGGCGCGCCCCCGTGCGTGGGCGGCGAGTAGCGTGCTCACCAACCACCGCAGGGCGATCGGCTGGTCGGCCGTCCTGCTCGGGGCGATGATCTTCGTCTTCGTAGCGGTCGGCCGGCACCCGCCCGAGCTCGCCCCCAAGACGAACCTCCCGTTCGTCGGCGAGTTCGACCTCTCGGTCTTCCACTGGATCGACGACATCCGCAACGGGGTCCTGACCTTCATCGCGCGGGTGCTCAACGTCGTGGGGGGCGGTGTCGTGACGATCCCGCTCCGGACCGCCGTGGCGGTCTGGCTGGCGTTCCGCAAGCGCTGGCGTGCGTTCGCGACGTGGGTGATCACGTGGGCGGCGGCCGAGCTCCTCCTCACGGGCGCCAAGGCATTCTTCCACCGCGGACGCCCTCCGCTCCCGTTGGTCAAGGTGGTCAGTTTCTCGTTCCCGTCCGGCCACGCGGTCGCCGGCGCAGCGACCGCCGTCGCGCTCGTGCTGGTGCTGTTGCCCCCCGGCCCGGCGAGGCGACGGTGGGAGTTCGCCGCCATCGGGTTCGCGTTCGTGATGGCGCTGTCGAGGGTGTACCTGAACGCGCACTGGTTCTCGGACGTCGTCGCCGGTGTCCTGTTGGGTGCCGGGGTGGCGCTCGGGTCGGCGGGCCTGGTCACCGAGGTACGCGAGATCGCGCTGCGCCGGAAGGCGCGGGCGGCCTCGACGCCTCCGACCTAGACCCGCTGCGGCTCGGGATCGGGATCGGGATCGAGGCCGAGCCGGACCTTCGGCGGCTCGCGGCGCCAGCTCTTCTTCATCCGCCAGATCACGTACGTGAAGCCGCCGATCGGGATCTGGATCCCGTAGGTGAGAACGCGGAACATCAGCACGGCGGCCACGACCTGGGCCTCGTTGCCCCCGGCCGCGGTCAGCCCGCCGATGTAGCCGAGCTCTACGAACCCGACGCCGCCCGGCGTGATGGGTACCGCCGCGAGCAGCCGGCCGAACGCGAAGACCGCGAGCGTCTGCAGCGTGCTCACCTCCTGTTCGGAGATGCCGACGTGCCGCAGGCAGAGCAGGAGCACGAACCACAACGCGAGCTGGGAGAGCACGGTGGTGAGCGTGATCCAGAGCCAGCGCCTCTCGACGAGCACGATCGTGCGCTTGCGGAACGCGACCGCCTGCCCGCCCCACGTGGTGATCGGACCCTTGTGGAACGGCTTCAGGAACCACGACACGAACCGGCCGATCCCGTCACCGATCCGCCGCGCGAACTCCTTCTTCCACAGGGCCAGCGCGAACAGGGTCACCACCACGATCAGCACCGCGAGCCCGATCAACGCGGCCACGACGAGGGCGGGCGCCGCCTGGCCGGTGATGGCCAGCAGGGCGAGCGAGATAACCGGCAGCGCGAGCTTCATGAGGACGTTCCACACACCGGTGACGCCGATGTACAGGGTGATGGCCTGGGCGTCGAACCCCCAGGACGACAAGATCGAGTAGGTCAGCCCCACCGCCACCGCCCCGCCGGCCGGGATCGTGTTCGCGACCGAGGTGGTCGTCTGCGTGACGACGGCTGCCTGCCCGAGCCGCAGGCCCGGCAACGCCGCCATGTTGGCGAGCCAGTACGTGAACAGGTTGAAGACCGTCGCCAGGAGCAGCGAGGTGAACTCGATCGGCGTGAGCGTGGTGACCGTGGCCCACACGGCGGAGTAGTCCGCGAAGCGTGGGATCGCGTAGAGGAAGATCGCGCCCACGATCACGAGCGAGATCAGGGCGGACACGATGCGTCGGACCGGGGAGTGCTTCTTCTTCTTGGGTTGCTGGTCCTCGTTCGCCGGCGGCTCGATCACCTGGTGCTCGTCCGTCGGGGCCTCGGCCATCCGGGCATGCTCGCAGACATCGACCTTCGGCGCATCCCCCATCAACCCGACGCGAGCACGACCTCGGGCCGGGCCTTCGCGCCGTCGTCGCGGTAGATGCCTTTCAGCGCACCGTCCGGGCCGAACACGGCGTACGGACCCTCGATGCCCGCCGGACCCAGGATCCGTCCGTGCGTGACCGCCGCCGCCTCCTCGGTCTCGACGAAGATGCTCGGCAGGTGCTCGACCGCCCGCTCGATGGGCTCCGGCGTGGCCGCGTCCGGCGGACGAGCGTCCTCGACCCGGAACGACCCGATCGCGGTGCGGCGCAGGCGAACCAGGTGGGCGCCGCATCCGAGCGCCCGGCCGACGTCGGCCACGAGGACCCGCACGTAGGTTCCGCCCGAGCAGGTGATCAGGACCTCGAGATCGCGGCCGTCGAAGCCGGTCACCTCGAACGCGTCGACCCGGATGGGTCGCGCCGGCGCCTCGAGCACGTCGCCCATGCGGGCCGCCTCGTAGAGCTTGCGACCCCCCACCTTGACGGCCGAGTACGCGGGCGGCGTCTGCATCGAGTCGCCGACCAGCGCCGCGCAGGCACGCTCGGCTTGGGCGAGCGACACCTCGACCGGGGCCGTCCGCACGAGCTCCCCGTCGGCGTCCAGGGTGTCGGTCTCCTCACCCGAGCCGCCCGGTCGCCGCGTAGGTCTTGGGGAGCTCGCCGAGGTAGCGCAGCAGCCGGGTGGCCCGGCCGACGCCGAGGACCAGCAGCCCGGTGGCCAGCGGGTCGAGCGTGCCCGCATGGCCGACCTTGCGGATCCCGAGCGACCGGCGCACCACGTCGACCACGTCGTGCGAGGTCATCCCCGCGGGCTTGTCCACCAGCAGGAGCCCCTCCGGCGTAGGGGTCATCGAGGGCTAGGCGGCCGAGGGGCCGGGCCGGGGCTCGGCGCCGAGGGCGTCCTTGAGGGACTCGACCGTGGCCACCAGTCCCTGGCTGGAGGTGTAACCGGAGGCGAGCCGGTGACCCCCGCCCCCGAAGCGCGCCGCCGCGGCCGCGACGTCGTGTCCGCCGCGCGAACGCAGGCTCACCTTGAACCGCCCGTCGCGCTGCTGCTTGACCACCGCCGCGACGTCCGCCTCCCGAGCCGTACGGACCAGGTCGATCAGGTCGTCGGCGTCGCCCGTTTCCAGGTTGGCCTCGTCCAGGTCGGCCCGCGTGAGGTAGGTCCACACGAGGTCGGCGTCCGGTTCGACGCGCACGCGTTCGAGGACGGTGCCGAGCAGACCGAGGTACGCGACCCCGTGGTCCTCGTAGAGCGCCTGCACCAGCCTGGTGTGGTCGAACGGGAACTCGCGGAGCTCCGCCGCCAGGCGGAGCGTGTCCGGCCGGACCGCCTCGTACTGGAATCGCCCGGTGTCCGTGACGAGCCCCGCGTACAGGCACATCGCGGTCTCGACCTGGATCTCGCCCCCGAGCACCTTCAGCAGGCGCCAGACCAGCTCGCACGTCGACGACGCAGACGGATCGATGATCGGGATCGTCCCGAGGCCCTCGTTGGTCACATGATGGTCGATCCAGATCAGCGTCGTCGCCCGCACCGCGGGCCCGCCCAGCGAGGCGAGCCGGTCGAGCGATGCCACGTCGCACGTAACCATCACCGCGGGGTCCTTCGGGAACGCCGACGGCGGGACGAGCGCGTCGGTCCCCGGGAGCATCGAGGCCCACCGGGGGGACTCGAACGGGTCGTTCGGGAACGAGCATACGGTCTGCCTGCCGAGCGCCCGCAGGTGGTTCGACAGGCCCAGCATCGAGCCGAGCGCGTCCGCGTCGGGGTTGACGTGGCACGCGAGCGCGACGGTCGAAGCCCCCGACAGCGCCTCGGCGGCCTTCGCGAACGGATCGGTGGCCGTCGTCATGCACCCTCCTGTTCGTGCAGCTGTCGCAGCAGCCGCTCGATCCGGTCCGGTCCGCCCTCCGAGTCTTCCTGCTCGAACCGCAGCTCGGGCAGCACCTTCATCCGCACCTGGGCGCCGATCACCCGTCGGAGGTGTCCGCGCGCCGACGTGAGTGCGGCGGCCGTCGCTCGGTGCGCGCGTTCATCGCCCAACGTCGTGTAGAACACACGCGCGAGACGGAGATCGGGCGTCACCGTCACGCCCAGGACCGTCACGAACCCCACGCGCGGATCCTTGAGCTTGGGGATCTCCTCCGCGAGGATCTCGCGGAACTCCTCCGAGACGCGGTTGGGCCGGCTCCCCTCGGGCATGCCGTCACGCCTCCGGGTAGTGCAGCGTGAGCTCGCGCTCGATCAGCTCGACCTGGCCCCAGCGGTCGACCAGCTTCTCGACCTCGTGCAGGACCCGCCGGGCGTGGTACTGCTCGCCGGCGACGGCGGCCACCGCGATCGCCGTGCGCTGCCACAAGTCGTGATGATCCACCTCGGCCACCGAGACGTTGAACGTCGAGCGGATGCCGTTGGTAAGGGTCTTCACGACGTGTCGCTTCTCCTTGAGGGAACCGCACGCGGGGATGCGGAGGTCGAACCGCTCCAGCGCAACGAGCATCGACGGTATCCCTACAGCTCTCGGGCGACCTCTCGGACCTCGTACGCCTCGATGATGTCGCCTTCCTTGACGTCGTTGAAGTTCTCGATCCCGATCCCGCACTCGAAGCCCTCGGCCACCTCGCGGACGTCGTCCTTGAAGCGGCGGAGCGATCCGATGCGGCCGTCGTAGGCGACGACCCCGTCTCGGACGACCCGGGCCCGCGCGTTGCGGACCATCGTGCCCTCCACGACGTACGATCCCGCGACCAGGCCGACCTTCGGGACGCGGAACAGTGCCCGGACCTCGGCCCGCCCGAGCTGCGTCTCCCGCTCCTCCGGCTTGAGCATCCCGCCGAGCGCCGCGCGGATGTCGTCGATCGCGTCGTAGATCACGCGGTACAGCCGCACGTCGACGCCTTCCTTCTCGGCGAGATCGCGCGCCTGCACGTCGGGACGGACGTTGAACCCCACGACGATCGCCTTGGAGGTCAGCGCCAGGTTGATGTCGCTCTCGGTGATCGCGCCCGCGGCGCTCCGGATCACGTTGACCCGCACCTCGTCCTGCGGCAGCTTCGCCAGCGCATCCACGAGCGCCCCGATCGAACCCTGGACGTCGGCTTTGACGATCAGGTTGAGTTCGGGGACTTCGTCGCGCTCGGCGCGCGCCATCAGCTCCTGCAGGGTCGGCGGACGCGTCGACACCATCTCGGCCGCGCGGACCTTCGCCTCGCGCTCCTGTACGACGTGGCGCGCCGCGCGCTCGTCCTCGACCTCGCGGATGTCGTCGCCCGCGTTCGGGGTCGCCGACCAGCCGAGGATCTGCACCGGCTTGCTGGGTCCGGCCTGTTTCACCTGCTGCCCGTTCTCGTCGAGCATCGCGCGGATCTTCGCCCACGACGCGCCGGAGACGACGGTGTCGCCTACGTCGAGCGTGCCACGCTGGACGAGCACGCTCGCCACCGGGCCGCGGCCCTTGTCCAGGTGTGCCTCGAGCACGACCCCGCGAGCCCGGCCGACCGGGTCGGCCTTGAGCTCTTCCAGATCGGCCACCAGCAAGATCGTGTCGAGCAGGTTGTCCAGGTTGGTGCGGGCCTTGGCCGAGACGTCGACGAACTCGACCGTCCCGCCCCACTCCGCCGGGACGAGCCCCTGCTCAACCAGCTGCTGCCGAACGCGGGTGGGGTCGGCCTCCGGCTTGTCGATCTTGTTCACCGCGACCAGGACCTGCACGCCCGCCGCCTTCGCGTGGTCGAGCGCCTCGATCGTCTGCGGCTTCACCCCGTCGTCCGCCGCGACCACCAGGACCGCGATGTCGGTCACCTGGGCGCCGCGGGCACGCATCGCGGTGAACGCCTCGTGACCCGGGGTGTCGATGAAGGTGACCTCGCGCCCGTTGGTATGCACCTGGTACGCGCCGATGTGCTGGGTGATCCCGCCGAACTCCTGCGAGACGACGTCGGTCTTGCGGATCGCGTCCAGCAGGAGGGTCTTCCCGTGGTCGACGTGACCCATGATCGTGACGACCGGCGCCCTGGGCTCGAGGCGGCTCTCGTCGATCTCCTCCTCGGGCTCCTCATCCTCCTCGACCCCGACGATCTCGGCCTCGTAGCCGAGCTCGGCGGCGAGCAGCCCTAGGGCGTCGTCCGACAGCGACTGCGACGCCGTCGCCATCTCGCCGAGCGAGAACGTGATCTTCACGACCTCGGAGACGCTGCGATTCGTCTTGTCCGCCACGTCCTGGGGCGTCGACCCGTGCACGAGCCTCAACACCGGGAGCGAGGGGCCCGCGGGTTCGGGGGCCGGCGGGGCCTCGACGACCGGTGGCGCCTCGACGACGGGGGCCACCGGCTCGGGCTCGGCCACGGCCACCGCTGCCGGCTTGGGGGCGGCCGGCGGCGTCGCGGGCTCGAGGACCTCCTTCCGCTTCCTCGCGCTCGACTTCGGGAGCGGGTCCTCGACGGCCTCCTTGATCTTGGCCTCGGGGACGGCCTTCCCCCCCGACGCCCGGAGCCGGGGCACGGCCTGGTCGGGGACCGACGAGGACGCCGTGAGGCCGTCGATCCCCATCTCCTTCAGCGACGCGAGCAGTTCCTTGCTCGCGACGCCCAGCTCTTTGGCAAGCTCGTGAACCCTCAACGATCCAGTTCCCCCTCGATCTCCGCCCTAAGGGTAGCCGCTCCGTGCTCGTCCAGACCCGTCCGAAGCACGCGCGCGACCGCTCCGCGTGCGAGGGCGGCCTCCACGCACGCACGTCGGCGATGCACGTAGGCGCCCCGACCCGGGAGCGACCGCTGCATGTCCACCCGGATCGACCCGTTCGAGATCGCGACGAGCCGGAGCAGGTCCCGCTGCGCGACCCGCCCCCGGCAGCCGACACACGTCCGCACCGGAACGTGCGCCGAGGCCACGTCTACGCCCCCGTCTTCTCCTCCGCCGCCTCCTCGACCACCACGGTCTCCTCGGCGGGTTCGTCGGTACTCGCGGCCGATCCGTCCTCGTCGGCGGCAGCGGCCGACTCGTCCTCGTTGGCGGAAGCGGCGGACTCGTTCTCCGCCGTAGTCGTGGCGTCCTCGGCGGGAGCGGCGGAGCCGGCGCCCGACTCGGCGCCTCCTTCGATCCCATCCCCCGCCGGAGCGGCCGCTGACTGGTCCGAAGCGGGCTGCGCCGAAGAGGGCGAAGGCGCCGCCGCTCCCGCCGCCACCTGCCCAGCCACCGCTCGAGGCCCGCCTCGCTGCTCGTCCGCGAACTGCGTCTCGCTCTTGATGTCGATCCGCCACCCGGTGAGCCGGGCCGCGAGCCGCGCGTTCTGACCCTCCCGCCCGATCGCCAGCGAGAGCTGGTAGTCGGGGACGATCACGAGCGCGGTCTGCGTGTCGGGGTCCACGCGCGCCTCCCGAACCTTCGCCGGCTGGAGCGCGTTCGCAACGAAGGTCGCCGGGTCCGCGCTCCAGGGCACCACGTCGATCTTCTCGCCACGGAGCTCGGTCACCACGTTGCGGACGCGCGAGCCCTTCGGGCCGACGCACGCGCCCACCGGGTCGACCGCCGGCTCGTTGGACGAGACCGCGATCTTCGAACGATGCCCGGGCTCGCGGGCGACCGCCCTGATCTCGACGATCCCCTCGGCGATCTCGGGAACCTCGAGCTCGAACAGCTTCTTGAGGAGCCCAGGGTGCGTCCGCGACACGACGATCTGGGGGCCCTTGCTGCCCTTGCGGACCTCGGTGATGTAGCCCTTGAGCCGCTCGCCGTTGCGGTACGGCTCGCTGGGCACCTGCTCGGCCTGCGGCAGCAACGCCTCCACCTTGCCCAGATCGAGCAGCGTGTAGCGGCGCTCCGACTGCTGGACGATGCCCGTGACGACGTCGCCCTCGCGGCCGGCGAACTCCTCGTAGGTCATCTCGCGTTCGGCGTCGCGGAGCTTCTGGAAGATGACCTGCTTCGCGGTCTGCGCGCCGATGCGGCCCTTGAACTCGTCGGTGACCGGCACCTCCTGCTCGGTGAGCACCTTGGTCTCGACGGTGATCTCGCCTTCCTCGTCCTCGTGCTCGATCCGCTCGAGCTCCTGGACCCAGACACGCAGGTCACCGTTCTCGGGGTCGATCTTCGCGCGCACACCGAAGGTCTCCTCGTCGAGCTCCGGGTGCTGCTGCTTCCACCACGACTTGTAGGCGGACGCCATCGCCTCCTCGAGGCCCTCGAGGATCGTCTCGAACGCGATCCCCTTCTCGCGCTCGAGCTCACGCAGCGCCGCGATCATGTCTTGGTTCATGTCCTGCTCCCTGCCTTCTTCCACTCGAAGACGGTCCTCGCCGAGGCGATGCCGCCGTAGGGGACGCGCAGCTCTCCGCCCTCGGATGCGATCACGATCGCCTCCGCGTCGGCCGAGACCAGCGCGCCCTCGTGGACCCTGCGGCCGTCCACCGGCTCCACCGTCTTCACCTTCACCTGTTGCCCGACGCTCCGTTCGAAGTGCCGGGGTTCGCGGAGCGCCCGCTCCAGCCCGGGCGAGCTCACCTCGAGCTCGTACGGACGGTCCTGCTCGAACCCCTCGAGGTCGAGGCGTCGGGACAGGCGCTGCGACGTCGCCGCGATCGTGTCGAGGTCGACGCCACCCGCCGCGGTCCACCATCACCCGAAGGATCCGGCGACCGCCCTGGAGGCCGAAGGAGACTTCCCACAACTCCAGTCCGGCAGCCTCGACGACCGGCCGGACCAGATCGCCGACCTCCTTCTCGCGCACCCCGAACGACCCCTTCGAAAGAAAAAGTGGGCGCGAGCCCACTTCCGGGTGATACCGCTCCGTTTCTGCTGCTCAGTATACCCGACGCCGCTCCTTCGACCCCCCAGACGCGCGTCTCACAGGGCCCGGCGCTGCCCGTCCGGGGTGTTCCAATGGTCCCGCGCGGCCATCCGGCGGACGAGACGCGGGTCGTCCCAACCTCGTTGGACGCGGATCCCGAGCTCGCGGCAGACGGCCTCGGCCAACTCCTCGGTCTCGAACTCGTCCCGCACCCACAGACCGGTCACGTCGATGAGCACCAGGTCCCAGGTCCGAAGGCCGACGTGCTGGAGCACGGCCTCCACCTCGGGGCGGAGCTTGACGAAGTCCCGCAGGCCGTTCGGCGCCTTCACCTTGCGCGCTGCCATATCCGAGCCAGCCTAGGGCGCGGTCGCGAGCAGGTCCATCGCGGCCCGGGCCGCCTCGGAAAGCGGCGCTTGCGACCGCTCACCGGTCGCCCGCAGCTTGAGGTCCGCCGTCCCCGCCTCGACCCCGCGCTTGCCGATCACCACCTGGACCGGGCACCCGATCAGGTCGGCGTCGGCGAACTTCACCCCCGCGGTCTGGTCCCGGTCGTCGAGCGCGGCGTCCACGCCGGCGTCGAGCAACTCCCGGTAGACCCGATCGGCCTCGGCGACCACGCGTTCCTGGTCACGGTTGGCCAGCACCACCACCACCTCGAACGGCGCGAGCGCTTTCGGGAGACGCAGACCCATCTCGTCGTGGAACTGTTCGACCGCGGCCGCGAGGATCCGCGAGATGCCGATGCCGTGGCTCCCCATCTGGTACAGCCGCTCCGAGCCGTCCTCGTCGACGAACGTGGCCTGCAGGGGAGCCGAGTAGCGCGTCCCCAGCTGGTAGATGTGCCCCACGACGATCGAACGGCCGATCCGGAGCTCGCCGCCGTCGACCGGGCAGCGGTCACCCTCGCGCAGGGCGATCACGTCCTCGTACCGATCCACGCGGAAGTCGCGGGGGACGTTCGCGCCGGTGACGTGGTGCTCGGGCTCGTTGGCACCGGTCACCCAGTCGCCCCCGCCGCGCACCGAGTGATCCGCGAGGATCGTCACGTCCTGCCCCAGACCCTGCGGGCCGACGTAGCCCTTCGCGAACCCCCGGGCCGCGAAGTCGGCGTCCTCGAACCGGCGGACCGGCGCCGGGAACAACAGCCGCTCGACCTTGGCCTCCTCGACCTCCCGGTCGCCCGGCAGCAGGACCGCGACGGTCTGGCCGCCGGCGTCGAACAGCATCGTCTTCAGCGTCCGTTCGGCCGGCACGTCGAGCAGCTTCGAGACCGCGTCGATCGTCGCTGCGTCCGGCGTGTGGACCTTCTCGAGTGGCGCGGCGCCGTCCGCCAACGCGGGTTCGGGCGGGCGCGGGGTCGCGGCCTTCCAGTCGGCCAGGTAGTCGCCGTTGACGCACTCGACGAACAGGTCCTCGCCCACGTCCGCGCGCGCCATGAACTCGTGGTTCACGCCGCCGCCGATCTGTCCCGGCTCGGCCTCGACGACGATGTACGACAGCCCGCACCGGTCGAACACCCTCCGGTAGGCCTGCAGCATGACGTCGTAGGAGGCCGCCATCCCCTCCTCGTCCCGGTCGAACGTGTAGGCGTCCTTCATCAGGAACTCGCGCGTGCGCAGGAGACCGAAGCGGGGGCGGAACTCGTCCCGGTACTTCCACTCGACCTGGTACAGGTTCACGGGCAGGTCGCGGTACGAGGGCAGGTCCCGAGCGACGAGCTCGGCCACGACCTCCTCTTGCGTGGGGCCGAGCAACATCTCGCGCTCGTGCCGGTCCTTGAGCCGGAAGAGCGTCTCGCCGTACAGATCCCATCGGCCGGTGGTCTTCCACGGCTCGGCGGGCAACAGGATCGGCATCCGGAACTCCTGCGCGCCCGAGGCGTCCATCTCCTCGCGGACGATCCGTTCGATCTTGCGGATCGACCGGAGGCCGAGCGGCAGGGTCGTGTAGACGCCCGCGGTGACCTGCCGCACGAACGCCGCGCGGAGCAGGAGACGATGCGACGCGATCTCCGCCTCGGCGGGATCGTCACGCAGCGTCGGCGCGAACACGGCCGAGAGCCTCATGGAGGCTCAGGATACCGGTCGCGCTCGGCCCTCAGTGGTCGGTGACCACGCCGATGAACTGCTGCCACGTGGTGGCCGAGAACGCGTACTGGTTGAAGGTCGCGACGTTGTTGGGATCGACCGGGTCCCGGTTGATCGCCGTGAAGTCCCCCCACCGCTCGATACCGCTCGACTTGTTGTACCTCGCCGACCCCGCTCGGATGAGGAACTGGGTGTCCGAGGTCGAGCCCTGCGGGATCGTCGCGACCCACGCCGACAGGAACTCGTCGTGCGGCGCGCTCGCCCGGTTGTAGGTCACGAACAGGGTCCCGCTCCCGTCGGTCGCCACGGTGGGCCAGCCCTGGTCGATCTCGGCCGAGCCGATGACGCCCTTGCGCGCGAGGATGGAGCCGCCGAGGTTCGATGCCGGGTCCACCTCGTACCACTGGACGCCGGCCTCCGGATAGCCGCCGGTCAGGGTGTCCGGCTTGAAGTTCTTGAAGACCGTATGCGCCGCGTAGAGCTGGTTGCGGTCGGCGTCGTAGAACGCGTTGACCAGACGCAGGTCGCCCGCGTCCCACCAGAAGTTGGAGCTGTTCACGCCACCGCCCCCCTGGGTCCCCGGCGGAGGTAAGGAGACCCTCCCGGTCCCGAGGCAGCACGCCTTCTTCAGCGCGAACCCGGTGGACGTCGGTTTGATCCGCCACAGGGCGAGGTAGTCGCCGTTGCGCTTGACATCTTGGAACGAGATCAGGAGCTGGTCGCCGGGTGCGGACCCCACGCTCTGCGCCGCCTGGATCGTGAAGGACTGCCTGCGGTTCTGGTCACGCGTCTTCGTTCCGCCAAAGACCGTCGGCGTGGGGACCGGGAGCGTGCAGTCGTACACCGACTTGTCGATCGTCATGATCTGCGAGTACCGGAAGCTCCCGGTCGAACTCGGGAACGTGAACTGGTTCGTCGTGATCGTGATGCGCGAGTCGTTGTAGCCGAGCGTCGGATAGTCCGCCCACACTGCGGGCGACGCGGGGATCTGGTCGCCTGCGAAGGTCGTCCGGCACCACGTGCTCGTGGTGATGGCCGTCGCGTCCGGGATCGCGAGCACGTTGATCTCCGACGCCCGCGGCGCATCGTCCTGGCCCAGCCAGGCGATCACGAACGTGTCCGTGTACTGGTCGAAGACGACCTTCGGGTCGAAGTGCAGGATCGACGGGGTTCCCGACAACGAGGCGAGCGTGGTCCGCGGGACCGCCGTCGTCCCGTCGAGGTTGAACACCTCGATGCTGCTGTTCACCGCCGCGACGAAGAAGCCGTCGCCGAGCGCCCCGGTCGTGTCCGAGGGGAAGAACCCGTCGAGGTCGTCCATCGCGTCGAACCCGGTGAGGGGGGTCGGCGCCAGGACGCTCGAACGCGGCGCCGCCTCGGGCAGCGCGGCGCCGGGCCGCGATCGCTGCGAGAACGTTTCGAACGAGGTGGGGCGGTCCTGCGACGCGGCGGTCACGCGGCCGTGCACCACCGCCCGGGACGCCGTCCGGGACGCCGTCCGCGCGTGCGGCCTCGCCGACCGTTCGGCGGCGGCCGACGGCACGAGCAGCAACCCCACGCCGGCGACCAGGACGGTCAGGACGGCAAGCAACCTTCGAGACGTTCGCATCCGCGGGCTCCCCTTGTTGTTTGGCTTGTTCGGTGGCGCAACACCCTACCCGACGGGCTCCGCTTCCCTCACCCTGCTCAGACGGGTGCGGGTAGGGTACGGCTCTCCCATCGCACGGCGATGCTCGGTGAAGGAGATCAGGTGAGGGTCCGGCCCGATCGAGGAACGTTCGAACGCTCGGCCGAGGGCTACGCGCTCGCACCGGTGTGGACCGAGCTGCTCGCCGACGTGTCCACCCCGGTCGGCGTCTTCCCGGCGCTCGCGGGCGACGGACCCGGCATCCTGCTCGAGAGCGTCGAGCGTTCCGAGCGTTGGGGACGCTACTCGTTCGTCGCCGGCGATCCCGCCGCGATCGTCGTGCTCGACCGGGATGGGCTCCGGGTCCTGAACGCGACCGAACGGCTGAGGGTGGAGGTGCCGAACGGCGGGGACGCGCGGGCCGACCTGGTCGCGCTCGCCGAGTCGCTCCAGGCGCCGAGGGTCCCCGACCTCCCCTCGCTCACCGGCGGGCTGATGGGCTTCCTCTCGTACGAGGCGGCCGGGCTCCTGGACGGGCAGCCGTTCCCGGACGGCGACACGATCGGGCCGCCGATCGCGCTGATGCTCGTCGACCGCGCCGTCGTGTTCGACCACTGGCGGCAACGGTTGCTCCTGGTCGCGCACATCGCCCCCGACGCCTACGACGACGGCGCGGAGGCCCTCGAGGACCTGGCCTCGCGGCTCTCGTCCCCGGACGCCCCGTCGCCGGACCCCTTGCCGGGAGCCGCGGCCGAGGTCGCCGCCCTCGGCGAGCCGAACATGCCCGACGACCGCTACCGCGAGATCGTCCGGACGATGAAGGACCACATCGCGGCCGGCGACATCTATCAAGGGGTGCCCTCGCGGCGTCTCGGGTTCCCGAACACCGGCGGCGGGTTCCCCGTCTACCGCCGGCTCCGCGTCACGAACCCCGCCCCCTACATGTTCTTCGTCCGGATGCTGGGTCTCGAGCTCGCCGGCTCGTCGCCGGAGCCGCTCGTCCGTGTCGAGGGACGGACGGTCACGAGCCGCCCGATCGCCGGTACACGTCCTCGCGGCGAGACGGAGCTCCGCGACCGTCTGTACGAGCACGAGCTCCTCGCCGACCCGAAGGAGCGCGCGGAGCACGCGATGCTCGTCGACCTCGCGCGCAACGACCTGGGCCGTGTCTGCACCCCGGGGACCGTCCGTCCGAGCGAGCTCATGTCGGTCGAGCGCTTCTCGAAGGTGATGCACATCGTCAGCACGGTCGAGGGGGAGCTCGCGGAGGGCGCGCACCCGCTCGACGCGCTCGCCGTCACGTTCCCGGCCGGCACGGTGACCGGCGCACCCAAGCGCCGGGCGATGGAGCTGATCGCCGAGCTCGAGCCGACCGCGCGCGGTCCGTACGCGGGCGCGGTCGGCTACTGCACGTTCGCTGGCGATCTCGATTTCTGCATCACGATCCGGACGGCGGTCGTCGCCGACGGCACGGCGTACGTGCAGACGGGTGCGGGGATCGTCGCCGACTCCGACCCCGACGTCGAGCTCGCCGAGACCAACGCGAAGGCTGCCGCCCTGCTGCCCGCGATCGTGGACGCCGAGGCCTTCGGTAGCGGGGAGGAACCGTGATCCTGGTCGTCGACCACTACGATTCGTTCACGTACAACCTCGTGCAGCTCCTCGAGAGCCTCGGGACGACGACCGAGGTCGTGAAGAGCGACGCGGAGACGGCTGAGTCCCTCGTCGCTCGTCGGCCGGACGCCGTCGTGCTGTCGCCGGGGCCGGGGCGGCCCGAGGACGCCGGGTGCTTCACCGAGCTCTTGCGGATCCTCCCCGCCGCGACGCCGGTGCTCGGCGTCTGCCTGGGTCACCAGGCGATGGGCATCGTCGCCGGCGCGCGCGTCGAACGCACGACGCCGGTCCACGGTAAGGCGTCGCTCGTCCATCACGACGGGACAGGGATCTTCGCGGACGTCCCGAACCCGTTCGAGGCGGGCAGGTACCACTCGCTCGTCGTGACCCGCGAGGCCTTCCCCGACGAGCTCGAGCTGACCGCGTGGAGCGATGACGACCTCGTGATGGCGGCCCGCCACCGGACGCTGCCGCGGGTCGGGGTCCAGTTCCACCCCGAGTCGATCCTGACGCCGGACGGTCCCACGATCGTCCGGAACTTCCTCAAGCAGCTCGGGTAGCCGGCGCTCCGCGTGCGAAGGGCCGGAGCCTCGGGCTCCGGCCCTCGCTTGGACCGTTGCGTGGATCGTCGTTCGCTCAGCCGCCGAACTTGGGCCTCAGCTCGCCACCAGGGAGCTGGACGAACCCGTCGGGGATCTTCGGGGCGACGACCGGGGCCGTCTCTTCCACGAGGATGCCCGAGTACGGTCGCGGCTGCAGGCCCCCCTTGATGAGCCCGGAGGACTGCGTCGCGGCCTCGCGCGCGGTGATCGCGGCCGCGTCCGGGGACCGCGCCGGTGTGGTGGTCCCGTCGCCGGAGCCGATCATGGTGCCGACCCCGAGCGCAACGGCCACCAGGACGATCGCGATGAACATGATCCAGACGGCCTTCGGGGCCCGCCTGCCTTCTCCGAGGGTCTCGATCCTGGTTGCCATGCGGCCTCGCCTCCTCCGTGTCCCTGCCACCGTAGGCGGGAGCCGGACGAGCGTCGGTGCCACGCGCTACCGCCGGGGCGTGCTTCGGGTCACGTGGAGGCCACCCACGCGACGAGCGCCGAACCGGGCGCCCGTGCCGGCGCCGGCTACGAGGGCAGGCTCAGCATGAGGTTGTTCACCGGGAACACGATCCTCCAAAGACGAGGCGACGGGTCTGACGTTACGTCTCGGCGGCCTCCGCTTCGCGTGCGACCGCGATCTTGCGGGCCTCCTCGATGACCCGTTCCACGAAACGGTCCTCGGGGATCTTGTCGATAACCTCGCCCTTCACGATCAGGAACCCCTGGCCCTTGCCGGCCGCGATCCCGAGGTCGGCCTCGCGCGCCTCGCCGGGGCCGTTGACGACGCAGCCCATCACGGCGACGCGGATCGGGACCTTCAGACCCTCGCGCTCGATCGCCTCCTGTACCTGCTTGGTGAGGCCGAGGACGTCGACCTCCGCGCGACCGCAGGACGGACACGCCACCAGGTCGAGCCCGCGTTTGCGCAGACCGAGCGACTGGAGGATCCACGTCCCGACCTTGACCTCCTCAACGGGGTCGTCCGTGAGCGAGACGCGGATCGTGTCGCCGATCCCCTCGGACAGCAGCGCGCCGATCCCGACCGCGCTCTTGACGCCCCCGGCCGGCATCGGGCCCGCCTCGGTGACGCCCAGGTGGAGCGGGTAGTCACATGCCTCGGCGAGCAACCGGTACGCCTCGATCATCACGCCGGCGTTCGAGTGCTTGACCGAGATCTTGATGTCGAAGAAGTCCTCCTCCTCGAGGATGCGCGCCTCGTCCAGCGCGCTCTCGACGAGCGCCGCCGCCGTCGGCGCCCCGTGCTTGGCGAGCAGGTCCTTCTCGAGTGACCCCGCGTTCACGCCGA
The DNA here is from genome assembly GCA_963823255.1 of uncultured Actinomycetes bacterium. Taxonomy (GTDB): domain Bacteria; phylum Actinomycetota; class UBA4738; order UBA4738; family HRBIN12; genus DASSJM01. Next base: position 558,779 of record CAWGKU010000001.1, read on the forward strand.
TGCGGATCGGCACGCTTCGGGCCTTGGCCTCGCGCGCGATCAGCCGGACCTTGTCCTGGTACTTGATGTTGCCGGGGTTGATCCGCAGGCCCTGGATCCCGGCCTCGAGCGCGGCGATCGCGTACTTCCACTGGAAGTGGATGTCGGCGACCACCGGGACCGTCGACTTGGCCGCGATCGCCGTCAAAGCCTCGGCGTCCTCCCAGTGCGGCACGGCCACCCGGACGATGTCGACGCCGGCCGCGACCAGCGAGGCGATCTGCTGGAGGGTCGCGTTGATGTCCGCCGTCTTGGTGGTGGTCATCGACTGGACGCGGATCGGCGCGTCGCCGCCGATCGTGACGTCGCCGACGCGCACCTGACGGCTCTTCCTGCGTTCGCTCAGCACGGCTCCAGTCTCCCAGGCATCACTCGCCGAACACGTGGAAGACGACCTGCCGGGCCTTGGGCTCGTCCATCTCGAACAGGATCAGCCGCTGCCAGCGTCCGAGCATCGCCGCCCCGCCCGCCAAGGGGATCGCGTGGGAGGAGGCCGAGAGCAGCATCGCCTTGACGTGCGCCGGGCCGTTGCGACGCTCGTGAGACTCGTCGAGGTTCTGGGTGCGCCGCGCCTCGTCGTCGTGCGCGTAATAGAGGTCGTCGGGAACCAGCCGCAGCATCCGCGCCCGGAAGTCCTCGAGCGCGCCGTCCTCCCACTCGTTGATGATCAATGCGCAGGTCGTGTGCGCGCAGAACGCCACCACCGACCCGTCGGTGACACCCGAATCCTTGATCGCGCGCTCGAGCTCCTCGGTGAGGTCGAGGAACGCGTACCGCTCCGGGGCCGAGACCTCGATGGTCGTGGTTGCGGATGTCATCCGTTCCTCCTTGTCTCCGTCGTGGCGGGCGGACCGCCCGAGCGTTGGAGCTCCTCCGCGGGGGACGCGACCGGCAGCTCGAACGTGAACGCGCTCCCCCGACCCGGCTCGCTGTCGGCCCAGATCCTTCCCCCGTGCGCCTCGACCACCGAACGCGCGATCGCGAGCCCGATCCCGGTCCCGCCGTCGTCGCGCGAACGCGACTCGTCTACACGGTAGAAGCGCTCGAACACGCGGGGCAAGTGTTCGGCCGAGATCCCCGGGCCGGTGTCGGCGACGACCACGTCGACCGAACCGTTGTGGCTCGACGCGGTGACCGTGACGCGTCCGCCGATCGGCGTGAACCGCACCGCGTTGTCGAGCAGGTTGAACAGGACCTGATGCACGCGCTCACGGTCCGCGAACACCGCGGGCAGGTCGCCCGGCAGATCGTCGGCGAGGGTGACGCCCGGGTCAGGACGCGCGACCTGGATCTCGGAGAAGACCTGCGAGACGAGCGGAGCAAGCTCGACGCGCTCGCGCTCGAGCGGGACGTCGCCCGACTCGAGCCGCGACAGATCGAGGAGCTGGTCCACGAGCCGGCCCAGCCGCTCCGACTGCACGAGCATGATCTGCAGCGTCTCGGGGTCGGGCTGCTCGACACCGTCGAGCAGGTTCTCCAGATGCGCCCGCAGCGCCGAGATCGGCGTCTTCAGCTCGTGGGAGACGTTCGCGACCAGCTCGCGGCGCAGCAGCTCGAGCCCCTCGAGCTCGGTGCTCATCCGGTTGAAGGCGTCGGCCAGCTTTCCGACCTCGTCGCGCGAGTCCGTCTCGATCCGCTGCGAGTAGTCGCCCGTCTCCATCCGCCGGGCCGCCCGGGCCATGTCGCGCAGCGGCTGCGTCATGCCGCGCGCGACCCACCGGGCGATCACCAGCGCGATCCCCGCGCCGAGCACCCCGGCGAGCGCGAGCTCCCACCAGTGGTCGCCGATCGCGAAGACCTCGAACCCCACGCCGAGGATCAGGAAGACGAGCAACAGGGTCATCCCGACCGCGAACACGATGACCGACCCGAGCTTGGACCGGATCGTGGGCAAGCGCTGGAGGAGCGTCACCGGTTCACTCGTCTCCGAATGCGTAGCCGACGCCGTGCACCGTGCGGACGAACCTCGGCTCGGCCCCGTCCTCGCCGAGCTTGCGCCGGATGCGCGCGACGTGCGAGTCGACGACGCGACCGCCCGCGTAGTCGCGGTACCCCCAGACGCGGTCCATCAGCTGCTCGCGGCTGAGGACGACGCCGGGCTCGCGGGCGAGCGCGAGCAAGATCTCGAACTCGAGCGGGGTGAGCTGCACCTCCTCGCCGTCGACGCTCACCTTGCGCTTGGCCGGGTCGACCGAGAGCCCCGCGTGTTCGATCGGGTCGGTGGAGGGTGGCGACGTGATGCGTTCGACGCGCCGCAGGATCGCCTTGACCCGGACCGTCAGCTCTCGGAGGCTGAACGGCTTGGTCAGGTAGTCGTCTGCGCCCACCGCGAACCCGGCCACCTTGTCGGCCTCCTCGGTCCGCGCCGTGAGCATCAGGACCGGGACCCAACGCCCCGCCTGGAGCCTGCGGCACACCTCGAGGCCGTCCATCCCGGGGAGCATCAGGTCGAGCACGACCAGGTCGGGTTCCTCGGCGCCTGCCAGCTCCAGCGCCTGCGGGCCGTCGGACGCGACCAGGACCCGGAACCCCTCGCTCGAGAGCCTCGCGCGGACGGCCTCGGCGATCGCCGTTTCGTCATCCACGACCAGGACGGTCTGCTCGGTCATCGGCCCATCGTAGCCGTCGGCCCTTCGCGACCCTCCGGCAGGGTGTTGAGAAATCGTGGCGGCACAGGTTCTCGACCGATGGCGTAGCCCGGACGGCCCAGGCGTGGCGCCCGGGTGGAGATCCTCCGCGTCCCTTGGGGTCGTCGGGAGCCTCAGACGGGCGGCTTGACCAGGTCCACGTAGACGACGGCGACCGTGAAGACGATGAAGAACGCCGCGACCGCCGCCGAGACCGGGACGACCCTCCGCATGTCCACCGGCCGACCCCGGAGCTTCTCGATCGCCAGGACCGTCAGGTGCCCGCCGTCGAACGGCGGCAGCGGGAGCAGGTTCAGCAGGCCCACGAACACGTTGACGACCCCGAACAGGAACAGCAGGTCGCCGAACTGGTCCTCGGAGGCGAGGCTGCCGGCGAGCCGTCCCACCCCCACGACGCTCGCGGGATCGCTCGGCTGGCGGGCCTCGTCGGTGAAGACCAGATCGAAGAGGCGACCGATCCCCTCAGGCCCGAAGATCCGCCCGACCCCTTGCACCGTGAGGACGGCTTGCTCGCCGACCAGGCCGACGGCACCCGTAACCGAACCCACCGGGCCCTCGCTGTTGCGGACGATCCGGCGAGGCTGCACCCCGACGCCGATCCTCCCGATCTGCTGGCCGTTCACCTGGGACACGACCGGGACCATCACGGCCTGGAACGACCTGCCGTCTCGCTCGATCGTGAACGTCACGGGCTCACCTGCGTGCGCGGTGGTGAACGACACCAGCTGCTCGGACGACGGATCGTGGAGGCCGTCGACGGCGACCACGACATCGCCGGCTCGCAGCCCGGCCGCCGCCGCGGGCGACTCCACGCCGTGCAGCGTCGGCTTGACCCCCGAGATCACGACGCCCTTGGCCACGGGCTGCCCGACGAACCCCAGCCACACCGCGAAGCACAGGAACGCGAGCACGAAATGCGTCGCCGGGCCCGCGAGGATCACCAGCGCGCGCTGCCAGATCGGCTTGGCTCCGAAGGTCCTCGGCAGGTCCTCGGGCTCGACCGTGTCGTACGGGTTCATCCCCGCGATCTTCACGTAGCCCCCGGCGGGGATCGCCTTGATGCCGACCTCGGTCTCCCCGCGCATCCGCGACCACAGCTTGGGGCCGAAGCCGACGAAGAACTCGGTCACCTTGATCCCGAACGCCCGCGCGACCGCGAAGTGCGCGGCCTCGTGGATCACGATCACCAGGATCAACGCGAAGAAGAAGGCACCGATGCCGAGCGCCGCCACGGGCGAACCTCCTACCGAGCCTCGATGATCTCGGCGGCCCGTCGGCGGGCCCAGGTATCGGCCCGCTCGAGGTTCACCACCGAGACCACGCTCGAGGGCGCCTCGTGCTCATCGACGACGGCCGTGACGGCCTCGACGATGCGCGTGAGGGGGATCTTGCCCTCGAGGAAGGCCATGACCGCGACCTCGTTGGCCGCGCTCATGACCGCGGGGAAGGTCAGACCGAGCTCTCCGACGCGGTAGGCCAGGTCGATCGCGGGGAACGCCTCGCGATCGACGGGCTCGAACGACAGGCGGCTGTCGGCGAGCGGGACGGGCCCGACGCCGGCCGGCAGGCGCTCGGGCCACGCGAGTGCGAGCTGGATCGGAAGCCGCATGTCCGGGACCGCGAACTGTGCGGTCATCGAGCCGTCCCGGAACTCGGCCAGGGCGTGGACGATCCCCTCGGGGTGGATCACCACGTGGATCTGGGAGTAGTCGAGCCCGAACAGGTAGTGCGCCTCGATCACCTCGAGCCCCTTGTTCATCAGGGTGGCCGAGTCGATCGTGATCTTGGGGCCCATCTGCCAGACCGGGTGCGCGAGGGCCTCCCGGACCGAGGCCTTGGCGAGCTCGGCGTGCGTCCAGCCCCGGAACGGGCCGCCCGAACCGGTCAGGATCACCCGCTTGAGGTCCTCGCGCCGCTCGCCGCGCAGGCATTGGGCGAGCGCGGCGTGCTCGGAGTCCACCGGGACGAGCCGTTCGGGCTCGCCCTTGATCAGGTCGACGACGAGGTCGCCACCGACGACCAGGCTCTCCTTGTTGGCCAGGGCGAGCATCTTGCCCGCCTGCAGCGTCGCGAGGGTCGGCCCCAGCCCGGCGGAGCCGACCAGGGCGTTCAGGACCATGTCCGCCTCGGATTCGCGGGCGAGCGTCTCGGCCGCCTCGGGGCCGACGTGCACCTCGACCCCCTTGATCCCGCTGAGCTTCTCCTGCAGGTCGGCGGCAGCCTCGTCGTTGGCGATGGCCACGTGCGGGGGCAGGAACTCCCGGATCTGGCCCACGAGGAGCTCCTGGTTGGTCCCCGCGGACAGGCCGACGACCTTGAACCGGTCGGGGTTGTGCCGCACGACGTCGAGCGCCTGCGTCCCCACCGATCCCGTCGAACCGAGGATCACGAGCGAGCGCATCGACCCAACGATACCTTGCGGCGCCCACAAACCACGGAAGGTCGGGTGACCCCGGGTGACAGGGGTCTCAGAGCAGGATCAGGCGGAGGTAGATGAACGCGGCGGGGGCCACGAACAGCACGGAGTCGATCCGGTCCATCACGCCGCCGTGACCGGGCAAGATCCCGCCCATGTCTTTGATCTCCAGGTCGCGCTTGATCAGCGACTCGGCGAGGTCGCCGAGCGGCGCGAACAACGCGACCACGACCGCGAGCCCCACCGAATTTGGGATGCTGTCGAGCAGGTCGACCTGAGTCACCACGGCGACCGCGACCGCGATCGTGACCAGCGTGGCGCCGATCGCGCCCTCCCACGACTTCTTGGGACTGATGTTCGGCGCGAGCGGTCGGCTCCCCCAGAAGTAGCCGACGCCGAACGCCGCCGTGTCGTACACGAACGTCAGCCCGATGATCGACAACGTGAGCCCCTCGCCGTCGGGGAGCTTGAGGACGGCGAGCGCGTACGCCGCGAGCAGGGGGATGTACGCGACGCCGAGCGTGGTGATCGCGATGTTCGCCACGACGTTGCGTCGGTGTTGCGGCGGAACGGTCATGTACCACAGGAACGTCGCGAACAGGGACAGCGCCATGATCGCGAGCATCGCGTTCTCGCCGCGGTAGTACCCGGCACCCAGCACGAGCGCACCCGAGACGAGCCCGAGCGCCGTCGCCGGCTGGTAGTGCCGCTTCTGCATCGCCAGGTAGAACTCGCCCTGCGCGAACAGCACGACGATGCCGGCGAAGATCGCGAACGCTCCGGGGCCGATCAGGATCGCGCCGACGGCCAGGCCGGCAAGCACGATGCCGGTGATGAACGCCGTCGGGACGTCGCGGCCGGGTCCGGCGCGTTCGGAGTCGGCGCCGACCTCGATCGCGGTCGGCTCCTGCCAGCTCGGTCCCCCGAACCCCTCCGCCCCGACCCGGACGGTGCGCGTGGTCTCGGCGTCCTCGGTCGCGCCCTCCTCGCCGAGGAGCTGCGCGATCGCGACCTCCTCGGTGGGGTGCGGGACCGGCGCCTCGGGTTCGACCTGCACCTCGTCGCGGACGGACTCGGCGAAGTGATCGGCCGCCGCCTCGACGGCCTCGATGTCCGGGGCGTCCTCGACGACCACCGTCTCCTCGATCAGCTCGGCGACCCCCGGCTCGTCGCCGGGGAGGTCGACGTACCCGCCCGAGCCGGCCTCGCCGGCGGGCTCGTCGACGTCGTAGCTCTCCGCCTCGGCCTCGAACAGGAACGAGTCGACACCGTCCTGCTCCTCCACGACCTCGGCATCGGACGGCGTCTCCGGAGCCGTGAAGAGCTCACCGCCGCCGGACGGTTGAGCCGCGTCGGGTTCGAGGGCGTCGGCCTCCTCGGCCTCGTCCTCCGGTTGGGTCTCGAACGCCATCGTCGAGCTTCGGGCGGCGTCGGGCTCACGCTCGGGCTGCTCGGGTTCCGGTGGCTTGGGCTCCGCCGGCGCGGGCTCCTGGGAGCGATCCGCAGCCTGGGTCGTGCCCGATCCCGTGCCCTCGGAGGACTCGGGCCAGTCGACGTCCTGGATCGGCGCGAAGAACTTGTCGAGATCCTCGAACAGGTCCTCGCCCTCGGTCCCTTCCTCGTCCTCCGGCACGCTCAGATCTCCTTGAGCTCGGCGTCTTTGTGGGCCACGACGTCGTCGATGTCCGAGATGTGCTTGTCCGTCAGCTTCTGGAGCTCCTTCTCGGAGCGCACGAGGTCATCTTCCGAGATGCCGCCTTCTCGCTCAAGTTTCTCGAGCTCTTCCTTCGAGTGCCGCCGGATGTTCCGAACGGCAACCCTGCCCTCCTCGCCGCGGTGGTGGACCAGCTTGATCAGCTCCTTGCGACGCTCCTCGGTCAGGGGCGGGAAGCTCAGCCGGATCACGGTGCCGTCGTTGCTCGGCGTGATCCCGAGGTCGCTCGACATGATGGACTTCTCCATCGCGGCGATCGCGTTGCGGTCGAACGGCGAGATCATCAGGGTCCGCGGCTCGGGCACCGAGAAGGAGGCCAGCTGTTGGATCGGCACGGGGGTGCCGTAGTAGTCGACGACGACGCGCTGCAGGAGCGCCGGGGTCGCTCGACCCGTGCGGACGCCGGCGAGCTCGTCCTTCAGGACCGAGATCGCCTTGTCCATCTTCTCGACGGCCGCCTTCAGCGCGGAATCGACCGTCATCGGACGGCTCCGTGGACCAAGGTGCCGATCGGTTCGCCCGACACTGCCCGGCTGATGTTCCCCTCGGACCCGAAGTCGAACACGATGATCGGCAGGTCGTTCTCCATGCAGAGGCTGATCGCCGTGGCGTCCATGACCTGATACCCCTCGCGGAGCACGTCGAGGTACTCGATCGTCTCGAACCGCTGCGCCGTGGGATCCACGTGCGGGTCCGCGGTGTAGATGCCGTCGACCTTGGTGCCCTTGAGGATCGCCTGCGCGCCGATCTCGAGCGCGCGCTGCGCCGCGGTCGTGTCGGTCGAGAAGTAGGGCGCGCCGATCCCCGCGGCGAACACGACGACCCGCCCCTTCTCCAGGTGTCGGATCGCGCGGAGCGGGATGTACGGCTCGGCGATCTGAGCCATGTGGATCGCCGTCTGTACCCGCGTCGGCACGTGGATCTTCTCGAGCGCGTCCTGCAACGCGAGCGCGTTCATCACCGTGGCGAGCATGCCCATGTAGTCGGCGCGGGAACGGTCGATCCCCGGCGCCTGGCGGCCACGGAAGATGTTGCCGCCGCCCACGACGACGGCGCACTGGACCCCGAGGTCGACCACGTCGGCGAGCTCGCGGGCCAGGAGCCCGGTGGATGCCGTCGAGATCCCGTAGCCGGTGTCGATCGGGGCGAAGGCATCGCCGGAGAGTTTGAGCAGCACACGATGGTAGAGCGGCCGGCCGGCCTCCTGCGCGTGGTCCCCCTCCGGCATGACGCCTACCCTACCCGGTCTCCTCGCCGAGCCGATACCGGACGAACCGACGCACGGCGACCTTCTCCCCGACCTTGGCCGACATCTCGTCGAGGAGCTGCTGGATCGTCTTCGAGTCGTCCTTCACGTATGGCTGGTCGAGCAGCACCGTCTCGGCGTAGAAGGTCTTCAGCTTGCCCTCGACGATCTTGGGGATCACGTCGTCGGGCTTGCCCAGCTCCCGTGCCTGAGCCTCGAAGATCCGGCGCTCGGACTCGAGCTCCTCCGGGTCCACCTCGTCGCGGCTGACGTACCTGGGCGCCGAAGGACTCGCGACGTGGAGCGCCAGGTCCTTGGCGAGCTGCTTGAACTCCTCCGTGTTGGCAACGAAGTCGGTCTCGCAATTGACCTCCACCATCGCGCCCACGGTGTTGTTGAAGTGGATGTAGGCCTCGACCAGCCCCTGGTTCGCCGAACGTCCCGCGCGGCCCTGCGCGGACGCGAGCCCCTTCGTCCGAAGGATCTCCTCGGCCTTGTCGAGATCGCCGTCGGCGTCCGTGAGCGCCTTCTTGCACTCCATCATCCCGGCGCCGGTGCGGTCCCGGAGCTCCTTCACGAGCTGCGCGTTGATCTCCGCCATCGGCGTCAGCTCGCTTCCGTCGGCTCGGCCCCGGGGGCCGGCGCCGCGTCCGGGACGATCGGCTCGGGCTCGGGCTCGGCGGCGGGAGCGGCCTCGGCCGCGGGGGCCGGCTCGGGCGTCGGGGCGGGGGCCGGCTCGGGCGGCGGCTCGGGTTCGGGCTCGATCTCGGGACCGGTGGCGCGCGTGACGACGGCCTCGCGACCCTGCTGCCGTCCCTCGGCCAGCGCGTCCGCGATCAGACGAGTGACCAGCGAGACCGAGCGGATCGCGTCGTCGTTGCCCGGGATCACGAAGTCCACCTCGTCGGGATCGCAGTTCGTGTCCACGATCGCGATCACCGAGATGCCCAGCTTGCGCGCCTCGTTGACCGCGATGTGCTCCTTCTTCGTGTCGATCACGAAGATCGCGTCGGGGAGCCGTTCGAGGCTCTGCATCCCGCCGAGGTTGCGCTCGAGCTTCTCCTTCTCGTGCCGCAGGCGGATCGCCTCGCGCTTGGGGAGGAAGTCGAACGCTCCCGTTCGCTCCATCTCGCGCAGCTCGCGCAGGCGGAGCAGGCGACGCGAGACCGTCTGGAAGTTCGTGAGCATCCCGCCGAGCCAGCGGGTCGTGACGAATGGCATCCCCACGCGAACGGCATGGTCGGAGATGACCTCCTGCGCCTGCTTCTTGGTCCCGACGAACAGGATCACGCCGCCGCGATGACCGAGGTCCCTCGCGTACGCGTAGGCCTCCTCCAGACCCGAGAGGGTCTTCTCGAGGTCGATGATGTAGATCCCGGAGCGTTCCCCGTACAGGTACCGGCCCATCTTCGGGTTCCAGCGTCGTGTCTGGTGCCCGAAATGCACCCCTGCCTCGAGGAGCTCCCGCCTGGTGACGACAGGCATGGCGCCCTCCTTCCGGTTGTCCCTCCGCCCGGTTCGGCTCGCCCCCGGCCCGGTCGAAACCGAGACCCCGTGGGCGATCCCCGGGCGTGTGAGCTCGGCGTCGAAACGCCGGCGAATGCGGAGTCTACCAGCGGTGTTGGGACGATCCGGAGCCGCTCGCGCTTCAGCGCCGCCCGCTCGGGCGCCGGGCGGGCTGGCGCTGCGCAGCCCGGCGTCGGGGGACCGGCTGTTCGGGGACGGAAGGTTCGGCGACGATCCAGCGGTAGGCGAGCCCGCCCATGAACGCGAGGTGGAGCACGCTCGCGCCCAGCACGAAGACCCACCCGAAGAAGGTCGGGTTCGCCGTGACCTCTCCCCCGCCTGGCGCGAGCCCGACGACCACCGGCAGAGCGATGAAGAAGTAGAGGCCGCAGAACAGGAGGTGCCGGCTCCCCGGCAGCATCGCGGCCCGGCCCGAACGCCGGATCGTCTCGACCACCCCGCGCCGCTGCCGCACGGCCGCGGTCGGCGCGAACCCGAGGAAGAACAGGCCGCCGACGAGCGACCCGACGGCGGCGAGCAGGCCGATCCCGGGGCCGAGGACCGGGAAGATGATGTTGCTCACCAGGATCAGGGTGAACGAGAGCACCTGGACCGCGATCACGGTCGGGATCGCCGTCAGGCCCCGGAGCATGCCCCACGAGGTCACGCGCCCGTCCTCGAGCGACTCGACGATCATCCCGGCGAGCAGCCCGTAGAGCACGCCCCGGATCACGATCGCGACGGCGGTGAAGATCAGGAACGACGGCCCGAGCCCCAGCAGGCTCTCGCCGGTCCCGAGGTCGAAGTAGGTCGCGATCGGCGGCAGGGCGAGGACGTCGACCAGCAGCGCGGGCCGACCCTCGAACCCGATCGCGTCCAGGACGAGCCACGCGAGCAGCGGCACGAGGATCGCGATCGCCAGCAGGATGGGCGAGGAGACGACCGCGAGCATCCCGCGGCCGAGCGAGCGCCCAACCGGCGGCATCACGGACCCGCCGGTCGAACCGAAGAGTGCGCCGCCGAACGGGCGCCGCGGTTCGGGCGGCGCAGCGGTCGGCTCGACTTCGGCCCCGGTCGGTTCGGTCGCGACCGGTGCCGGCCGAGGCCGGTTCGGACGCCGTCGCTTCTTCCCGCTCACGATCTCTCCTCCGTCTCGGCGTCCGGGTCGGAGACCTCTCCGTCGGCCTCGCCCTGGGCACCGAAGCGCCGCTTCGCCCACAGCCCCGGGATGAACGCGACGACGAACACGATGACCGCCGCGAGCGCCCAGCGCGTCAGCGTGGTCCCGGTGTCGAGCTGGGTCGGTGAGGGGACGTCGATCAGCGCCCCCTCCGGGTCGTGTTCGAACGCGATCAGGCCGGCGTCGCGACCTCCCTTGACGGCGATGACCGCATCGCTCGCGAGCGCGATCGTCCCGACCAGCCCGGGGGACGAGGCGCTCTGCCAGACGAGGTGACCGGAGGCCACGTCGATAGCGATCAGACGGCCGTCGCCCAGCCCCAGCAGGACCGAGTCGCCGGACACGACCGGCGAGCTCCGAAGCACCACCTCGTTGAGTTGGTAGCTCCACGCGCGCCCGCCGTCGGCGGCGTCCAGCCGGTACAGCCCCCCGGCGATGTCCGCGGCGAACACGCTCTGCTCATCGAACGCGAGCGCGGTCGCCGGGGAGAACAGCGAGAGCACCAGCGTCGCCCATCGCTCGGCCCCGTCCGCGGCGTCGAGGGCTCGCACCCGCCGGTCCGCCGAACCGATGAACAGCGAACCACCGCCCGCCGAGGGCGCGGTCCCGGCCGTGGAGTTCGCCTGGATCGCGAGTGCCGGCCACGACCGCTCCCCCGTCGCCTCGTCGAACGCGTCCACGACGACCTGCGCCGTGTCCGTGTTGCGGGCGATCGCGACCACCTGTCCATCGGAGACCGCGAGGGCCGAGTCGACGCGCCCACCCATCTGCTCGGACCAGGAGATCGCGCCCGTCTCGAGCGAGACGGCGTACACGGACCCGTCTTGGTCGCCCACGAACGCGTTCGTGCCGTCGATCGTGACCCCGCTGCGCGAGGTGGCCCCCAGGGGCGTGCGCCAGACCTCGCGCTGGTCGTCGAGGGAGATGGCGACGAGCGTCGACGAGTCCGCCCGTTCGGCCGGCCTCGTCGCCGACGGGCCGGTCGCCGCGGTGGGTGTCGACTCGATCGCGCTCGGCGTGGCGCTCGCGGACGGGCTCGGCGATCCCTCGGTCGTTCCGCCGGCATCGTTCGGACCCGGTCCCTCGAGGTAGACGAGGACCCGACCCCCTGGACCGGCCCCGATCGCCGGGACCGAGAGTGGCCCGCCGTCCCGTCTCACCTGCCACTCGACGGTGCCCGAGGCGACGTCGATCCCGTAGACGGCTTCGGCGCCGACCGAGACGGCCAGGTTGCCCGCGACGACGGCGCCCGAGAGCGCCTCGCCCGCGGGGGCCGGTAACGTCCATCGGACGCGGTACGGGGGCTGCGGTCCGTCCACCAGCACCCCGGGGTGGCCCGGGCCGCCTTGGAACTGGGACCAGGTCGGCGCCTCCTGCGCGCTCGCGGCGAGGGGGGTGAACGCGAGCGCGGCCATCGCAACCGATGCCGCCGCCGCGCAGCGGACGACGTTCGACGACGGGTGATGCCGGTTCGGGAACAGGTGAGCTCTCCTCGTAGGGGGCGCACATGCTAGCCGCAGTCACGTTGCGCCGACCGAGGTGTTCGCGGTCGTTCGAGCGTCGCGGTGCGCGACCCGGCTCAGGGTGCGATCGGGACGAGGCGGATCAGATCCTGCACGCCGAGCGGTGCGAGGAGCTCCAACGGGTCGACGTACTCACCGTCGAGCTTCACCCCGAAATGCAGATGGGGGACGCTCCCCCCCGGGTGACCGGTCCCGGTCGCCCCGATCGTCTGGCCCCGGGACACGACGTCGCCCTTGCGGACCGCCGCCGCCGAGATCCACGAGTACGTGCTCGAGAGCCCTCCGCCGTGGACGATCGTGACGAACAGCTCCCCGCCCACCCGGCCGGCGAACGACACCGTGCCCGCCTCGGGGGCGAGGATCGGCGATCCCGGCGCGACCGCGATGTCGATCCCCCGGTGCCCGGCCCCGAACGGCGTGTCGGGCGGGTCGAACCCTCGGATCACCGGTCCGCTCACGGGCCAGGACCACGTGCCGGTCGGCAGCGCAGGGGCGAACGAGGGGTCGCCGGACGCGGGGCCGTCGGCCACTCGGAGGGAGACGGACGACGGACCGAGCAGCACCATCAGCAGGGGGAGGACCAACGCCGTGAACGTCACGCCGGTTCTCCGATCGACCAGGAGCGACCATCCTAGGCGCGGGGAGCGCCGCGGGCCGTGACGCGGTTCACATCCGCGGCGTTCGGGTCACTCGGTCTCGACGAGCTGCAGGCGGAGCTGACCGACGGCCTTCGTGTGGATCTGGCAGACGCGCGATTCCGTCACGCCGAGGATCTCGCCGATCTCGGCGAGGGTGAGGCCCTCGAAGTAGTAGAGCGTGACGACGATCTTCTCGCGTTCGGACAGCGAGTTGATCGCCGCCGCGAGGAGTCCACGCGTCTCCTGCCCCTCGAGCCCCGTCGTCGGGTCGGTGCCTCGATCGGCGAGCGTGTCCAGCAGCGACACCTGCTCGCCGCGGTCGCTGCCGACGCTCAAGATCTCGTCGAGCTGCAGCACCTGCACGAACGAGATCTGGTTGATGACCTCGTGGAGCTCGCGCAGCGTCACCCCGAGCCGCGCGGCCACCTCCTTCTCGGTCGGCGCCCGCTTGTGGATCGACTCGAGGTCCGAGTACGCCTTCTCGATCTCGCGCGCCTTGAAGCGCACGGATCGGGGCACCCAGTCCATGGCCCGGAGCTCGTCGATGATCGCGCCCTTGATCCGGGGGATCGCGTACGTCTCGAACTTGTTGCCGCGGCCCGGGTCGAACTTCTCGAGCGCGTCGATCAACCCGAACATCCCGTACGAGACCAGGTCCGCCTGGTCCACGCTCGCGGGCAGGCCGGTCGCCACCCGACTCGCGACATACTTCACGAGCGGCGCGTAGTGCAGGATGAGGCGTTCGCGCGCGCCTTCGCGGGCGCCCGATACCTCGCTCTGCTTGAACTCCTCCCACAGCCGGGCGAGCTCGTTGAGCTCCTCGGGCGTCGGGGGCTGGCGCTTCGATGTCCGCGACCTCCCCACCTTGACCGGACCCGAACGCACCGCCGGTCGGTCGTTGTCGGCGGCCTTCACCGTCTTCGGGACTTTGGCCGCCTTGGCGTTCTTCGCCGGCTTGGGGGCCTTCACCGGGGTCGTGGCCTTCTCGGCTTTGGGAGCTCGTGGCATCAGGCCCTCGGGTGGCTCTGCTCGTAGGCTTCGAACAGGCGTCCGCGACTCACGTGGGTGTAGCGCTGGGTCGTCGCCACGCTCGCGTGGCCGAGCATCTCCTGGACCGATCTGATGTCCGCTCCTCCCTCGAGCAGGTGCGTCGCGAACGAGTGTCGCAGGGTGTGCGGCGTCACCCGCCGGCCCGAAAGGGCTGCGCCCGCGTATCGTCCCACAAGCCGTCGGATGTCGCGTGGGCCGATCGGGCGACCCCTGCGGTTCGTGAACAGCTCGTCTCGCTCGGCGACGCCGAACACGCCGCGCGCGGGCAGCCAGGCGGCGACCGCATCGCGCGCGAGGTCGCCGAGCGGCACCTCACGCTCCTTGTCGCCCTTGCCGATCACCTTCACGCGGCCGCGTTCGAGATCGACCCGATCGAGCGTGAGGCCGGCGACCTCGCTCACCCGGAGCCCGGACCCGTACAGCAACTCGAGGATCGCGCGGTCCCGGAGCGCCACCGCGGCGTCGACCTCGGTCGCGTCCGCGGCGACGGCCGGGGCCTCGACGAGCGCCGCGGCCTCCGGGACTCGGAGCACCACCGGCAGACGGTTGACGACCTTCGGCCGCCCAAGGAGCGCCGCAGGGTCCTGGGCGACGACGTCGCGCGACACCGCCCAACGGTAGAAGGTGTGGATCGCGCCGACCCGCCGAGCGATCGAGGCGCGCGCGTACCCGAGGCTGGTCAGCTGCGCGAGGAACCGCCGCAGGTCGTCGAGGCTCGCGCCGGGCAGATCGCGCTGGACGCGCCGAAGGAAGGTGGCGAGCTGCGAGAGGTCGCGGCGGTAGGCATCGATCGTCGATGGTGCGAGGTGGCGCTCGAACGCCAGGTGATCCGCGAACCCATCGATCAGGGCGACGTCAGACTGAGGAAGGTCGCGGGCGGGCATGATCCTCCGGGCTCGGCGGCCCCACTTGTACCAATCGGGGTCGGCACGTTCAAGCAGCGGACCCGGATCCGCCACCGGTCCGTGCCCGGCATAGGATGCGGCCGATGGAGCTCGACGTCGTGGTCACCGAGGGGCTCGGCGACTCGAGCTACCTCCTGAGCTGGGGCGACGAGGCGGCGGTCGTCGACCCTCAGCGCGACGTCGAGCGGTTCGTCGACGCGGCGCGCGCCCGAGGAGCCACGATCCGCCACGTCGTGGAGACCCACGTCCACAACGACTACCTCTCGGGCGCGCTCGAACTGCGAGCGGCGACGGGCGCCGAGATCTGGGGACCGGCGGAGGCCGGGTACGCGTTCGGGTACCGACCTGTCGAGGGCGGCACCGAGATCACGCTGGGCGACACCACCTTGCTCGGCGTCGCGACGCCCGGCCATACCCCAGAGCATCTCGCCTACATCCAGCGCGATGGGGCGGAACCGATCGCGCTGTTCTCGGGCGGCAGCCTCATGGTCGGCGGTGCGGGCCGCACCGACCTGCTCGGCCCCGGGCGCACCGACGAGCTCACGCGGCTGCAGTTCCGTTCGATGCGACGGCTCGCCGAGCTGGCCGACGCCGTCCGGGTGCTCCCCACCCACGGGGCCGGCAGCTTCTGCGCCGTCGGATCGCCCGGCGAGCGGCGGACCTCGACGATCGCCGAGGAGCGGGACGGCAACCCGGCGTTCAACGAGACCGACGAGGAATCCTTCGTGCGACGCCAGCTGACCGGCCTGATGGCGTTCCCCGCGTACTACGCGGCGATGGCGCCGATCAACCGGGCCGGACCGCCGGTGCTCGGTTCGCCACCTGTTCCTCGGCCGATGACCGTCGACGAAGTGGCGGACGCGCTCGCTGCGGGAGCCCGGCTGGTGGATGTTCGCGACGGCGACACGTTCGCCGAGCGCCACGTCGCCGGGTCCCTGAACGTCCCGCTCGAGCCGTCGTTCGCGTCGTACGTGGGCTGGCTGGTGCCGTTCGCGACGCCGCTGGTCCTGTCGGTCCCGGACGACGAGGCGCTCGAGGAGGCGTGCGTGCAACTGCGTCGCATCGGCTGGGACGCGATCCTCGGACACCTCGGCGGCGGCGTCGATGCGTGGGCCGCGTCGGGCCGGGCGACGAGCTCGTTCCCGACGGTGCGGGTCGACCAGCTCGTCGACGAGCTCGGCGCGGGCCGGGCGGGCGGGATCCTGGATGTTCGGCAGGGCACGGAGTGGGGCGACGGCCACCTCGAGGGCTCGACGCACGTGTTCGTCGGCGACCTGCCCGACCGCCTCGGCGGGTTCGACCATGGCGAGCGGCAGACGGTGATCTGTGCGAGCGGCTACCGCTCGTCGATGGCTGCGAGCCTGCTCGACGGCGCGGGCGTCCCCGTGCGGCTCGTGGCGCGGTCGGGCGTCCCGCGCGCGCTCCGCTCGCTGTCCTCGTCCCGCTGAGCGCGCGCCTTCAGCGTCGTCTCGTAGCGACCACCGACGTTGCGGACGAACCCGCGCAGCTCGAGCCGCATCAGGACGCCGACCACCTCGGAGATCGCGACCCCGAGCGACGACGCGAGCCGGTCGGGAAGCGTGGGTTCGGCGATACCGTCCAGGATCCGGCGTTCGGCGTCGTCCAGCTCGAGGCGCTCGGCGACCTCGGCCGGCACGATCTCGACGCCGAGGTCGTCCAGGAGGTCCTCGACGTCGCGGATCAGCGTGGCACCTTCGCGGATCAGCTGGAGGGGCACCTCCGACAGGGCGCTCGTGACCGAACCCGCGACGGCGACCACGTCACGCCCGAACTCCATCGCGTGTTCGGCCGTGATCAGCGAGCCGCTCCCCTTCGCGCCCTCGACCACCACGGTGGCGCGGCACAGGCCTGCGACGATCCGATTGCGCGCCGGGAAGTGGTGCTGGCTGGGTGGCGTGCCGGGCGCGTACTCGCTCACCAGCGTCCCCGAGCGGCCGATGCGCGCGATCAGCCCCCGGCTCGCGGACGGGTAGGCGACGTCGAGCCCCGAACCCAGGACGGCGAGCGTCGACCCCCGCACCGAGAGCGCGCCCTCGTGCGACGCTGCATCGATGCCGCGTGCGGCACCGCTCACGACCGTGAGACCGGCGAGTGCCAGCCCGCGCCCGATGCGATCCGCAGCCTCCCGACCCGAGGCGGTGCAGCGCCGGGCGCCGACGACGGCGACGGCCGACGTCACGTCGGGCAGTGCCCGTCCGGTCAGATAGATCGCGCCGGGCGGGTCGGGGATCTGACGGAGCTGGCTCGGATACTCGGCCGAAGCCCACGTGACGAGTCGCGACCCGCAGGCCTCGGCGGCTCGGGCGATCGCATCGGGATCCAGGCCGCGCGCGAACGCCTGGTCGTTCTCGCTCCCGGCGTGGCCCTCGCGGATCCACCCGAGGGTGGCGGCCGCCGAACCGCGTTCGACCGCGATCGGGATCAGGTTGCGCGGGGAGATCCCGCGGAGCGCTGACAGCACGAACAGCGCTCGGCGATCCTCGTCGCCCGCGCCGTAGCCCGGCGGCCACGTGGGCCACGGGCCGACCGCTCGGGACTCAGACGGCACGCTCGAGCTCCGGCACCGGCGACGCCGAACGGTACGCGAGCGCCTCGACGACGTGGTCCGGTTCGACGAGGTCCGCACCCGCGAGGTCCGCGATCGTCCGCGCGACCTTGAGCGTGCGGTCGAACCCGCGACCCGTGAGCGCGTGGAGGTCGACCGCCGATGCGAGGAGCTCGCGCGCGTCCGGCGAGATCCGCGCCTCGCGTCGCGCGACGGGACCGGGGAGCTGGGCGTTGCTGGGAAAGCCGAGCGGCGCGTAGCGCCGACGCTGCAGAGATCGGGCGCGCTCGACGCGTTCGCGGACCGAGGACGACGTCTCGCCCGGCTGTTCGCCGAGCAGCTCTCGCCGGGTGAGACGCGGGATCACCAGCCGGATGTCGACGCGGTCGAGCAGCGGGCCCGTGAGCTTGGCCTGATAGGTCTGCAGTCGATCGTCTCGGCATATGCATCGACGGACCGGATCGCCCGCGAACCCGCACGGGCAGGGGTTCGCCGCGGCGACGAGGGTGAACCGCGCCGGGAACACGGCGGAGCCAACCATCCGCGTGACGACGACGCGACCGTCCTCGAGGGGTTGACGCAGCCCCTCGACCGCGTCGCGGCGGAACTCCGTGAACTCGTCCAGGAACAGCACCCCGTGGTGCGCGAGGGAGACCTCGCCCGGGCGCACGTACGCGGTGCCGCCGCCGAGCAGCGCCGCGGGGGACACGGTGTGGTGCGGCGAGCGGAAGGGTCGCGCGTGGATCAGCCCTCCGTCCAGGAGCCCGGCCACCGAGTGCAGCTGGGTGACCTCGAGCGACTCGTCGCGCGACATCGTCGGCAGGATCGTGGCGAGCCGGCGCGCGAGCATCGTCTTGCCCGCGCCGGGTGGTCCGACCATGAGGAGGTTGTGGCCGCCTGCCGCCGCGACCTCGAGGGCCCGGCGGGCCTGCGCCTGACCGCGGACCTCCGCGAGATCCACGGCGTGCTTCGTGTCCTCCCGCCGACCGGGCGTCTGGGGAGCGGCCGGCCGCCACGTCCCCCGCAGGAACCCGACCACCTCCGCGAGCGAAGCCGCGCCGACGACCTCGAGATCGTCGACCAGGGCGGCCTCGGCGGCGTTCTCGGCCGGGACGACGACGCCCCGCAGGCCGGCGCGTGCGGCGGCGATCGCGACCGACAGCACGCCCGGGGTGGGAACCAGGCCGCCCCGGAGCGACAGTTCGCCCGCGAACGCCCACCCGCCGAGCGCGGCCGCCGGCACCTGCGCGGTGGCGGCGAGCACCCCCATGGCGACCGGGAGGTCCAGGCCCGGTCCTTCCTTGCGGACGGTCCCGGGCGAGAGGTTCACGACGACGCGGCGCAGCGGCCACTCCAGCCTCGCGCTCTCGACCGCCGGCCTGATCCGGTCGCGGGCGTCCTGGACCCCCGCGCCGGGCAGGCCGGTGATCGTGAGCGACGGGAGCCCGCGACCGACGTGCGCCTCGACGGCGACGAGATGACCGCGGACGCCGACGACGGTGACGCCGTTGACGCGTCCGTACACGGTCGGCCGACCCTAGCGGCAGCCACCGACACCTCAGAACGCGTCCTCGAAGATCTCGACGTCGGGACCACGCGCGCCCAGCCAGACGCTCGCGACGTCGAACCGCACGCGTGCGTGTTCGAAGGCGTTGCGTTGCAGGAACGCGTCGGCGAGGTTGCGGACCTTCTTCCGCTTGGCCCACGTGACCGCCACGTACCCTCCGCCGAACGCAGGTCCGGAACGCGTCTTCACCTCGCACACGACCAGCAGGTCCCGACGCACGACGACGAGGTCGATCTCGCCCATGCTGCAGCGCCAGTTGCGCGCGACCAGCGCGAACCCGCGCCCCTCGTACACGCGCAGCGCCGCGTCTTCGCCGGTGCGGCCGCGTTCGGAACGGCGGTCGGTCGTGGATCGGCTCACCCGGCGACGCTAGACCGCGTCGCCGACACGCACCCAGCCGGATCGCGGGTTGGTTCAGTCGGGGAGCTGCATCGTGTCTTCCTGACGCAGCTCCTCCACGTTCACGTCGTGACGGGTCAGCACCCGGACGTTCGACACGAGGCGCGCGGGGCGGAACATGTCCCACACCCAGGCGTCGCGGAGCACCACCTCGACCCAGCCGTCGTCGCGCTGGTTGAGCTCGACCGTATTCGCCAGGTAGAAGCGCCGCTCGGTCTCCACGACGTACGCGAACATCGGCACGATGTCGCGGTACTCGCGGTAGAGCTCGAGCTCGCGCTGCTCCTCGAACCGCTCGATGTCGTCTTCTTCGGGGTTCACGGCTCCTCCACCCTATCGCCGTCGTAGTACCCGGTCCGCAGGCCCTTGAACGAGAACCGATGGATCGGCGAGGGCCCGTGGCGTCGGATCGCCTCGCGGTGCTCGTCGGTCCCGTACCCACGGTTGTGGTTGAACCCGTAGGCCGGGAAGCGCCGGTGATACCGGTCCATCATCCGGTCGCGGGTCACCTTGGCCACGATCGACGCGGCCGCGACCGACGCAGTGACCGCGTCGCCCTTCTTGATCGACAGGTTCGGGATCGCTAGCCGCTTGACCGGGAAGCCGTCGGTCAGAACGTAATCGGGCTCGACCGGCAGGGTGGTGATGCAACGGCGGAGCAGCCAGACGTTGGTCTTGTGGAGCCCCCGCCGGTCGATCCGCGTCGGCGTGCACCGGCACACCGAGCGAGCCACCGCGTGGCGCACGATGCGTTCGAACGCCGCGTCGCGCTGGAGCGCGGTCAGGACCTTCGAGTCGTTGATCCCCTCGAGGTCGAAGTCCGCCGGCAAGATCACGGCCGCGGCCACGAGCGGGCCGGCGAGGGCGCCGCGTCCGGCCTCGTCGACGCCGGCGATCAGGCGGAAGCCCTGCTCCCGCAGGCCGCGCTCGTAGCGCCCGAGGTCGAGGACTAGTGGATCCACCCGACCCTCGACGGCGGCCAGACGATCGCGAACGCCCTCCCCACCACCTTGTCCACCGGCACGAACCCCAGGCCGAAGCGCGAGTCGTTCGAGTTCAGGCGGTTGTCGCCCAGGACGAACAGCGCGTCCTGCGGAACCTTCACCGGACCGTAGTCCCTCGTGTCGACCGTCCCCTTCAGGTAGGGCTCGGGGATCTGGGCCCCGTCGACGTACAGTCTCCCGTCCCGCAGCTCGACCGTCTCGCCGGGCAGCCCGATCACCCGCTTGATGAAGTCCTCGTGCTCGGGTCGTTCGATGCCGAGCGTGCTCGAGAGCCAGTGGAGGAACCCGCCGACGATCCCACGGTCGGGGCCGGGGCGCCCCTGCGGGTCCGAGAAAACGATGACGTCGCCGCGATCCGGACCGTACACCACCTTCTGGACGAGCACGCGGTCTCCCGGCTGCAGCGTTGGCTCCATCGAGCCGGAGGGGATGAAGAAGGCCTGGACGACGAAGGTCTTGAGGATGATGGCCAGCGCCAGCGCGAGGACGAACAGGATCGGGAGCTCGTGCAGGAACGAGCCGTGCTCCTCCCGCTCGGTGGGCCGAGGCTCCGAGAGCGTGAACCCGCCGCTGGGCTCCTCGGAGCCCGACGGGCGCTCGGTCACCGGCTAGCCCTGGATCTCTGCCTCGGAGGGCTCGGTCTCGGCCCTGGCATCGGCCGCGGGGGTCTCGTCCACCGAGGTCTCGGCAGCGGGGGCAGCCTCGGCGGCGTCGGACTTGTCGGCGTCCGGAGCCTCCACCTCGGGCGTCTCCGCGTCGGCGGTCTCGGTCTCCACAGCCTCATCCGCGCTCGCCTCGTCGGCCTCACCCGCCTCGTCGCCGGCTGCGGCGTTCCCGGCGGCGGCGCGTTCGGCCTCGGCGGCGGCGATCGCCGCGAGCTCCTCGTCGCCGAGCCGGCGCTCGCGGATCCGCGCCTTCTTCCCGCGCCGCTCGCGGAGGTAGTAGAGCTTGGCCCGACGCACGTGGCCTCGGGACACGACCTCGAGCTTGCCGATCGACGGCGAGTGCAGCGGGAACGTCCTCTCGACGCCCACGCCGAACGAGATCTTCCGGACGGTGAACGTCTCCTGGAGGCCGCCCCCCTGACGCCGGATCACGACGCCCTGGAAGACCTGGATGCGCTCGCGGCCCGCCTCGACCACCCGGACGTGCACCTTCACGGTGTCGCCCGGCCGGAACTCGGGCAGGTCCGTGCGGAGATAGGGGGCGTCGACGAGATCGGTCTTGTTCATGGCGGGAGGCCCATGGTAGCAGGCGACCGCACCCAGTCGGTCAGCGTTCGAGCAGGTCGGGGCGGTTGCGGCGGGTCTTCTCGAGGGCGGCCTCGCGGCGCCAGCGTTCGATCTCGGCGTGGTTGCCCGATAGCAGGGTCTCGGGGACCCGCAGGCCCCGGAACTCAGCCGGGCGCGTGTAGTGCGGGTGGTCGAGCATGCCCGCGTCACCGAACGAATCCTGCTCGTGCGACTCCCCCCGGCCGATGACCCCGGGCACCAGACGCGTCACCGCCTCGAGCACCACCAACGCCGGGACCTCCCCGCCCGCGACGACGTAGTCGCCGATCGAAACCTCCTCGGCCGGCAGGCCCTCGGCGACGCGCTCGTCCACGCCCTCGTACCGCCCGCAGATCAGCACCAGCCAGGGTTCGGCGGCGAGCTCGCGGACGAGGTCCTGGTCCAGCCTCCGCCCGGCTGGCGAGAGCAGGAGAGTGCGGCGATCCCCCGCGCCGAGCGACTCGACCGCCGCGAACACCGGCTCGGGCTTGAGGACCATCCCCGGCCCGCCGCCGTAGGACTCGTCGTCCACCTGGCGGTGCTTGTCGATCGTGCTGTCACGCAGGTCGTGCACGCGCACGTCCAGCAGGCCGGCCTCGATCGCCCGCCCGAGCAGGCTCTCGCGAAGTGGGCTCTCGAAGATCGCGGGGAAGATCGTGATGACGTCGATCCGCACCACCGCAGGCTAGCGCGACCTTCCACGGGTGCCACGAGGCGCGAGGAGGTCACTCGGGTGCCGTGAGACCCGGGATCTCGCGGACGACGATCCGCTTCGCGTCGAGGTCGACGTCGACGATCACGTCCTTGAGCACGGGCACGAGGGTCTCCACGCCGTCGTCGTCGATGGCCGACCAGACGTCGTTCGCCGCCGTGTGGATCACGTCGCGGACGGTCCCGAGCGCGTGACCCGTGTCCGTTTCGAGCACGCAGCCGACGATCCGATGATCCCACCACGATCCGTCGGGAAGCTCGGGGGACCACGATTCGGGGACGATCAGCAGGGCTCGCTGGAGCGCCTCGGCCTGCGCGCGATCCTCGACGCCGCGGAACCGTACGAGGAGACGGTCCTTGTGCGGGCGGGACGACGCCACGGTCAGGGTTCGGCCGTCCTCGAGCCACAGGGTCGCCCCGTCGGCGAATCGACCCGGGACCTCCGAGATCACCAGGACGGCGAGCTCCCCCGTCACCCCGTGCGCCCGCGTGATGCGGCCGACCACGACGGTCGGCTCGTCCATCGTCACTCCCGGATGGTCAGTCGACGATCTCGACGCCGGTGTGATGGATCCCGGCGCGCATCCCGGCAGCCTTCATCACGATCCGGAGCGCCCGCGCCGTGCGGCCGCCGCGGCCGATGACCTTGCCCATGTCGTCCTGCGCGACCCGCAGGGTGAGCAGGACGCCGCGGTCGTCGTCGACCTGTTCGACCCGGACGGCGTCGGGATCGTCGACGAGCTCGCGCACGAGGTAGTCGAGGAGGTCCTTCATATCCCCTGGCAACGGGCTCAGGACGCCTTCGCGGACTTCGCGTCCTTCTTCTCGGACTTCTCGGACGTGAACCGGTCCCAGATGCCGACCTTGGTCATCAACACCCGAACGGTGTTGGAGGGCTGCGCGCCGACGCGGAGCCAGTGCAGCGCGCGCTCCTCGTCGATCTCGATCAACGAGGGGTCGTCGAGGGGCTGGTACCTGCCGATGTTCTCGATGAACCGGCCGTCGCGAGGGCTGCGCTGGTCGGCGACGACGACGCGGTAGAAGGGGCGCTTCTTCGCCCCGAGCCGCTTCAACCTGATCCGAACCGACATGTGGTGGACTCCTAACCGATACCTGGGAGGTTCGGCATCCCCGGGACCCGGGGCATGCGCTTGCCGCCCAGCATGCTCTTCATCATCTTCTTCGCCTGCTCGAACTCCTTGAGCAGCGCGTTGACGTCCGCGGTGGTCACGCCCGAACCGCGCGCGATCCGCGAGCGCCGGGACCCGCCGATGATAGCGGGATTCTGCCGCTCCTCCCTGGTCATGGACTGGATGATGGCCTGGGCACGACCGAGCTGGCCGTCATCGACCTCGAGGTCCTTGAGCGCGTTCTTGCCCCCGGGGACGCTCGGCAGCATCGCCAGGAGGTCCTGCAGGGGGCCGAGCTTGCGGAGTTCCTGCATCTGCACGAGGAAGTCCTCGAGCGTGAACCGGGCCGAGAGCATCTTCTCCGCGGTCTCGGCGGCCTTCTCCTGGTCCAGGTTCTCCTGCGCCTTGTCGATCAGGGACAGCACGTCGCCCATCCCCATGATCCGGGACGCCATCCGGTCCGGGTAGAACGGTTCGAGGTCCTCGGGCCGCTCCCCCGTCCCCGCGAAGAAGACGGGCCTGCCCGTCACGGCCGTGATCGAGAGCGCCGCCCCGCCGCGCGCGTCGCCGTCGATCTTCGTGAGCACGAACCCGGTGGTGTCCACCTCCTTCATGAAGGCCCGGGCCTGGATGACCGCGTCCTGGCCGGTCATCGCGTCGCACGCCATGACGACGTGGTGCGGATCGATCGCGTCCTTGACGCGCCGGGCCTCGCGCATCATGTCCTCGTCGACGTGCAGGCGTCCTGCGGTGTCGACGATCACGACGTCGTACCCCTCCCGGCCAGCGTGCTTGACCCCGCTCTTGGCGACCTTGACCGCGTCCTTGCCGTCCGAGACCACGTCCACGCCGATCTCGCGGCCGAGGGTGGACAGCTGGTCAACGGCGGCGGGGCGCCATAGATCGGCCGCGACGAGCAGGGGCCGCTTGCCCTTGGACTTGAGGTGGAGCGCGATCTTCGCGCACGCGGTCGTCTTCCCCGAGCCCTGGACGCCCGCCATCATCACGACGGCGGGTTTCGCGGATGGCAGGGCGAACGGCACCTGCGTGCCACCCATCGTGTCCTGGAGCTCGTCCCGAACGATCTTGATCACCTGCTGGGCCGGGGTGAGGCTCTTCATGACCTCCTCGGACAGCGCGCGCACTCGGACGCGCGCCAGCAGGTCGTCGGCGACCTCGGCGGCGACGTCGGCCTCCAGCAGCGCGACCCGCAGGTCGGCCAGCGCGGCATCCACCTGCTTGGGGTGGAGCTTCCCGCGCGAGCGCAGCTTCTTGAAGATGCCGTCGAGACGGTCGGTGAGCGTGTCGAACATCGGGGCCTAGGTTACGACTCGGCCGGGGTGGTCTCGGACGGTCCCTCCAGGACCCGTTCGACCGTTCGGAGCAGCTCGGTGGGAGGGAACGGCTTCGAGAAGTAGTCGTCCGCGCCGAGCGAGAGCATGAACTCGCGCCCCTCCTCGCCGGTCGCCGTGATGATGATCACGCGGACGTCCCGCGTCGCCTCGTCCCCCTTCAGCTCGGCTAGGACGTCCGCGCCGCTCGTCCCGGGGATGTTGAGGTCGAGGAACATGATGTCCGGCGGCCGCTCGCGCGCCATCGACAGCGCCGTGCGGCCGTCGGACGCCTCGCGCGTGTCGAACCCCGCGGTCTCCAGGATCAGCCGCATCGCCTCGCGCATCGTGGGGTGATCCTCGACGATCAGGATCTCGGCCCGGGCCACCTCAGCCCTCCAGGAGGCGGGCCGCGAAGGCCTCGCGGTCGAAGGGCTCGAGATCGCCCACGCCCTCACCGGTGCCAACGACCTTGACCGGCACCCCGAGCTGGTCGCGCACCGCCAGGACGACTCCCCCTTTCGCCGTTCCGTCCAGCTTCGTCAGCGCCACGCCCGTCACCTCTACCGCCTCGGTGAAGGCCCGAGCCTGCGCGATGCCATTCTGACCCGTCGTGGCGTCCAGGACGAGCAGCGTTTCGTCGGGAGGTCGGCCTACGGCCTTCTCGATCACCCGGCGGACCTTCTTCAGCTCCTCCATCAGCGGCTGCTTGGTGTGCAGCCGACCGGCGGTGTCCACGATCAGGACGTCCGACCCTCGTGCCTGCGCGGCCTGCACCGCATCGAACGCGACCGCCCCCGGGTCGGCCCCGCGGGTCTGGCGGACCAGGTGCGCGTCGGCGCGGCCCGCCCAGACCTCGAGCTGCTCCGAGGCCGCCGCGCGGAACGTGTCCGAGTTCGCGATGCTCACGCGCCTGCCCTGGCCGGTCAGCCGCGCCGCCAGCTTGCCGATGGTTGTCGTCTTCCCGGCCCCGTTGACCCCGACCACCAGGACGACGCCGAGCCCTTCGGACGGCAGGCCGAGCGGGACGGGCGCTCCGAGGATCGAACGGATCTCCTCGCCCACCAGGGCCGAGGGGTCGTCGCCCTGGGTGTAGCGCTCCCGGACGTCGCCCACGATCCGAGCCGAGGTGCCCGGCCCGACGTCGGCCCCGACGAGCAGCCCCTCGAGCTCGGTCCATGGGTCCTCGACCCCACCCCCGAACGCGGACCGGATCCGCCCGGCGAGCCCCGTCGTCAGGGGGGCCACCGTCGGCGCCGGAGGGGTCTTCGCGACGTCTGTCGTCTCGCCTCGGTCACGGTCGACGGTCGGCCGGGAGACGGGACGTCGTCGCGACAGCACGACGCCGAGGACGATGCCCAGGACAACGAGCCCTACGACGATCGCGACGACGAGCTCCACGGGAGCCGAGGCTATCGGACGGCGTCGGGCTCGGGGACCACCACGGTCGCGCCGGCCTCGTCCGCGGTGCCGGTCGCCGAGGGCGCGTCGATCCGCTGCGCGAGGACCTTGGAGGTCCCCTCCTTGCTCATCGACACCCCATACATCATCCCGGCGACCTCCATCGTTCGCTTCTGGTGCGTCACGACCAGGACCTGCGCCTCCTTCGCGAACCCCCCGATCAGGCTGATGAACCGGTGCAGGTTGATGTCGTCGAGCGCGGGCTCCACCTCGTCCATCAGGTAGAAGGGGCTCGGACGCGCCTTGAAGATCGCGAACAGGAACGCGAGCGCGGTGAGCGCGCGCTCGCCGCCCGAGAGCAGCGAGATCCGCTTCACGCGCTTGCGACCCGGGCGGGCCTCGATCTCGATCCCGGTCGACAGCGGGTCGCCGGGCTCGGTGGAGACCAGCCGGCCCTCGCCGCCGGGGAACAGCTCGCCGATCAGGCGCTCGAACTCGGCGGCCACGTCCCGGTAGGCGGCCTCGAACGTGGTCACGATCTCGGTCTCGATCCGCTGGATCACCTCGAGGAGGTCCCGGCGCGCTCGGCGCACGTCGTCGAGCTCGCGGTGCAGGAAGTCGTGTCGCTCCTGGAGCGCCTCGAACTCGCCGCCCGCGAGCAGGTTCACGCGGCCGAGCAGGGCGAGTCGCCGTTGCACGAGCTCCGCCTTGCGTTCCAGCCCGGCCACGGTGTCGTCCTCGGACAGCTCGGTCATCGCGTCCTCGGGCTCGCGCTGGTGGCCCTCGCGGAGCACTCGCTCGGCGTCGCGGATCCGCCGCTCGAGGTCGCCGCGCGCCCGGTCCTGGTCCTCGTAGGTCTCGCGGAGCCGTTCGAGTTCGGTGGAGGCCTCCCGCCACAGCCGGTTTACCTCCGCCTCCTCGTCGGTGGCCGCGCGCTCCGCGGCGGATGCGGCCGACCGGGCGGCGGTCCCCGCCTCGAGCGACGTCTCGGCGGCGGCGAGCCGCTGCTCCGCATCGGCGCGCGCCTGCGTCGCCTCCTCGGCCTGGGCGCGGAGCGTGTCGGCGTCCTGCGCCGCCAGCGTGTCGCGCTCGGCTCGCACGGCCGAGAGCCGCGTCTGGATCCGGTCGCGCTCGCGGCGGAGCGTCTCGACGGAGACCCGGGCCTGGATCGGCGGCTCGGGGGTCCGCGGCAGCTCGGGGAGCTCGTGGCTCACGGGCCCGGCCGCCGCGAGGCTCTCGCGCCAGACCGCGGCCGCGTCGTCCATCCCCGCAAGCCGTTGGGTGAAGATCTCGTCCTCCTTGGCCACCGACGACAGCTCCCCGTCGATGCGGGCGATGCGTTCGGCGGCGTGGGTGATCCGCGCGTCCGCCTCCTCGATCGCCTCCTCGAGCTCGGCCAGCTCGCCCGAGATCTCGTCCAGCCGCGCCCGCCGCGGCTTCAGCGCCGACACGGACTTGGACAGGTCGCGCTCGACGACCGCGAGCTCGCGACGGACCTCTTCGGCGCGCGAATCCGCGGTCAGCGTCGTGCGGATCAGGGCGGGCCCGACGAGCACGCCGTCGGGCGTGACGAACGACGCCCTCGGGTGCTCGGCGTGCTTGGCTGCGGCCTCCTCGAGGGTCTCGGCGAGGTAGATGTCCTTCAGCAGGGTCGAGGCGAGGCCGCGGACCGTCGGGTCCGCGTCGACGATCGAGAGCAGGGTTCGCTCGCCCGAGAGCTCGAACGCGGCGGGCCCGCCGCCCGCCACCGCCAGCGTCGCGCCTTCGCCCGTGGGGGCGTCGGCCAGCGCGCGATCCGCGTCCTCGTACACGACGGCGTCGGCGAGCGCGCCGAGCCCGGCTCGCAGCGCCCGGTCCCAGCCGTCGACCGCGTGGATCAGCTTGCCGAGCAGCCCGACGCCCCGGCCCGCGTGCTCCTCGAGGAAGCGGGAGCCGGGGGTACGCTCGAGGTCGTCCAGCCGCGCCCGCAGGACGTCGCGTCGCAGCTCGAGCCGGCGCTGCCCCTCCTCGAGCTCCGCGACCTTGTCGGCCAGCCCATGCCGCTCGCGCTCCAGCTCGGACCGGCGATCGCCGAGCGGCGCCGTGGACGCGTCGAGTCGTTCGACGTCGGTCGCCAGCGCCTCGCGCTCCGCCTCGCCGGTCGCCCGGCGCTCCCGGACCTGCCCGAGCGACTCCTCCAACCGCGAACGCTCGCGATCGTGCGACGCGAGCGAACGGCGGTACGTCTCCATCTCGGCGCGGTGCGCCGCCGCCTCCTCGGCCAGGCGCCGGCGCTCGTCCTCGGCGTCGCGCCGGGCGTCCGCGGCCGACGCGAACGCCGCCTCCGCCGCCTCGAGCTCGCGCGCTCTGCCCTCGAGCTCGTCCGCCGTCTCGGCGAACCGGGCCTCGAGCCGTCGCAGATCCTCCTCGAGCGCCGAGAGCCGCGCGCCGCGGTTGGTCTCGGCGGCCACCGCCTGCCGGGCCTCGGACTCGAGCTCGACCGCGCGCCGAAGCTCGAGCTCGGCCGCGGACTTGGCCGACTGCGCCTCGACGGCCGCCGCCTCGGCTTCCTGCAGGGCCCAGACGGACCGGGCGCGTTCGTCGGCCGCGGCCCCGACGCGCCCGTCGAGCGCGTCGAGCCGTTCCCGCGCGGAGGTCCGGCGCGCGACGCCCTCGTCCCAGCCTTCCTTGCGCCGCTCGCGCTCGTCCCACAGGTCGCGCAGCCGCGCGGCCGCCAGCCGGACGGCGACCGTGTCGGCCTCCGTCGTGAGGGTTTCGTGCCGCTTGGCCATCTCGGCCTGCTGGCGGAGCGGCTTCAGCTGACGCTTGAGCTCGGCGAGCACGTCCTGGAGCCGGAGCACGTCCTGGTCGAGCCCGGCCAGCTTGCGTTCGGCGCGTTCCTTGCGCTTGCGGTGCTTGGCGACCCCGGCCGCCTCCTCGATGTAGGTGCGCCGGTCCTCCGGGCGGGCGGTCAGCACGTCCTCGAGCTGGCCCTGCCCGACCACGGTGTGGAGCGCACGCCCGATCCCGGTCTCCGAGAGCAGCTCCTGCACGTCGAGGAGCCGGACGACCTGGCCGCCGATCCGGTACTCGCTCTCGCCCGAGCGGAAGATCGTGCGGCTGATCTCGATCTCGGTCATCGGGACCGGGATGAGCCCCGCCGAGTTGTCGATCACGAGCTTGACCTCGGCCATCCCGAGCGCGGACCGCTGCGGGCTGCCGGCGAAGATCACGTCGGCCATCTGGCCGCCGCGGAGCGCTCGGGGTCCCTGCTCGCCGAGCACCCAGCTGATCGCGTCGACGAGGTTCGACTTGCCCGAGCCGTTGGGCCCCACGATGACCGAGACGCCCGGAGCGAACTCGAGGACGGTCTTGTCGGCGAACGACTTGAAGCCTCGGATGTGCAGGGAGCGGAGGAACATCGGAGGTCGATGCTAACAGTGGCCTTCCGCCCGGCCGGGCATCTGGCAGGGGAAAGTTCCGTGCCCGCGATCGGCCCGTGACCCGCCCGTGATCAGCTCGTGACGCGGAACCCCGTCTCGCCCAGGAGCTCCTCGGTCACCACGTCGAGGTGGTCGACGTTGGCGAGGTCGGGGCCCTCGCGGCTCCACGCGACCATCTCGTCCACGGCCGCGTCGGCGCCCTCGAACGCCGCCTCCACCCCGCCGTCGGGGAGGTTGCGGACGTACCCCGCCAGACCGAGACCCCGTGCGAGGCGCGCACAGCTCGCCCGGTAGAAGACGCCCTGGACGCGGCCCGACGCGACGACGCGGACCCGCTTCATCCCGCGCATACTAGGTCCGTGCCCGCCTACGACCCGAGGACCGCCCTGCTCGTCGTCGACATCCAGCACGACTTCGCGGACGCGGTCGGCAGCCTCTACGTCCGTGGCGCGGAGGAGATCGTCCCCGTGGTGAACGACGAGGTGGCGGCGGCGGTCGACGCGGGAGCACTCGTGGTGTACACGCAGGACTGGCACCCCGAGAACACCCCTCACTTCGAGAAGGACGGCGGGATCTGGCCCGTCCACTGCGTCCGAGACACCTGGGGCGCGGAGTTCCACGCCGAGCTCACGGTGGCGCAGGACGCACCGGTGATCCGCAAGGGGATCATGGGCGAGGACGGCT
The DNA here is from genome assembly GCA_963823255.1 of uncultured Actinomycetes bacterium. GTDB lineage: Bacteria > Actinomycetota > UBA4738 > UBA4738 > HRBIN12 > DASSJM01. The sequence goes on from CAWGKU010000001.1 coordinate 589,130, forward strand.
ACTCGGCGTTCAGCGTCCGCGATCCGCGGAGCGGGGAGTCGTGGGAGACCACGCTCGGCACGCTGCTCCGCAGCCGGCTGATCCGGCGCGTGGTGATCTGCGGACTCACGACCGACTACTGCGTCGTCGAGTCGGTCTCGGACGCGCGAGCGCGCCACCTGGAGGTCGATGTCGTCACGTCGGCGATCCGGGCGGTCGACCTGCGCAGCGGCGACGGGCAACGCGCGCTCGAACGCATGGGCGAGGTCGGCGCCGTCCTCGTGTAGCGCCTCGCCTACGACTGGCACTGAGGGCAGAAGTACGCGTTGCGCCCCGAGATCTTGACGGCCTGGATCGGCGTTCGGCACCGGCGGCACGGGAGGCCGGCCCGCCCGTACACCTTGAGCTCGCTCTGGAACTCGCCCGGCTTGCCGAACAGGTCCAGGTACGCCTCGTCGTCGAGCGTCGTGCCACGGAAGCGGATCGCCTCCTGCAGGACCTCCTGCATCGCGCGGTAGAGCCGGCGCACCTCCTGGGAGGACAGCGTGTCGGACGGACGGTCGTACCGCAGGCCGGCCGCGAACAGGACCTCGTCCGAATAGATGTTCCCGAGACCGCTCACGAACTTCTGGTCCATCAGCAGCTGCTTCATCTTGGCGGCGCGCTGCGCGAGCGCGGATCCGAACGCCTGCCACGTGAACACGTGATCGAGCGGGTCGATCGCCAGGTGCTGGAGCTCCTTGACCTTGCCGAGCTCGTCGGCGGTGGTCACGAACATCTCGCCGAACGTCCGCGGGTCGACGAAGCGCAGATCGCCGCCCTGCTGGAACGTGAGCACGACGTGCGTGTGCGGCGGGAGCGGCACGCGCTTGTTGGCGCGCATGAACTGCCCGCTCATGCCGAAATGCGTCACGAGCACGTCGCCGTTGTCCATGTGCAGCAGCACGTACTTGCCGCGCCGTTCGGCCTTGGTGAACTTGCGGCCGACGACGAGATCGGAGAACTCCTTGCGCTTGGAGTGGCGGCGGATCACCCGCATCGCGTTCTTCGACGGCCGGACCTCCGCCTCGGTGATCTTGCGACCCACGACGTCCTTCTCGAGGTCCCGCCGCATCACTTCGACTTCGGGAAGTTCCACTACGCCCCTTCCTTCCGAGGGGTTGCCGCTCGCGCCTGCGCGCCCGTTTCCTGCGTCCCGCGGTCCCAGGCCCCGGCGGGCTCCGCCGGCTCGGCGCGCTCGGACAGGCGGACGTAGGCCTCGTGCGCGGCCTGCTGCTCCGCCTCCTTCTTCGAGCGGCCGATGCCGCTCCCCCACTCCTTGCCGGCGAGGAACACGGTGGCCGTGAACTCCTTCTGGTGATCGGGGCCGCGTTCGCGGATCCGGTAGTCGGGCACCGAGTGCACCTCCGCGGAGGCGAGCTCCTGCAGGATCGTCTTGTAGTCGCGCTCGCCCTCGCCGCGGACGTACGCGATCATGCGCGGCCGGAACACCCGTTCGGTCATCTTGCGCGCCGTCGGAAGCCCCCGGTCGAGGTAGACCGCGCCAAGCACGGCCTCGAGCGCATCGGCCAGGATGCTGCTCTTGTCTCGGCCACCGCTCATCTCCTCGCCGCGACCGAGCAGGATCAACCGACCGAGCCCGAGGTCTCGGGCGACGTCGGCGAGCGCGCTCATGTTCACGATCGCGGCCCGCAGCTTCGCGAGCTCGCCCTCGGGCATCTCGGGGAACTCGCGGAAGGCCATGTCGGTGACGACGATCCCCAGGACCGCGTCGCCGAGGAACTCCAGGCGCTCGTTGTTGGCGGACAGCTCCTGCTCGAACGCGTACGAGCGGTGGGTGAGCGCCAGCTCGCGCAGCGACGCGTCACGGAACCGGACGCCCAGGATCCGGTCGAGCGCTTTCGGCCCCTCCGGGGCGCGCTCCCGTGCCACGCGCTACTCGACCTCGATCGCCTGGCGACCCGCGTAGTACCCGCAGTTCCCGCAGACCCGGTGGGGCAGCTTCGGCTGGTGGCACTGGGGGCACTCGGAGTAGGTGGGCGGCTGCGCCTTCCAGTTGGCCTTGCGCTTGGCGCTGCGCGTGTGGCTCTGGCGTCGTTTCGGTACCGGCATCTCGATCCTCTCTCTAGCTCGTCGTCGATCGGTCGTCGCGGGCGGACGTTCCCTCGTCGGGGTCCGCGGCCACGTCCAGGTCCCGCAGGAGCACGTCGAGCGCGTCCCACCGAGGATCGGTCGCCTCGTGGCCGGGACACTCGCCCAGGTTGCGGTCGCCCCCGCAGATCTCGCAGAGCCCGAGACAATCGGGCCGGCAGAGCGGCGAGAACGGCATCTCGAGCACCACCGCGTCGCGGACGATCGGCTCGGGGTCCAGCGTCAGGTCCGGCGCGAGTGCGTAGTCGTCATCGGGGCCCGGTTCGCGCGCGACGAGCTCGGTCATCTCCACGTCGAAGTCGCGTTCGAACGTCTTGAGACACCGGGCGCATCGCATCGTGAACCGCCCTTCGAGCGAACCGCGCACGTAGATGCCCTCGACCACGCTCTCGAGCGTCAGCTCGGCGGCGATCGGGGTGTCCTCGGGGACGTCGGCGAGCTCGGTGCGAAGGCCGGGGACCGGCTCCTCCACGCGAACGGTCCGCGAGGACCCGGGGGTCTCGAGGAGATCTCGGACGTCGATCGCTCGCATCACGCCTCCTCATCCTCCGTGTCCTCCGACAGGGTCAGCTCGGGCCCGAGCTCCGCGCTCGGCGTGGCGCCGCGCAGCTTCTCGCGCCCCGCGACGACCTGGTCGATCGTCCGGGAGAGCCCGTCGTTCGACGCCATCATCTCTTCGAGGATCTTCTGCAAGGTCCCCTCCAGCTGCGCGAGCTTGGCGTCCACGTAGTCCTCGGCCTCCAGCCGCAGCCGCCGGGCGTCCTCCTCGGCCTCCTGCACGATCCGCTCGGCCTCGTCCTTGGCCCGCTGCATGACCGCCTCGTGCGACGCGAGGCGAAGCTGTTCGGCACGCGCCTGCTCGACCATCGCCTCGGCGTCGCGCCGGGCCTTGGCGAGCAGTTCCTCGCGGTCCTTGACCACCCAACGCGCCTGCTTGATCTCGTCGGGCAGCGAGCTCTTCAGGTCCTCGATCAGGTCCAGGACCTCGTCGCGGTTCAACAGCGCCGAGGAAGACAGCGGCATCGACTTCGCGTCGCGCACCATCTCTTCGAGCTCGGTCAGGCGGGTGGTGAGATCCATCTAGGCCATACCTCTGAGCTTCTCGGCCAGCCGCGCTGCGACGTGCTCCGGGACCAGGGTCGAGACGTCGCCTCCGAATCGCGCGACCTCCTTGACCAGGGAGGAGGACAGGAACGACCACTGCGGGCTGGTGGTCATGAACAGGGTCTCGACGCCCGCGAGCTGGTGATTCATCTGCGCCATCTGGATCTCGTACTCGAAGTCCGTCACCGCTCGCAGGCCCTTGACCACGACGTCCGCGCCCCGGCGGGTTGCGTATTCGACGAGCAATCCGGTGAACGCCTCCACCTCGACGTTGCCGAGTGCGTGGACGGCCTCCTTCAGCATGCCCACCCGCTCCTCGGCCCCGAACAGCGGCTCCTTGGAGGGGTTGTCGAGCACGCCGACGACGAGCGCGTCGAAGCGCCCGGCAGCCCGTTCGATGATGTCGATGTGACCGTTCGTGACGGGGTCGAACGTCCCCGGACACAGGGCGGTCAGGCCCATCTAAACCTCCCGGAATATGAAGACGAGGGTGTCGCCGTAGGACAGTCGCCTCGCGGCAAGCCAGTGTAGCGGAATGACAGGCGTGGAAGACCGTTTGGGACGCGTCAGGACCACCCGCCAGGCGGGCCCGGAGAGCCCAGCGGCGCCGATCGCGGCGACCAGGGCGTCGAGTTCCGCCTGATCGATCGCATACGGAGGGTCGGCGAAGACCAGGTCGATGCCAACCAGCCCATTGTCATCTCTGGTGAGAAACGGGAGGACGTCGGACGCGACGACGTCCGCGGCCTCCGCGACCCGCGCCCGGGCCAGGTTGTCGCGGATCGCGCCGAGCGCCGCGCGATCGCGCTCGACGAGGGTCGCGTGCTCGGCGCCCCGCGAGAGCGCCTCGATCGCCATCGCGCCCGTCCCCGCGTACAGGTCCAGGACCCGGGCGCCGGCGACGTCGGGGCCGAGGCTCGAGAACACGCCCTCGCGCGCCATGTCGGAGACGGGCCGGACGCCGCGCGGGACCGGGGCCAGCCGGACGCCTTTGGCCGAACCCGCGATCACCCTCACGAGTGGAACAGCCAGTCGATCGAGCCCTCGAACCTGGATCGCAGCTCGGCCAGCAGGCCCGGCTCCTCGTCCAGGTCGGGGTCGCGGTCGATCATGGCGAACGCTCGGGTCCGGGCTCGCTTGACCAGGTCGAGATCCTCGGCGAGGCGCGCGAGCTTGAGGTCCGGCATCCCCGACTGCTTCACGTCGAACAGCGTGCCCTCCCCGCGCAGACGCAGGTCCTCGTCGGCGAGCTCGAACCCGTCCGTGGTCCGGACCATCGCCTCTAGCCGCGCGCGCGCCTCGAGGTTGTCCTGCTCCGACTCGTCGAACAGCACGCAGGTCGACGGGTGCGTCCCCCGCCCGATCCGGCCGCGCAGCTGGTGCAGCTGGGCCAGGCCGAACCGCTCGGCGTTCTCGACGAGCATCACGGTCGCGTTCGGGACGTCGACGCCGACCTCGATCACCGTCGTCGAGATCAACAGGTGCGTCCGGCCGGAGCGGAACCCCTCCATCACGCGCTCCTTCTCGGCCGGGCGCAGCTTGCCGTGCAGCACCTCGACGGACAGGTCGGGGAAGACGTCGGTCGCCAGACGCTGCGCCTCGCTCTCGGCGGCGCGGACCTGGTTCCGGTTCGTCTCGTCGATCGCCGCGCACACCACGAACGCCTGCCGCCCCGCCTCGACCTCGGCCCGGACGAGCTCGTAGGCGGTCTGCCGCTGCGGCGGCGTTCGCGCGATCTGGGTCCGGATCGGCTGGCGGCCCTTGGGCATCTCGTCCAGGACCACGACGTCGAGATCGCCGTAGTACGTGAGCGCGAGCGTTCGAGGGATCGGGGTCGCGGTCATGATCAGGACGTCCGGCGACGCGCCCTTGCCTTTGAGCGCCATCCGCTGGTGCACGCCGAACCGATGCTGCTCGTCGATCACCGCGAGCGAGAGGTCCGCGAACGACACCCCTTCCTGCACGAGCGCGTGGGTCCCCACGACGAGGTCGACGTCGCCCGACGCGATACCGTCCCGGATCTTCGAGCGGTCCTTCCCGGTCACCGCGGCCGTGAGCAGCGCGTACGTCACGCGCGGCGGACCTTCCTCCTCCTCGGGGACGGGATCGAGCAGCGAGGCCTGCGCGCCGTCGGGGCTCGGCCCGGACGCGAGCTCCAGGTACGGGACCGCTCCCGAGACGCCGAGGAGCGCCTCGACCTGGCGGAAATGCTGTCCCGCGAGCACCTCGGTGGGCGCCATGATCGCGGCCTGGTGACCGGAGCCGATCGCGACGAGGGCCGCGTGCACCGCAACGAGCGTTTTGCCCGAACCGACGTCGCCCTGCAACAGGATGTTCATCGGCCGCGGGCGCGCCATCGCCGCGTCGATCTCGTCGTTCGCCCGGCGCTGGGCGGCGGTCGGCTCGAACGGCAGCGTCCGGTCCAGCCGTTCGAGCAGCGGTCCGTCCGGCTCGTGCGCCACGCCGATCTCGGCACGTTCGACGCGGTGCTTGCGGAACGCCAGCCCGAGCTCGAGGACGAACAGCTCGTCGAACTTCAGCCGCTCGATCGCCGCGGCGAGCTCGGGCTGGGACCCGGGGAAGTGGATGTCACGGATCGCTCGGTCGAACGGGGCCAGCGACTCCGCGCGGATCAGGTCCTCCGGCATCGGGTCGGGGATCGGACCGAGCTGTTCGAGCGCGCGCCACACGAGCTCTCGGATCGTCCGGGTCGTGATGCCCTCGGTCGCTCGATGCACCGGCGTGATCCGGCCCGTGTGCACCAGGTCCTGATCGTCGCCCTTGAGGAGCTCGATCTCCTGGTTCGCCAGCTGGAGGCGCCCGCGATACAGCTGCGCGATGCCCGAGACCGCGACCTCGTACCCCTCCTTGTACATCGAGCCCATCCACGGCTGGTTGAAGAACGTGAGGTCGAGGTAGCCCGAGCCGTCGTACAACGTGATCGTGACCATCGACTGCCGGCGGCGGGTCTGCCGCTTGGTAACCCGCTTCACCCGGGCGATCACGGTCGCGTGGCTCCCGATCTTGAGCTCGCCGATCCGCGAGACCCGGGAGCGGTCGATGAAGCGGCGCGGGTAGTGGTGGAGGAGGTCGCGGACGGTCTCGATGCCCTGCTCAGCCAGGACCTCGGATGCGGGCGGCCCTTTCGTGCGCAGACCGACCCGGCGTGTGGCGAGCTGGCGATCGATCGCGCTCACCGGGCTGTCGAGCGTCAGGCCTCGGGCTCGAGGCTCCGTGGTCCGGACGTCTTCCACGCCGTCGGTTCTACCATGCGACCCATGACGCTCCGCCGCCTCGGCCTCGCCATCGCGTGCTGGGCGCTGCTCGCGGCGGCGTGCGGCGCGAACGCCGCCTCACCACCCGCGCGGCTCCCCACCGACCCCGGTGCGCTCCCGGAGTTCACGCTCGCGGACTACCAGCATGCGCTCGGCGAGCTGCGTGGCACGCCGGTCGTGGTCAACGTCTGGGCGTCGTGGTGCGGGCCCTGCCGGGAGGAGGCGCCGCTGCTCGCGTCGGCGCACCGCACGTACGGGGACCGGGTCCGGTTCCTCGGGGTAGACGTGATCGACGAGCGCGACTCGGCGCGTGCCTTCATGCATCGGTACGGCTGGACCTATCCGAGCGTCTATGACCCCACGGGAGCGATCCGCGACGGCCTCGGGCTGCTCGGACAGCCCGTCACGCTCTTCTACGACGCCGACGGAGAGCTCCTGGACACGTGGACCGGACCGCTCTCCCAGCAGGCGCTCGACACCGATCTGCACGCGATCCTCACGCGCTGATCGCCCGACCGGCGGCCGTCCGAGGGCGTCTGCTACCCTCGTTGAGCCATGGCCGCCGTCTGCGACATCTGCGGGAAGAAGCCGTTCTTCGGCATGCAGGTCTCCCACTCCCACCGCCGCTCCCCCAAGCGCTGGGACCCGAACGTGCAGAGGGTCCGGGCGGTCGTGAACGGCACCCCCAAGCGCCTGCACGTCTGCACGAGCTGCATCAAGGCCGGCAAGGTCCAGCGCGCCGTCTAGGTCTAGAGCCCACATCCATCGTTGACAGAAGAGGGCCCTGCCCTTCGGTTCGAGGTGTCTAAGCCACGAACGACCTCACCGAGAAGGTGCGCTCGGACCGCCTGCTGCGACACGTCCCGGTGATCCTCGTCACCGCGCTCGACTCGATGGAGGATCAGGCGCACGGGGCCGACGTGGGAGCGGACGCGTACATCACGAAGGGCGCGTTCAACGACGACCGCCTGATCGAGGCCGTCCGGAACGTCGTCTGAGCGTTCGGCCAGCCGGAATCGGCGACGGCTCAGCGCCCCGAGATCCCCCACAGCTGATCGACCGGTCCGATCCCGCCGCCGAGCGGCAGCGCCGCCCGGATCGCCTCGGTCACGAACGCCTTCCCTTCGCGAACGGCCTCGAGGAGCCCGTCGCCGCGCGCGAGATGCGCCGCGATCGCCGAGGACAGGGTGCACCCCGTCCCGTGCGTGTTCGGCGTGTCGATCCACTCCCCCGCGATCCACGTCATCCGCTCGCCGTCGAAGAACAGATCGTCGGCGCCGGTCGCGCCCGGCAGGTGGCCGCCCTTGACCAGCACCGCCCCGGGCCCCATCGCCCGGATCGCCCGCGCCGCCTCCTGCATCCCGTCGCGGTCGGTCACCTCGAGCCCGGCCAGGGCCGCGGCCTCGGGCAGGTTCGGCGTGACGAGCGTCGCGAGGGGCAGGATGCGTTCGCGGAGCGCGCCGACGGCGTCCTCGTCGAGCAGGCGATGCCCGTGCTTGGAGACCGAGACCGGATCCACGACGAGGTTCGCGATCCGCGTCTCGGCGATCGACATCGGCGACCGCCTCGACGATCGCCGCGGACGCCAGCATCCCGGTCTTGGCGGCATCGACCCCGATGTCCGTGACGACCGCGCGGATCTGCTCGGCGACGACCTGCGGCGGGAGGGCTTCGTAGCCGATCACGCCCCGGGTGTTCTGGATCGTGACGGCCGTGATCGCGGTCATCCCGTACACGCCCAACGCGCTGAAGGTCTTCAGGTCCGCCTGGATCCCCGCGCCGCCGCCCGAGTCGGAGCCGGCGATCGAGAGCGCCCGCGCGCGCGGCAGCCGAACGTCGTCGTCCACGCGACCAGGCTACCCGTGGGCGAAGTGATCCCAGCCCGCGGGTTCGAGCGGCGCCGCCCCGCCGTCGGCGTCCACGCCCACGAGGCCGGGACCCGGGACGATCTCGCCGATCTCGGACAGGTCGACGCCGAACCCCGAGCGCAGCTCCTCGCGCGCGCGCTCGACCGCGTCCGCCGGCAGGGTCGCGAGCAGCTCGTAGTCCTCCCCTCCGGAGAGGGCGAGCGCCGAGGCGTCGACCCCGAGCATCGCGGCCCCGCTCGACAGCGGTTCGGCCACCGGGACGGCGGCCAGGACGACGCGGGCGCCGACCCCGCTCGCCTCGCACAGGCGCGAGAGGTCCTTCGCCAGGCCGTCGGAGAGATCCATCATCGCGGTCGCTCCCGCGCGCGCGAGCATCTGCCCCTCGCCCACCCGCGCGACGGGCCGCTCGAGCGCCTCGATCAGCGCGCGGCCCCAGGGCTGCGAGAGCGCCTCGGCCGCTCGGCCGGCCGCCGCCCGCGAGAGCGCGAGCCCGCCGGCCGCCGCGCCGAGCGATCCGGTCACGACGACCCGGTCCCCGACGCGAGCTCCCGAGCGCAGGACGGCGCGGCCGGGTGCGACCTCCCCCACCACGGCCACCGAGACGACGACGAGCTCGGCCCGGTTCGTGTCGCCCCCGACCAGCGTGAGGGCGTACTCGGCGCAGGCGTCGCGCATCCCGCCGACGAGCTCCATCACCCAGGCCGCATCGACGTCGTTCGGCACTGCGAGCGCCACGAGCGCGTAGCGGGGACTCGCCGCCATGGCCGCGACATCCGAGACGTTGACCGTGATCGCCTTGGCGCCGAGGTCCCGTGGCGAGATCGCGCCGCGCTCGAAGTGGACCCCCTCGGCGAGGAGGTCCGTCGTGAGGACGAGCTGCCCGGCACCCTGGTCCACGACCGCGGCGTCGTCGCCCGGCCCCACCACCACGCCCGGCTCGCTCCCGGAGAGCAGGCGAGCCACCGCCTCGATCAGCCGGTCCTCGGACAGATCCATCGGTCCCCTCGCGGCCGGGCGCCGGCCGGGTCGTTCCGGCGGAACGGCGCCTCGCCTTGGGTAGGATAGGGCCCGCTCCGAGCGTGCCCGAGAGCTCGGGAGCTTCCCTGACGAAGGAGCACACCGTTGAAGGTCGAGGCACGCACGGTCCACGACAACCCCTCCGCGGAGGAGCTCCGCGGCTTCACCGAAGCGATGCCGCAGTGCCGCGTGACGGAGTTCGGCAACGTGAACGTCCAGACGCGGGCGACGTCGCGGAGCTCTGGCAGCACGTACGTGGTCGCGGAGCGTTCGAGCGGCAAGACGATGACCCGTGAGGCGTTCGAGGACGTGGCGCGCCGTCAGGACGCGTACCTGCGCGACAAGGACGTCATCGTGATCGACGGCTTCATCGGCAACGACCCGGCCTTCCGAACCCGAGCGCGCCTGACGATCGAAAAGGCGAACGCCAACATCGCCGGGATGCAGCAGAAGCTGTATTTCCCGCGCGCCGACCGCGACGAGCCGGAGGTGCACGTGATCTACACGCCGAACCTCGAGGCGCCCGGTTACCCCGACGACCGGGTGATCGCGGTCGATCTCGAACACGGCGTGACGCGGGTCCTGAACTCCGACTACTTCGGCGAGTCGAAGAAGGGCGGTCTGCGGATGTGGAACGCCAAGGTGTACGACCTCGGCGGCCTGGCGCTCCACGCCGGGCTGAAGGTCGTGCCCACACCCGCGGGAGAGAAGGTGTTCATGATCATCGGGCTCTCCGGCACGGGGAAGACGACCACGACGTTCACGACACAGAACGACTCGCTGCCGGTGCAGGACGACTTCGTCGCGCTCATGCCCGGCGGCAAGCCGTACGGGACCGAGAACGGTTGCTTCGCGAAGACGTTCAGCCTCGACCCCGACTTCGAGCCCAACATCTACGACGCCGTCGTCAAGCCCACGACCTACCTCGAGAACGTGTTCCAGGACGAGGCGGGCACGGTCAACTTCTTCGAAGAGAGCTACACGCAGAACGGTCGCGCGGTGTTCCGGATGGACGATCTCGCTCGGTTCCGCGACGCGACGGACGTCGGGACGGTGGACTATCTGCTCATCCTCAACCGCAACGAGAACATCATCCCCGCCGTCGCCAAACTCGATCAGGAGCAGGCGGCCGCATACTTCATGCTCGGCGAGACGACCGGCACCTCCGCGGGCGGGGCGTCGGAGGCCGGCAAGTTCCTGCGCGTCCCCGGCACGAACCCGTTCTTCCCGCTCCCGCACGGGCTGCAGGGCAACCGGATCCTCGAGCTGCTCGCGACGCACCCGATCGAGACCTACCTGCTGAACACCGGGCGCGTGGGAGGTGGGGACGACGACGAGCGCTCCAAGAAGGTGAAGATCCCGCACACCTCCGCCTGCGTGAAGGGCATCGCCGAGCGCTCGATCACGTGGACCACGGACGAGGAGTTCGGCTACCAGATCGCGGAGGCGGTGCCGGACTTCGACGACGTCGAGCTCCTGCAGCCGCGCCGGCTCTACGAGCGGCAGGGACGCCTGCAGGAGTACGGAGAGATCGTCGACCGCCTCAAGGCCGAGCGCGTCTCGCACCTGGAGAGCTTCCCCGAGCTCACGCCCGAGATCGTCAAGGCGGTCGGCTAGACCTCGGTCTCGTCGACGGGCGAACGCCGGCCGAGGAACCACCCACCCAACAGCTGCATCGCCGCGAGCACGAGGGGCACCATGAGGTACCAGCGATACGCCTCGAGGTCGTCCAGCGCGGCTCGGCCCTGCACCGGGATCGCGGCGTAGATCAGGAAGAAGCCGGCGAACGCGAACCACAACCCGATCCGACCCGTGAGGTACAGGGCGTAGAGCAGGTGGTCCGCGACGTCGGTCCCCTCGAACGGCCTGCGGCCCCAGTACCAGATCGCGTGCAAGCCGCCGAGCACGAACAGCCCCGCGATCGCCAGCTCGACGACCCTCACGCGCGGGTGCCCGTCGAACGCGCGAGCGCCGAGACGACCTGCTCGTCGGTGGTCTGATCGAAGTCCCGGTACCACTCGCCCACCGCGAGGAACGGCTGCGGCGTCTCGAGCGCGACCACCTCGTCCGCCTCCGCCCGCAGACGTTCGATGGTCTGAGGCGGCGCCACCGGTACGGCGAGCACGACGCGTTCCGCGCCCTGCGCCCGCGCCCACCGGAGCGCGGCGACGGCCGTGCTCCCGGTCGCCACGCCGTCGTCGACGACGACCGCGACGCGGCCGGGGACGGGTTGCGGCTGCCGGCCGGCCCGGTAGGTCTGCTGGCGCCGTTCGATCTCGGCCTCCTGCGTCGCGATCTCGCGTTCGAGGTAGCGCTCGCTCACGCCGAGCGCCCGGACCATCCTCGTGTCCAGCACCCGGATGCCGGGCGCGACCGCGCCGATCGCGAGCTCGGGGTTGCCGGGCGCTCCCACCTTGCGGGGGACGACGACGTCCAGGGGCACACCGAGCTCGCGCGCGACCACGTCACCGACGATCACCCCGCCCCGGGGGATCGCGAGGACGAGCGCGTTCGGTCCGAGGTGCCGGAGCGCCTTCGCCAGGCGTTCGCCCGCGTCCCGCCGGTCCGCGAAGATCACCGCTCCTCCTCGATCTCGCGGCGGGCCTCGTCCTGGTCGAGTTCGCGCCGCTTGTCGGGCACGATGCGCTCGGGCGGCGGCATCGGTTTTCGGATGCGCCGGTAGGCGGCGAGCGGATCGGCCTCGCGCTTCGCACGTTTCCTCTTGGACGCCACCCCTCCGATTATCGCCGTTCGTCGGATCAGCTCGCGGTCGACACGCTAGGGGTTGGCATCACCCGAGTCCGAGATCAGGACCCACAACCCCCCGGTGTCCTGGTCGACGGCCACGTCGACGACCGGCCCGGCCATCGGGTACGTGGTCAGCTCCCTGGTCACGGGGTCGATCCGCGACAACGTGGTCGCGGGGCCGTCGGCGAGCCACACGGCGCCCGCCCCGAAGACGAGGTTCTGCTCCTCGTCGCCCACCCGCACCGTCGCGTCCACGGTCAGGGTCTGCGGGTCGACCACGGACACGGTTCCCACCGCCCGGTCGAGGACCCAGACCGATCCCCCGCCGGCGACCACGTCGTCCAGGTTGCCGGGCAGATCCGCCGAGGCTCCAGCCGCCCCCGTCGCCGGGTCGATGGCGGTCAGCGATCCCGTCAGCTTGTCGATCACCCAGACGGCGCCCTCCCCCACGGCGATCCCGGTCGAACCCGGCACGGGGGTCGTTTCGTGCACGATCTCGTTCGTCGCCGGATCGATCTGGGAAAGCACCTTGTCCAACACGACCCAGACCGCGCCCTCCCCCGCCGCGATGTAGGGAGGGATCGCGATCCCGGACACCTGCTCCAGCCGGATCGGCCGCAACAGCTCGTCGGTGGCGGGATTGACGCGCTCGACGGCGTCGTCGGTCGCGATCCACACGATCCGGAACGCGACGACCGGTGTGAGGAACGGAGATTGGATGGGCACGTTCGCGCGCACCGTCCCGGAGACGGGATCCACGTGCTGCAGGTTCGCGAAGTTCGTCACCCACAGCCCGCCCTCCCCCGCCGCGAACCCGCTCACGCGCAGGTTCTCCGCCTTCTGGTTGATGCCACCGATCGACTGCATGACCTCGCCGGTGTCCGGATCGATCCTCTGCACGACGTTGGTCAGCGATCCGGTCGCCGCGGGACCCGATGACGGAGTCCCGTCGTCGCCCGAGGACAGCGCCAGCGCCAGTCCGGCCACGGCGAGCGCCGCCGCGACGGCAGCCGCCACCAGGAGGATCCGCCGGCGAGGCGACCGGGGAGCCGCGGCCTGGCGCTCGCCGCTCGTGACGCCGACCGCGTGACGCGCGGCCCGGGCGAACTCGCCCGCCGACGCAAAGCGATCGGAGGGACGCTTGGCCATCGCCTTCGCGACGACGGGGTCGAGCTCGCGCACGGGCCCGGATCCATCGGACGCGAGGCGGGGCGGATCCTGCTCGAGATGCGCGTACAACGTCGCGACCTCGGTGTCGCGCTGGAACGGCGGACGTCCGGCGATCGATTCGTACAGCACGCACGCGAGCGAGTACACGTCGGCCCGGCCGTCGACCTCATCGCCGCGGATCTGTTCGGGTGCGCAGTACTCGATCGAGCCCATGAACTGGCCGGTCTCGGTCAGACCCGTGTCGACGGTGCTCCGCTTGATGAGTCCGAAGTCCGACAGGTACGCGTTCCCGCCCTCGTCGAGCAGGATGTTGCCGGGCTTCACGTCCCGGTGCACCAGACCTCGCGCGTGGGCGGCGTCGAGCGCCGACGCGATCTGCGACACGATCTCGATCGCGCGATCCGGCGGCAGCGGCCCCCGGTTCGAGATCAGGTGCCGGAGATCGTCGCCCTCGACGTACCGCATCGCGATGTACAGGACACCGTCGGCCTCTCCCGCGGAATAGATGGGCACGATGTTGGGATGCTCGGTGGAGGCCGCCGCCTCGGACTCGTGGACGAAACGCTGCCGGAACGCCTCGTCCCTCGAAAGGTCCGGACGCAAGAGCTTGACGACGACGTTGCGACGCGGCGACGTCTGCTCGGCGAGGTACACCGTGCCCATGCCGCCCTGGCCGAGCACCGAGACGATCCGGTACCCGGCGACCTCGGATCCGATCCGGGCGTCGCTCATCGGGTGTTTGTACACCGCGGAGCGCCCCTGCATGCGTTTGTCGGGCTCGGGGTGCCCGCATAGCATGAGCCTCTCGCGAACGAGGGAGGTCCAGCGTGGTCCAGGCCTACATCCTGATCCAGACCGAGGTCGGCAAAGCCGCCCAGGTCGCCAAGGAGGTCCGCGACATCGCCGGCGTCGCCGAGGCCGAGGACGTGACCGGGCCCTACGACGTGATCGTGCGCGCCGAGGCGAAGAACGTCGACGAGCTGGGCAAGCTGGTCGTCGCGAAGATCCAAGGCGTCGAGGGCATCACCCGGACGCTGACCTGCCCCGTCGTCCACCTGTAGACGCGGATCCCGCTTCGGCGGCCGCGTTGCGTCAGACCCCCGTGCCCCGCTTGCGTTCGGCTTCGTGGCGCTCGATCGCGAGCTCGATCAGCCGGTCGACGAGCTCGGGGTAGGGCAACCCGGACGCCTCCCACAGCCGCGGGTACATCGAGATGCCGGTGAACCCGGGGATCGTGTTCACCTCGTTCAGGAACACTCGGCCGTCCTGCATCAGGAAGAAGTCGACCCGCGCCATCCCGGCGCCGTCGATCGCCCGGAACGCGGCCACTGCCAGCCGCTGGAGCTCCTCGAGCGTGCCGGGCGCGATGTCGGCCGGGATCACCAGCTCGGCGCCCTGCTCGTCGAGGTACTTCGCCTCGAAGTCGTAGAACGCGTGCCCCCGCGGGACGATCTCGCCCGCGACCGAGGCCACCGGGTCGTCGTTGCCCAGGACCGAGACCTCGAGCTCGCGGGCGCCGGTGGCCGCGCGTTCGAGCACCGCCTTGCGGCCGAACCGGAAGGTCGTCTCCAGGGCACCGCGCAGCCGCGAGGGGTCGTCGACCCTTTCGATCCCGATCGAGGACCCGAGCCCGGCGGGCTTGGCGAACAACGGGTACCCGAGGTGCGAAGCGCGGGCCTCGACGGCCTCGGGATCCTCCGCCCAGTCGCGCTCGTGCACGACCTCGTACGGCACACCCGGGATCCCCGCGGCGGCGAACAGCACCTTCTGCACCGCCTTGTCCATCCCGACCGCCGACGCGAGCACGCCGGCGCCCACGTAGGGCACGCCGGCCATCTCCAGGAACCCCTGGATCGAACCGTCCTCCCCGTACGGGCCGTGCAGCACGGGGAACACCACGTCGATCCGCGTTCGCGAACCGTCCGCGGCCACGAGCGCTTGCGAACCCGGCTCCTGGTCGAGCGCGATCTCGGTGCCCGAACCCGGTGAGACGCCGGCGAGCGCGTCCGGTGGGGCACCCGCCGGCAGGGCGGGCGGACCCGACGGGAGGAGCTCCCACCGCCCGTCCTTCGTCACGCCGATCGCCAAGACCTCGTACCGGTCGGCGTCGAGCGCGTCGATCACGGATCGGGCGGACAGGAGGCTGATCTCGTGTTCAGCCGAGCGCCCGCCGAAGACCACGGCGACGCGCCGCTTCACACCTTCTCCAGCGCGCGCTCGATGTCCTCGATCAGGTCCTCGACGTCCTCGAGCCCGACGCTCAGCCGGATCAGGCCGTCGGCGATCCCCGCCGCGCGGCGGGCGTCGGCGTCGAGCTGACGGTGGGTCGTCGAGGCGGCGTGGCAGACGAGCGTATGGATCCCGCCGAGGCTCGCGGCCACCCAGATCAGCTCGAGCGCGTCGCAGAAGCGCTGCCCGGCCTCGACGCCGCCCACGACCTCGAACGCCGCCATCCCGCCGAACCCCCGAGGGAGCATCCGCCGCGCGATCTCGTGCTGCGGATGGGACGGGAGCCCCGGGTAGTGCACCGCCTCGATCTTCGGGTGGCGCTGGAGCCATGCGGTGAGCTCGAGCGCCGTCGTCGTGTGGCGGTCCATCCGGACCTGGAGCGTCGAGAGCCCCCGCATCGACAGCCACGCCTCGAGCGGGGCCAGCGTCCCCCCGGTCTCGATCACCGTGGAGCGGAGCGCGGCCATCCGCTCCTCGGACGTGCAGACGATGCCGCCGATCAGGTCGTTATGGCCGCCGATGTACTTGGTCGCCGAGTGCAGGACGTAGTCGAACCCGAACGACGCCGGCGTGCACAGGTACGGCGACGCGAACGTGTTGTCGACCACGCTCGCGACACCGGCGGCCGACGCGAGCGCGCCGAGCTCCTCCAGGTCGGACACGGTCACGTTCGGGTTCGCGATCGTCTCGACGTAGAGCATCGCGGCGCCCGGCAGCGCCGCGCGGACCGCGTTCGGGTCGTGCGGATCCACGAACCGCACGTCGATCCCGTAGCGCGGCAGCACGTGCGCGAACAGCGAGTAGGTGCCCCCGTACAGCTCGTCGCTCGCCACGATCGTGTCGCCGTTCGCGGCCAGGGTCGTGGCGACCGTGTGGATCGCCGCCATCCCCGAGGCGAACGAGAGCGCCGACTCGGTCCCCTCGAGCTCGGCCATCACGCGTTCGAACGCGAGGAGCGTCGGGTTGCCGTACCCGCGCGTGTACGTGTAGCCGGGCCGGCGGAAGTTGATCGTCTCGGCGAAGCCGTCGGAGGTGTCGAAGCGGAAGGTCGAGGTCTGGTAGATCGGGACGCTGGGCGTGTCCTGGTCCACGGGCGGCAAAGCCTGGCCGTGGATCGCACGCGTGGCGAACCCCCGGTCGCGCTCGTCCGGATCGTGGTCCCGCGGCACCGCCCCAGCCTACCCCGGGGTCCAGCGGGCCGGATATCGATCGCGCAGGTCGTCCACCAGCTTGTCGAGCACCCCCATCAGGCCGTCCGTGAGGGCACGGAGCGCCCGGCCGTCGGGCTCGTCCTCCAGCCCCTCGTTGGGATCGAACGGCTCGCCGGCGGCCACCCAGATAGGGCGGGCGAACGCGAGGCTCTGACGCCCCGACTTGCGCCACACGAACTGGCCGCCCCAGGTGGCGACCGGCAGGATCGGGATGCCCGTGGCGATCGAGAGCCGGACGGCGCCGGTCTTGCCGCGACCCGGCGAGAAGTCCTCGTTCGTGGTCGTGGTCGTCCCCTCCGGATAGATCACGACCACCTCGCCCTGCTCGACCGCCCGAGCCGCGTCGTCCAGCGGCGACCGGTCGCCCGTTCCCCGCTGGACCGAGCGCTGGACCGAGATCTGGTGCGCCCCCCGCAGCACCGTTCCGACGAACGCGGTGTCGAACAGCTCCTGCTTGGCGAGGAACCGCGGCCGCCGGCCGGCCCGCACCACGAAGAGCCCGTGCGCGAGCGGGTCGAGGTAGGAGAGGTGGTTGCCCGCGACGATGACCGGCCCCTCCGCGGGAACCCTCTCCAGCCCCTCCAACCGCCAGTTGAACCACAGCTGGAGGGGCGGGATCAGCGCGAGCTCGGCGGCTCGGTACCACGGTTCCACGGACACGCCTCCTTCGGGGCGGCGATGCTACCGCGTCGCCCCGCAGCCCCGTCGACGGGTGCCGGGTCCGATACGCCGCCGGGGTACTAGCCTCTGGTCATGCGCGTCGTGGCCGTGCCCGTGAAGTCGCTCTCGCGCGCGAAGACGCGGCTGTCCCCCGCCCTGACGGGGCTCGAGCGCGGCGCGCTCACGCTCGCGATGCTCGAGGACGTGCTCGACGCCGCGCTCTCGGTTCCAGGTTGGGAGACGTGGGTGGTCTCGCCCGACGAGGTGGCGCTCGAGATCGCCGCGGGGCGCGGCGCCCGCCCGATCGCCGAGGCCAAGCCGCCGCTCGCCAACGCGATCCGGCAGGTGGAGGCCAAGGCGAAGGAGGAGGGCGCGAACGCGCTCGCGATCCTGCCGGCGGACGTCCCGCTCGTGACCGTCGACACCCTGCACGAGGCGCTCCGGACGCTCGGCGCGGTGGTCCTGGCGCGTTCGGCGGACGGGTTGGGGACCAGCCTGCTCCTGCGCCGCCCGCCGCGGGCGATCCCCGCGCGGTTCGGACCGGACTCGTTCCGGCGTCACGTGGAGCTCGCGCAGGCGCGAGGGCTCCCCGTGTCCATCGTCGAACGCCGCGAGCTGTCGTTCGACGTCGATCGTCCGGACGATATCCTCACGCTGCTCGCCGACGGCCGGCGAGGGCGGACCCGCGAGGTCTGTCTGCAGATGGATCTCGGCGCGCGTCTGCGCGCGTAGCTCCGGAGGGTTCGATGCCACAGGGGACGATCAAGGACTTCGAGGTCGAGGAGCGCACCGGCAACCTGCTGATGGACGACCGCACCGAGGTCGCGATCGACGCCGTCTCGGTCGAGGGCTCGAACCTGCGGACGCTGCGGATCGGGCAGCGTGTGCGCTTCGACCTGGTCGACGAGGCCGGCCGCAAGGTCGCGAGGAACCTGCAGATCGTGACGCTGTAGCAGCCGGCCGACGACCGTTCGCGCGGCGAGAGCGGCGCTCCGAGATGTCAGCGCTTGGCGGGGACGCGCCGCCGTTTTGACGCGACCATCTCGCGGAACTCCTTGCCCGCGGTGAACCACGGCAGGTCGCGCGCCGGAACCACGATCGGCGTCGTCGGCTTGCGCGGGTTCCGCGCGATCCGCTTGTTCCTGCGTTTGCGCTCGAACGTGCCGAACCCGACCAGGGAGACCCGCTCCCCGCGCGAGACCGACTCCCGGATCACGTCCATGGACGAATCGATCATCCGACCGACGTCCGCCTTGCTCGCACCCGTGCGCTTCGCGACCTCCGCGATCAGACCGTTCTTGTTCACGTCGCCACCCCCAGGATCGGCTCCGACACCGTAGGCACTCGACGGGCCGCTGGTCAATGCCGCGTTGGCGTGCAACCATCTTGCCCATGCGAAGGCCTCCGACGCTACCCGTTTCCCTGATCGCCCTACTTCTATTCGTGGCCTGCGCGCAGGACTCCGGGCGCGAGTTCGCCCGCTACTACGACGAGCAGGGGTTGTTCGCCCTGAACCTGCCCGCGGCCAACGACATCATCGTGACGCCGCCGCAGCCGGCCCAGAGCGGGCCCGGTCTGCTCACCGGCGTGGTGTCGAGCCCACCCGCACCGAGCCCCTCCCCTGCATCCGGGATCGGCGGCGGGGGCATCGACGTCGCGAGCGCCGAGCCGGACCAGACGGTCTACCAGGCGTTCGCGGTGACGGCCGATGGCTTCGACACCCTCGACCAGATGGAGCTGTACTTCCTCACCGGCGACCCGATCGTGGACGTCGTGATCGACGACCCGGCGCGTCTGGACGGCAACCCCGCCCGGTTGATCGTCGCGGACATCGACCAGGGCGGCGAGGTCAGCTCGAGCGTGGCCGCGGCGATGACGCTCGGTGACGGCGCGACCGGCTACCTCGTCGTCGCGATCTTCCCCCCGGGCGGCTGGGAGGACGAACGCGCCGACTTCGAGCGGATCATGCGATCGTTCCAGACCGACGTACCGCCGGGGCTCGAGACGTTCCCCGTGGACGGCCAGGCCTCCTGATAGCATCGGAACCCCACTGGCCCGTGGGGTAACGGTAGCCCGGCTGACTCTGGAGTATCTCCCGATGAACGCTGTGCGTCCGTGCTAGTTGCGGTCAACTATCGCGAGCGAAGACCGGCGAGTTAGTTTGGCGTCGGGCTGGACCCGGCCTCCCTCCGCTTCCAAGCCGGTTGGCCGGGTCTGGCCTCACCTCCGCCGAGGAACTCGAGCGCTACGATCGGGCCGAGGACAATGCGACGTTCTCGCCGGAGAAGGTCGATCTAGTCGGCGTGGGGCTGGCGCTGGATTTCTTCTTGTACTCATCACCTATCTGTATGACCTTTGGTATCTAACCTTGCTGGGTTCGGGGGGGTCGGGTGGCGAGCATGAGGTCCACTACGTACTTGGGACCCCCTGGGTTCGGGGGGGTCGGGTGAAGAGCATGAGGTTCACTACGTACTTGCGGTCTTAGATACTCGCGCGCAAGTCGTTACTCCCGGAGTGCCAATCGCGAACTCCGACGCAACCGCGCGATACTTGCCTTCTTCTTGATATGCCGCGAGAATCCCCCCTGGAAGGAGGTGTAGCCCGAGCCCACCTTCTTCCAACCCGACCTGGTCTTTCGTTCAATCTTGATGGGCACGTACCAGAAGCAGGTCGACGCGACGGAAGAGTCGAGGTGAACTGACGCGCTCGTCTTCCCTACTTTGAACGAGATCGTTCGGCCCGCCGAGTCCTCGACCGGGCCGACGCCGAAAGCGACGTTGATGCCTGCCACCAACAGTTCGTGTTCGTCGACGACCGTTAGATTCCCGGCGTCGTCCTTGAGGCGTATGTGCCAGTCTCGCCAAACCCCGATCTCCGAGGACTGCGGGATGGGAATCGTGGCGCTATACGTGTCGCCGGACACGAGCTGGAAGAAGCCGGATGTCCGTTGGTTCCCTGAAGGTGAGAACACATCTGCGCTCGAGTTGACGGTGGAGACACCTGAGAGGTCGTCGGTGATGACAGCGGTCACCTCAACGGTCTGAGCGGATATCGGCGTGTTCAACTCGGTTGGTGAAACGGTCATCGAGTGGATACTTGGAGGGGTCGTGTCGGCCACCTGAGCTTGAGCAGGGACCGCCAGTCCTAGGACGGCAACAAGTGTCGCGACGAGCAGACAAAGACTCTTCAGCTTCGAGCCCCTCCCCCTCCGGCAATCCTACCCTTCGGTGGCGCTCATGCGAGGAGGACCGAACGCTCCGGGCGGTGCTGGTCGGGATGCTGCAGGAGACCGGCCGGTAGCCGCTTCCGGTGCCGACCGGACGGGGTGGCCAAGTCGCTCAAGAAGGTCCATTCCATCAGCCGATGAGTTCGATGTGAGCCACACTGCGATCACGATCCATCCGCCTTCCCGATGCGAGGGGTACAGCTGCCCCTGGCACAACCCGTCGGACCACGGCATGGTCGGCTGGCCCCGCGACATCCTCACGGATCGACACAACCTCCTGGTCCGGGTGTGCGCCGACGGGATCGGTCACCCCGATCCTGACTCGCTGGAATGGCTCCATCGAATCGGCGTCGCCGACGATGGGGACCACGCATGTGATGGTTGCTGCCAGGAGGCCCGCGCACTTTGGCGCCGAGGCAGACTCAGTTCGGCGGACCCGGGCCATCGGGCGGCGCATAGGGAGCCCGCGCCGGACGGCAAGCCGGCGGGCTAGTCCTCCTGATCGACTGCGAGGAGGACCGAACGCTGCGGGCGGTGCTCGTCGGGATGCTGCGGGAGTCTGACTGAACTTCCTCCGTTCACGGGCCACACCGAGAGGGAACGCGGACGTGAGCCGATCGTTTGACCCGCATCGAGCATCCTCCGAGAATCCCGGCGATGAGACGACTGGCTGGGATCTTGAGCATCGGGACGCTTGCCTTCCTCTGCAGTTGCTCGGAGGGGACTACGACCACGACCCCGACGACCACCGCTCCGACCTCGACGACTACCGCTTCGGGCCGCTCGACGCTCGCCGAGGACTGCATCGTCGTCGTACGCAAGGCGGGGCAGCAGGTCGACGGGCTACTGGAGGGATTCGACCCCTCCAACATCGACCCCATCTTGACCATCAAGCTGTTGGACCAACTCTACGAAGTCATAGACGCTGGGGAGAGCGTTCGTATTGAAATTGGCCGCCTTGGTGCTGTCGCCGGAGGGGACGAGTGCTTGTACCGCTCGGCCAGGTTATTGGCGGTGATAAGAGACGCGCTTCCTCCCGACACCCAAGGCCATGCCGATGCCGCGGGGCTGGAACATGCGTACAACGCGGTGCTCCTGATCCACTACCCCGACTCACGCTACTCCGACAAGGTAAGGGAAGCTCTCGTGGAGTAGCACCCATCTGGATCGGGCTACCGGGGAACGGAACAGTGCTTTGGTTCCTGCGGCGAGCGGTCCGGCACCACCCTGCGAGGAGGACCGGACGCTGCGGGCGGTGTTCGTCGGCATGCTGCGGGAGGCCGAGAGGCGGTAGCGGGGCAAGTCGACCTCCGCCGCATGGGTATGGCTGGTCAACTAAAGCCTTCGGCTTCTCCTGCCGAACCCTCCTACATGAATCGGACGACCATCATCGTCCTGGTGATGAGCGCGGCCCTCGCGGCTGTGGTGATCGTCGTCGGGACCATCGCCTTGACAAACTAGTCGAGCCTGCACCGCTAGCGGGTTGACGCCGCCAACTCGATTGCCTGGAGGCGGCGAAAACCTCCGTGCCCCGCGTTGGTCGGACCTCCGAACACTCGACCCTGTTTCTGGCATCGGAGAGGGCCTTCTTCCCGAGAGGCCGGGGCTCGACACATCACGCCGGCCCTTGCCACCGCCTATGTAGCCGAGCGCTCCTGATCGACTGCGAGGAGGACCGGACGCTCCGGGCGGTGCTGGTCGGCATGCTGCGTGAGGGCGACGATAGCCGCGGCCTCCGCGCCGCCGGGCCGGCGTCTAGGACTTTCGACCAACGCGGTAGTCCCCATTCAGCCGATGCATCTTCCCCCCCACGCGGCCTACGGTCGCGGCATGGCCCCGCCAGTCAAGCCACCCGATACCGGACCCGCCTCCTGCGCGACGTGCGGGCACTCCGACTGGGTTCACTCGAATGCCGGATATCGGCGATGTCTCAAGGTCGAATGCAGTTGTAGCGGCTTCATCGTGGGTGCGGCGCCTGACCTCTCGGCTCAGGTCTTCCCCGCCTAGCCGCACCCCTGTCCGGAGGTTGGGGACTGAGTCGAAGGGCTCGGTCCTCACCCTCCGGCGCACCGGGAACCTCGCGCCGAACCTTCGCCGAGCTGCTGATCGACTGCGAGGAGGATGGGACGCTCCGGGCGCTGCTCGTCGGGATGTTGCGGGAGGTCAATCGCTGAGAGGGCGGCTCTACAATGCCAGCTCGGAAGTGCGAAGGGATCGCGATGAGGACCGCCACCCCAGGTACTAGCGGCCTGGACTTCAGCGCAGACGGCCCGGCGTGACCGTCGGGGTCAGGCGATGACGATCACGATGACAGCGGTTCGCGAGGATGGCGATGGCGCCGATGGCTGCGGCCGCCACGGCGTCGCGAAACCGGCTGTGGACGCCGCGAGGACGCTCGCGAGCAGCGTGGCGACTCCGGCGAAGTACCCGAGCGGCCTGTCTATGAGTTGCCCCAGCGCCCCAGTTGCCACCACCCACCCGAGCACGGCGGTGAAGTAACGGTCGATGAAGCTTCGATCTTCTCTAGGGGAATCCCACCAACAGGTCATAGGGGCCGCGACCCGCGTAGTTTGTCACGTGGAAGTAGTAGGTGCCGCTCTTCCTCGCAGTAAACTCTAGGTACTCATCCTTGCCCTTCCCCTTGGCACTGAACCTCTCTAGGTTGCAACTGAAGCCGCACCGGTAGTCGATCGGCCAGGTGTCAGCCGCTCCCGGCTTCCAAACGTAGATGTCGTAGTCAGCTCGCCGAGGGACATCGAGAAGAACGGCATACCTCTTTCCCGCTCTGAGTCTCTTCCTAAAGACGTCATTGATATCCGTCGGGTACGAGAGCGACCCGTGCTTCCTGAAGTTGATGGCCACAGCGCCCGCGATGGTCCCGTCCGTGCGAGGCGTGGCATTCGACGTGGAAGCTGTGAGTGCCCCCAGCGCGTTCAGGCGACCGCTCGTGACCGTGAACCCGCCGGTCAGGTCTTGGGCGTGGTCGACCGAGTTCAGAATCGCATTCTTCACCTGCTGAGGCGTGTACGACGGGTTCTGGGAGAGCACAAGACCCGCGACACCTGAAACGTACGGGGCCGACATCGACGTCCCGCTCTCTGTCTCATACCCGCCAGACAGAAATGTGCTGAAGATATCCACTCCAGGGGCGGCAAGATCCACGGATGTGTGGCCCCAGTTTGTGAAGAAGCACTTCGCGCCGCCTCCACGAAGGTCGCATCCCGTGGCGTAGCCGTACTGATCGAGGTCGTTGCTCGCCGCGACCGAGATGATATTGGGTAGGTCGTAGCTCGCGGGATAGCTCGGCGCGAACGGGTCACCATTCGGGAGATAGTAGAGTTGGTCGTTGTCTCGAGCCTCGTTCCCCGCAGCGGCGACGACGAGCACGCCGTTGTTGCCGGCCCTGGCAAGAGCGTCTCTATCGAACTTCGACCATATCGGTCCGCCCAAGCTCATGTTAATGATGTCCGCGCCGTTCTCGACCGCGTAGTCGATTGCCTCAAGAAAGGCAGAGGTCGGGAACCCGTCCTCGTCGCCGGCGCGAAGGATCATGAGCTTGCACGCGGGACACACGCCCGCTCCGCCGGTTGAGTTGTTGGCGGCCGCTGCGGCGATACCTGCCACATGGCTTCCATGCCCGAAGGTGTTGTCTTGCGGAGATGGATCGTTGCCGAGAAAGTCGTACCCCACGATGTCGTCGACATAGCCGTTGCCGTCGTCATCAATGCCATTGGCCGCGATCTCATCGGTGTTTGACCAGAGGTTCGGCGAGAGATCCGGGTGGGATAGGTCTACCCCCGTATCGAGGATGGCGATGACGGTATCCGGAGACCCCTGTGTGACGCTCCATGCGTCGCTTACATCGGCGTCCGCATCGGCCAGGCCCTGGGTGGAGGCAGGGGGTGGATCGGCGATCGTATGAACTTGTCCGGTGTTGGTCAGCCCCCACTGATCGGCGAACCCGGGGTCATTCGGGATGACCTCAAAGGATTCGTAGATCCAGTTGGGCTCCGCCGCGATCACACCAGGAGAAGCCGACAGGCGCTCAGATGCGGCGAGTGGGTCCGCCGAAGAAGAGAGCGTCACAACCTGTAGGTTCAGTCCTGGGATGAGGTGTCGAACCTGTCCGTCGACGGATCTCGCGATCCTTTCCTGGGCTCCCGCCGGAAGGTGGCGCCGAAACTCGACGATGACCTGTCCGGGAACATATCGGGGGAGCGACCTCACTGGATGTTGAGGTGCCGCTTTGCCATTGACCGGGGCCGGACTCCTCCAGGTCCTTCGTAGGCTCTCTGAGTCGCGCACTCCGCCGGTCTTCGCTTCCGCCACCGCTCCCGAGACGAGAACCGTTATGGCTACCAGCACTCCAGCATTCCTGAGCTTCACGCGGAACGCCCCCCTGCCGGTCAATACTCACGCGATTGGACCTCAACCGCGGAACCTCCCTGGCGATAGAGCCGGCGAAAGATAGCACGCTGAAGAATTAGAGAAGCATCCGGGGACGGAAGCAGCAAGATCCGCGGCGAGCCCGCCGCCCGTCAACGAGCCGTCACCCGAACGAGGGGATGACGTCGAGCAGCGTGGGCGCTGCTACCCTTGCCGCCGTGACCGATCCCATGGTGCTCCGCTCTGTTATCGAGAGTTCGAGCGCTGTGCCATGGCGGGGAGTAGCATATCCGCAGGTCACACCATGGCCCGTGGGGTAACGGTAGCCCGGCTGACTCTGGATCAGTTAGTCCTGGTTCGAATCCAGGCGGGCCAGCTACCCCGGATCGCTACCAGGAACCAGGTAGAACCGTCGGCGTCAGATCCGTCCGATGAGTGAGAGCGTCACGTCACGCTAGGGATTCGGATCCAGGATCAGGGGCGGGATCGGATCCTGGGTGAAGTCGAAGTCCTTCAGCAGGTTCCCCAGGATCGAGACCTTCTCGCGGACCGTGGGTCGCGAGTCCGGGCGGCTGAGTGTCGCCGGGTCGAGCCGCTCCTTATGCAGGAACAGGTCTTCGATGAGCTTGAGATACGCGTCGAACGACAGCGTCTGGGAGTCGATGAGACCCGCTCGCGCCCAGGGGCTGATCACCAGGCCCGGGACGCGGATCCCGTAGCCGTTGAGATCGACGCGCGGTGGTTCGACGTGGTCGTAGAAGCCACCCCAGTCGTCCCACGTGAGGAAGACGGCGGTCTGGTTCCAGTCCGGACCCTTCATCAACGCGTTCACGACGTTCGTGACGTGGCGCTGCCCCTTCCAGATCGGCGCGCCCGAAGCGGGGTGCTCCCCCACCCCGTTGTACGGCAT
The DNA here is from genome assembly GCA_963823255.1 of uncultured Actinomycetes bacterium. Classification (GTDB taxonomy): domain Bacteria; phylum Actinomycetota; class UBA4738; order UBA4738; family HRBIN12; genus DASSJM01. Next base: position 615,064 of record CAWGKU010000001.1, read on the forward strand.
GACCCACGAGACGGACGGCAGGTTCCCGTCCGCGGCTTGCCGGTAGAACTGGGTGTGCGTCTGGATCCGATCCATCTGACCCGTCTCGCGGATCGTCGTGAACCATGGGAGTGGGTTCTGCTGCGAGACGGTGCTCTCGCGGCCGTGACCCGGGCAGGGGTCGAAGAAGCAGGTGTCGTCACCGACGTAGTACCCCCACGAGACGCCCTGCTCGTGGAGCACATACGTGATGTCCGTCCACGCCCAGATCGGGACGTCCTCGTGCGCCCGCATCGTCAGGAACTCATCGTTGAGGTAGAGGTCCGAGGCGCAGGACATCGGGTCCCGGGGATCGGAGCAATGGGCGGCCCACGCCGACACGAGGAACAGGTGCGCCGGCAGGGTCCACGAATCGGCGGGCGCGAACATGTGGTCCTGCAGGACGAACTCCTTCGCGTACCGCCAGTAGTTCGGGATCTCCTTGGCCGTGTGGTAGCTCATGACGTCCGGCTGGCCTTGCGGGCCGAGGTAGCTCGCGCACTTCGGGTCGTCGCGATGATCCGCGCAGTACAGCGGGCTGTCGATGACGGTCCGGACGAACCCATCCATCTTGCCGCCGTCGACGTCGAGCTCCGAGTGTCGCTGGCCGTGCGGGCCCCCCTCCTGAAGCTGCTCCGTCGTGTGATACGGCCGGACGCATCGTCCGGCGATCGGGTCGGGCACACAGACCGTCGGCTTGCCGTTGCGCATCGGGATGCCCTCGGCGCCCGGGAACGTCCCGAAGTAGTGATCGAACGAGCGGTTCTCCTGGACGATGAACACCAGGTGCTTGAGGTGTTCCTTCGCCTGCTCGAGCTGCGACAGGTTGGGGCCCGGCGAGGGCGTTCCGGACGGCCCGGCCGTGCCGCTCGGCGTCGGGCCGGTCAGACCAGAGGCCGAGGTGCACGCGGCGGCGAGCATCGCGGCCAGCGCGAACGCGATCAGGATCGGCCGTGGGCGGTCAGGACTCGGACGCATGGGCGGCCCGAGGCTACCAAGCGTCGCTCGATCTGGAGGGACCTCTGCCCCGGTCCTCCCACGGGTCACGGCGAGAGCCCGGTCGCTAGGATGAGCGCCCACTCCGACGCAAGGAGCTCACTTGACCGCGACCCCGTCCGACCCGACCGTCGTCACGCTCATCCCCGGCGACGGGATCGGGCCCGAATGCGTGGACGCCGCGCGTCGCATCATCGAGGCCGCCGGCGTGCAGATCACCTGGGAGGAGTGCGAGGCCGGCGCCGAGGTGTTCAAGAAGGGCCTGCCGTCGGGCGTCCCGCCCGAGACGATCGCGTCGATCTCGAGGACGCGCGTCGCGCTGAAGGGCCCGCTCGAAACCCCGGTGGGGTTCGGCGAGAAGTCGGCGAACGTCACGCTGCGCAAGCTGTTCGAGACCTACGCGAACGTCCGGCCGGTCCGCGAGATGCCGGGGGTGACGACCCCGTACAGCGGCCGGGGCATCGACCTCGTCATGGTCCGGGAGAACGTCGAGGACCTGTACGCGGGGATCGAGTACATGCAGACGCCGGGCGTCGCGCAGGCGCTCAAGCTGATCAGCGAGAAGGGTTCGGAGAAGATCGCCCGGTTCGCGTTCGAGTACGCCCGGAGCGAGGGTCGGACGAAGGTCGCATGCGCGACCAAGGCCAACATCATGAAGTTCTCCGAAGGCACGCTGAAGCGCGTGTTCGAACGCGTCGCGCCGGACTACCCGGAGCTCGAGTCCTGGCACGTGATCGTCGACAACGCCGCGCATCAGCTCGTCAAGCGGCCCGAGCAGTTCGACGTGATCGTCACCACCAACATGAACGGCGACATCCTGTCCGACCTCTCGTCGGCGCTGATCGGCGGGCTCGGGTTCGCGCCCTCGGCCAACGTCGGCAACGAGGTGGCGATCTTCGAGGCGGTGCACGGCTCGGCGCCGAAGTACGCAGGCAAGAACGTGATCAACCCGACCGCGGTGATCCTGTCGTCGGTCCTGATGCTGCGCTACCTGGGCTTCTTCGAGCAGGCGGAGGCGATCGAGCACGCGGTGTTCGTCACGCTCGAGTCCGGGGTGCTCACGGGCGACGTGCTCGGCTACGACCGCGGGACGCCGACCACCGACTACACGAACGCGATCATCGGCAACCTCGGCAAGCGCACCGAGACCTGGACGATCCGCGACGTCAAGCCGCTCCAGCTGCCGAAGATCGACCCGCGCCCCGACTACGTGCGGCCGGCCAGCCGTTCCGTCGTCGGCCTAGACGTCTTCGTCGAGTCCCCCCTCTCCGCGGCCGAGCTCGGCTCGTCGCTGATGGAGCTCACCCACGACACGAAGCTCTCGCTCAAGATGATCTCGAGCCGCGGCACGAAGGTGTTCCCCCCCACCGGAGCGATGACCGAGACCGGCGACCACTTCCGCTGCCGGTTCATCATCAAGGAGGAACCGGGCGACCTCTCGGACCAGGACGTCCACGAGCTGCTGGTGCGGATCTCGAGCGCGCACTCGTGGATGCACATCGAGAAGCTCCAGGAGTTCGACGGCGAGCTCGGGTTCACCCGCGATCAGGGCGAGGACTAGCCGGGCGGCGGCGGCGGCCGCGGATCGAGGATCAGGGGCGGGAGCGGCGTCTGGGTGAAGTCGAACTCGTTCGCCAGATCGCCGAGGATCGGCACCGTCTCTCGGACCGTCGGTCGCGAATCGGGCCGGGTGAGGGTCGCCGGGTCCAGTCGCTCTCCGGCGAGGAAGCGATCCTCGATGAATCGCAGGTAGGCGTCGAACGACAGGGTCTGGTGGTCGATCATCCCGGGCTTGACCCACCGGGCGACATCCGGCCGGGCCAGGCCTGGGTGACAAGATCGTCAATGCCGTGATGCGGAGCCCGCATTAGGAGTTGAGCGTGCTTTTCCTGACCTGGGACGACTGGGGCGGCTTCTACGACCACGTCCATCCGCCCGGTATCGACGAGAACGGGTTCGGGATCGCGTCCCCGGGCTCGCGATCAGCCCGGGCGATGGAGTCCGCTCGGGCGGCGCGACACCGATGCCGGCCACAACCGCGGCGATCGCGATCATGAGCATGGGCGGGCGAGCGAGTAAACGAGCGGCGTCGCGGGCGGTGGCGCACGGCCCACACCCTACCGAGACGCCGCGAGTCCTGTGGGAGGTCCGTCGGTGATCGATCGAGGCACCCGCTAGCGCAGGGACACGCACCGAGTCCCAGGCGGCTACCGGCCCCGCGGGTCGCGAGGTTCGGCGAGGGTCGGTTGCTACAATTCCGGCCGGCCCGCGGCCGACGGTCCCATCGTCTAGTGGCCTAGGACACCACCCTCTCAAGGTGGAGACACGGGTTCGAACCCCGTTGGGACTACGAGGGGAAACGGGTAAAGCGCACGGCCCGATCCATCGGATATCCATCATCAGCGCTCGGCCCGCTTGAGTAGATCGTGGATTGCCTGCCGCGTGACCCCAAGCTCTCGGCCCAGATCGGTCATGGAGTAGCCCTCGTCGAGGAGCTTCCGCAGCGCGGCGGCCGCCCAACGCGGCTCGAACGGCGCCCGTGAAGATGCTCTTCCCGCAATCTATGCGCATGACCTGGGGGCCGCCTGCCACCGCCACGGGCGTCACTTCATTCTCACTCCATCTCCGAGAGCGCCTTCGGTGCCCAAACCTCCCGATCCGCGGACAAGGTTCTTGTGCGTACAGGGCTCGTTACTGTGAGGCCTGCCCGAGCCGCGACCGCAAGCGGTCGCTCAAGATGACGCGGTAGGGCAGCGCCCGAAGCTCGTCGAGAGTGACCGCAACCCCAGCTTCTCGCAAACGTTGCTCGAAGCGCTGCCACTCATGCTCTTCGCCCGTCTCCTCGGCATCATCGGGCAGGGCCGTGTTGTAGACATCACGAACAAGCTGCGTGAATGGGATCTGGTCCAACCGCGCCGACGTCGTCCAACCCCGGTCATCCAGGAGCGTAACTTCACGCCCGTCGGAGAGGAGCGCGAACTCACGCACTTTGAAGGACGTCCCGGCGCCGCCGCCTGAGTCCTCCCCCGGCGAGTAAAGGTCACATAAGGCCCGGAGAGCCACTACAACTGCTGGACGGTCGTTCATAGCCGGAGCAGCATCTGCTCGGTCACGGTGCGCGCACGCCGCCGGACTGGGTCCCCAAATGCCGTAATGACAGGCCAACCTCTTCGAGTACGAACACCGGGATCTGCCGGTCGGTCTTCGTCTGGTACGTCGCGTAATCGGGCCACGTGTCGACCGCGCGATCCCACCAGACCCGCTTCTCGTCGCCGATGACCTCGCGCGCGACGTAGTCGCGTTTGGTCGCGCGGTCTTGCAGCTCAACCTGCGGGTTCTTCTTGAGGTTGTGGTACCAGACCGGATGCCTCGGGGCGCCGCCAAGTGATGCGACCACCGCATAGGTGCCGTCGTGCTCGACCCGCATGAGGGGGGTCTTGCGGAGCTTGCCCGTCTTCGCACCCACCGAGGTCAGCACGATCACGGGCCTGCCGCGAAGCTCGGCACCCTCCTTGCCGTTCGTTGCCTCGTAGAGCTCGACCTGCTTGCGCGCCCAATCGGACGGACTCGGTTCGTACTCTCCGGTGAGGGGCATGCCGATATCTTCCTCCAGATCCGTGGAACACCAGCGGAGCCATGTTCCGCCCGGCACCCGTCCCCCTTCGCATCAGCTCCGGCTCGCTCGTTCCCGCGCTCCTGCTCGGATGCTCGATCTGCTCCACGTAGGGGTCGTCTTCCGCGAGAGCAAGCCGCCGGAAGTTGTCCGCGTAGACACGGGCGTCATCGCGGCAGCAGAGGTCTACACGGAGAGCACGACCTTTGGGGTGATGGAGTCGATCCGCCTCGACCTCGGCTACGGGTCGCACGTGCACCCCTGATGGCTGACAGGCGCCACCGGGAGCGCCGGCGCTGTCGGTGAGTGGCAACAGTTTGGCAACACACCGGGCGGCAAGTACCGAACGAAATGGGAGACCTTGGGACCGGTAGCGCCCTCCGAGCAGGCACGACAGCACAAACCAGGATGAGCCCGAACATCCCGGGATGCGAGAAACGCCCCTCTCAAGGTGGAGACACGGGTTCGAACCCCGTTGGGACTACGCAGGTCAGAGGCCGAATCGCCTCCGAATCACACCCGCGGAACCCGTCGATGGCGCGTCAATGGTCCGGCTCGCGCTCACCGGACGCATAGAGCTCGCCGATCGCGTCGGCGACGGGTTATCCGGTTCGGGGCGGAGGACCACCTCGGAGCCGGGTGCGAAGTCCGGGAGGTCGACCGCGGTCGGGTGGTGCGAGATCCCGGCGACCCAGGTAACGAAGACGTGGCGGTCCTCAAGGTCACGCGGGGCGTCGCGCAGGACGAACCCTCGCCACTCCTTGTCCGCGTACCAACTCGCATCGAGCTTCATGTCCACACTTCAGCGCAAAGCGGGGTCGGAGGGAGCGGCCGATAGCCCCGCGTCGGCCGGGTCAAATGGCAGGCTCGCCGTGCGGCGCGGGCTCCGCCCGATGACCGGCGGAGAAGCCGAACCGGCGATCCAATGTGCTTTCCTGCCGTAGCACGTTCTTCTCATGCAGGGCCGCGTAAGGTGAAGACGGAGGTGTTGGCGCATATGTGGCACGACGGCTGGGGCTGGGGCGTCGGCGGCTTCGTGATGATGATTCTGATGATGGGGCTGTTCTGGGCCGCGATCGTCGTGACGGTAGTCTGGGGGATCCGTCAGTTCCGTCCGAGAGACGTGTCGACCCCTGGCGGATCGACGAGTGCGATGCGGGTCCTCGAAGAGCGGTTCGCTCGAGGAGAGATCGACGCCGACGAGTTCCAGCGGCGACGCGAGATTCTGCGCGGCGGGACCGGGTAAGCACGACTTAGACCACCGGCGCACCGTGCGGCGCGGGCCCCTGGTGCGCCAAGTAGTCGCGTCCGGCTAACCTGGACCCATGGGTGAGTTCGGCCGAAGCGGGCCGCAGTTACCCCACGATGAGGCTGCTCAGCGCGAGCACCTGAAACGAGGTCGATGAAGACCTCAGCCGCGACCAGGAAGCCGACCGCATTGCGAAAGGGCGCTCCACGCGGCCGAGGTGGATCGGTATCTGGTCTTCCTGATAGGCGTCGTGGACCGATGGATGCAACGAGTTCGTTCAGTCGGAGCATATGAGGGCGATGTGGGCAGCATAGGAGAGAGAGTCGAGGTTGCGGTCGTAGGAGGTGGGATCGTTGGTCTTGCGACGGCGTATGCAGTGCTGTCGCGTTCACCATCCACGTCCTTGGTATTGATCGAGAAGGAGGACTCCCTAGGTTGCCACCAGACAGGCCGCAATTCTGGAGTGCTTCACTCAGGCATCTACTACAAGCCAGGGTCCTGGAAGGCAGTGCTCTGTCGCCGAGGTCGAGCGGCGATGCTGCGATTCTCTGAGCAACACGGCATTGGCGTCCGCCAGCTCGGCAAACTGATCGTGGCGGTTGAAGAGGGGGAGCTTCAGTATATGAAGTCTCTCTACGAACGAGGCATTGCGAATGGGCTCACGGGCCTGCGCGAGGTTACCGGGAAAGAGATTCGATCCATTGAGCCAGCAGTGCAGGGCATCGCCGGGCTCCATGTTCCCGAGACGGCAGTTATCGACTTCCCAGGCGTAGCCTCGCGCCTTGGATCGGAGATTCAGCGGATGGGGGGCGAGCTTGCCCTATCGAGCGAACTCGTGTCCGCCCGTAAGGGCTCCACTGGCTGGCGTCTTACGACGGCACAGCGAGAGGTCGAAGCGAACGTCGTTATTACGTGTGCCGGTCTTCAGTCTGATCGCGTGGCGCGGCTCATCTCCTCTCGGACCAAGTATCAAGTTGTCCCCTTCGAGGGTAAGTACGTACGGCTCTCCTCTCGAGGGAGTGGCCTGATCCGCGGACTGGTGTACCCGGTCCCCCTTCCCGGTCTTCCATTTCTTGGTGTCCATTTCACTCGACGGATCGACGATGAGGTTTGGGTCGGCCCAAACGCCGTCCTGGCTCGAGGCAGAGAGGGCTATGGGGGCCGCTGGAACCTCCGTGACTTGCGCGAATCCCTCACGTATCCGGGTACGTGGAGACTCCTGAAGCAGCAGTGGCCGATAGCCCTGAGGGAGGAGTGGCAGGACAAGGTGACTAACGCGTTCCTTCGTGAGTGCCGCAAGTATGTTCCCGAGCTGGAAGCTGTTGACTTCCAAGGGCGCTTCAGCGGTATCCGAGCACAGGCGGTTGGAAGAGATGGGGCTCTGATCGACGACTTCAAGCTCTTGAGGCGACCGGGGCTGGTTCACGTCGCGAACGCGCCATCCCCTGCTGCCACCACCTCTCTTGCGATCGGCGAGATCCTCGCGGAGCAAGTGCTGAAGGAGCTTAAGGACTAATCCTGATCCCAATCTGCAGGACGATCGCCCGCCGCGCTCCTGCGGAGCAGAGCGGGTGCTCGGAGCTCAGCCGCGTTCCTTACACGGAGAGCTCGCCGTTCGGAGCGGGCTCCCAGTGTGCGAGTAGACCTAGCCCGCCTCACGCAGCATCCCGACGAGCACCGCCCGCAGTGTCCGGTCCTCCTCGCAGTCGATCAGGAGGCGACCGTGCGGCTCTGCGGATGGCGTCCTCTGGCAGTCGCGCGGGGCCGACCCTATGCTCCGCGTCGAAGCCGTACGACAAGGACTACGCCGATAGTCAGCAAGGTGCATGCGAGCCCGAACGCGACGAGTGCCTCGCCCCAGTTCGGGCCGTCGCAGATCGGCTCGACGATCCCGACGCAGACGCGCCGCGTGTCGAGCGCGCCAACGAGCGCGGCGAGGCATCCAAGGCCGAGCGCGCAGAGAGCCGCAGACCAGGCGAAGGCGCGCCTAAGCGTGTGGCGACCGGCCGCCTCCCCGCACATGGATCGATGATGCGAGTCGCTGCTCGGCCGGTCAACGCTCGCTCTCCCGCAACATCCCCACCAGCACCGCCCGCAGCGTCCGATCCTCCTCGCAGTCGATCAACAGCTCGGCGAAGGTGCGCGTCTTCGGGTTCCCCCAGAACTCGCCGATCCGGTCGGCTCGCTCGAAGTCGGGGAACGTGAGGACGTGGAGCAGCTCGGCGCGGGCTCATCGGCCGGCTCGCCTTGCGGAGCTTGTACGACCACAGGAAAGAAGCGCGGGCACGTGCACTCACTGAACAAGCACGGTCCGGTCTCGGCATGAACGAACTCCGAGTGGCGGCACCAGGAGCAGGGGTTAGAGAGACCCTCGTCGAGGCCAAACGAGTGAATGGCGGAGAGACTGACTTCTTCCATGGGGCACTGACCGTAGGTCGTGCGTGCCACAGCGGCATCGACACTTGGGGTCATTCGTCTCAGTCGAAAGACCTATCTTGCCTTGGCCATTCGGGCCGATACCCGCCAGGTGGGCCGCGTTGGGTGCCGAGTCTGACCACAAATCGCCAGGGGCCGAACCCGTGAAGATGATCCTCTCCCGCTGTGAGATCCATCGAGGTTGCATCATCGAGGTGTTCTTCGGCGAGAAGGCAGGCGGTCGCATTCCCTGGCCCGATCCCGACCTCAAGCCCGATGCGGAGCGCGATTTCCCAGGCTCAGTGCCGATTCGGTTGGCGCACCTTCCCAAGGACGGGAACGCGAAGGCGCGCAGGGCCATAAGCAGGCTCACGGCTGAGGTCGCGGAGCTGCAGGAGGAGAACAAGAAGCTGCTCGACCAACTCGTCGCGGCGGGGTTCCGCAACGACGAACTAGCGCAGGCGCTCCAGGAGGTCCCCCCATCCTTCGAAGGTGAGCCGTGTCTGACGTGATGACCGGACCGATCGCCAACGGCTACCTACGACTCGACTGCGAGGGGTGGTCCCGGCGTCGATAGGCGCCGATCGAAGCGAGGAAACGGGCGTCTCTGCTCGGGTCAGAGCGCCAGACTGATGCGACGAGACGGCGAGGATGCGACGAGCACGATCCGGCCGTCATCCGTGATCCCAGATCGCTCGAGCGATCGAGTCGCCTCCCGGTCGGGGATGTACAGCACCACCATCGTCTGATCCTGACCCATGTACTCGGCCACATTCTTGATCGCGGTGCATCCCTCGTCCGTGACCTCTTCGATCTCACATAGATCGACCGTGACATCGACGTGGCGTGAAGTCAGGACACGTGCGAGCAGGCGTCCCTCGTCTTCTTCCGTCAACCGTCCCCAAGCCACGACGTATGGGCGTGACTCCGGATCTCCGATCCTCTCGATGACCGCCATGACCCGCAATCGTGGCATCTCGAAGCCAGCTACACAGTCGGACCATTTGGGGAGCCACACCGCCGAACGTCTACTCCCCAGAATCCCTACAGAATGCGGGCTTCTACGACTCGCCGCGCGGCGCGGGCTCCCGGTGCGTAGTGGTCCCCCCGACCGGCCCGACCTTCAACTGTCCACATCGAGACCGAGGGTCGGGAGCCGGCTTGCTCGAAGATCGAGATGGCTGTCGGCTTCTCGACCTTGCCCTCATCGCCATCACGGCCTCCTTCGATCCCCACAACGTGACGATCCGCCACACTCCGTCATCAGCGTGCATCAGATAGGACTCGACGAGACCGGTGGGGAAGTCACCCGAGGCCCGCTCGTCCCAAGCTGAGCGCAGATCACCTCCCGAGCGTCGTCGACCCCACCTTCGACCATGGTGACGAACATCGCTTCCCCCTTCCGTCTAGACCGCGGGCTCGCCGTGCGGCGACCCGGCTGTGCGATCCGGGACTGCTCTCAAGCGAGAGGCCGTCGCTGCCGATGCACCCCATGCGCCCGGGTCAAGGTCACGGCCGAGCGCTACGGCTCTCCCTCTCCCTCCCTGCAAGGACTCCCGGGGAAAAGAGCCGGGCCCAACGTCACGAGGGCTTGGGGTAGATCCTTGACCTTGTAGTCGAGGGACGGTCTGCCGATAGAGAGCGAGAGGCCGGGTAGGGGGGATCCCGGCCTCTTCGCTAACTCGAACCGCGCTCCCGCTACGAACCCGACGGGCCGTGCTACCCGGAGTTCCCGTGCGTGCCTGCAGCCTTCGCGGCCTGTCTGGCAGCGTGCGCCGCGGCGTTCGCCTGCAGGTGCCCGAGCGAGTTGGTGAGGCCAGGGTTGTCTGGCTTGACCTTCAACAGCGCCTCGTGACGGCAGATCGCGTTGTCGAGCCCGGTCAGGCCGTCGCACGCGGAGAAGTTCGGTGCGATGCCGGTCTTGTCCGGGGTGGTCGCTTCCGCCTCAGGGGCCTCGCTCTCGGTGGGCTCGGGGGCCTCGGTCTCGGTGTCTGAGACCGACGGGCTCGGCGTGGGCTTGCCGTGGACACCCCCGGTGGCGGCGCTGGCGATCGTGCCGGCCACGATGAGCACGGCAAACGCGATGAGGATGATCCTGAGCGGCTTCATGAGCTCAATATCGGCCGAACGACCCACGAACGCGATTGGCCAAACGGCCAATTCGGGGCCGCACTGGGGGCGGCTCAAGCCGCGAAAGTCGACCGCCGGCTCGCCGTCCGGCGCTGGCTCCCGGTGCGCCCAATGCCCCGGTTACTGCTCTAGTGGTCGGCCTCCCGCAACATGCCGACCAGCACCGCCCGCAGGGTCCGGTCCTCCTCGCTGTCGGATCGGGCTAGGCCGAAGGACCGATTCAATTCCCTATCAGGGGGGTTCAAACTAGTGGCCTCGCCCCATCCGAGGAGGAGCAAAGGATGGACCTGCAAGATGTGCTGGAGCAGCTCTCGACCGCGACCCGCTCCCTGAAGCTGTCGGCGTCTTGGCTCGAGAGCCAGACCGACGACCAGATTCGCGAGATTGGCAGCGGCGACTGGCTCCCGCTCACCAGCGCCGTGCACGACCTGGAGGAGCGGGTGATCCAGGTCGATCGCGTATTCAATCGGGGAGAAGAGGCTCGGCTGGACCTAGGCCGCGACCTCATTGAACCGGAACCACGACGTTAAGGGAATCACCCAGAAGATTTGAGAAGCCGCCGGGGCGTTGGGCTGATCCACCCCGGGGGTTCCTGTTCCCGTCCTTTCTCGAGTGAGGAGACATAGGAGGGGAACGCCAAGAAGCGCCGGTGGCAGATTCCAGACAGTCTGACCCGGTGCCACTTCGGCTTTGTAGGGCCATTTGGGCGAATCCCATGCCTCCCACGACGGTCAGCAGATTGTGGGATCTACCTCCGCTCCATGTCCCGCAGCATCCCGACCAGCACCGCCCGAAGCGTCCGGTCCTCCTCGCAGTCGATCAGAAGCTCGTTCACGCCAGTCGACCAACGGACCGCCTCAGGTTCCAAGTCGGTGCCGAATTGCACGAGGATGGTCGTCGTGAAGAGCAGCGGCGTGCAGGGCCGACAGCCAGCCGATCTCATGCGGGCTGCGGCACGAAACAACGCTGAATGGTGCGATAGGGTCTGTCGCCTGCACGGCCAGGCGGGGACGTATCACGACGGTGGCTGGACGGTTCCCAGGCGATCTCCACCCCTCTACCCGGACGCGATCACGCTAGATCCGGCGACGAGTATCGATGCCATCCTCGCAGCAATCGACACGTCCCCGGGTTGTTCCCTGAAGGACAGTTTCGCGTGCCTGGATTTGGCGTCCGAGGGATTCCACGTGCTCTTCGAAGCGCAGTGGATATGCCGTGATACGAACGCTCCGTCACCAGAGGCGCCCACGGGGATGCGTTGGGAACGGGTGCGTGCCCCGGCGGTCTTGCGTCAGTGGGAGCGCGCCTGGAACCAGTACGAGATAGAGATACCTCCGGGGCTGTTCCACCCGTCGCTGTTAGACGAGGACGCCGTGATCGTGATGGCGTGCTACCGGGACGAGTCGATCGTCGCCGGCGCCATCTCGAACCGCAGCACGACCGTTGCGAGCGTGACGAATGTGTTCTCGGCGATCGGTGACCTCGATGCGGCGTGGCGTGGATCCTTGGCGGCTCTGGCCACACTCGTGGGAGCACTCCCTCTGGTCGGGTACGAGCGCGGAGATGACCTGGAGGTCGCGCGGCGATACGGATTCGCACCTCTTGGTCCTTTGCGAGTGTGGATCAAGTAAGGGTCGACGGGCAGCCTAGCGCTCGGCGTCTCGCAGCATCCCGACGAGTACCGCCCGAAGAGTCCGGTCCTCCTCGCAGTCGATCAGCAACTCGGCGAAGGTGCGGCTCTCCGGAGCCTCTGTAGGACCAGAACTCGCCGATCCGGTCGGCCCGTTCGAAGTCGGGAGCATGAGGACGTGGAGCAGCTCGGCGCGGGGAGCCGGTCCGAGGGCGTCGAGGCGCTCCTGGAGTCGGCGCTCGAGCTCGTCGGGTCTCACCGGGCGGAGGCTACGCCTCGTCCATGTCATTCGCTGATCGGAGGTCTCGGGTGACTCTTCGGGTGACGCTCCTTGAGTCTCGGCAAGGGGTCCCTGATCGACTCTTCCAGCAGACTGATCCGTTCTTGGGCCACGCCCGGTCGCCTCTTTCGTTAGGGAAGGGATGCATTTCTTACCGTCCTCGTTCCAACGGCGCAGTTGGACCCCGAGGCGACGGGTGCCGGCGATGCCCGCGACCTAACGTGCCGCATGAGTGCCGCACGAGGGATAGCACGGGCCGATACGGGCTCATTGGGACCACCACCTTTCGCCTCCAAACAGCGACCCCTCGTCGCCCTACAGCGTTCGCCCGACTTGACCGGGCACGGCTAGGGATGAGACGAAGGTCGCTCACTCGTCGATGGGAATCCTGATGAACCGATATCCGACCTTCAACACGGAGAGTAAGAAGCTCGTCCCTCGAGCGATCGACGTGGAGACGTTGAGCGAGCAGCTCATCCCGATCCGCGATGCCTTCCTCAAGGTGTTCGACGGCGCGCGTGCACGGAGCCGGGGCGAGTTACACCGACTCGAACTCGGACTGACGATCACGGAACAGGGCACGATCGCGTTCACCGTCGGCGACGCCCGGCCAACCTTGACACTCACACTGGAGAGCCGACCACGGTCTCCGAGTGCCCGGTCGACGGCGAAGTCCGGTGCGGGCAAGCAGCCTGACGTCGTCGAGATCGATCCTCCGCGGCCCGAGTCGCGGCTTCCCGTAGCACGCCGATCGGCGGAGGTTCGGTCCGTCGTCGTCGACGAAGGCTGAACGCCGTTTCCATCAGGGCGGAGTCCGCCCGAGAACGACAGGTCAAGGTGGAGGGATGGGTACGCCTCTCCCTAAGCCGGCGTCGTACCCGTCCCCGGCTCCGATCCGACGAGTTGCGAGCGAACCGGGATGCGCCCCTCGATCGTCGTGCCGCCGCCGGCACGGGAACGGACGATCAGCCTGCCCCCCAGCGCGGCCAGGCGATCCGCCATGTTCTGGAGGCCGGCGCCGAGCGGGGTGACGGCGGGGTCGAACCCTCGGCCGTCGTCGCGGACCGAGAGCACGAGCTCGCCGTCGTCCTGGACCAGACGCACGGTGATCTGGCCGGCGTCCGCGTACTTGGCGGCGTTCTGCAGGGCCTCGAGCGTGCAGAAGTAGACGGCCGTCTCGATATCCTGAGGGTAGCGATCGATCCCGTCCGCCTCGACGCGAACCGGAACGGCCGAGCGTCGGGATTGCGCGTCGATCGCGGCCGTCAGACCCTGGTCGGCCAGGAGCGGCGGGTACACCCCACGCGCGAGCTCTCGGAGGTTCTCGAGCGCGTCGGTCACGTCGCCCTCGAGCTGCTCGAGCATCCGGTCCGCCTCCACGAGGTCCTTCGACGCGGTCGTCCGGGCGAGCTTCAGTCTGATGGCCAGGGCGACGAGCTGCTGCTGCGCCCCGTCGTGCAGGTTCCGCTCGAGGCGTCGTCGTTCCTCGTCCTGTGCCGCGACCAGCCGCTGGCGCGAGGCGCGGAGATCCTCGATCAGCTTGGAGTTCGCGAGCACGAGCCCGGCCTGCGCGGCCAGGTCGGCCACGAGCTTGTCCTCCACGGAGGACAGGGGCTCGTTGGACGGCTTCGTGACGGTGAGCAGACCGAGGAGCTCCCGTTGATGGCGGACGGGCACCGCGGCGGTAACGCCCTCGACCTCGGGCGGCTCCCCGCGTACGAGAGGGATCGCGGTGGCCATCCCTCCGTTCGTCGGCCACACCGCGGCCGGGCGGACCTCGTCGCCCACCCGGAGCCAGACGGCGGCCGACGTGGCGCCCGTCCCCTCCGCGAGGAGCCGCGCCATCCGGACGAGGATGTCCTCGCCCGAGTAGGTCTCGCCGACGTGCTCGGAGAACCGGGACAGGACCTCGTAGGGCGTCGCGCGCTCCCCGTAGACGAGCCGGTTGGCGATCTGTTGCGCCCGTCGCCGGATCGGCTGGAACGCCACGGCGACGACCGCGGTCGCGAGCAAGCGAGACGCCCTCGGTGACGCCGATGACCGCGCCGATCACGACCACCACGACCACGTAGATCGCGGTGATGAACGCTGCGAGCGCCCCGTAGGTGATCGTCTTGTTGATGATGACGTCGATGTCGTAGAGGTTGTGCTTCACCATCGCGATCCCGATCGCGACGTACAGGCACAGCAGCGAGACCGAGAGGATCACCGAGACGACGGCCGAGTCGACGAAGATCCCGACGCTGAACGCCACGGCGGCCAGCGCCGCCGCCGAGACGAACCACTTGAGCTGGAGCCGTTCGACCCCGGTGGAACGCCGGAAACGAACGACGAGCGAGGCGACCGAGAGCAGCAGCGCGACGACCTCCGCCGAATACCGCGATCACGATCGCCACTCGCGCGACGTCGCCGGCGGATCCCGCAGCAGCGTTGATGCCCCCGAACGGATCCGACCAGCCGGCCGTGGCCAGGACCAGGGCCCCCAGCGGTCAGCACGACGTAGGTGGCCACCACGAGCCAGGCGACGGGACGCCAGCGCGGTGAAGGGCAGATGTCCGGTCGGGAACAAGAGGAACAGCACGGTGAGGGCGACGATCGGGATCGGCCACAGCACGTTGCTGACCCAGGCCAGCGCCCGCCCGGCCGGCAGGCTCCCGGGGTCGGCACGGAGGGCATGGACCGCGTAGGTCTGCCCGATGCTCCCGAGCGCGAGCGCGGTCCCCGCGACGATGAAGATCCACCCGATCGCGTTCTTCGGCCGCTTGTTGACGATCACGATGCCGAGGACCGGCACGCCGAGGCTCACCAGCACGTCGAGGACGTCGGAGGCGCTCCAGACCGCGACGTTGCTCGGCACGTCGCTCCCGCGATCGACGAACATCAGCACGAGGGCGGCGAGCAGCAGCACGATCGAGACGATCCCGACGGACCAGGCCAGCCTGCGAGCGGTCCACGTGGTCACGCGCTCACCTCGTCCCAGATCGTGGGACTACCCCTCGTTCCCGGATGCCGGCGCCATCTCGAGCCGGACCATCAGGTCTGGATCCAGTGGCGCCGAGCCCTTCGGGGGCACGTACAGCGTCGAGAGACCCGTGACGCCCGAGTCGGCGAGGTGGCGTACCTCGCACGGTTCGATGAACGGCCGGCCGACCGGGAACGGGCGTCGCCTCGTAGACGATCGCCTCGTGCTCGGGCGCCGTAGAGCTCCTCCAGTCGTTCCGCGAGCACCTCCAGACCGGCTCGGCGGACCTCGCCGGTCGTCCGCGAGCCGCCGACGACGCCCACCTGCCACAGGATCAGCGGGACGGTGACGTCGGGTCGCCTGTGCCGAACGAGGAAGTCCGTGGCGTCGTAGCTCTGACACCCGGTCGCCCCCGGGTCGAGCTCGAGATCGACGTAGAGGCAATCCTCGGCGGTGATGCCCGGGAGGATCCTGGCCGAGAACCCCTCGGCGCGCGCGCGCGCCACCGCGTCGTACGACGTCCGGTCGAACACGCCGGGATGACCGTAGAAGACCACGCAGACGTCGAGGCCTTCGCGGACGTGATCCAGGATCGTGGTGGCGATGTCGTCGTAGACCTCGGCGAAGGGTCGGCCGGGGCGGTACAGATGTTCCATCGACTCGGCTGAGGGATTCAGCTCCTGCAGCCACCGGATCGGCGCGATCTCGGCGAGCAGGTAGAGCACCTTGTCGGCGCCCTTGATCCTGGCGATCGCCTCGCGTGTGGTGTGGAGGCCGGGTCTGATCCCCGCACCGACGATCGTGAGCGAGCCGGCGCGTGCTACGGGATCCGCAACCACCCGGCTAGCGCATCTTGACCATGATGACCATAACGTCCTTACCGAGCTCGCCCTTGATCGCTTCGCGGATCTTCTTCGCGGTGCCCTCGCGGATCAGATCCTGCTGCTGCGGGGTGAGTCCGAACTCGTCCATCACCTTCTTGGGGTTCCTATCGAACTCCTTCTCGAACGCCTCGTCCGAGGACACCTTCTCGAGGAAATCGGCGACCTTGGCCATGCGAGCCCTCCTTCTCGGGCCGAACGAACCTACGCCCCACCGCGAACCGGGTCAAGGTCGGCGAGCGCCACATGCCCGGTGCGTGGCCGAGCACGGTCTAGACTTCGGCCGTGACGGTCTGTCGGACCTGCGGTCATCGCAATCCGCAGGCCGCGCGATCCTGTGCGGCCTGCGGCAGCCCGCTGGACGCCGACGGCCGATCGCGCGAGGAACGCAAGGTCGTCACGACCCTGTTCTGCGACCTCGTGGAGTTCACGTCGCGGTTCGATCTGGCCGACCCCGAGGACGTCCAGGACACGCTGGCGACCTACCACGCTCGGGTCCGCCGCGAGATCGAGCGCTTCGGGGGCTCGGTCGAGAAGTTCATCGGCGACGCGGTGATGGCCGTGTATGGCGCCCCGGTCGCCCACGAGGACGACGCGCAGCGAGCGGTCTTCAGCGCGCTGCGGATCCCGCCGGTGATCGAGGAGCTCAACGAGACGAACCACGACCTCCCGCTGGCCGTGCGGATCGGGATCGAGACCGGCGTGGCGGTCGTCTCGGTCGGCGCCGAGTCGTCCGAGCAGGGCATCGCGATCGGGGACGTCGTGAACACGGCGTCGCGGCTGCAAGGGGTAGCTCCGATCGGAGGCATCCTGGTGGGCGAGGGCACGTATCGGCTCACGCGGGACCTGTTCGACTACGAGCCGCTCGACCCAGTGCAGGTGAAGGGGAAGGCCGAGGCGCTGCCCGTCTGGGTCGCGAAGGCGGCGCGGAGCCGGTTCGGCACCGAGGTCCAACACCGGTCGTCGACCCCGTTCGTGGGCCGCGAGGACGAGCTCGAGCTCCTGAAGCACACCTTCGCGCGGGCCGCGCGCGAGCCATCCGTGCAACTCGTCACGCTGCTCGGCGAGCCGGGCGTCGGCAAGAGCCGGATGCTCGGCGAGCTCTTCTCGCATCTGGACGATCAGCCGGAGCTGGTGACGTGGCGGCAGGGGCGCTGCCTCCCCTACGGGGAGGGCGTCACCTACTGGGCGCTCGGGCAGATCGTGAAGGCGCAGGCGGGCATCCTCGAGTCCGACGACGCCGGGACCGCCCGGGCCAAGCTGTCCGCCTGCGTCGAGGGGCTCGTCGAGGACGGCGCCGAGCACGAGTGGCTCCGGGCCCGACTCGCCCCGCTGGTCGGCCTGGCCGCCCCACAACCGGACCCGGTCGAGCAGATGGAATCGTTCAGCGCGTGGCGTCGCTTCCTCGAGGCGATCGCGTCGATCCGCCCGCTCGTGATCGCGATCGAGGACCTCCACTGGGCGCATCCCGCGATGGTCGAGCTCGTCGAGCACGTGCTCGAGTGGTCGGCGGGTTTCCCGATGCTGATCGTGTGCACCGCGAGACCCGAGATGCTGCAACGCGACCCGCGGTGGGGCGGCGGGATGCGCAACTCGGTGATGGTCTCGCTCGCCCCCCTGAGCGACGGGGAGACCCTCCGTCTCCTGGAGCACGTCCTGGCGCCCGAGACCGGATCCGACGTCCGCGACCTGATCGCCGAGCGGTCCGGGGGCAACCCGCTGTTCGCGGAGGAGTTCGCGCGGATGCTCGACGAACGACCCGAACCGCCGGGCGCCACCGAGGCCGCGGCCCTGTCGAGCAGCGCCCCGGAGAGTCTGCAGGCCATCATCGCGGCGCGGCTGGACACCCTGGCCCCCGAACAGAAATCGCTCGTGCAGGACGCGTCGGTGATCGGGCGGGTGTTCTGGCCCTCAGCCGTCGCCGCGGTGGGCGCGACCGACCCCGAGAGCGTCCGCATCGGGCTCCACGAGCTGGCGCACCGCGAGCTCGTCCGGCCGGCCCGCGTCTCGTCGATCCAGGGAGACACGGAGTACGCGTTCGCGCACGGCCTGATCCGTGACGTGGCCTACGGCCAGATCCCCCGGCTGGCCCGGGTCGACAAGCACGTCGCGGCGGCGGAGTGGATCGAGCGGATGGCCGCCGAGCGGCTCTCCGACCGCGCGGAGCTGCTCGCCCACCACTACGGCCGGGCGCTCGAGCTCAGCCGCGCGGCGGGCAGCGAGGCGGTCGACGCGCTCGGGGCGTCCACGCGCAGGGCCCTGATGATGGCGGGCGAGAACGCGATGACCCTGGACGTCTCGCGCGCGACCGTGTGTTTCGACGAGGTCCTCGCCCTGCTGCCCGCGGACCATCCCGAACGCGCGAGCGCGCTGTACTTCAAGGCGGAGGCGGTCAAGGACGCCGGCCGCTACGAGGAGGCCGAACGCGGCTACCGGGAGGCGATCTCGGCGTTCCGCGAGATCGGCGACCGCGTCGGTGAAGGTGCCGGTCTCACCAAGCTCGCGAACGTCCTGTGGGAGCGCGGCAGCCTCGCCGAGAGCCGCGAGCGCCTCGCCGAGGCGGTGGCGATCCTCGAGTCCGAACCCCCCGGCGTCGACCTGGCCACGTGTTTCGCGTTCGTGGCGTCGGCCCGGATCGTCGCGGGGTCGTTCTCGGACGCGATCGACTGGTGCGACCGCGCGCTCGAACTGGCCACCAAGCTCGACGTCGGATGGCTCGAGTCTCGGGCGCTCAGCTATCGGGGCGTGGCACGGTGCTTCCTGGGAGATATGGGCGGCCTCGACCATCTGCGGCGGGCGCTCGAGGTGGCCGAGAGCCACGGCAGCTCGCGCGAGCACGCGCTCGCGCTGCTCGTGCGCGCCGAGGTGGAGTGGGCGACCGAGGGACCGGTCGTCGCGCTCGAGACGGTTCGTGAGGGCGGGGACCTCGCCGAGCGTCGCGGCCTCATGGACATGGAGCTCTGGTTCGACGCGCTCAGCCTCGAACCGCTCTTCGACGTCGGGGCGTGGGACGAGCTCCTCCAGGTCGCGGACGACGTCCTGCGTCGGTCGAGGGAGGCCGGCGGCGACTACGCGGCCGGGCTCGCGCAGCCCTGGCTCACCCAAGTCTTGCTGTGGCGGGGCCGGCCGGCCGAGGCCGCCGACGCCGCGGCCGAATCGATGTCCAGGTCGGCGAACATCCGGGACGCCCAGGTCCTCGTCCCGGCCGAGGTCGCCGCCGCGCTCGTGGCGGTCCGGGAGGGTCGCGGGCAGGAGGCGATCCGGATCGTCGAGGAGCTCGAGCGCGAGACGGAGGTCTCGCTGGATTGGTACCGCGAGAACTTCCTCGCGGACCTCGTCCGGGTCTGCGCCGCGACCGGCGCCGAGCCGCTCGCGGGGCGGCTGATCGACGGCGCGAAGGTCACCGCGCGACGACACGAGCTGTCCCTGCTCTCGGCCAGGGCCGCGATGGAGGAGGCGCTCGGACACCTCGATGCCGCAACCGTGCTGTACGAACGGGCCGTCGAGGGCTGGACCGGGTACGGCCACCAGCTCGAGACCGGGATCGCGCTGCTCGGCGCGAGCCGCTGCCGCGCCGGTCTCGGCGACCCGGGGCCGCACGACCTCGACCGGCGGGCCGAGGAGATCTTCACCGCGCTCGGGGCGTCTCGCCCGGCCGAGGGGAACCTGGGGGGAACGCCGCGATGAGCGAAGACGGTTGGATCCCGCTCGTGAACCTCGACGACGTCCCCGATCGCAAGGCGATGCGGGTCGACGCGCACGGCGCGGACGTGCTCCTGGTCCGCAACGGCGACGAGCTGTTCGCGATCGGCAACCGCTGCTCACATCAGGGGGCGCCGTTGCACAAGGGACCGGTGCGGTTCGGCGGGTCGCTTCGGACGGTGCAGTGCCCGTTGCACGGCAGCACGTTCGACCTCGCACAGGGGAAGGTGCTGCGCGGACCGGCGACCGAGCCCGTTCCCGCGTACGAGACCCGCGTCACCGAGGGCGTCGTCGAGATCCGTCCGCGCTAGGATGCGCGCGTGGAACCCGACACCGACGGCGGAACCGCGGGACCCTTCGGGTCCCGGTTCGTGGGCGTGGGGATCGGCCTCGCCGCGTTCGCGCTGTTCGTGATGCTCCCGTTCCTGATCCCGATCACGTTCTACGTGATCGCGAACGTGTACGCGGCGACCAAGGGGACGACGTTCTCCTCCGACACCGCGAATACCGGCGTGGTCCTGACCCTGCTGGTCTTCTCGGTGGTGCTGTTCCCGGTGGGGCTCGCCGTCGCGATCGCCTACCTCGGTCGCGTGCTTTCGCCGAAGCGCCGTCGCGCCTGAACGGCTCGTTCGCTACCCTCCCTAGCTCCATGTCGACGCTCAGACAGGACCCGACGACCCGTCAATGGGCGATCCTCGCGACCCGGCGGGAGGAGCGGCCGCACGAACCCGTCGTGATGCCCCGGCCCGAGCTGCCCGAACGCGACCCCGCCTGCCCCTTCTGTCCGGGCAACGAGGACCAGACGCCGCCGGAGATCCTGCGGGACCCGCCGGGGCCGGATTGGCGGGTCCGCGTGGTCCCGAACATGTACGCCGCGCTCTCGGGCGACGGCTCCGCCGGACGCTCGGGCGAGCCGATGTTCCGCCAGATGCCCGGCATCGGGAGCCATGAGGTCGTGATCGAGACCCCGCGGCACGACGGCCGGATGGACGAGATGTCTCAAGACGAGGTCGGGGGGGTCGTCCGGGTGTGGCGACGGCGGTACCGCGAGCTGATCGCGAGACCCGACGTCCGCGCCGTCGTCGTGTTCAAGAACTTTGGAACCCTGGCGGGAACCTCGCTCACGCACACCCACTCACAGGTGGTAGCGACGCCGGTGTTCCTCCCCCGGTTGCTCCGCAGGCTCGATGTGGCAACGCGGTACTTCGACGAGCACGGGATCTGTGTGTACGACGAGCTGATCGACGCCGAGCGCCGGGCGGGCGTGCGCATGGTCGACGAGGTCGGCGGGTTCGTGGCGTTCGCGCCGTGGGCGGCGCAGACGCCGTTCGAGACGTGGATCGCGCCGGCGTTCCACCAGGGCTCGTTCGGCGACCTGGCCGACGACGCGATCGAGGACCTCGCGGGCATCCTGATCCGAACCCTCACCGCGGTGCGCCGTGCGTGCGGCGACCCCGACTTCAACCTCGTGATGTACTCCGCGCCGACCAACGGCGGGCACGCCGAGCAGGTCTTCCACTGGCACCTGAAGCTGATCCCCCGGATCTCGACGCAGGCGGGGTTCGAGATCGGTTCGGCGATGGCGATCAACACCGTCGCGCCCGAGGACGCCGCCGACGCGCTCCGCCGAGCGCTCGCGAACGCCTAGCAGCCCGAGTCGACCCAGTGGGGCCCGGCGCCGATCGGGACGTCGAGCCGCCCGGCGACACGCTTGAGCCGCCGCCGGAAGATGTGCATCTCTCCACGGTTGAAATCGGCATGCGTCATGCAGCGCCACCCGTCATAGAGCTCCTCGTGGAACGGGCTCTGGAGCGTCTCGGCGTGGCCGATCACGTTGCCCCACGCGATCCCGTACCGCGCCATCAGCCACACCGTGAGACGCAGCGAGGCCCGCATCATGTCGCGGTCGTCCAGGATCGCGTCGGCACTCGTCCCGACGTGCTCGATCCCGATCGCGGTCCAGTTCATCCCGATCGCGTGCCGACAGCGGATCCGCAGGTTCACGAGCTGGTAGATCGTCCCGTCGGTGTCGATCAGGAAGTGCGCGCATACCCCCGGCTTCTCGCCCAGGTGCGTACCGTTGGCCGCGAAGTGGTTCCACGCGGAGTCGAACGAGGTCCCGTCCGTGTAGTGCTCGACCACGACCTGGGGATCGGTGAGCTCGTACGTGCGCTCGCCGTAGTGGCGCTTCGAGTAGCGCGCCATCTGCCGCTTGCGCGCCGCGCCGAACGGGATCTTCTTCCACACGATCTGCGGCTTCACGTCGCCGGGATCGGGCGCCCCGATCGCGATCGCGGTCGACTCGGGCGCGACCAGCACCAGCGCCGCGACCATCAGGACGAGCGCGCGCCTCATGCGGCCGCCCGCAGGCGCTCGAGGGTGCGCTCGCGCCCGAGGAGCTCGAGGGACTCGGGCAGCGGCGGCGAGACCGTCGACCCGGTGACGGCGGCACGGACGGGCTGGAACCCCTTCGTGCGGTTCAGGCCGGCCGCGGTCGCCAACTCGTCCAACCTGGCCTTGATCGCCTCGGCCTCCCACGGCTGCACCTCGGCCAGGCCCTCGGCGACGCTCGTGAGATAGCCCTCGGGCGCCTTCGCGATCACCTGGGCGGCCTTCTCGTCCGGCGTGATGTCATCGGTGAACAGGAACCGCAGCAGCTCGACCGACTCCGACAGCTTGCGCATCCGCTCCTTCACGAGCGGCATGGCCCGGCGCAGGAGCTCGAGGTCCGGCGACAGCCCCGCGACCGAGAGGAAGTGCAGGCACCGTGACGCGAGGTCGTCGTCCTCGAGCGACTGGATCGAATGGTTGTTCATCCACTCGAGCTTCTCGACGTCGAACCGAGCCGGGTTCCTCGACACCCGCTCGAGCTCGAACGCCTCGATCAGCTCCTGCTTCGAAAGGAAGGTCGTCTCCGCGTCCTTGGACCAGCCGAGCAGCGCGAGGTAGTTCATGAGCGCCTCGGGCAGGATCCCCTGCTCGCGGAACGCCTCGACGCTCGTGGAACCGTGGCGCTTGGACAGCGGCTTGCCGTCCGCGCCGTTCACCTGCGGGACGTGCGCGTAGGCGGGGGGCGTGCCCCCGAGCGCCTCGATCACCGCGGCGTTGCGGGGCGCGCTCGCGAGCAGGTCGTCGCCCCGGATCACGTGCGTGATCTCCATCAGCATGTCGTCGACCGCGACCGCGAGCAGGAACACCGGCGAGCCGTCCGAACGCACGATCACGAAGTCGCGCAGCTGCCCCGGCGGCCACCGGACCTCGCCCTTCACGAGGTCGTGGACCACGTGCTCGCGCTCGGGCATCGTGAAGCGGATCGCGGCGGTGCGCCCCTCGGCCTCGAACGCCTTGCGAACCTCGGGGTCGCGGCATTTCCCGTCGTAGCCCGGCGCCTCGCCTCGGGCGAGCGCGGCCGCGCGCCGTTCCTCCAGCTCCCCCTCGGTGCAGTAGCACGGGTACGCGTCGCCCTGGGACAGGAGGCGTTCGGTCATCTCGCGGTAGATGCCGAGGCGCTGCGACTGCCGGTAGGGCTCGTGCGGCCCGCCGGCGTCGGGCCCCTCGTCCCAGTCGATCCCGAGCCACCGGAGCGAGTCCATCACGGAGTGGAACGCCTCCTCGGTCACCCGGGACGCGTCCGTGTCCTCGATCCGCAGGACGAACACGCCCCCGTGGTGCCGCGCGAACGCCCACGAGAACAGCCCGGTCCGGGCGTTCCCCACGTGGATCGACCCCGAAGGCGCCGGCGCGAACCGCGTCCGCACGCCCTCGATCACGGGTCGCCCACCGCGCGGCGGGTCACGAGCCCGCCTCGACCGGGTTGGCGAGGGCGCCGACGCCGTCGACCTCGACCTCGACGAGGTCACCCGCCGAGAGCGGGCCTACCCCTTCCGGGGTCCCGGTCAGGATCACGTCGCCCGGCAACAGGGTCATGAACGTCGTGATGTACTCGATCAGCGTGGCGACCCCGAACACCATGTCGCTCGTCTGCCCCGCCTGGCGGATCTCGCCGTTCACGCGGGTCTCCACCCGGACGTCGTTGGGGTCGAGGTCGGTCTCGATCCAAGGCCCGAGCGGGCACGACCCGTCGAACCCCTTCGCGCGGGCCCACTGGTCGTCGGTCTTCTGCAGGTCCCGGAGCGTGACGTCGTTCCCGCAGGTGTAGCCGAGGATGTGCTTGAACGCCTCCTCGGTCCGGACGTTGCGGGCGATACGACCGATCACGACCGCGAGCTCGCCCTCGTAGTCGACCCGACGGCTGACCGGCAGCAGTCGGATCGGGTCCCGCGGACCGATCACCGCGGTCGAGGGCTTGAGGAACACGAGCGGCTCCTCGGGCACCTCCATCCCGAACTCGGCAGCGTGTGCGGCGTAGTTCTTCCCCACGCAGACGACCTTCGACGGCAGGACCGGCGCGAGCAGCCGCACGTCGTCGAACGGGACCTCCTCGCCGGTCGGCACCGGATCCTCGAAGAACGTGCCCCTCAGCACGCGGATCGTGTCCGACTCGAACTCGGAGGCGCCGGTCGCGATCCGGTCGCCGAAACGGAAGCGGACGAGCCTCACGGCCCGAGGCTACCGCACGCCCCGCTCGGGCCCGGTGAACGGCTCAGCGCAACGCGTTCCGGAACGCCGCCGGCGCGGGAGCCTCGAGCTCGATCTCGCTCGCGCCGAGCCATCCGGCGAGCTCCCCCACCGCCCCGGCGACCGAACGCCAGACCTCGGCGGTGGGCGTGGTCCCGGGCGCGGCGTGGACACCCCGCACGAGCAGGCGCCCGTTCGCGCGGTCCATCGCGGGATCGACGAGCGCGACGAACCGGTCGCCGTCGAGCACGGGCATCGCGTAGTAGCCGTAGATCCGCTTGTCCTTGGGGACGTAGATCTCCATCCGGTACGGGAGGTCGAACAGCAGCTCCGTGCGGGCGCGATCGGCGATCAGGTTGTCGAACGGCGACAGCATCGTGGTGCGCGGCTCCCACCGGCCCCGTTCGATCCGTTCGAGCAGTGGGAGTTCGTCCCGGTGGACGAACCAGATGCCGGGGATCGGCGCGCCATCGTGCTCGACGGTCACGCGTTCGATCCTCCCGGCGCGCTCGAACTCGGCAAGCACGCGCTGGAGCTCGGGGTACCGGTCCCTGGTGAAGTGCGTCTTGATCTGTTTGGCGGTCCCCACCCCCAGACCGTGGAGCGAGCGATCCACCGCGCGCCGCGTCACCTCGAGGTCTGAGAGGCGTTCGCGGGGGGCGTCCGGCGACAGGACGCGTTCGGTCAGGTCCCAGAGCTTCTGGATGCCCTCGCGGCCGGCGACCATGATCGCGCCCGACGCCCACAGGAACCCGAGCATCCGGTCCACGTTGCGCTCGTTCGTCCAGCCGCTCGAGCGCCACGACTCCCCCGTCATGCCGCCGGAGATCCGGCGCGCGAGCACGGGCCCCTCGCGACGGATCTGCGTCATGACGGAACGCTTGAGCTTCGCGTTGGCCGCCATCCAACTGAGGCGTCGCCTGTCCCACCCCGACCCGTCGTCCCGCAGGTATTGCCGCATGTACCAGGCGTGGATCGGGTGGTCCTCCGCGAGGACGATCGACGCCGCGTGCGCCCAGTACTCGTAGACCGAGCGGTCCCGCCACAACAGGCGGTCCAGGTGCTTGGGGTCGAACCCCGCGACCCGGCTCCCGAGCACCAGGTGCGGGCTCCGCGCGACGATCGCGATCGGGTCGAGCTGCACGCACCGGATCGAGCGGATCACGCCGAGCACGGCCCGTGGGCTCGAGCGGGGCGGCGTGCCCGACAGGCGCTGCACCGCGACGGCGAGACGGCGCGCGGTCGTCCGGTCGATCGTTCGGGGCGCTCGAGCCACTCGGGTCAGTCGAGCCTCGTGCCGATGCCCCACGTGACGCCGACGCTGCGCCAGTAGCCGGCGATCATCTCGAGGGGCGCGAGGCTCTCGAGCTCCTCGACCGGCGAGGCGCCGAACGAGAGCGTCGCGTCCCCGGTCCAGACGTCCGAGCCCTCCCAGTCGTAGCTCTTCATCGTGACGAGCTCGTCCATCGAGGGTGGCGAACCCTGCTCGATGCTCGGGAAGTAGCGCGAGTGCAGCATCGGGAGCGCGTTCACGAACCCGTTGGTCTCGGCGGGCCCGGTGATCGTGAAGCCGGCGTCGACCACCCGCCGGTCGTGGACGCTGACGCTCGCGCCGAACCGCCCACCGGGCTCCAGCCGAGGGCCGGCCTTGCCGTGGCGGACCGGACGGGTGATCCAGATCGAGCCGAGCTTCTTCGGATAGCCCTGGTGCCAGCCTCGGACCATCGCGAAGTCCTTGTCGACCCAGATCAGGATGCAGCGCGAGTACGTCTCACCCCGGTACCGGCACCGGACGACGACGAACGCCTCCTTGTACTGGGAGCGCACCGGGTCCAGGACCTCCTCGAACGAGTCCGAGCAGGACTGCCAGTCGGCGAAGATCACGGCGACCGCGTCCGGGTCGTCCTCGGCCGGCTCGACGGGGTCCGGCAGCCAGCGCGCGACCGAACCCGGGGCCGCCCGGTACTCGATCGTCAGCAGGTCGCCCGAGTAGTGCCACGGCGGACCGGGCACCACGGAAGACCTGCCTTCGGGCGAGAGCGGCGGTACGAACCCCTTGAGCTCGGCCACGGGCGAGATACTACCGGTCGGTCCCGAACGACCCGGAGGTGCGTGTGGAGACACGACGGATCCTGCTCGACGGCATCCCGACGACCGTCGAGCGCGACGGCGACGAGCTGGTCGCGCCCGGCGGCGCGCGGATCCCGCTCGGGACCGCCGAGCACCTCCCGCCCACCGAGCCCACCAAGATCGTCTGCGTGCACCTGAACTACGAGAGCCGCGTCAAGGAGTTCCTCGCGCAGATGCCGCCGGCGCCCACCTACTTCCACAAGCCCGTCAGCGCGCTCAACGCGCACGGCGGCGAGGTCGTTCGGCCACCGAGGTGCCGGTACCTGAACTACGAGGGCGAGATCGCGATCGTGATCGGCCGCGAGACGCGGCACGTCGCGCCCGACGACGTCGCCGACCACATCGCCGGGTACACGGTCGCCAACGACTACGGCCTGCACGACTTCCGCGACACCGACGCGGGGTCGATGCTGCGCGTGAAGGGCTCGGACACGTTGTGTCCGCTCGGCCCGGGCCTGGTGGACGACTGGGACTTCCGCGGCAAGCGGATCCGAACGCTCGTGAACGGCGACGTCCGTCAGGACGGCTCGACCGACGAGATGATGTGGGACATGCACTACCTGGTCGCCGACATCGCGCGCACGATCACGCTCGTGCCCGGCGACGTGATCCTGTCGGGGACGCCGGCGAACTCCCGCCCGGTCGAACCCGGCGACGTCGTCGAGGTCGAGGTCGAGGGGCTCGGCACCCTGCGCAACCGGATCGTCGAGGGCGAGGTCCCGATCCGCGAGGACGTCGGCGCGCAGCCGAGCGCGTCCGAGGAGGTCGTCTCGACCGCGTTCGGCGGCGACTGGGAGTTCCGCGGGATCCGTCCGCCGAACAAGGGCTGATGGATCTCGACGGTCCGCTCCGCGCCCAGAGCGCCGTCAAGGTGGAGCGGCCGCCCACGCTCTGGGAGGCCGACACCGAGACCGAGCCCTTCCTCGCGCTGCTCGGCGAGCTGATCGCGCTCGGGCTCGGACGAGGCAACGAGCTCGCCGACCTCACGCTGAACGTCGCGAACGTCGTGGTGGAACCGGACGACGAGGACGGTTCGATCCCCGAGGGCGAGTTCGTCGCGATCACCGTTCGCGGCGGCGGTTCGTGGGACGACGACACGTGGCGACCGGGGAGCGAGCCCGCGACCGAAACCCTGCGCGAGGTCGGACCCGCAGCCGGAGCGGCCGGGGCGTGTCTACGGGTACTCGCGGAACCTCGGCGACGAGGGCTCGGTCACCGTGTTCCTCCCTCGCCTCCCCGAGCCCAGGTGACGCGGTCGATCCGGTACACGTAGTGGCGCATCCCCTGGCGAACATCCTCACGGTCCACGTGCATCCCGAGTTTCTGGGCGACCCGGTTCGAGCCCGTGTTCTCGGGCCGGACCAGCGAGATGACGTGGTCGACGTCCAGGTTCTCGAACGCCCAGTCCGTGGCCGCCGCGGCGGCCTCGGGCGCGATGCCCTCGCCCTTGCGGCCGGGCCTGGTGTGCCAGCCGATCTCGACGTGCCCGACGTCATCCACGAGCTGGATCGTCGGACCGACCGTCCCCAGGAACGCGCCCGTCGCGCGGTCCGCCACGATCCACAGTCCGAAGCCGTCGTCCCGGTACCGCTCGAACGTGCGCTCCATCCATGCCTGCGTCCCGTCGCGGTCGAACGGCGCCGGGTACCAGCGCATGTGCTCGGGGTCGGAGAACATCGCGTACAGGTCCTCCAGGTCCTCCTGCCGGTACGGCCGGAGCACCAGACGCTCGGTCTCGAGGCGGAAGTCCGCATCCATGACGCCGAACGATAGCCCGAGCGACTTCGGAGGCTCCTCGACTATCCTCGGCGAAGTCCCCGATCGAGGAGCGCCATGGACATCAAGGGCAAGCGGCTCCGCCTCCTGTTCTCCGACGTGCTGGGCGTCGAACGCGGGAAGTACCTGTTCGGCGATGTCGCGGACGCGGGTCACTCGGCCTTCTGCATCGGGGTGTTCCCGCTCACGACCGACAAGGAGATCCTCGACATCTCGCGCCAGCAGTTCGACGTCGGCCTGCCCGACGTCGAGGCGTTCATCGACCGCGACACGCTCCGCCCCGGCTGGGAGGAGGACACGATCGTCGGCATCGCCGACGTGAAGCGGGAGGGCGAGCCGCTGGAGGTCGACCCTCGGCAGGTGCTCCGCGCGGCCGTCGAACCGTGGCGCGCGATGGGGCTGGAGCCGATGTTCGCGTTCGAGTCCGAGTTCTACCTGCTCGAGCCCGGCCCGGACGGCGCGTGGCAGCCCGTCGACCTGCCCTC
Organism: uncultured Actinomycetes bacterium; assembly: GCA_963823255.1. Classification (GTDB taxonomy): domain Bacteria; phylum Actinomycetota; class UBA4738; order UBA4738; family HRBIN12; genus DASSJM01. Next base: position 643,909 of record CAWGKU010000001.1, read on the forward strand.
GCACCGCGTGTACGGCACGGGCGCCTCGGTCGACCCGAGCGGCACGGTCGACGCGATGGTCGCGGCGGCGCAGCGCTCGGGGTTCCCGATCGAGGGGTGGGCGAGCGAGTTCGACACGGCCGCCTACGAGGTCAACATCCGCTACAAGGAAGTGATCGCGGCCGCCGACGAGTGCTTCCTGTTCCGTCTGTTGGTCAAGGAGATCGCGACCAAGCAAGGCAAGCGCGCGACGTTCCTGGGCCGGCCGTTCAACGATCGCGGCGGCAGCGGGCTGCACCTGAACATCTCGTTCCGGCGGGACGACGGTTCGAACGCCCTGCACGACCCGAACGCGATCGACGGCCTCGCGCCCATGACCAGGGAGTGCGTCGCGGGGATGCTCGCGCATCACGAGGGCATCGCGGCGATCGCCGCCCCGCACGCGAACGCCTACAAGCGTCTCCAGCCCGACATGCTGAACGGCTACTGGGCTAACTGGGGCTTCGACGATCGCACCGTGTGCATCCGCATCCCGCCGGCACGCGGCGAGGGCACCCGCATCGAGCATCGGATGTCCGACGGCGCCGCGAACCCGTACCTGGTCGCCGCGGCGGTGCTGCACGCGGCGCGGTTCGGGGTCGAGCACCAGATGTCGCCGCCCGAACCCCAGACGCCCGGCGAGCCCCCGAACACCGACCGGCGCGTGCCGCCGACCCTGGAGGCCGCGCTCGCGGCGTTCGAGGCCGACGACGAGCTCTGCGCGGCGCTCGGGCCCTGGCTCGTCGAGACGTTCACCAAGCTCAAGCGCGCCGAGTGGGAGCGCTACGCGAAGACGGTCGGCGACGCGACGACCACCGAGGTCACCCCGTGGGAGCTCGACTACTACCTGCCGTTCTTCTGAACCGGCCTCCCGGCGTTGTCCGGAACGGTCGTTCGGTGCCAAACTACCGGGCGTCGCACCCGAGGAGGCCTCGATGAGCGTTCGGCTGGACGAGATCGACCTGTCGAGCCACGACGCCTTCGTCGAGGAGGTCCCGCTCTGGGCGTTCCGCGAGCTCCGCGAGCGCGACCCGGTCCACTGGCAGCCCGAGCCGACGCCGAGCAAGGGCTTCTGGGCGATCACCCGGTTCCGCGACATCGAGGAGATCCTGCGCGACACGAAGACGTTCTCGTCGGCCCACGGGGTGACGCTCGAGGAGCAGGACGACGAGGAGGTCGAGGCCCGGGCGTCGATGATCGACATGGATCCCCCGAACCATTCGCGGCTGCGGCGGCTCGTCACGAAGCTGTTCACGCGGAGCGCGGTCGCCCAGTACGAGGGCTTCGTCCGCGAGCAGGCCCGGCTCGTGCTCGACCGCGGTCTGCCCAAGGGCGAGTTCGACTTCGTCGAGGAGATCTCGCGGGAGCTCCCGATCCGCGTCCTCGCGCGGATCATGGGCGTCCCCGACGAGGACCTCCCGATGTGCGTCGAGCTGGGCGACGCGATGATCGCCCAGGCCGATCCCGAGTACTCGCGCGCGGTGATCGACAAGGAGGACACGAGCGAGTACCGCCTGCTCCCCTTCCGCAGCCCGGCGGCGGCGGAGCTCATGGCCTACGGCCACCGGCTCGCCGAGGAGCGACGGGCGGACCCCAGGGACGACCTGGTCACCAAGCTCACCCAGGCGGAGGTCGACGGCGAGCGGCTGTCGACGCGCGAGTTCGACAACTTCTTCTGCCTGCTGATCGTCGCCGGCAACGAGACGACACGCCACTCGATCACCCACGGCGTACGAGCCCTGGTGGAGCATCCCGATCAGTGGCGGCGGCTCCAGGAAGACCCCGGGCTCACGCCGCTGGCCACCGAGGAGATCCTGCGGTACGGCTCGCCGACGATGCATTTCCGTCGAACGGCGATGCGCGACCTCGAGTTCCGAGGTACCTCGATCCGCGAGGGCGACAAGGTCGTCGTCTGGTTCGTCTCGGGCAACTTCGACGAAGACGTCTTCCCCGACGCCGAACGCTTCGACGTCGGCCGTGACCCGAACCCGCACATGGCGTTCGGCAGCGGGGGTCCGCACGTCTGCCTGGGCGCGCACCTCGCCCGGCTCGAGGTCCGGGTGATGTTCGAGGAGATGGTCCCGCGACTCAAGAGCCTCGAGATCACCGGCCCGGTCGAGCGCCTGCGCTCGAACTTCATCAACGGCATCAAGCACATGCCGGTGCGTGTCCAGCTTGTGGGCTAGGGGCCGGAGTCTGAGCGTTAGCCCTCGGGCGGTTGCCTCCTCCTCGGGCGGACCCTGGACACCGCGACCGCAACGACCGTGACCAGATACAGCTGACCTAACAAGCCCTCGATGGCCGAGAGCATCCGAGGCATCGGGTTCGCGGCGGTGAAGTCCCCGTACCCGACGGTCGCGAGCGTCACGAAGCTGAAGTAGGTGAAGTCCACGGGCTCCGCGGTCTTGGTCTCCGCGAAGAAAGGCTCGTCGCTGATGACGGCGATCGTTGTGAACAGGGCGGCGAACGTCATCCCGATCAGCAGGTAGACGGAGAGCAGCCCGAGGATGGTTCGACCGCTCACGGACGGCAGGTCCTTCACGATCCGCCGGCCGAGCACGACGATCGCGGCCGCCGGCAGGAACACGTAGACGACGGCCGCGATCGACTTTGCGAAGCTCGAATCGAGCACGTGCCCGACGATCCCAAGGATCACCGCGATCGGAACGAGGACCGTCGCCAGACGCCACGCGCGTCGCGGAGCCCGGGACACCCGGAACGCGAACAGCACCGTGCCGCCCAGCACGATGACCCCGACGACCTTGAGCCACGGCGTGTTGGCGGCCGACAGGAGCATCGAAAGCAGGATGAGCACGAACAGCGCGCCGTAGCGATCGTCCCAACGCGACGCCTCGGTGGTGATCTCCTCCTCGGCGCGTCCCTCGTCCACCACCGGCCAACCGTACTACGGTGCGCCCCTCGTCCGGCCGGCTCCATTCGCTTACGAGTTCGTTCGTGACAGCCCGGGCGACATGTGTTCCGTTCCACCAGCGTTCGCATCGAGACATCGTTCACGGCTATGATCGGCGACCGGCCTAGCCAAGGGCGGCTGAGGGGGAGCGCATGGGCTGTCTGCTGGTGTTGCTGTCGGCGTTCGCGCCGCGCCTGATCGTGGTGTTCGCCTGGATCGCACGACCCACCTACTTCGACGCGGTGTTCGATACCTGGATCTTCCCGCTGCTCGGATTGATCTTCTTGCCCTTCACGACACTGATCTGGTTGCTCGTCGGCGCGCCGCCCCAGGGCGTCGCGGGGTGGGACTGGCTCTGGGTCGTCCTCGCCGTGCTCCTCGATCTGAGCCACTACGCGAACACCTACGAGCAGCGGGGAACGGTCTCGGCGGGGATGGGAAGGGACACGGGTAGTCCTCCCCCGCCGCCCCAGGTCTAGCTCTCCCCATGCTCCTGGGGAGCCCGATACGGCATCGAACAGGCTCCGATCGGTCTGAAGGAGACGACCCGGCGTCATGGCGCTGATCCTCATCGCGCTGTCGGTCGTTGCCTACGCTCTGGTCAGCAGGCGCCTGGCGTCAACGCCGGTCACGGGCGCGATGATCTTCATGGTCATCGGCGTGCTGCTCGGTCCCTCGGCCCTCGACGTCATCCACGGGGGGGACCGGCATGTGATCGCGCTGCTCCTCGAGGTGGCGCTGGCGCTCGTGCTGTTCACGGATTCGCTGGCGATCAGCGCGGGCGACTGGCGAGCGAAGAGCCGACTCCCGAGCAGGCTCCTGCTGATCGGGATGCCACTGACCATGATCATCGGTTGGGTCTTGGGGCTGATCCTGTTCCCTGGCATCGACGTCTGGGCTCTGGCGCTCGTCGCCATCTGCCTCGCGCCTACCGATGCCGCCCTCGGCCAGGCGGTCGTGACGAGCCCCAAGGTGCCGTCGGCGATCCGCCAGGCATTGAACATCGAGAGCGGGCTGAACGACGGGCTCGCGCTCCCCTTCTTCGTCCTCGCTCTCGCGGCGGCCATCGAGAGTTCGGAGTCGGGTGCTCCCGGCCTCGTTGAGGTGTTCGCCAGGTCGCTCGTCCTCGCGGCGATCGTTGGAGGCGTCTTGGGATGGCTCGGTGGCGTGGCGATCGGATGGAGTCGCGACCGTGGCTGGGTCGGTCGCGAGTGGAGTCAGATCGCGACGGTCGCCCTGGTGTTCCTCGCGTTCACGATCGCCGACACGGCACAGGGCAGTGGTTTCATCGCCACCTGGGTGGCGGGCGTGACGTTCGGTCGCGCGATCAAGGATCGAGAGCCGGATGCTGCGCTGTTCGCCGAGGATCTCGGTGGCCTCCTCGCCCTTCTGTCGTTCCTCGGGTTCGGCGCGATCCTGCTCGGCCCACTCCTCGGCGACGTGACATGGCAAGCCATCGTGTACGCGGCGCTCAGCCTCACCGTCGTCCGGATGCTTCCCGTCGCCATGTCGCTCCTGGGGACCGGCCTGGCCAGACCCACCGTCATCTTCGCCGGATGGTTCGGTCCACGCGGTCTCGCGTCGATCGTGTTCGGCTTGCTCGTCGCCCAAGAGACGCTCCCAGAGGGCTCGGTCGTCCTGCAGGCGATCTTCGTGACCGTCGCGCTGAGCGTGGTACTCCACGGCGCCACGGCCGTCTGGGGAGCGAACCGCTACGGCAGGTGGTACGAGGAGGCGAGGGCTTCAGGTCGCCACCTACCCGAAAGCGACGACGTCGGTAAAGCTTCGGTCCGACGTCGGCTCTCGTTCCACGGTCGGCTGCACCGCCCCAAGGCAGATGGCGATGACGGACAACGGGACGAGTGACGCGATCACGGCAGCGCTACCGGAGACGCGGTCCGTCGAACGATCGAGAACCGATCCGCCTACTGCCTTGCGATATGAGCGCGCAACTCGGCCTCGGAGTCCTGGATGAGGTCACCGGCTACCTCGACTTTCACGCTCCGCGATGTGCCGGTGAACCTGAAGAACGACGTCCGGGGCTCCCTCCGCCGCCCGCACCGGCGCCGGCCACGTGGCTTGGATCCGTCGGTCGCGCTCTTCAGCTGGCTACATGCGCGACGTAGCATCTGCGACGCCGCCAGGACGGCAGGCCCTGCCTCAGGTTCCGGCGCTCCGAACGACGCACCGGAAGCCGATGTGACCGGTGGATGTCTCGATGGTCTCGGCGGAACGCGCTGCGGGTCGGTAGCGGAGGCAGTAGTTCGGGGCGCACAGGTGGGAACCGCCCTTGATCACCTTGCGGGGGAAACGGTCGGTGGCGTGGGCGGCCTCGATGCGCGGATCGGGTTCGGTGACACGGGGGTTGTGCGGCGTGCAGCACGGGTGCTCGACCTCGTCGGGATGACGGGGCGTGAAGTAGTCGGTCGTCCACTCCCACACGTTGCCCGCCACGTCGAACAGGCCGTAGCCGTTCGGCGGGAACGACTTCACCGGCGAGGTCCGGTCATAGCCGTCGGTCAGGAGGTTCTGCCAGGGGAACTCGCCCTGCCACGTGTTGGCCATCATCTTGCCTTTCGGGGCGAACTCCTCACCCCAGACGAACGTCGCGCCCTCGAGACCGCCGCGGGCGGCGTACTCCCACTCGGCCTCCGTCGGGAGCTCCTTGCCCGCCCACGCGGCGTAGGCCTCCGCGTCCTCGAACGCCACCTGCGTGACCGGGTGCCGTTCCCGGCCGTGGAGCGAGCTCTCCGGGCCCTCGGGGTGACGCCAGTTCGCCCCGGGCACGTAGGCCCACCAGTTCCGGTAATCGTTCAGATCCACCGGCCCGCTCGTCATGTGGAACACCAGTGAACCGGGGATCAACAGGTCCGGATCGGCATCCGGGTAGTCCTCGGGATCGAGCGGCCGCTCGGCAACGGTCACGTGAGCCCGTGGCCTTCACGAACCGGCGGAACTCGGCGACGGTGACCTGGTGCTCGTCGATCCAGAAGCCGTCGACGGCGACCCGATGCACCGGGGCCTCCTCCGGGTAGAAGTCCTCGGACCCCATAGAGAACTCACCCGCTGGGATCCAGCGCATGTTCTTGGCCGGCGGCGAGCCGACGCGCTTCAGCCGCTCGACGTGTGCTATCCAGCGTCAGCTCGCCCCCAGTAGATCTGACCGATCTGCGTCATCAAGCACGCTCTAGCAGGTCTGAGTGATCTCCGACGTGAGGTCGGTCAACGCGGTGCCCAGCTTCGCGAGCGCGTTGCCGACCTCGGTCGCGGCAGCGCCGAGGCCGCCCGCCGAGGTTACGCCCTGAAGCGCCGTCTCCAGGCCGTCGAACGAGGTCTTGACCTCATCCACCGCTGGCTGGAGTTCGTCACCCACAGCCGCCAGGGCCGCATCCAGGTCTGTCTTCACGTCGGAGGCAGCCGACTCCAACGCATCGGTACCGCCGCTCGCCAGATCCACCTCCGTAAGTGACGTGAGCGAATCTTTGAGGGCGTTCACTTCGTCGCATCCGGACGTCGCCCCAGCTGTCGCGCCGGTGGAGCTTCCGCCGTCGCCATCGTCGCTGCAGGCAGCGGTGCCGAGCGCGAGAACGATCGCCAGGAAGGGAACGACCATGGCTCGAAGACCCGTCATGTGCTGCATGCTGGCCTCTCCTCTCATCTAGGTGCGAGCCTTGCGCTCGCCCGACAGTACATCGGTCAGGCGTCCGAGACCGCGTCGCCCGGGTGCGCGCGCTACGCGCGCCGACGGCGCCGGTGGATCCCGCGCGCGACCAGCGCCGTCGCCTCGCCGATCGTCACGCCGATCAGCGAGCCGACCACCACGTCGCCCGGGTAGTGAACGCCGGTGTGCACGCGGGAGTAGGCGACGGCCGCGGCGAGGCCGCGCAGCGGCACGGCCGCGATCGGGAGCGTTCCCGCCACCGCGCTCGCGAACGCGAAGCCCGACGCGGAGTGCCCCGACGGGAACGAGGTCGACGCCGGCATCTCGACCCACCGACGCTCGGGGACGCCGATACCGCCGCGATCGGGCCGGCGGCGGCGGCCGGCGAACTTCATCGGCAGGTTCACGATCGCGGAGCTGATGGCGATCGCCGCGGCACCGGTGAGGGCGGCACGGCGCCCCGTGCGACCACCGAGGACGAAGAGGCCGCCCGCGATCGCGAGCCAGAGCTTCGAGTTGTTGGCAAGGTCCGACAACTGCCGCAACGGCTCGTCCAGTGTCGGCATCGGGGTTTCGGCGATCGCGCGGTAGGCGGCGGCGTCGAGATCCGCGAGCTCGTGCAGGGCGTTGACGATCGCGGACCGCCCCGGCATCTCCTTCGCCTCGAGCCGCTCGGCGAGCCGCGCCTCCGGGGGTGGCTGGGGTCTCGGATGCGGCGCCTCGCTCATACGCGGATGCTACCGTCCCGACGCGTCGCTATCGTTCGACGGCGAGGAGGCCGCATGGACGCAGAGCCAGCACAGCGGAGCCGACCCATCGACCGGTGGATGCCGGGCGTGCGCATGCTCCGCACCTACCGCGCTTCGTGGCTGCGGCCCGACCTGATCGCGGGGGCGGTGCTCGCGGCGATCCTCGTTCCGCAGGGCATGGCGTACGCCGAGCTCGCGGGTCTGCCACCGGTGACGGGCCTCTACACGACGATCGCGTGCCTCGTGGGCTACGCGTTCCTCGGGCCGTCGCGGATCCTCGTGCTGGGCCCCGATTCGTCCGTGTCGCCCCTGATCTTCGCGGCGATCGCGCCCCTTCTCCTGGTGCCCGACCCGAGCACCGCGATCGCCCTCGCCGGGATGATGGCGCTGATCGTCGGCGCCATCGAGATCGGGCTCGGCCTCGGCAAACTGGGGTTCGTCGCCGATCTCCTGTCCAAGGAGGTGCAGGTCGGGTACATGAACGGCCTGGCGATCACGATCATCGTCGGCCAGCTGCCGAAGCTCTTCGGGTTCTCGACCGATGCGGACGGCTTCATCGATGAGACGAAGGCGTTCGTGTCGGGGCTGGACCAGACGAACACGACGGCGCTCGTGATCGGCGTGGCAACGCTCGCGGTCCTGATGATCCTGCCGCGGATCACGACCCGGGTACCGGCCGTGCTCGTCGCGGTGGTCGGCGCGACCGTGGCGACCGCGCTGCTCGACCTCGGCGAGAAGGGCGTGAAGACGGTCGGCGCGTTGCCCCAAGGTCTGCCCACACCGTCGATACCGCACGTCTCGGTCAGCGACCTCGGGCCGCTGCTGATCGCCGCGCTCGGGATCGTGCTCGTATCGCTCACCGACACGATCGCCACCTCGACGAGCTTCGCAGCTCGCCGCGGCGACGAGATCGATCCGAACCAGGAGATGATCGGTATGGGCGCGGCGAACGTGGCCGCCGGCCTCTTCCAGGGGTTCGCGATCTCGGCGAGCGGTTCGCGGACCGCGGTCGCCGAGCAGGCCGGCTCGAAGTCGCAGGTGACCGGTCTCGCGGGCGCGGCGATCGTCGCGATCCTGCTGTTGTTCCTGCCGTGGTTGCTGCAGAACCTGCCGCAGCCCGCACTCGCCGCGGTGGTGATCGCCGCGGCGCTCTCGCTGCTCAACGTCCGGGTGCTGCGGTCCTACGCGAGGATGCGCCGCTCGGCGCTCGCGATCTCGGTGATCGCCACGCTCGCCGTGATCTTGCTCGGCGTCCTGCAGGGCATCCTGATCGCCGTCGTGCTCTCGATCCTGCTGTTCTTCCGTCGCAACTGGTGGCCCCACGGCGAGGAGCTCGGGCGTGTCCCCGAGCTCGGGGGGTGGCACAACGTCGGTCGCTATCCCGAGGCCGAGCGCGTCGAGGGCGTGGTGATCTTCCGCTGGGAGGCGCCGCTGTTCTTCGCCAACGCCGGGATCTTCCGGGAGGCGGTGCGCGAGCTAGCTCGTCACGACCGGCCCAGCTGGATCGTGCTGCAGTGCGAGGCGATCACGGACGTCGACGTGACGGCGGCCGACATGCTGGAGCGCCTCGACACCGAGCTGAACGACCAGGGGGTCAACATGGCGTTCGTCGAGCTGCGGACCCGCTTGCAGGAACTGCTGCACCGATACGGGCTGTTCACGACCCTCGATCGGACGCACGTGTTCCCGTCGATCGAGCGGGCGCTCGCGGTGATCGAGGCCGAGGCCGCCTCAGCCGGCGGAGCGGGAGGCTCGGCCGAGGGCGACCCCCCAGAGCTCCCGGAGCCCCTGCCGCCAACCGGGTGAGCGCGCCGCAGGAGAGTAGCCGGGGGCGTGCCGTGGGAGCCGCACCCGCACCTGCGTGGGTCGCATCGAGAACCGCAGGGGCGGATCCATCACCTGCGTCTCGCCGTCGAGCCCGATCTCGATCGGGCCGCCGGAGGTCACCTCGAAGGTCGGGGTCGACCAGGTGTCGAAGCCCGGGAACCGTTCGGGGTGGCCGGTCGCGATCGCCGCGATGAGCGCCGCGGCGCCGCCCTCGGGGCCCAGCACGAGCGACACGACACCCAGTTCCTGTGTGTCCATGCGCGGCCGGCTCCCCATCGCAGACGCGGTCCGGCCGTACGGATTGTTCGAGACCTGGATCACGTGTGCGCCGGGGTGCTCCGTGCCGTCGGGCCCGGTGAAACGCAGGTCGAACGGCTGACTTTCGGGCCCCAGCACCTTCGGGAGGGTGGCCAGCGTCGTGTCGACCTTCGCGTCACGGTATTCGGGGGAACGGACGATCGCGGCGTACAACCCGAGCGACACGTTGTTCACGAACACGTGCCCGTTCACGTCGGCGAGGTCGAGACGCCGCTCAACCGCATCCCCGTACGCATCAAGAGCACCAACGACGTCTTCGCGGTCGAGCCCCAGGTCGAGTGCCAAGTGGTTCCTGGTACCGGCGGGGACGACGACCATCGGTAGTCCGAACTCCGCCGCCACCGTCGCGACCATCGCCTGCGACCCGTCGCCGCCAGCCATCCCGAGGACGTCGACCCCGCTCTCAGCGGAGTCACGCACCCTCTGCAACCAGTCCTGCCCGGGCTCGAGCACCTGCGGCTCGATCCCGCGCCGATGGCACTCGTCCACGAGGTGGAACCGTTCCGCCTTCCCGCCGCCAGACCTCAGGTTCATGAACAGGACGCCCCGCTGCGCCGGTGGGACCGGCGTACCCGGTACCTCGGCCGCCTTGAGCGAGCGCAGGGTCGTGCCGAGCGCGTACCTGGCAAGGCCGACCGCGACCACGAGGGCGACGATCCGCAGCGCGAGCGAGAGGCCGGTCAACCCCTCGTCGATGACGATCGTCACGCCGATCGCGATCACGGCTACCAGTGCGACGACCGCACCGACGATGCGGGCGACACCCGAACGCGTCGCGGCCGTCCACAGCCCTGCCAGCGCCGCGACCAGAAGCGCGAGCTCGACGAGGACCCGCCCCGCATCGGACACGGCCGTGACGGCGGTGACGACGGTGACCGCAGCGACCAAGGCGACGGCCGCGATCGCCGCGACCCGCCTGTTCGCCGACGGCCTTCCCACCTCGCTCATGTCCCCGCATCGTATCGTTACGCGGTTGACGGCTCACGGGAAGGGCCTGATGCGCAAGGCCCTCGGACCCGCATCGGGGCCCCTCCGCGCATCACGAGGTCTTCGACGGCCGCTGACCGGTCATCACCGACGACCGAGGGGGCTGATCAGATGACGACCGCAGAGCATGCGCAGGACAGTGCTGAGCTGCTGGATCCCGCACCCTACGTTCGATCTTCCAAGGACGTCGTCGCGGCGGAGGCCTCGGATGCCGACAACGGGCTGACCGCGGCCGAGGCGGCTGCGCGGCTCGCCAGCCTCGGCCCGAACGCGATCGCGGGCGAGAAACCGCCGTCGACCATCGCGGTCGCCCTCGCCCAGCTCCGCAACCCCATGAACATCATGCTGATCGGCGTCACGGTCGTGAGCTTCCTGATCGGCGAGATCTCGACCGGCATCATCGTCGGGCTCCTCATCACGCTGAACGTCGTGCTCGGGGCCCGGCAAGAGCTCAAGGCTCGGGCGAGTGTGGATGCGCTGTCGAAGCTCCAGATCCCCCAGGCGAAGGTGCTCCGCGACGGCGAGGTCACGCTCGCGCCGGCCGCCGATCTGGTGCCCGGCGACATCGTGTCCCTCGAGGCCGGCGACATCGTCCCGGCGGACGGCCGGATCCTCCGCTCGGCCACCCTCGAGGCGCAGGAAGCAGCCCTCACCGGGGAGAGCGCCCCCGTCCCGAAGGACCCCGGCGTCCTGGCGGGCGAGGTCGCCATCGGGGACCGTTCGAACATGCTGTTCCAGAACACGTCGGTCACCCGCGGCACGAGCGCGATCGTCGTCACCGCCACCGGCATGCGCACCGAGATGGGGCAGATCGCCACGATGCTGACCTCGGTCACGCGCACGCGATCGCCGCTGCAGCAGGAGCTCGATTCGCTGACGAAGGTGATCGGGATCATCGCGTGGACCGCCGTGGCCTTCATCGTCGTGATCGGGTGGGCGCGCGGGACGCCCGTGGACGAACTGCTGCTGCTCGGCACGGCGATGGCGATCTCCGCGATCCCCACCGGCATGCCCGCGTTCGTCTCCGGGTTGCTGTCGCTCGGCGCGAAGCAACTGGCGGAAGCGAAGGCCGTCGTGAAGAACCTGACCGACGTCGAGACCCTCGGGGCGACCAGCGCGATCAACACGGACAAGACCGGCACGCTCACGATGAACCAGATGATGGTCTCGACGATCTACGCCAACGGCGTCTGGTTCCATGTCGAGGGTGAGGGCTACCGGAAGCTCGGCGCCATCACGTCGGCCGCCGGTACGGCCACACCCGACTTCACACGGCTGGCGCTCGGCCTTTGCCTCGACAGCGACGCGACGGTGAGCGACGACGGCGACGTCGTCGGCGATCCGACCGAGGCGGCGCTCGTCGTCCTGGCGGCCAAGCTCGGCGTCGATGCAGAGGAGACCCGGCGAAGGTACCCGCGGCTCGCCGAGGTCCCGTTCGATTCCGACTACAAGTTCATGGCGACGTTCCACACGGTGCGCGTCGACGGGGTCGACCGCGTGATCCAACTCGTCAAAGGCGGTCCCGACGTCGTGCTCGCCCGATGCACGGAGGCCGGGGGCCCCATGAGCGGCGCACAGGTGCCGATCTCGGATGCTCGCCCGGGGTTCGACGAGGCGAACGCGACGATGGGCGAGAAGGGTCTACGCGTGCTGGCATTCGCGGCGCGGTTCTTGGCCGACGACGAGGTGCCTCGGATGACGGAGGACCCGATGGCCCTCACGCAGGGCCTCGGGTTCGTGGGGATGGTCGGCATCATCGACCCGCTCCGCGCGGAGGCCAAGGGCGCGGTCGAGACCGCGCTGCGCGCCGGGATCGACGTCCGCATGATCACCGGTGACCACGCGGTGACCGCCCAGGCGATCGGCGAGCAGCTCGGGCTCGGGTCTGGCGCGATCAGCGGCAGCGAGCTCGAGGTCCTGTCCGATGACGAGCTCGCCCGCCGGCTGCCCGAGCTGCACGTGTTCGGCCGCGTTTCACCCGAGGACAAGCTCCGCCTCGCGCGCACGATGCAGGCGCAGGGGCTGATCGTCGCGATGACCGGCGACGCCGTGAACGACGCGGCGGCGCTGAAGCAGGCCGACATCGGCGTCGCGATGGGCAGCGGCAGCGAGGTCACGAAGCAGGCGGCTCGCATGGTGCTGACCGACGACAACTTCGGCACGCTGGTGGAGGCCGTCGAGATCGGGCGGAGGGTGTACGACAAGATCACGTCGTACGTGAGGTTCCAGATGACCCAGCTGCTCGGGCTCGTGATGCTGTTCGTCGCGGCCACCGCGTTCAACGTGAACGAGGGTGTGGCGCTCACCCCGTCGATGGTGCTGTTCCTGCTGTTCTTCGCGACGGCGCTGGGCGTGGTGATCATCGCCGTCGACCCCGGCGACCCGGACGTGATGCGCCGACATCCGCGGGATCCGAAGGTGCCGATCTCGAACCGGTCGGCGATCGTGCATTGGGTCGTCTACGCGTTCGTCTTGTTCGTCGCCGCGTTCGTGCCGTTGGTCGCGGGGCCGGATCCGCCGAGCTCCGATCAGGCCAGCGCCTCGATGACGATGACCTTCGCGGTGATGGGACTGGCCACGGTCCTCAACGCGCTGACCAACCGGCGTGATCCGACCTCCGGACTCACCGCGCCGATCCTGCGGGCGATCGGGTTCGGTGCGATCACGGTTGCGCTCGTGTACCTCGGCACGGAGCTGCCGCACCTGCAGGCCTCCCTGATGACGACGTCGCTCACAGGCCCGCAGTGGCTCGAGGTGATCGGGCTCGCCTTGTTGTTGCCGATCGTCGTCGAGGGGTGGAAGTGGATCCGGCGTCGGCGTGCGCCGGCCGACGCCGCGCTCGACCCGTCGCGCGCCGTGAACCCGGCGCGAGCCCTCGCCCAAGCGTCCTGATGAAGGAAGGGGTGGACCCCGATGGCGAAGAACAAGAAGCATGCCGGTGACGCCACCGAGCCGGCCAAGCCAGTGAAGATGAAGCGCCGGGAGTACGAGCGCGAGATGGCGAAGCTCCACGGCGAGCTCGTCGCGCTCCAGGAGTGGGTCAAGGCGACCGGCGCCAAGATCTGCGTCGTCTTCGAGGGTCGGGACACGGCCGGCAAGGGAGGCACGATCAAGCGGATCACCGAGCGCGTCAGCCCACGGGTCTTCCGCGTGGTGGCGCTCGCCGCGCCGACCGATCGCGAGAAGTCGCAGATGTACATCCAACGCTACATACGGCACTTCCCGTCGGCGGGAGAGGTCGTGATCTTCGATCGGAGCTGGTACAACCGCGCCGGCGTGGAGCGGGTGATGGGCTTCTGCACCGAGGAGCAGACCGAGCGCTTCCTCGAGCAGTGCCCGGGTGTAGAGAAGGCGATGGTCGAGTCCGGGATCATCGTGCTGAAGTACTGGCTCGAAGTGGGCCCGGAGGAGCAGACGCGGCGATTGGAGAGCAGGATCGACGATCCGCGCAAGGTTTGGAAGCTCAGCGACATGGACCTCAAGTCGTACAGCCGCTGGTACGACTACTCGCGGGCCCGCGACGCGATGTTGGCGGCGACCGACACGGCGTGGGCGCCCTGGTTCGTCGCGGACACCGATGACAAGAAGCGGGGCAGGCTCAACATCATCAGCCATCTGCTGAGCCAGATCCCCTACGACCGGCTCGAGCTCCGGGAGGTGAAGCTGCCGAGGCGCCAGGCGCGCGGCGACTACCGGGAGCCGACACTTCCGTTGCGGACCATCCCGACGCCGTACTGACGCGCTGCAGCCCGGCAACCGCCGACGGATCGAGAGGGACGCATCCACTGCAGACCGTCGAGATGCTCGAGCGGGCGGTGCCTGCCAAAGCGGGTCCCGTCACGCCGTTCGTCGACTCGCTCGCGCTTCCGAAGGCCCGCTCGGAGAGCGTCGACGTGTCCCGGACGGCCTACGTTCGCGTGCGAGATGTCAGCCGAGCACCCGACGCGCTTGCAGCATCCGAAACCCCTGCGCGAGGAGCAGGGATCCCGCAACGAGGCCCCAGATGCCGATCGTGAGGCGAACCGTAGATCCTTGAGTGTTCCTGACGAGGAGCAGGATCACCCCGAGGACGACCTCGACCGACCCCAGGATCATCCCGCCGATGGTCCACCGATGACCCGTACGCTCCTCGACCTCGAACGCGCCCACGATCCTGAGACATCCGGTTGCCACGGTCGTCACGGCCACCGCACCGATGAGAGCCTCCGGGCTCACGATGTCCTCGAGCCTGTGGCGCGCCATCAAGACCAGCCCCATGGCGGTCGCGAGCAGCCCGGCGGCGAGCCCTAACCGTGAGCCGGCCCTCCACCTGACGCCGAGGGCCCATCTGATCGTGAGGAGCCCGCCTAGCAGCCAGTACAGGGCGATGTAGTTCACGAGGAGCTGGTCGGAGGCCTCCGAGATCAGCGCCCCGATGCCCAGAAGCAACGCCAGACCGCCGCGGAGCACGCTGATCCACCAGTAGCGCACCGCAGCGCCGACGGCCTCTTGGGCCGCCCCCGCTCCCCCCGGGAGGGTCTCGGGTTCACGACCAGCGAGCCCGTCGTCGTCATCCATCTCGCTCTTGTTACTGGCTCACGCTCATCCCGTCCCGGGTGGATCGGCCTCACCCTCAGGCGGGTTCAGACGTTTGCGGTACCAGAGGGCGTCCGTACCGGAAGGGAAGTCCTCGACCCGACCCACCAATTCGTACCCGGCCCACTCGTAGAGGCGCCGAGCCTGGAAGCCGTAGGTGAAGTGGACGGTCTGCGTGCACCCGCGCGCCGCCGCCTCGGCCTCGGCAGCGGCGAGGAGCCGCGGACCCAACCAGTGACCTCGCCAACGTCGGATCGACCCAGAGGCTCTGGAGCTCGCAGCAGTCACCCCAGGTCCAGCCGCTGATGCCGGCGACGATCCTGTCTGCCTCGCGCACGAAGATCGCCAGCTCGGATTCGTCGCCGAGCCCCATGGCTGCGGAGGCTTCGCGACGGACCTGCGTTTCGAGGAATCCGATGTCCAGCGGATCCGGATCGTCCTCGACCTGGAACTCCACCGCTCCGGTCTCGTCAGGCGCCGACGATCTGCTCGATCAGCGAGATATCGTCGAAGTACGTCCGGTACGCCCTGATCTTCCCGTCCCGGAAATCCGCGACCGTCGCGCCGGCGAGTTGGACGTGCCGTCCCGTCGCTTCCAGCGCCGCGTCCTCACCCAGGACGAGCGGTCCGGTGTGATCGGCTTCGATGAGCCATTCCGCGAACGCCTTGTTGCCCACCTCGTCGAGCCCCCGGAACGACAGCACCACGTTCGAGAACGCCAGATCGCGCAGTGCGGCCAGCTCGGTGAGCGCCCCCAGCCCCGACACGGTCGCGTACGGCGACCAGCCGACGACATCATCGGTGAACAGGGCGCCCAGATCCTCCGATCCTCCACCGACCTCGGCCTCGAGCGCCTTCAGCAGCACCTCTTTACGCGATCCACCCATCGCAACCACCTATCTCCTTTGCATGTGATCGATCCGAGGTCCCCTGACGAGTCGTATCGCTCAGGCCCCGAGGACCTTGGCCTTGGCAGCCGCGAACTCCTCGTCCGTGATCGCACCCGAATCGTGCAACTGAGAGAGGTGTTCGATCTCCGCCGCGGGGTCGACCGGAGGGGGCGCGTATTGCGCCGGTTCCGCGGGCGGCGCCGCTTCCTGGGACTCGGCCGCCTGCTGAGCCTCCGCGTTCTTGGTGCTCCGGTGGTGAGAGATCGCCGCTCCCGCGACGAGCGCTCGGCGCCTGGTCCGTCGCCTCATTCCCATGAGGATCCCCTCCCCTCGTCGGCTGTCGCACGTTCTCTCGGCAGCCGATGTGCATCCACAACATACACTACGCACCATGCGCACCCCGATCAGGAACCCCGTGGACCCCATGTACGCGGAGATCGAGGTGCATCGGACGATGCTCTGCGACCGCGTTCGCACCGACGCCTTCCGGCGTGCGATCGACTCCGTGGTGCGCGCCGGCGACGTCGTGCTCGACGTTGGAGCGGGGACCGGCATCCTGAGCTTGTTCGCGGCGAGAGCAGGAGCTGCTCGCGTCTACGCGGTGGAGCGAACAACGGTCGCCGTCCTGGCGCAGGAGCTGGCCGCCGCCAACGGGCTCGCGGAGGTCGTCCACGTGATCCACGGCGACATCGTGGACATCGAGCTCCCGGAACGTGTCGACGTGATCGTCTCGGAGTGGCTGGGAGGGTTCGGTATCGACGAAGGGATGCTGGCTCCGGTCATCGTCGCGCGTGACCGCTGGCTCAAGCCGGGCGGCACCATGATCCCCCGCTCGGTCACCGCGTGGACCGGCCTGGTGCATGACCGCCATCTCGGCGAGACGCTGGGGTTCCTGCAGGACGACCCCTATGGCCTCAGGCTCGATGGTCTGGTCGAGATGACCCTCAACGAGATCGTCTATTCCGGGACCTTCCGTCACCTCGCCGAGGGTGACCGGCGTTCCGAGCCGGGCCGGTTGTGGACCACCGACGCGAACAGTGATCCCGCTCGAGCAGGCGGAGGCAGCCCACGAAGCCGAGACGCTGCTACGGGTCCGCGACCCCGGAACGGCCAACGCGCTCGCACTCTGGTTCAGCGCCGAGCTGGCACCCGGCACGTCGCTCTCGGTGGGACCCGGCGATCCGCCGACGCATTGGGGGATGACGACGGCCCCGTTGCGCTCGCCCGTGGAGCTCGAGCCCGACATGGTCGTCCGCGCCAGGGTCAGGACCGCCCCGGCTCGGCCGATGGGGACATGGACGAGCTGGGCGATCGCGATGCCCGGCGCCGACTGGGAGCAGCACGACGAGCGATCGGTCTGGGTGGAGATCGACGACTGAGCGGGTTCCGGCGCCGTGAGACGGGTCCGTCACGGCCTCTCCATCAGGCGGACGTCGCTCCGCAACGGCGGGCTCTTGATGTTCTTCTTCCAGTTCGTGGTGATGATAGGGATACTTCTTCGTGATCCCGTCGCGGCCTTACGCCCGCCCGGTCATATCCGAGGGAGCGATGCGACCCCGTAGACGGTGTAGGCGAGCAACGCCAAGGCGAGCGCGTTCGCGCCGATCCGAGCGCCCCGCAACCGGAACCGCTGTGCGACGGCCACGAGGAACAGCACGGACGCGAACAGCACCGTGAGCCGAACGTACTTGTTGGCAGTCTCTCGGGCGGCCGTGCCTGCGTCGAAGTACCGCGAGGCCTGTGCGTTCAGCCTCGCGGCCTTCGTCATCGAGGGGTTCGAGTACCCGGGCATGGCCGCAGGGCCCGGCGGCGCATCCGGATCCGTGAACGGGTCGGTCGCGAGCCATTCCCGGAACGCCTCTGCGTAGTCGGGGGTGAACCGGCGCTCCAACATCGCCTCCAGCTGCCGGTCGCCGGCTCGATGCGCCTGGAGCCAGGCGGTGAGGAACGCCGAGTCCGCGACGAGCTCCTGGCCGCCGAGCGTCGACGCGGCCTCCGCTTCGAACCGTGTCGACGATGCCAGCCCATACAGGCGCGCCTGCTCTCCGCCCCACTGCGTTCCTTGGTAGCCACTGAAGGCCGTGGCCATCGCGACGATGGCGAGCACCGAGACCTCGAGGATCTCGACGACCTTCTCCCAGGACCTGCTGCGGGGGTCGCTCGCTCACGCCTTACCCCGGGAGCACGTTGATCGCCCGCGCGATGACGAGGATGGCGGTGATCAACGAGATCACCGATTCGGCCATCATCGTCATCTTCGCCCAGATCCGAAGGGGCAAGGTGTCGGTCGGGCTGAAGGCCGTCGCGCTCGTGAACGACAGGAAGAGGTAGTCGGGATAGCGAGGTATCCATCCATCGGGAACCAGCTCCGGCATCGCCTCCTCGGGGAAGCCGAAGCTCGGCGGGATCTTGGAGCGCGGCCGCGCGCTCCGCGGCCCCGCCACGATCCACTTCCCAGTACCAGAGGCTGAACACCACCACGTTGGTCACCCACAGCGCGGCACCGCGGCCCAGCAACGCCGTCGCGCCGACGTACGAGTACGACTTGTCGACGACGTCGAGCGCCAACACCACGAGCCCTCCCAGGGTCCCGACGGTGAGCAACGCGATCAGCACGAGCGTCGTTCGGCGGGCCGCGCGCGTGCGCCGATCGATGCGTCCCGGGTCGCGGACGATCACCGCGAGCAGGGCGGCCACCTCCAGCACCGGGAACACCCACCAGAACACGAGCCTGCCGGTATGCGGCGTGATCACCTGGAGCACGATCGCGGCCAGCACGGCGGTCGCCATCGGCCAGCGCCGTTCCGGCGTCGGCCTCGCGCTGGGTGACTGCATCGTTCGTCGTCACGAGCGGTCCCCGACGTTGCCGACCCGTCGCAGCATCGAACGCAGCAGCGCAGCGAGCTGCTCCTGTTCGCCTTCGTCGAGGTGGGTCGTGAGCGCGACCTCCTCCGCGTTGAACCGCGGGAACAGCTCCTCGATCTTGCTCCGGCCCGCGTCGGTGAGCGTGACGCGGACGAGCCTGCCGTCGTCCGCGGTCTTCGAACGCCGGACGTACCCACGGCCCTCGAGCGTCGTCACGACCCCGGTCGACGTCGGCCGGCTGATCCCGACCGCGGCCGCGAGATCGCGCGACTCCATCTCCCCCCAGACCCAGAGCACCCACATCGCGACGAACGACGTCCACGACAGACGGTCGTCCGCCAGGATCTTGGCCTCCATGTGCCGCCGGATCGCGGCGGACGCGCGGAACAGGTTCGAGACGGCGGCCATCGCGCGGAAGTCGAGCGGCAGGTGGCCGAGCTCCTCGACGACCTTGCGCTCGGCGGGCAGCAGGTCGCCGGCGTCCTGAGGCATCTCGGCGCATCGTAGCCCGCGACCCCGGCGCTAGCAGGAGACGAAGGAGTCGGCGCCGGGGCCACCCCGGCACGTGTCGTCACCCCGTCCACCGCTCAGCTCGTCGTTGCCCGACTCGCCGCTCAACGAGTCGTCGCCCACGCCGCCTTCGAGCTCGTCGTCGCCGGCACCCGCCTGCACGAAATCGTTCCCCTCGCCGCCGAGGATCCGGTCGTTGCCTGCGCCGGCCTGCAGGAGGTCGCCGGCGCCCCGCCCCTTGAGCCGAAGGCTCCCGGTGAACGAGCCGCCCGAGATCAGGTTGGCGCCCGCTCCCCCCGTCACGGCCGCGATCTCGATCGAGGCGAGCGTCGTGACCTCGTCGGCCTGCACGAGCCGCGCTCGCGCATCGTTGATCTTCCAATCGCCGTCGCCCGCGACCGCGACGGTGTCGCGGCCTTTGCCGCCGATCGCCTCGCCACCCCCCGGTCCGGGGGTCAGGTGATCGGGACCCCTGCCGCCCCGCAGCGAGTCGACGCCGCCGCCGCCGACGAGCTCGTCGCCGATCTCCGAACCGACCAGCACGTCGTCACCGGCCTGCCCCGAGACGGACGTGGCCGTCAGATGGTCGAACGCGTTCGGGGTGATGTCGCCCAGGTTCACGCGATCGGGCCCCTCGCCGGCGAACACGAGGATGCGCCGCAGGTCGGCGCATGCGTCGGGTCCGCCGGTCGGATGATGGTGGTTCACCGTGACCTGTCCGCCCTCGCAACGAACGGTGATGTCGTCCCCCTCGGTCGTGCCATTCACCGTCAGGATGCCGTCGGCGACGTTCGAAGTGATCGTCCCTGCCTGCGCGGACGGGATCCACACGATCGTTGTGGCGATAGCAGCCGCCAGGGCGAGGAGGCATCGCATGCGTGGGATACGCTATCGGTTCGTCACGAGGCTGGCGGAGCAGGAGGTTTGGGGTGAGCGAGGGAACGGACGACGCTGCTGTAGAGGCCACGTTCGACAAGACGCTCGCCATGCTCCTCGCCATGGCGATGTTCGTGCTCGTCGTCGACACCTCGTTGATGAACGTATCGATCTCGGCGGTCGTCCACGACCTGGGCACGACGGTCAGCAGTATCCAGTCGGCGATCGCGCTCGAGGCGCTCGTCTCCGCCGCGTTCATCCTGATCGGCAGCAAGGTCGGCGACCTCATCGGCCGTAAGAAGGCGTACGTCCTCGGTCTGCTGGCGTACGCCGTCGGTGCGCTCGCGATGACGCTCGCTCAGAGCGTGACCCCGATCATCATCTTCTGGGCCGTGATCGGCGGGCTCGGTGCCTCGCTGCTGTTGCCCGCGATGCAATCCCTCATCCACGGCAACTTCGAAGGGGCCGCCCAGAAGAGGGTCTACGCCCTGGTCGGTGCATCGGCGGCGATCGCGGCCGCGGTGGGGCCCCTGCTCGGCGGGTTCATCACGACCTTCCTGTCGTGGCGCGTCGGCTTCGCGCTCGAGGTCGTGATCATCGGGGTCGTGCTGTCGGGTATCGGTCGCGTCCGCGACGTGCCCTACACCGGACCCCGACACATCGATGTGGTCGGAGCCGTGCTTTCGGTGCTCGGGATGGGCGGCCTGGTCCTGGGGATCCTCGTGTGGCAGGAGGGCGGGGAGTCGGTCGCGGCACTCCTGGTCGT
The DNA here is from genome assembly GCA_963823255.1 of uncultured Actinomycetes bacterium. Taxonomy (GTDB): domain Bacteria; phylum Actinomycetota; class UBA4738; order UBA4738; family HRBIN12; genus DASSJM01. The sequence goes on from CAWGKU010000001.1 coordinate 664,862, forward strand.
CGGCGCGGTCGCTCTGGGATCGTTCGGGTACTGGCTGATCCACCGCAAGCGCGAGGGGAAGCCAGCGCTGATCGACCCGGACCTGTTCCGATCGAAGATGTTCAGGCTCGGCATCACCGGACAGATGCTGCAGCAGATCGCTCTGGGCGGGGCGATGATCGCGATACCGATCTTCCTGCAGATGGTGCTCGAGTACAACGCGATGCAGACAGGTCTGTCGATGGCGCCCCTCTCGCTCACGATGTTCGGCGTGGCGCTCCTCGCCGGCAAGCGGGCGGGAGCGCGGCGGCCGAGCAGCATCATCCGGTTGGGCTTCGCGCTCCTGGCGGTCGGCATGGCGTCGCTGATCGCGATCGTGCCTCGCGGCGATACCGGCTGGTATCTCCTCGTACCGCTGGTGATCGCAGGGTCGGGGCTGGGCTTGCTGGTGTCCCAGCTCAACAACTACACCTTGTCCCCGATCGATGAGGAGCGGGTGAGCGAGGCGGCCGGCGTGAACTCGGCGGGTGGTTCGTTCGGGCTCTCGTTCGGCCTGGCGTTCGCCGGAGCCATCATGCTGGCGACCCTCTCATTCACCTTCACGAACATGTCGGAGTCCAGCGCCGTGTTCTCGCCCGCTGAACAGCAGCGCGTCGCGGACGGCCTAGAGGAAGATGCGCAGATCATGAGCACCACGCAACTCGAGGAACTCCTCGTCGGGCAGCCCCCGGATGTGCAAGCCGAGATCATCAGGATCAACACGGACGCACGGCTGATCGCACTCCAGGTGGCCCTGCTCGTGCCGCTCCTCGCCGCGCTCCTCGGGTTGATCAACGGGTTCCGGATGATGCGACTGCCCGATCCCGCGCCCTCTGGCTCCGGCGAAGGCATGGTCCTGGGCTGACCGCTAGCAGGACGAGCGATCAGACCTCGGTCTCGGTGTGCTCGTAGTACTCGTACGCGCTCATCGCGCGGCCGGCGGTGCTCTTCCACTCGCGTTCGGCATCCGGGGTCTTCCCGATCGCCTTGCCCATCGCTCGGACGTGCGCCTGGATGCTCCCGCAGCACGAGCCGATGTAATCGACCCCGCCCTCCTTCGCCGCCCGCGCGTACTCCCCCATCTCCTGGCGCGACAGCTGCAACGGGTCGAGTCCGTACGGGAAGCTCGGCGTCGAGGTGAAGTCGGGGTGCTCGGCGCTCGTCCGGTACGCCACCGGCTGCGCGGCGACGAACCCGCCGACGGCCGAACGCATCTCGAGCGCGATCGGCAGCTGCTGCTCGGGGCCGTTCAGGCAGTTCACGCCGACGATGTCCGCGCCGGCGTCGCTGAGCTTGCGGGCGCAGTCCGCGGGCGTGTCGCCCTCGTACGACCGCGCCACCGGCTGCTCGAACGACATCGTCACCATGACCGGCAGGCCGGTCGCCTTCGCGCGCTCGACGAACAGGAGCGCCTCGCCGAGGTAGGAGAACGTTTCGCCGATCCAGAAGTCCGGCGGCCCCGCATCGGTCTGGTCTCGGAGCTGGCGGTCGAAGAGCTCGCGCACGTGGTCGGCGCTGGAGGCGTCCTCGGGCAGGTACGCCCAGGTGAGCGAGAGGTTCCCGGCGACGAGCGCGTCGCCCTCGGAGGCGACCTCGCGCGCGACCTTGACCGCCGTCCGGTTGATCTCGTCGACCTTGCCGGCCATGCCGACCGTCGCGAGCTTGTCGTCGCTCGCGTAGAAGGTCATCGTCTGCAGCACCTCGGCCCCCGCGCGCAGGAATTCCCGGTGGAGCTGCGCCAGCGCCTCGGGATGCTCGATCACCACCTCGGGCGTGAACGGCCCGGCCTGGACGTAGCCCCGCTTCTCGAGCTCGAGCAGGTAGCCGCCGTCGCCGAGGACCGGACCCTCCGCGAGCCGTTCGAGGATGCCTCGCGCCATGGATGGTGCCTCCTTCATCGCTCCGAACGACCTAGCGTAGAACCCTCGCGTTCGCGCGCGCCTCCGTTCGCGGTACCCAGGGTCATCACCCGGTCGGCGAGCTCGAGGGCTGCCGGGCGGTGCGAGATCACCACGAGCGTCTTGTCCCGCACGAACGCGCGGAGTTGGTCGACGACCTCGGCCTCGGTCTCGGCGTCGAGGTTGGCCGTCGCCTCGTCCAGGATCAGGATCGGCGCGTCCTTGAGGAACGCTCGGGCGATCGCGACGCGTTGGCGTTCCCCGCCGCTCAACTTCATCCCGTCGTCCCCGACGAGCGTGTCGAGCCCCTGCGGCAGCGAACCGAGGAACGCGCCGAGCCCGGCGCGCTCGCACGTCTCGAGGATCCTCGCGTCCTCGGCGTCGCCGTCGGCAACGAGCAGGTTGTCGCGGATCGTGCCGTTGAACAGGTAGACCTGCTGCGGCACGACCCCGATGAGCGCCCGGACATCATCGGTTCGGAAGCTCCGGACGTCGACGCCGTCGAGCAGCACCTCCCCCGACGACGCGTCCCAGAACCGCAGGAGCAGACCGACGATCGTGGTCTTCCCCGCTCCGCTCGGACCGATGAGGCCGAGATGCTCACCCGGCGCCAGGGTAAGGCTCAGGTCGTCCACGACCTCGGGCGATCGCACGTCGTAGCGGAACCGGACGTGCCGGAGCTCGATGCTCGGGTGGGCGGGAGGCGTGAGTGGGTCTGAGGGTTCGGGGACCGGCGCCGGGGCGTCCACGATCTCGAACGTCCGGACCGCGGCCGCGCGGCTGAGCTCGATCTCGCGGAACGCGTCGCCGAGCGGTTGCACGGCCTCGTACGCCGCGAACGCGACCAGCGGCAGCGAGGCGAGGAACACCCCCTCGATCCCCCCGTTCCGGACCCCGGGGATCGCGAGCGCGAGCACCGCGAGCCCCGCGGAACCGGCCAGGATCGCGCCGGCCCCGGCGCCGGCTCCCCGGATCGACGCGAGGGAGCGGCGCTCGCCCTCGATCGCCCGCGACCACCCCGTCAGGTCCTCGCCCAGCCTCCCCTCGTGCCCGAACGCCGTCAGGTCCGCCAGCCCCGACAGATCGCTCGTCAAACCCGCATGGAGCTCCGCGCGGGCTGCGATCGACCGCTCGGAGGGGCGACGGGCGCGGCGGCGCGTCGCCAGCGGCACCGCGAGTCCACCGATCACGAGGAACGCGAGCAGGACGAGGGCAAGCGCCGGGTCGAACGCTGCGAGCACCACACACCCGAACACCACCGCGAGAACGGCGGCCACCGGCGGCACGAGACCGCGGACGAAGAACGCGTCGAGCGTGTCGACGTCGGCGACCGTCCGCGCGAGCAGGTCGCCGCTCCGGAGCCCGCCGAGCCCTCCGGGCGCGAGCGGCTCGATCGCGCGGAAGAGCCACACGCGGATCTCGGTCAGGATCCGGAGGGCGGCGAGGTGCACGACGTACCGCTCCGAGTACCGCAGACCCACACGCGCGATCGCGAACGCGCGGACCGCCGTCACGGCGACGGAAAGTGCCGCGAACCCACTGACGAGCGTTGCCCGAGAGATCAGGTAGGGCGCGGCACTCATCAGCGCGATGTTGGCGGCGAGCGCGCCGAAGCTCGCGAGCAGGGCCAGCAGCAGCCACCCGCGGACGGGCGCCGCGAGACGCAACAGCCGCCGGAGCGGGGTCGGCGTCACGCCCGTCCCTCGGACCCGATCGGGGCGACCTGCCCGTTCGGCGCGTCGGGGGGCTCGTCCCCGACCACCCGCCCCGCGCGGAGGGTGACGACCACGTCGGCGCCGGCGACCGGCTCGGGCCGGTGCGCGATCACGAGCACCGTCCGGTCCCGCATCAGGCGGGACGCCGCCTCGAGCACGAGCCTCTCGCTCTCATGGTCGAGGTGCGACGTGGGCTCGTCCAGGATCAGGAACGGCGCATCCTTCAGGAAGGCTCGCGCGAGCGCGAGGCGCTGACGCTCGCCGCCGCTCAACCGGGCGCCGCCCTCGCCGATCGGGGTCGCGTACCCATCGGGCAGGTCCGTCACGAACCCGTGCGCGTTGGCGGCGGTCGCCGCGGCCACCAGGTCATCGTCCGAGGCGTCGGGCCGAGCCAGGCGGAGGTTGTCCGCCACGGTGCCGTGGAACAGCGACGCCTGCTGGGGCACCCACGCCACGCGGGTGCGCCAGCTCGCGGGGTCGATCTCGGTCAGCGGTGCTCCCCCGACCGTCACGCGACCGCGGTCTGGGTCGACGAACCGCAGCAGGACGTTCGCCACCGTCGTCTTCCCGGCGCCCGTCGGGCCGACGAGCGCGACCGTCCGGCCCTGCGGGATCTGGAGCGAGCACCCGGCGAGGGCCGTCCGTGAACCCTCGTCGTACGTGACGACCACGTCGTCGAACCGGACGTCCAACCGAGCCGGCAGCGGGCGAGCGGCGCCCGGCGGCGGCACGTGGATCCTCGCCGGCGTGTCGAGGACGGCGTAGACGCGTTCGAGGGCGGCCGTTGCCGAACTGCCCCACGTGGTATTCGGCCGACAGGCGGCGCAGCGGCAGGAAGAACTCGGGCGTGAGCAGCAGCACCGCGAGCGCCCGCTCGAACGTCAACCCGCCGGCCATCAGCCGGACGCTGGTCTCGATCGCGACGAGCGCGGTGGCGGCGGTCGCGCCCCACTCCAGCACGAGCGTCGTCTGGAACGCCGTGCGCAGGACGTCCATCGTGCTCGAACCCTGCCGGCGGCTCACGGCGCGGATCGTCTCCGCTTGTTCGGCGCTACGCCCGAACATCTTCAGGGTCGGGAGCCCCCGCAGCACGTCGAGGAAGTGGGCGTTCATCCAGGCCAGCTCGTGTTCGCGGCGTTCGGCGAGGTCGCGGACGCGACGCCCGATCAGGCCGAGCAGCAGCACGAGCAGCGGGCCCGCGATCAGCAGGACCAGCACGGACCACGGGTCGAGCACCGCGACGACGCTCGTCACCAGGACAGGCACGAGGACGGCGAGGACGCGCGCGGGGATGTAGCGCGTGACGTACGGGTCGAGGGCATCGACCCCCTCTCCCGCCGTGTAGACGAGCTCGCCGATCCGCTCGCCCCGGACCGCGGTGGGGCCGAGGGCGACGAGCGCGGCGGCCAGCCGTTCGCGCAGGGCGGTCTGGATGCCGCCGGCAGCCCGCTGGGCCACGACCTCGCTCGACCAGAGCAGCACCCCGCGGACGAGCGCGAGGGTGAGCATCGCGAGCAGGAGGGCACCGACCGAGCCGAGCGTCTCGCCGTGCACGAAGACGCGGGCGACGACGATCGCGAGGAGCAACGCGAACGCGATCCAGCAGACGGCCGCCGCGAAGGCCAGAGCGGTCGCGGCCGCCACGATGCGTCGCGCGCGAGGGTGGTCCTTCCAGAGACGGCGCTCGACCGCGCCCGAGCTACCGCTCCGACGCATCCACCCGGATCCGGCCGGAACGCTCGTGCGTGAACCCCGCCCAGGTCCAGTTGACCACGGCCTTCGCCCGGTCCTCGCCCGTGGACAGGAGCGCCAGGTGGACGGTGCCCCACGCGAGCCACGCCGTGGTCCCGGTCAGCGACCTGCCACGACGGAACTGCACCACGGCGGCCTTGCGACCGATCGTCGCCATCGTGCCCTTGTCCTCGTACTCGAACGGCTCGACCTTCTTCTTCTTCAGGATCCTCGAGATCGTCGTGCCGGCGTGCTCGCCGGCCTGCAGCGCCACCGACCCGAGCTGCGGGAGGACGGCCTTGGTCTTGGTGTCGGTGATCCACGCGATGTCGCCGACGCCGAACACCTCGGGGTGACCGGGGATCGTGAGGTCGGGTCCGACCGCGATCCGGTTGCCGTGTTGCAGCTCGAGACCCAGGCCGGATACGAGCGGGTTGGCCTGCAGCCCCGCCCCCCAGATCAGCGTGTGGGCGTTCAGCACGGTGCCCGACTTCAGCCGGATCCGTGTCGGCTCGATGCTCTCGACCACCTCGCCCAGCATGATCTCGACCGTGCGCTTCTCGAGCGCCTTCTTCGAGTAGGTCTGCAGGCCCTTCTTGAACATCGACAGGACAGCGTCCCCGGCCTCGACCACGATGATCCGAGCCTTGTCCTGCGGGATGTCGGGGTAGTCCTTCGCGAGGTCCTGCCGGTACAGCTCGGCGAGCGCGCCGGCGCTCTCGACCCCGGTCGGGCCGGCGCCGACGATGACGACGTTGAGCGCACCGTCGTCGACCAGGTCCGGGTCGCGGTCCGCCGCCATCCAGCGTTCGAGCACGTGGTCCTTCAGGCGCACGGCGTCGGGCAACGTGTACATCGGGAACGCGTGCTTAGGGGCGCCGGCGACCCCGAAGAAATTCACGGTCGCTCCGAGCCCGAGCACGAGGTAGTCGTACGAGACGGGCCTCATCTCGGCGAACGACACCTTGCGCTTGTCCAGATCGATCCCGGTCACCGTCGCCTGCTTCACCTTGACGTTCGGATGGTCGTGGAACAGGTCGCGGAGCGGATGGCCGACCGTGGGCGGCTCGAGGAGGTCGGTCGCGACCTGGTACAGGAGCGGCTGGAACGTGTGGTAGTCGTGCTTGTCGACGATGAGGACGTCGGCGGCTGCATCCTTTAACTCCTTGGCCGCTCCGACGCCTGCGAACCCGCCGCCCAGGATCAGGATCTTCGGTCGATCGGGCATCGATGTCTCCCCTCTCGCGTCGTCGAGGGCTCAATCTACCCCCAGGCCGCTCCGAGGGCCCGCGCGCGAGTTGCCGCCCGCCGAACCGATCCGCACGCTCGGCAGCATCCCGCCCCGAGGCCGGATCCCCTCGGCCTGGGTCGGAGCGGCCGTAGCCATTGACGAACGGCACAACGCCGGGCAACATAGCTCCCTGGCCGAGTTGCAGAGTCGAGAAGACGGAGACAGATGACGGACCTCTGGCGCGCGAACGATCTTCCTCCCGTCCTCACGGGGAACACTCGCCGGCCCCCCGAAGACACGATGTCGAACGTGAGGCAGGGCCCGGGAGGCATCCGAAGCATGGTCTCCGAGGAAGGCCCAACGATGGAGGTGCGTTGGGTGTGCCCAGGCGCCTTGGCGACCTCGATGATCGACTGGTTCGGCCCCTTCCTGGAGCAGGTCGAATCGCGTGAGGACGACTATCTCGTCGGCCAACAGATCCAGGGCATCTCCGTGAAGATCCGTGGCGGAGCACAGCTGGACATGAAGGTCGCCGGCGGAAGCCATGGCGTCCTCGATATACCGGGGCGTGCGAAAGGTCACCTTCAGTCCTGGAAGAAATGGTCCTTCCCGATCCCTCCGGTTGCCGAGATGGATGTCGGGTCCGCGGACTGGGTGCGCGTGGGGAAGATCAGGCGCATCGGCCGGTTCTCGTTCGCGGACGGCGAACACGTCACTCGTGGCGTTTCGTCCGGCGAGGACCTGGCTACGTGCGCGGTCGAGCTCACCGAGGTGGCGAAGGGCGGAGAGCGCTGGTGGACCCTCGGCTTCGAGGTTGCGGGCCATCCTGGCGCCATGAGGGAGGCGATCGAGACCACGGCGGCGATCGTGTTCAGCGATCCCCTGCCCGGCGAATGGGAGCTGGGCGTATCGGACTCGAAGTCGTACGCGGAGTGGCTCCAACTCTCGGATCCACGTCTGACGCCGACCCTGTTCTGAACCCGCCCCCCACCCGCCTTTCATGCCTTCGGGATGATGGAGCGCCGGCCGCCACGGCGTTCGATAGCCTCTTCCCATGCCGATGCCCGGTCCGAGAGGGGGAACGTGACGGAGCCGATCGACGTGTTCTTCGACCAGCTCAGCGATCGCGGCCAGGGGTCGCTCCTGCACAGGGCGACCGGATCGCTGCGGATTGACTTGCAGGACGACGGGGCAACCCAACGCTGGTTCGTGACGATCGATGAGGGCGACGTCTCGGTCTCCCATCGCAACGGGAGGGCGGATTGCGTCGTACGAACGTCGCCGGAGGTGTTCGAGGGTCTGGTCGGCGGTCGGGTCAACGCCTTCGCGGCCACCCTTCGGGGGGTTCTGGCGATCGAGGGCGACCCCACGCTCCTGGTGCTCTTCCAACGTGCGTTCCCCGGTCCTCCCACTCTCACGCCGAAACACGCCGCGACCCCCGGGAGGGATCGATCGTGAGCGACGACATCGTGAAGATCCTCGACGGGAACACGTTCGTCGTGAGCGACAATCGGGGAGACATCGAGGCTTCGCTCACCGATCCGACCGGCCTGTTCTCGTTCGACACCCGGTTCCTGTCGACGTGGGTGCTGACGGTGAACGGGCAGAGATTGAACGCGCTCTCGGTCGATGATCTCCAGTATTTCGAAGCCCGCTTCTTCCTGGTCCCGGGCACCGGCACGGTGTACATCGACGCCAAGCTGTCCGTGATCCGCAGCCGCGCGGTGGGCGACGGTTTCCACGAGGAGCTCACGATCTTGAACCACGACAGGGAGCCCCTGAAGCTGACCGTGCGCGTGGAGGCAGGTTCCGATTTCGCGGACCTCTTCGAGGTCAAGGACGCGCTCGAGAAGAAGGGGACGTATTCCGCGCGGGTCGAGAAGGGCCGTCTGCTGCTCGGTTACGAACGCGAGACGTTCAAGCGAGAGACCGCGATCTCCGCGACGGCTCCGGTGAAGGTCGATGAGAAGGGGCTGACGTTCACCGTGAAGATCGGACCGCACGGTTCGTGGACCACCGACCTTGACGTGGTGACGGCGGCCGGAGCCGGCGGGAGCTACGTGCGGCCGAAGTACCAACGCGGCGAACGCCGAGCTCGGCCCAATATGGGGAGGAGCCTCGAGAGCTGGCTCACGGAAGCACCCCGTCTGGAATGCGACGACGATCGACTGAAGACCACCTACCGGCGCAGCCTCGTGGACCTCGCCGCGCTCCGCTTCTCCCCACCGATCGCGGGGGGTCGGAGCCTGCCGGCTGCCGGATTGCCGTGGTTCATGACGATGTTCGGCCGTGACAGCATCCTGACGAGCCTCCAGGCGCTGCCCTTCGCTCCGGAGCTGGCCGCGACCACCTTGCGCGTGCTCGCAGACTGGCAGGGCAGCCGCGTGGACGATTTCCGAGACGAGGATCCCGGCCGGATCCTCCACGAGATGCGCTACGGCGAGATGACGGCGTTCGAGGAGCGGCCGCACTCTCCGTACTACGGGTGCGCCGACGCCACGCCGTTGTACGTCGTGCTCCTCGACGAGTACGAACGCTGGTCCGGCGACCGGAAGTTGGTGCGGCTCCTCGAACACGAGGCTCGAGCGGCGCTCGCCTGGATCGACGGGTACGCGGACCTGATGGGCAACGGGTACGTCTGGTACCGGCGCCGCAACGAGGAGTCTGGCCTGGAGAACCAGTGCTGGAAGGACTCGTGGGACTCGATCTCGTATCGGGACGGGCGGCTGCCGGGCTTCCCCCGGGCGACCTGCGAACTGCAGGGCTACGCGTACGATGCGAAGATCCGAGGCGCCCGCCTCGCCCGCGAGGTCTGGGATGACCCCGAGTTCGCCGAACGACTCGAGAAACAGGCGGCCGATCTCAAGCGCCGCTTCAACCGCGACTACTGGGTGGCCGACGGCGGGTACTTCGCGCTCGCGCTCGACACCGAGGGCAACCAGGTCGACTCGCTCACGTCGAACAACGGGCACCTGCTCTGGAGCGGCATCGTCGACAAGTCCAAGGCGAAAGCTGTCGTCGCCAACCTCCTCGGCCCGAGGCTGTTCTCGGGCTGGGGCGTGCGCACGCTCGCCGAAGGCGAAGGCCGCTACAACCCGATCGGCTACCACGTCGGCACGGTGTGGCCCTTCGACAACTCGTTCATCGCGTGGGGCCTCCGGCGGTACGGGTTCAAGGACGCGGCCGCGACGATCGCCGAGGGCATCTTGGAGGCGGCGGGGGTCTTCGACGGGCGCCTGCCCGAGGCTTTCGGCGGCTACGAGCGCTCGCTCACGAAGTATCCGGTCCAATACCCCACTGCCTGCAGCCCCCAGGCATGGTCGACCGGCGCGCCGCTCCTCCTCCTTCGGACGATGCTCGGGCTGGAGCCGGTCGGAGAGCATCTGGTCGTGGATCCCGCACTCCCCAGGAGCATTGGACGGCTCGAACTGCTCGACATCCCGGGGAGATGGGGTCGGATCGACGCCTTCGGCCGAGGGCGCGTCGACGTTGGGAGCCACCGGCCGCGTGGGCGCCGGAAGACGGGATCGCGATCGCGGACGCGCGGCAGCTGAGAGGAGCGGAGGAGGAACGACATGGCAGGAAACGCTCGAGCAAGTGAAGAGGCAAGACCCGCGGATGTGCTCGTCGTGTTCGGCATCACCGGCGACCTGGCCAAGGTGATGACGTTCCGCTCCCTCTACCGATTGGAGCGTCGCGGTCTGCTCGACTGTCCGATCGTGGGCGTCGCCGTGGACGACTGGTCCGTCGACGACCTGAAGGACCGAGCCCGGACGTCGATCACGGGCACGGGCGAGACCCTGGACGAGGCGATCTTCGAACGCCTCGCCTCTCGTTTCTCCTACGTCGCCGGCGACTTCTCAGACGCCGAGACGTACAAGCACGTCGCCGACGTGATCTCCGAGGCCCGGACGCCGGTCTTCTACCTGGAGATCCCTCCGTTCCTGTTCGGCACGGTGATCAAGGGCCTGCATGACGCCGGGCTGACCGACGCGGCTCGCGTGGTGGTCGAGAAGCCGTTCGGGCATGACCGCGAGTCCGCGATCGCGCTCGCCGAGGAGATCCATCAGTACATCGACGAATCACAGCTGTATCGGATCGACCACTACCTGGGGAAGATGGGTATGGCCGAGATCCTCCACCTGCGATTCGCCAACGCGATGCTCGAACCGGTCTGGAGCAGGAACTTCCTTTCGAGCGTCCAGATCACGATGGCCGAGTCGTTCGGCGTCGAGGACCGCGGCCACTTCTACGACCCCGTCGGCGCGCTGCGCGACGTCGTGGTGAACCACCTGATGCAGGTGGTCGCGGCGTCCGCGATGGAGGCGCCGTCGCGCGGAGACCCGTCGACGATCAAGGACGCCCAGGTCGCCCTCTTCCGATCCGTTGCCGAGGCCGACCCCGCGAACTACGTGCGTGGTCAGTACGAGGGTTATCTGGCGATCGACGGGGTGGCGAAGGACTCGACGACCGAGACGTTCGCGGCGCTCCGTCTCGACATCGAGAGCTGGCGCTGGGCAGGCGTGCCCTTCTTCATCCGAACGGGCAAGCGACTGCCGATCACCCAGACCGAACTTCGTCTGGTCTTCAAACATCCCCCGAAGCTCGGGTTCGGGCTCCTGGATCGCCGGCCGGAGGAGAACCAGCTCGTTGTCCGGCTGGACCCGACCACCGGCATCAGATTGACGGTCGAAGCCCATCGAGCCGACAGGGAGGGTTCCGCCCCCGTCGACCTCGACATGGAGTTCGCTCTGGAGGGTGGCGAGGGCCCGACACCGTACGAGGTGCTCCTCGAGGCCGCGATGCGTGGTGACAGCACGCGGTTCACCCGACAGGACGGGGTCGAGGAGACCTGGCGGGTGATGCAACCGCTGCTGGATTCGCCCCCGCCCGTCCACACGTACGCCAAGGGCTCGTGGGGACCGACGGAGGCCAACGGGCTCGTCGAGGGCTTCGGCAGATGGCACGAGCCGTGGGTAAGCCAGTGAGTACGGATACCGGGAAAGACGACCGACGACAGCGCTCAGAGCGCGGCGATGCCGTCGCCGTTCCCGCCGATCGCCGACTACGCGTTCCTGTCCGACTGTCACACGGGAGCCCTCATCGCGCCGGACGGCGCGGTCGACTGGCTGTGCGTCCCGCGGTTCGACTCGCCGAGCGTCTTCGGCAGCCTGCTGGACCGCCAGGCGGGATCGTTCCGGTTCGGGCCGTTCGGCATCAACGTCCCCTCGCAGATCGCCTACGAGCCGGGGACCAACGTCCTCGTGACGACGTGGAAGACGCCGAGCGGCTGGGTGGTCGTTCGCGACGCGCTCACGATGGGACCGCGCCAGGGCGAGGACAGCGTCACGCCCCACACGCGTCCGCCGGCCGACGACGACGCCGATCACATGTTGGTTCGGACGGTGCAGTGCCTGGAGGGGCAGGTCGAGATCGAGCTCGTCTGCGAGCCGATCTTCGACTACGGGCAGGTGCCGGCGACGTGGAGCCTCGCGGACGGGAACGACGGGATCGCCGACGCCACGGGCGGCGACCAGATGTTCCGGCTCGGGACGGACCTGTCGCTGGGCATCGAAGGGCGATCGCGTGCGAGCCCGTCATCATCTGAACGCCGGCGACCGCGCGTTCTGCGCCGTGTCCTGGGCACACGAGCTGGAGACCCCGAACGATGTCGACGACGCCGACGCGCGGATCGCGACGACCGTTCGGTTCTGGCGGACCTGGCTCGATCGGGCGCGCGTTCCGGACCATCGATGGCGGGAACCGATCCAGCGCTCCGCGCTGGCGATCAAGGGCCTCACGTACATGCCCACGGGGGCGACCGTGGCGGCGCTGACGACATCGCTGCCCGAGACCCCTGGCGGGGAACGCAACTGGGACTACCGGTTCACCTGGATCCGGGATTCGACGTTCACCCTTCAGGCGCTGCACTTCCTCAACCTCGACTGGGAGGCGGAGGAGTTCATGCAGTTCGTGGCCGACCTGGAGCCGAACACGGACGGCGGGTTGCAGATCATGTACGGGATCGACGGCCGTCGCGACCTGACCGAATCGACCCGGGACGAACTCTCCGGGTACGCGGGCGCCCATCCCGTCCGGATCGGGAACGGAGCGTTCGATCAGCGGCAGAACGACGTCTTCGGCGCCGCCCTCGACTCGATCCTCCTGCACGCGCGCCGGAGCCAGCGGTTACCGCGCCGACTCTGGCCGATCGTGCAGACCCAGGCCGCGTGCGCCACCAAGATCTGGCAGGAGCCCGACCAGGGGATCTGGGAGGCGCGCGGGAAGCCGCAGCAGTACGTCTCGTCCAAGCTGATGTGCTGGGTGGCGATGGATCGCGCGGCCAAGCTGGCCGCGATCGGGGGAGACGATGCGCTCCGACAGACATGGCAGGGCACGGCGGACGAGATCAAGGCCGACATCCTCGAGCACGGCGTCGACGATCGCGGTGTCCTTGTCCAGCACTACGACACCGAAGCACTCGACGCGTCCGTGCTCCTCGCGGCGCTGTTCGGATTCCTCCCGCCCGAGGACGATCGGCTGCGAGCGACGGTACTCGCGATCGCCGACGAACTCACCGAGAACGGCTACGTGCTCCGCTACAAGACGGACGAGACCGACGACGGGTTGTCTGGGAAGGAGGGAACGTTCCTGATCTGTTCGTTCTGGCTCGTTTCCGCCCTCGCGATCATCCGCGAGTGGCAACGCGCCCGAGACCTGATGGAGCGCCTGCTTCGCGTCGCGTCCCCCCTGGGCCTGTTCGCCGAGGAGTTCGACGTCGACACCGGCCGGCACCTGGGCAACTTCCCGCAGGCCTTCTCGCATCTGGCTCTGATCGAGGCCGCCGGCAGGATCATCCTGGCCGAGCGTGTGGAGGAGATCTCATGAGCGACTACGAAGTCATCATCATCGGCACCGGCGCGGGTGGGGGCACGCTGGCGCGCCACCTGGCGCCGTCGGGCAAGAAGATCCTGCTGCTCGAACGCGGCGGGTGGCTGCCGCGGGAGCCGCAGAACTGGAGCACGGCGGACGTCTTCGAAGACGGCCGATACATCTCGCCCGACACGTGGTACGACGCCAAGGGCAAGACCTTCCAGCCGCAGGTCCACTACTACGTGGGCGGGGCCACCAAGCTCTATGGGGCCGCGCTCTATCGCCTGCGGGAGAAGGATTTCGGGGAGCTCAAGTACCCGGACGGGATCTCGCCGGCGTGGCCGATCGAGTACGGCGACATGGAGCCCTATTACACGATGGCCGAGAGCCACTATCAGGTCCGCGGCGCCCGCGGCGAGGACCCGACCGAACCGCCCTCGAGCGCCCCCTACCCGTTCCCGGCGCTGCCCCACGAGCCGCGGATCCAACAACTGTCCGACGATCTCGCCGCTGAGGGCCTCCACCCCTTCCACGCGCCCTGCGGCGTGCTTCGGGATAACGACACCCCGCAGACGAGCGTCTGCGTCCGGTGCGGGTTCTGCGACGGCTTCCCGTGCCCACTGCACGCCAAGTCCGACGCCGAGGTGATGGGCGTTCGACCAGCGCTCGAATCGCCGAACGTCACGCTGTTCACCGACGCGCCAGGCGATCCGGCTGAACACGAACCCAGAAGGCACGGCCGTGACGGAGGTCGTGATCGACCGAGACGGCTCGACCGAGACCGTGACCGGCGACGTGGTCATCGTCTCGTGCGGCGCGGCCAACTCGGCCAAGCTGCTGCTGGCGTCGGCGAACGACAAGCATCCGAACGGCCTGGCCAATGGCTCGGATCAGGTGGGGCGCAACTACATGTTCCATTACAGCCAGGCGGTGCTGGCCCTGTCGAAGGAGCCGAACCCGACCGTCTTCCAGAAGACCCTCGGCGTGAACGACTTCTACTTCGGGGACGACGAGTACCAGTACCCGATGGGGAACATCCAGATGGTCGGCAAGTCGCAGGCCGAGATGTACAAGGGCGAGAAGCCGATCGAGACCAAACTCGCGCCGACGTTCGCGCTCAAGGACATCGCCACACACGCCGTCGACTTCTGGCTCTCGACCGAGGACCTGCCGCTACCGGAGAACCGCGTAACGCTGGAGAAGGACGGCAACGTCAAGATCGCGTACGAGCCCAGCAACGAGGAGTCCGGCAAGCGGCTGTACCACAAGCTGAAGTCGATGCTGGGTCACCTGGGGATGAACGAGGAACACCTGATCCCGCGCCACGCCTACCTGAAGACGACCATCCCGGTCGCGGGCGTCGCGCATCAAGCGGGCACGTGCCGCATGGGCCACGACCCGGCAACATCGGTGGTCGATCCGAACTGCAAGGCCCACGAGCTCGACAACCTGTACGTGGTGGACACCAGCATCTTCCCGAGCATCGGCGCTGTGAACCCGGCCCTGACGGCGATGGCGAACGCCCTGCGGGTCGGCGACCACCTGCTCGAACGGCTCTAGACGGTTCTGAGCGTGCCGTACCTCTGGTGGAGCTCGATCCCCCACGCTCCGGACCACGAAGCACCCGGCTCCAGCCGGATCACGTCGATGCCGGACGCGAACGCGTTCGGCGGGCAGGTCATCGGTTCGATCGCGATGGCCTGCCGGCGCCGGGAGGCAGGTTCGAGGGTGTCCCCCGTGTAGGCCTGCAGGTAGCCGAACGCCTCGTTCGCCCAGATCTCGACGCCGCGCTCGCCGTCGTTCGACTCGAGCCGGGCGCGCGCCCGGCCGTCGGACCCGCGAGCGAGGCCGGTGAAACAGGTGTCGAGCCGCGTGTCGCCGACCGGACGACCGGACGTGAAGTCGAACTCGGTCTCGGCGACGTCCTCTTCGCCGACCGGGAGGGCTCGGTCGTCGGTCGTCAACATGCGCGAGGCCGGGATCGTGAGTCGCACATCGTCGACCGGGGTCCCCATCGTCACGTAGGGATGGAACCCGGTCCCGAACGGGGCCGCCTCCCCGGAGGCGTTCGCCGCACGCGCGACGACCTCGAGCCCGTCCGCCACGAGCCGATACTCCAGGCCCAGCTCGATCCGCCATGGGTACGCGGGCTGCGGGTGCAGGACGCACTCCAACGCGACCGCATCGTCTGTCTTCGAGCCGAGCAGCCAGGGGAGCCAACGCACGAGCCCGTGGATCGCGTTCCCGAGCTCGGGCTCGTCGATCGCCGCCGAGCCTTGGCGCCCGCCGAACGAGTATCGCCCGCCGTCGAGACGGTTCGGCCAGGGTGCCAGCACCTGCCCGCGCCCCGCGGACGACGGCTCGTCCACCGAGAAACCGTCCACGACATCGACCCCGCCCGCCGAGTACGTGCGGAGCGTCGCGCCGACCTCGGCCACGACGACCACCTGATCGCCGTGACGGATCTCGTGTTGTTCGCCCGAG
The DNA here is from genome assembly GCA_963823255.1 of uncultured Actinomycetes bacterium. GTDB lineage: Bacteria > Actinomycetota > UBA4738 > UBA4738 > HRBIN12 > DASSJM01. The sequence continues at coordinate 680,812 of CAWGKU010000001.1, forward strand.
GGTGGGTGCGGCTGCACGGTCTCCTCGCTTTCGCCCGTCGCCGTCAGTAGCTGCTTGGCGTGAGCTTGACCTTCCCGCTGAACAGGTATTGCACGCCGGCCGTGTAGAGGAGCACGAACGGGATCCCGATGATCGCAACGACCAGCATCACCGTGAGCGTGTAGTGGTCGGCGGAGGCGTTCGTGACCGTCATGCTGTTGGCCGGGTTCGTCGACGACTTCAGCATGTTGGGGTACAGGCCTGCCGAGATCGTCGCGAGAGACAGGAAGAGCACCGCAGAGCTGCTGAAGAACGCGGCGAAGTCCCGGCCGGCGCGCACCATGACGATCATCAACACATAGGCGACCAGGGCTCCCAGCGGGAAGACGATCGTCCACACGTCGTCCGTGAACGTGTCCGTCACCCCGTAGTCCCCGACCGCGATCCATACGGCCGAGATCGCCGCGGTGAGGGTGAACAGGGCGATGAACCGGGGAACCCATCGTCGCACGCGCGCCTGCAGGTCGCCTTCCGTCTTCACGACGAGGTAATGGGCCCCGTGCATGAGCAGCATCGCGACCGTTGTCACCCCCAGGAACAGCACGAATGGATGCAGCAGGTCGAGGAGGCTGTCGATCTGGACCTCCCCGTTCTTGTCGAGCGGCACCCCGGTGACCACGTTCCCGAACGCCACACCGAGCAGCAGGGCCAGGCCGAACGACGAAGCGGAGAAGATCGAGTCCCAGAGCCCCCGCCAGCGGGAGCTCTCGCGCTTGCCGCGGAACTCGATCGCGACCGTCCGCAGGATCAGGGCGATCAGCACGAACATCAGCGCCCAGTAGAACCCGGAGAACATCGAGGCGTACACGACCGGGAACGCCGCGAACAGCACGCCACCCCCGACGACGAGCCACACCTCGTTGCCGTCCCAGATCGGACCGATGCTGTTCAACACGATCCGTCGTTCGCGGTCCTCCTTCGCCGCGAAGGGATGGAGCATCCCGACGCCGAGGTCGAACCCGTCCAGGACGATGTAGGCGGCGATGACCGCGACGAACAGCATGAACCAGAAGTCAGCCAGGGACATGCTCCTCCTCCAGCTCCAGCTCGCCCGATGCCCGACCCTGGCTCCGTGACCGGAACACCTCGCGGAAGGTGTCGGGCAGATCCGAGACGTGAGACTCCTCGGGGGCCTCCGGGCCGTGCTTGATCTTGCGGTCCAACAGGAACAGGAACAGCACGAGCAGCAGCGCGTACAGCAGCGCGAACGTGATCAACGACAACAGGACCTGCCCCGTGGTCAGCGTCGGCGAGACCGCGGCGTCGGTGCGGAGGACCTTCCACACGATCCACGGTTGTCGCCCGACCTCCGCCGTCCACCAGCCGGCGATCGTGGCCACCTCCGCCAGGAACACCGTCGAGATGCAGACCCACAACAGCCAACGCGGCATGTTTTCGCGCTTGCGACGCCACCACACGAACCACGCCACGACCCCGATCAGCGGGAACAGGAACCCGAGGTCGATCATCACGTGGTACGCCTGGAAGGCGACGTTCACCGGCGCCCAGTCGTCCTTCGGGAACTTCTCGATGCCGGGAACGGTCGCGTCGAAGCTCCCGTACGAGAGGAAGCTCAGCAGGCACGGGACGCCGATCGCGTAGGTCTTCTCGGCGCTCTCGTCCACCCAGCCGACGATGTAGAGGGGCGCGCAGGACTCCGCCGTCCAGTTCCCCTCGATCGAGGCCAGCTTCTCGGGCTGGTTCTTCGTCACCGAGATCGCCATCTGGGCGCCGAAGACGAACACCTGCAGGATCGCGAGGACCGTGAAAACCTTGATGGCGGTCGAGAAGTTCCGCTTGGCGAACTCCTGGTGACGGTTCTTCAGGAGGTACCACGCGCTGACGGAGAGCACGAGCGCCGATCCGATGATCCAGGATGCGACCCACGTGTGGAGTAATCGCGGCAGGAACGACGGCGTGTTCACCACCGCCCCGAAGTTCGTCATGAAGGCCTGGTTGCCCCACTCCGTCATCTTGGTCGTGAACCCCTGGGGGGTCTGCATCCACGAGTTGGCCATCAGGATCCATAGGGCACTGAAGTGCGCGCCGAACACGACCAGGAAGGTGGCCAGCAGCCACATCCTGGGCCCGAGCCGATCGCCGCCGAACAGCATCAAGCCGAGGAATCCGCCCTCCAGGGCGAACGCGAACACACCCTCGGCGGCCAGCAGGCTCCCGAACACGTTGCCGACGAACCGGGAGTACTGCGACCAGTTCATCCCGAACGCGAACTCCTGGACGAGCCCGGTCGCGATGCCCAAGCGCGAACACCAGCCCATAGACCTTCACCCAGAAGACGGAAGCCTGTCGCCAGACGGGATCCCCGGTGCGGACGTGCTTCCAGGCCATCCAGACCAAGAGGATCCCGAGCCCCATCGAGATGGGCGGGAAGATGAAGTGGAAGCTCGCGGTCAGGGCGAACTGGAGCCGGGACAGGAACTCCGGGTTCAGACGTGCCCCCTCAGGCTCGTCGACGGCGCTTCGTGGTTGCCCCCCAAGCCAATCCCAAGCGGGGCGGTTACGTCAACCTCGTCCAGGCGAACGTTCTGCGACTGCGGGCGGTTCCGGCTGCCGGTGAGCGGCTGCTAGTCGTCTTCCTCCTCGGCGGCCTCGGCCAGATCCGATGCGAGCTCGGCGTCGGCCACCGCATCGCCAGCGAGGTCCTCGGCGACGGCCTCTTCCACGACGGCCTCGGCGGCCAGTTCTTGCGCCGCCTCCTCGAGCGCCACCGCATCGGCGGCCTTCTCCATCGCGTCTTCGTGGAGCGCCTCGGCGACCGTCGCCTCCTCGACCGCGTCAACCGCGGCCTCCGCCGCGGCCTCCTCCATCTCGCCCTTCATGTCCTCGTCCATCGACGCCTCCTCTCGGCTTGGCCAAACTTGACGCCGTCGCGTGTACGAGTCAAGTCGGGAGAGAGGCTGGGCGGTCCCATCTTCAGCCTCAGGCCGGCCCTTGCCGCGCAACCGGCTGCGAGTCCTCCTGGTGGTACTGGGCGAGCAGCTCCTCTCCGAGGCGAGCGCCGGCCGCGCCCCGACCGTGGTGGGACGGGATGTTAGGTCGGATCATCCTCGGCGCTGGGCTCGACCGAAGGGGCGGTCTCTTTCGCCGGAGTAGCGCGCGACTGCTTGCGCATGCTCATGAGGTACTTCACGCCCTCCATGGTGAGGAGTGCGGTCACCACTGCGATCAGCATCGGTCCGGTCTGGAGCGCTCCCACCTGGGTCAGGAACGCGGCCAAGAGCACCATCGAGAACGGTACGGGAGCGACCGACCCCGGGACGGCCGCAAGGAGGCAGGAGAACGCCAATCCCAGCGGCACGCTGGGGAACACCTCGTGGACGATCACCCCGGCCGTTCCCCCGATGAACAGAGAGGGGAAGATGGGTCCGCCTATGAATCCGCTTCCCTGGCTGACGGCAAAGGTCAGCATCTTCCCGATCAAGACGGCGACGAGGAGGCCCAAACCGAGGGTCCCTGCATCCTGGAGCACCGTCTTGAGTTGATCGCTGCCAGTGAACATCGTCAGCGGCAATGCCACGCCGACGAGCCCGAACACCACGCCACCAAGTGTCGACTTGACGATGCCCGGCAGCTTGAGCCGGCCGAACAGCCGTGACGCCAGCATCATGAACGCCGCCAGCAGGGTGACGAGGAGGGCCGCGAACAGACCAAGAGGGATAGCGACAAGAAGTTGCCAGTCCTCGAACGCGTAGGTTGGCACCCTGTAGGCATCCAGGAACACGGCGCCGGCGATGGCGAAGTAGATGCCGAACGAGACGCTCGATGCGACGACCCCCCCGACAAGGGTCTTGAGGAACCGCTGCCCACCGGGCCGAGCGGCCTCCAGGATCAGCATCACGACGATCACGGTGCTGGAGAACAACCCACCGTACGCGCCCGAGAAGCCGACCAGGGTGTTCACCTGGGAGTCCTCTTCGCCGAGCGCCCTTCGCCGGGCCAACCAGGTACCTGCCCCGCCACCCATGGCGCCCAGAGCCTTCTCCGGGCCTAGGCTGGCACCTCCGATCAGAGAGACCGCCGATACAGCGGCGATCCCCGGAACCAGTCGTGTGTCGACGTGCCCGTCTTTGAGGTCCTCGAACAGGCCGGGTATCTGCTCGGGCAGGCGCGTCAGCCGACGCAGCAACCCGACGACGACACCGGCTGCTGCGGTGACCGCCACCCACCACCATTGCCCGCCGAACCAGCCGGGATCGGAATCCGTGTACCACTTGCCTCCGAAGTCGACCACGCCCATGAAGACCAGACCCGCGAAGGCGCCGAACACCCCGAGAGCGACCGCGTATCCCATCAGGACCCAGAACTCCCGCTTCTGGATGATCGGTACCCCGGGAGTCGGCTCGGTCGGGGTGCTCATGAACGCAGATCTCCTCGCCGTGCGCTCCCCTTCTCCGCGGTCGGCATGCTTGCGAAGATAACCCAAGGGCTTCGGAGGGGTCGGGGCCAAGCTACACGGCGAGGAGTTCGCGCCGCGGACGCTACGCCGCGGACGCTACACTGCTGCCTTCGCGAGCCGGACGGGAGGAGAAATGGCTCAGAAGGACGTGCCCACCACGGCATCTCGGATCGAGAGATGGGTCGAAGGCGAAGTCATCCAGCCGATGGAGGAGTTCCAGGATCCCAAGCAGGAGTGGCGTCGACTGTTCTCCGAACTCTTGGGAACGTTCTTCCTCGTGCTCGTCGCCGCCGGCGGGGGGATGATGGGTCAAGCCTTCCCCGACACCATCAGTCGTACCGCCGCGGTCGTCGCGCCGGGTCTGATGGTGATGGCGATCATCCTGTTCATGGGCAAGGTTTCCGGCGCCCACCTCAACCCAGCGGTCAGCCTCGCCTTCGCCCTCCGTCGTGACTTCCCTTGGAGAAGGGTCCCCGGGTACATCGTCGTGCAGCTCATCGGCGCCGCGCTCGCCGCCTGGTTCCTCCAGTCCGTGATCCACGTATCCGCCACGTACGGCTCCAACTACCCCGCGGCCGGGTATTCCTCGTTCGACGCGTTCCTGATGGAATCGGTGCTCACGCTCGGGTTGGTGAGCGTGATCCTGGGGACGGCATCGGGCGCGCAGAGCATCGGGGTGTTCGGCGCCATCGGCGTCGGCGCCTACATCGCGCTCGCGGGTCTATGGGGTAGCCCGATCTCCGGCGCCTCCATGAATCCCGCTCGAACCTTCGGCCCGGACCTCGTCGGGGCGAACTTCACCGATTACTGGGTCTACGTGGCCGGCCCACTCTTCGGAGCGCTGCTCGCCGTTGGGGCGGCGTTCGTCCTCCGGGGGGCGGGAGGTGGTCGAGCCGGATCCGGTGCGGCTCAGGGAGCCCTGCGGACGGAGGTCGAGACCCCCGAGAAGGCATGATCCCAACCACCCCCTCCCCGGTGGCCCATCGGACCCCACAGGAGCGCGCGGACCGCGGGAGGGAAGCCCGCGCGAAGGTCCCTCGTTCGAGCCATGCGGGTTGGGACCCGCCCTCGGATCGCCGCGACCCGGTCGATCTGCTGGAAGAGCAGGCGACGTCGCGGGTCCCCGAGCTCGTGCCGGTCCGCTACGGCAGGATGCTCGCTTCGCCCTTCGCCTTCTATCGAGGAGCGGCCTACCTCATGGCGGCGGACCTCGCCTCCACGCCGCGCTCGGGGATCAACGTCCAGGCCTGCGGCGACGCGCACCTGTCGAACTTCGGCCTGTTCGGGTCCCCCGAGCGGGAGCTGCTGTTCGACATCAACGATTTCGACGAGACCCTCCCCGGTCCGTGGGAGTGGGACGTGAAGCGCCTGGCGGCGAGCCTCGCCGTCGCCGGGCGGAACAACGGGTTCTCCGACGCCGAGCGCGGCGAGGTGATCACGGCCTCGGTCGGCGAGTACCGGACGGCCATGCGGGAGTTCGCGTCGATGCGCAACCTCGACGTCTGGTACGCGCGCCTCCAGGTCCGCGAAGGGCTCCCCCAGCTCCAGGCGCTCCTCAGTAAGAAGGGCCTCAAGGAGGCCGAGCGCCTCGTCGAGAAGGCCCGCACGAAGGACAGCATCCAAGCGTTCGACAAGCTGACCCACGTCGTGGACGGGGAGCCGCGGATCGTGAGCGACCCGCCACTCATCGTCCCCGTCGAGGAGTTCCTGACGGCCGACCAAGCCGCGAGATTCATGGATGGGTTCCACGAGCTCGTGCGCACCTACCGTCGGAGCCTCCTCGGGGATCGCCGGCACCTCTTGGAGGACTTCCGCTTCGTCCACGCGGCGCACAAGGTGGTCGGCGTGGGCAGCGTCGGCACGCGCGCGTGGATCATCCTCATGCTCGGTCGCGACGACGCCGACCCGCTCTTCCTCCAGGCCAAAGAGGCCCAGGACTCGGTGCTCGCACCCTTCGTCGGCAAGAGCCGGTTCGCGAATCAGGGTCAGCGGGTGGTGGAGGGCCAGAGGCTGATGCAGGCCGCGAGCGACATCTTCCTCGGATGGGAACGGGCCGAAGGTCTGTCCGGCGAGAAGCGCGATTTCTACATCCGGCAGCTGCGCGACTGGAAGGGCTCGTGGCCGCCCGAGGCCATGGACCCGCGCGTCATGGTCGTCTACGGAAGGATGTGCGCGCGAACCCTTGCTCGCGCGCACGCCCGATCCGGCGACCGCATCGCGATCGCCTCGTACCTCGGCGCCTCGGACGTGTTCGATCGTTCGATCGCGGGGTTCGCCGAGGCCTACGCCGATCAGAACGAACGGGACTACCAGGCGCTCAAGGACGCGGTCGCGAGCGGGAGGGTCGAAGCGAAGACCGGGATCTGAGCGCACGCGAGCCATCGGTTGGACGTGCGAACGAACACCGACTAGCGTCCGCGACCGGGGCGAGCGAGGCGCGTGCGGGCATCGGAGACTGCGACACAGGGCGATCGAGCCTCGGACGGCGAGAGCGGCGGTCGCCTGACCAAGCTGGACCCGCGAGCCCTCCGCCGCGCCGACATCCGGATCTTCTCCTCCGCGAGCGACGCGCCGAACGCCCGGCGTCCGACCGACGTGATCCTGCTCGATCGTTTCGGTGGTCGGCGTCGTCACCCTGTCGTTCCTCGCTCCCGGGCCGACCGCGATCGATCGGACCGTGCGCGACCTGGTGCAGGAGCTCCCCGGCCTCCTCGGGTGGTTCTGGAACATCTGCTACGACCTGCTGATCGTCTGGGCGCTCGTCCTGCTCATCCTCGCGCTCGTTGCCCGCGGGCGGAAACGCTTGTTCCTCACGGAGTTGATCACGGGGGCGCTCGCGTTGGGGCTCGCTCTGCTCGCCGGGAGGGTCGCAGGCACCGACTGGGCGACGAGCCTGAAGGCGCTCGGGGCATCCGGGTCGCCCGCGGTCTACCTCGCGATCAGGCTGGCGATCGCGACGGCCATCGTCGTGATGGCGTCGCCGCACATGAGCCGACCGCTCCGATTCATCGGTCGCTGGGTGGTGACGCTCGGAGCGTTGGCGGGCATCGGGCTCGGCGTGACCCTCCCGATCGGGATGGTGGCGGGCCTCCTGATCGGGTTGGGCTCGGCCGCGATCATGCACCTGATCCTCGGCTCGCCGGCGGGTCGCCTCACGCTCCACCAGATCGCCACCGCCCTGGATGACCTGGGCGTCGAGGCGACCGACCTGCGGCACGCGCCCCTCGAACCGAGCGGGGTCGCGCTCGTCGTGGCGACGTCCCCGGACGGCAAGACGCTGCTCGCCAAGGTGTACGGCCGGGACGCGTGGGACGGCCAGTTCCTCGCCTCGATCTGGTCGTCGCTCTGGAACCGGGGCGAGCGACCGAGCCTCGGGGTTCGGCCGGTTGCAGCCAGGTCGAGCACGAAGCGTTCGTCACCCTGCTGGCCGAACGCGCGGGCGATGCCGGTCCTCCCCGATCGTGGCGGCGGGGATGGCCACCGCACGCGACGCGTTGCTGGTGAGCGAGATCAGCGGACGCCCGCTGGGTTCGATCGACCCCGCCGAGGTCGAGTGACGAGCTCGTGCGCGCCGTCTGGCGGGCGATGGGCGCTGTTGCACGATCTGGGGATCGCCCACGGCCAGCTCGATGGCGAACGGATCGTGGTCAGGTCGGACGGGACTCCCGCCGATCGGGGACTTCGGCGGCGCGCGTGTGGCGGCGCTCCGACGGGGCGATGATGGCCGATCTCGCGCAGGTCCTGGTGACGACGGCGCTCGTCGTCGGCCCCGACCGCGCGATCGCCGCCGCGACCGACGTGATCGGGAAGGACACCTTCGCGGACGTCCTTCCGTTCGTGCAGCCCGCCGTCCTCGACCGGGATACCAGGCGGGCCGTCCGGGATGGGGACTGGGACCTCGACGACCTCATGGCGCGATCGACCGAGCTCACCGGCACCGAGGCGCCGGAGCTCGAGCAGATCCGGCGGGTCACGGGCAAGTCGATCGCGATCGTGGCGCTGATCGCGTTCGTCGCCTACGGCCTCATCTCCACGCTGGCTCACGTCGGCCTCGAGGCCCTCTGGGACGAACTGAAGTCAGCCAACCTGGCGTGGATGCTCACCGCGCTGATCCTGGCGCCGATCTCCCAGGTCCCGCAGGCGTTCTCGACGCTCGGCGCGTCGCTCCGCGACATGGTGTTCGTCCCCGTCCTGATGCTGCAGTACGCGATCCAATTCATCCAGCTCGCCGTGCCGAGCTCCGCCGCTCGCGTGGCGCTCGAGGTGCGGTTCTTCCAGCGCAACGGGGTCGAAACCGGCGCGGCGCTCTCGATCGGTCTGATCGACAGCCTGAGTCGATTCGTCATCCAGGTCGCTCCTGATCCTGATCATCACGCTCTCGGGGTTGGCGAGCCTCGATCTCTCGTCCGACAGCTCCGGCTCGTCGAGCAGCTCGTCCTCCTCGTCGGGACCGAGCCTGCTTGCTCCTCGCGGCGGCGCTCATCCTCCTCGGAGGGATCATCGCGCTCGCGATCCCGCGCTACCGGGCCCGGATCAAGAGAGGCGATCCCGCGCTACCGAGCCGCCATCCGCGCACAGATGTCCGAGGGCGCGAAGGCGCTCCGGGTGCTGCATTCCCCTTCGAAGGTCACGATGCTGTTCCTGGGGAACTTCGTCGCACAGATGATGCTGGCGATGATCCTCGGGATCTGCCTGCGCGCGTTCGGAGAGAGCACCTCGTTCGCGGGACTGGTCCTCGTGAACACGATGGTTGCACTGTTCGCGGGCTTCATGCCCGTGCCCGGCGGGATGGGCGTGTCCGAGGCCGCCCTCACCGCCGGACTGGTCGCGCTCGGGGTTCCCAACGCGGTGGCGATGTCGACGGCGATCGCCTACCGATTGGTGACGTTCTACCTACCGCCGATCTGGGGCTCGCTCGCCACACGCTGGCTGAAGCAACATCAGTACCTGTGATCCACGGGTGCGCGGGGGTCCGGACCACTGGGCCGTGATCAGGGCCAGGGTGGTCGGGAACGACATGCCGGCGGCAAGCCCGCCGCCCGATCGGGCGACGAACAAGATCGAGTCGCTCGGGGCGCAGGCCGCGAGGAGACTGAACGGGATAGCATCATCCGTCCCTCTCCCCTCGCCGACCGTGCATCGGGCACCTCACCCTCACCGCACCGCTCGGAACGGGTGGAGCCCTCTCGGCGGTTCGTGAGATAGTGCCCGCTCCGGCCGCCCGTGCCGGCCGAACGAACAAGGCTGAGAGGGGGAAAACCGCATGTCGATAGGCCCCGTGGAGTACATGATCGTCGCGTTCCCGGGCAACCGACTCAAGGGCGAGATCGTGCCCGCCCTCGCCGAGCTGGTCGAGGCCGGCACGCTCCGGATCATCGATCTCGCCTTCGTCATGAAGGACGCCGATGGCGTCGTCGTGACCGCCGAGATGGGCGATCTGGACTCGGAGGTCTTCAAGGCGTTCGACGCCCTATCGCCAGAGACGATGGGCCTGTTGAACCAGGACGACCTCGCCGCGGCCGGTGAGGAGCTCGAGCCCAACTCATCCGCCGCCCTGCTCGTGTGGGAGGACGTCTGGGCGACCAAGCTCCGCGACGCGATCCTGAACGCCGGCGGCGAACTGCTCGACCTCGAACGTGTTCCGTACGAGGTCGTCAACGCCGCCATGGAGTTCGCCGAGCAGAACGCGTGACCGAAGGAGGGATCCCACGATGATGCGCAGAGGTCCAGGTTTGGTGGGGATGGCGGCGAGGACGGCGGTCGTGGCCGGCACGGCGACCGCGGTCTCGGGACGGGTCGCCAGGCGCCAGGCGAACAAGTACGCCGATCAGGACGCCCAGTACGTGCAGCAGCAAACGGCCGCCGCGACCCAGGGCGCCTACAGCGCCCCGGCGCCGGTGCAGGAGGACCCGACCACGCAGATCCAGAAGCTCGCGCAGCTCCACGATTCGGGCGCGCTCAGCGACGAGGAGTTCACGGCCGCGAAGGCGAAGATCCTGGGGATCTGAGGCGACGCCACGACCCGTGGCCGGCTACACGCCCTCGACCACCGGGATCTTCCCGCCCTTGGCGGCGTTGAGGAACGCCTGGAAGTCCTGCTCGTTCTGGTCGGCGTAGCGCGTGGAGAAATCGGTGATCGACCGGTCGAACGCGTCGCCCTTCCCCAGGTACTTCGCGATCGCGATCGGATCGCCGGAGCGGGCATGTGCCCGCGCGAGCGTCCATCCGCAGATGTGGGCGTACAGCGTCATCCCATCCGTCAGCATCGCCTCCACATCGGATGAGCCCTTCATGTCGCGGAGCTGGCGCCAGTAGAAGTAGCGGTCGTCCTGCACCCCCTTCGTCCAGCCGAGGTAGATGTCGCTCGCCGCCTGCATCAGGCGTTGGCCCTGCACGACGCGTTCGCCGTGCTGCTTGTAACGACTGCGCGGGAGGTGGTCCTCCAGCACCGAGGCGGTCGCCTCCTTGACCTGGAGGAAGAGCGGATCCTGCTCGTCGCGACCTTGGAGCAGGACGATGAACGCGCGCGTGCCGACGCTGCCGACACCGACGACCTTCCGCGCCATGTCGACGACCTCGAACCGCTCCAGCAGGTGACGCCGATCGGCCTGGAGCGTGGCACGGTACCCGCGGAACTGCTCGTGGATCGCGTGCTCGATCTCGTCCGGGGAGACGCTGTAATAGGCGGCGAGCTCACGCATGGGGACGACGATCGGGGGCTGACTCACGATCCGGTAGCGCCCGTCGACCATCTCGCCGAGCTTGGACAACGCCTGGAGGCTGTCCCGGGTGCGCGCCTTCGCGATCGCCTTCTCGGCCCCCTTCTCCTCCTTGGCGGCGCGCTTGCCTTTCGCCACGCTCTTCGCGGCCTGCAAGATCTCATCGGCCGACAGGCGGGAGTGCCACACGTCCATCGTCCGCATCTGTGCGAAGTCGCGCATCGACGTCCGGTACGCGTTCACCGATCTCATGGTTACCGCTTCCGCGTCCTTGCTGGAGAAGCCGTTGTTGCGCGCCGCGATCGTGAAGCTCGCCGCCATGCGTTTGACGTCGTATTCGAAGGGCCCCGGAAGGGTCTCGTCGAAGTCGTTGAGATCGAACAACAGGACCCGCTCCGGCGACGCGAAGACCCCGAAGTTCGACAGGTGCGCGTCGCCGCACAGTTGGACATGGATGCCGGCCGTCGGCGTCTGCTCGAGGTCGGCGGCCATGATCTTGGCCGCGCCTCGGTAGAAGGTGAACGGGGAGACCATCATCCGCCCGTGCCGGACCGGCACCAGGTCCGGCTCGCGTGTGACGTTCTGAGCCTCGAGCAGCGCGACGGGGTCCGGTCGATCGGACGCCGGCTCCCATCCCGAGTGGGCGGACAGGGGCGTTCGCTCGCGAGCCTCAAGGCCCCTCGCTCGTCGTTCCTCGATGCTCGGATGTGCGATCTTCGTCGCGGTCACGGCGCAACCTCCCGGTTCGACCTCGATCCTCCCGTGGATGCCACCACCTGGCGCGCCCGACATCATCATCTGGAAGGGATGAAACGCCCGCGGCTCCGGCTCTGAAACCATCCGATCATCGCGTGCGTGAGCGCGCCGGGGCGGATCCACCGCACATCGAGCGTCGGCCCTCCGCCGGGCTGACCAAGGACGACGGCTTCGCTGCGTGGAAGGAGGCCGGATTGGCGAGGAGGTGGAACGCCGGTGGCGCGTTCGGGTTGGTCAGGAGGGGGAGTCGGTGCCGTGGCGGACCCCATGCTGGGAGAGGCGGGAACGCAAGGAGGCCCGCCGGAGCGGGCCCCCCAACGTCGATGCTCGACCCTGGATCAGGCGGTGACGTCGCGACCGTGCGCCGTCAGCGCCCAGATCACGGCGATGTCGATCGCGATGATCGCGATCGCCGAAACCGGTGCGAACGGCAGCCATGCGAACGCGGCCGCCGCGCTGATGATCGCGATGATCACGCCGACCGTCCGGCCCCACACGGCTCCGCGGAAGATCGCGAAGCCGGCGAAGAAGACGATGATCCCCCCGATCAGGTGGATCCATCCCCACGCGTCGCTCGAGAGCTTGAAGACGTAATTCTCGGTGACGACGTAGGCGTCCGGATCCACGACCTGGGCAAGCCCCGAGATCGCGTGGAAGATACCGATCAGGATCAGCATGAGCCCGGCGAACGTCGCCCATCCGGCGGCCCAGTAGCTCGGTTGTTTCTCGGATTGCATGTTCCTCCCCCTCCTCGTCATCGACGGTGGGCCGATGACATCGATGGAATCCTCCGCGAAAGTCTCATCGCACGGGAACCCCGAGTCAAAGACCTCCGCCCGTTCGCCCTCGAGCACCCAAGCTCACGCCTCCGCTTGTTGAAGCGCTCTCGAGAAGAACTCGAGCGCCTTCTTCGTCTTCGTCTGCTGCTCCCCGGAGAGCTCCACTCCCCGCGAGTGCAGGAACGCCCTCGCCTCCGCCGCAACCTGGAAGGCCTCGGCCGGCGTCGTCTTGGTCGAGAGCTCGACGATCTCCGAACCGTCCGGGTACATCCAGAGCTCACCCACCATACGGCGACCGAACTCCTCGGGCGTCAGTTTCAGCTTGAGGATCGAGATCGGCCCGAGCACCGTGAGCGCATCGATCTCCAGACCCTCCGGCGCGTGAGCGGCGTAGTACGCACGCTGCCCCTTCGAGAACAGCTTCCCGATCGCTCGTTTCCCGGCCGCAGCCTCTCTGATCTCGCCGTTGTCCGCGGTGCCCTTGAACGACGCGGAGCACACGAACCCGCCGGGCATCGCGTCCACCTCCACGTTGAAGCTCGACGAACGCCGGAGGTCTTCAGGCAGTTCAGCGGGAACCACCGGCCGAAGCTTGACCACGGTATCGCCCATCTCGCCCTGGCGACGACGCGCTCGAACCACGACGCCGTGGGCATTCAGCGTGAGCTCCGGGGTATCGAAGAAGAACACCTGCCGCACCTGGGCGTCGAGCGGATCGACATCGAGCGCCGCGGCGGTGACCGATCGAGCGTTCTCCGGCAGCGTCAGCTTCAGCTCGACGCTGTCGGCGTCCTTGATGAGCTCGAGCAGACGCTGTAGTTCCTCCCCGGAGAGCGACGGGGTCATCGACATCCTCATCTCCCCTCATCACACGAGATGTGGGCCCCACGACGTCGCGGGCCACGACATCGCGAATCCTCGTACGTACCCGGTCGATGGTCATCGTCCCACGGGGATGATTCGTCCCGGATCGGAGCCATTGCGTCGAAGGGAAACTCGTGGCGGGCTTGCGAGGTAGGATTTCCGCCGATGGTCGACACGGTCAGGCAGTCGACAGTGGTGCGATTGCCGCACGCCCGGTCTCCCCTGGACATCACCGAAGCGAAACTCCTTCGCCCCCCACGGCGCCTGGGGACCGTCAACCGACCGGCGCTGGTAGATCGTCTCATCGACTCCAGGACGATCCCCTTGATCGCGATCGTCGCACCGGCCGGCTACGGCAAGACGACGCTCCTGTCGGATTGGGCGGAGCGGGACGGCAGACCGTTCGCCTGGGTGTCGGTGGACGAGGGCGACGCGGATCCGGCGGTGTTCCTCTCCCACGTGGCCGTAGCCTTGGACCGCGTCGAGGAGCTCGATGCCGACGTGTTCCGAGCGATCGCATCCCCGGGCGCCGCCAACCCGGGCCGTGCGGTTCGCCGACTCGGCGCGGCGATCTCGAGGAGAGCCCGCCCGTTCGTCTTGGTCCTCGACGAGCTCGACCGGGCGCACGAGCCGCTCTGCCTCGACGCGGTCGCTTCGCTGACTCCGTACCTACCCGAAGGCTCAGCGATCGCGATCGCCGCGCGAACCGTGCCCAACGTCGGCCTCCCCCGGTTCCGGGCCGACGGGCGCCTGCTCGAGATCGGCGTGGACGACCTCGCCCTGGACCACGTCGCTGCCCGACGCCTCCTCCGGGGCGCCGGGTTCGCAGCCACCAAGACCGAGGCTGAGGAGCTACCGAGGCGACCGAGGGATGGCCGGTCGGCCTCTACCTGGCGGCGCTCTCCCACCAGCAACAGCAGCGATCCGGGAGGTGCCACCGATCCGTTTCACCGGCGAGGACCGGTTCATCGTCGACTACGTCCGCTCGGAGGTCTTGAAGCCTCTCTCGAGGGAGCGGCAACGCTTCCTCACGAGGACCTCGATCCTGGAGCGCCTGAGCGGCCCGCTCTGCGACGCGATCCTCCAACGTTCGGGATCCGCACGAACCCTGGAGTCGATCGAGCGAGGCAACCTCCTCGTGATCCCCCTCGACCGCGAGCGGCAGTGGTACCGCTACCACTTGCTGTTCCGCGACGTCCTCACCGCCGAGTTGCACCAGCGTGAGCCCGACATGGTCCCGGAGCTGCACCGCAGGGCCGCGGACTGGTTCGAGTCGATCGGCCTGCTCGAGGAGGCCATGAAGCACGCGCATGCCGGCGGGGACGTCAAGCGCGCGGCCGACCTGCTCCAGCGTCAGCTCCTGTTGGCGTACCGGGGCGGCCGGATCGGCACGATGCGGACCTGGTTCGATCGGCTCCGCGATACGGCCGAGCACGATCCGGGGCTCGCGATCGCGTGGGCCTGGATATCGGCACTGACGGGCGATCCCACCGCGGCGGACCACTGGCTCGACATCTCGGAGCTCTCCCGGCCCTCCGGACCGTCCCTGCTCGGGACCGCATCGCTGCGCTCCTCGATGGCCTTCGTCCGGGCGATGATGACCAGGAACGGGCCGGACGCGATGCTGCGGGACGCGGAGTTCGCCGTCCGCGAGGAGCCGCGAAACCAGCCCCTACCGATCGGCTGCGCTGAGTTTCGTCGGGCTCGCCAACCTGCTTTGCGGTGACCTCGAGCGAGCGGACGCCGTCTTCGAGGAGTCCGCAGAGACCGGCGATCGGCTGGGCGCCTACCCGTCGGTCTCCGTCGCGATCGCCGAGCGGTCGTTGATCGCGGCGGCCAGTGGCGATCGAGAACAGGCCGATGCCTTCGCGACACGCGCGCTCGAGATCGTTCAGACCGCCAACCTGTCCGAACACATCACGTCCGGTCCGGCCTACGCGGCCTCGGCCCTCGCTGCGTTGCGCGCCGGGGACCGAGACCGTGCCCAGGAGAACCTGACGTCAGCCCACAGGCTCCGACCCGTCCTTTCGTATGCGTTCCCCTCGATCTCGGTGCAGACCCGGCTCGAGCTCGCGCGTGTCCAGGTCGGGCTCTCCGACGCGGCGGGCGCTCGGACGCTCCTCGCGGAGGTGAACGACATCCTCTCCCACCGGCCCGACCTGGGGGTCCTCGGCCAGCAGGCTCGCGAGCTGGGTGCGCACGTCGGCACGATCCGGTCCGGCCGGTCGCCGGGACCCTCGACGCTCACGGGCGCCGAGATCCGGGTACTGAACCTCCTGCCGACCTACCTGTCCTTCCGCGAGATCGGGACGCGCCTGTTCGTGTCGCCCAATACGGTGAAGTCACAGGCCATCTCGATCTACCGCAAGCTCGGCGTCAGCTCGCGATCCGAGGCCGTCCAGACGTCCCGTCGGATGGGCCTGCTGGAACCGTAGGTCCGAGGCATCGATCGGCCGGGCGGCGGCCCGTCTCCCTCGGCTTTCATCCCGTCCGGACGATGCCGTCCGACGGAAGCCGTGAGGCAATGAGATGCATGGTTCGTGCCTATCCACGCATCGCCGCGAGGAAGGACGGCCTGATGAGCCCTCATCGGGAAACCCTCCGGAGGCTCGCCATGAACGACGAGGACTTCATCAAGCGGTTCCTGTCGATCGGACTGACCGACGAAGACACACTCGGGCCTCGACCCGACGTCGCATGCCGTAGCGAGATTGGGCGCGTTGATCGCCCTCGATGCCCCGCCGGCCTCGTATCAGTGGAACGCGACGAACGCACTCGCCTCCGGCGTAACCGTCGACGAGATCGTCGGCGTTCTGGTCGCCGTTGCGCCGATCGTCGGGGTGGCGAGGGTCGTCTCGGCCGCCCAAGGGGTAGCGCTCGCGATCGGGTACGACATCGACGCGGACCTCGAGGCGGTCGCCCCTTTGAATGGCTGACTCCGTTTCTTCCGCACGGCACGGGGCACACCCTCTTAGGAGTACATGCGCAGGGAGCGGTGACCCTTGACGGTCGGGTGCTCTTGCCGGCCGGCGGCGTCAGGCAGAGGGAACGAGGGGTCGCCCGAGCCGGGGCACGTCGGGATGCGAGCCGCCATTCGAGCGAAAGGCAGCGAGGCGAGCTCGGGCCTTGCGCCACGAGATGGTCGCGACGAACTCCTGGACCCTCGCCTCTCGGAGCCTCGTCACCTCGTCGATCGCCACCCGTTGGATGATGTCCTCGTCGACGCGATCGTCAAACTCCCTCATCAACCATCCGGAAACTTGTCGAAGGATCTTCGATTCCGGTGGTGCCTCCCGGGTCGTCTCCGCCACGATGATCCCCGCCCTCCCGTCGGGTCCGCCTCGGACGCGCGGGCGACCCGGCACGCTCGTCAGCGTGGCTCGAGGTTCCGTGGAGGACATCATCCGTACCGGATGAAACCCACCCTGCGGCCTCCTGGCGGGCTCGAGCCCCATCGGACCCGACCCAGCGCGGTTGGTCCAGGTTCTGATTACCAGGCCCCTCACAAGCTGCTGCCCATGAGGGCCGGTGGGATCCCTGGATGGCATCGGACTCTTCATCCCGCTCGGGTGATGACGCCGAGGGCACGGTGGGTTCTCCTGGAAGCCTCGAGCACGCACAGGAGGATCCGGCATGGCTGAACCCGATCGCACGCATCTCCCGATCCGGCGACCGTCGTTCGCCGGGGTGGCGAACCGGACGCTCGACGGCTCCAAACCGGACTGGAACCTGATCGGCCACCCCACCCCGCCTTCGGGGGCGCCCAACGTGCTGTTGGTCTTGATCGACGACGCCGGGTTCGGCAACCCGAGCACCTTCGGGGGTCCGATCCAGACGCCGAACTACACGCGGATGGCCGAGCAAGGCATCAGGTACAACCGCTTCCACGTCACCGCGCTCTGCTCGCCGACCCGGGCGGCGCTGCTGACCGGCCGCAACAACCATTTCGTCGGGTTCGGGTCCGTCGGGGAGTTCGCCGGCGGGTTCCCCGGGTACTCAGCGAGCCTGCCGCGCGATTGTGCGCCGCTACCACGGATCCTTCGAGACAACGGCTACAGCACGTCCGCCTACGGCAAGTGGCATCTGACCCCGGACGGCCAGCAGGGTCCTGCCGGGCCGTTCGACCGCTGGCCGAACGGTTGGGGGTTCGACTACTTCTACGGGTTCCTGGCCGGAGACTCGGGCCAATGGGACCCCTGCCTGATCGAGAACCAGAAGGTGATCGGGACACCGAAGGGGTTCTACGACGAGGAGAACCCGTACTACTTCCCCGATGCGATGGCCGACCGCGCGATCGAGTGGTTGCACGGCGTCCGGGCTCAGGATGACGAGAAGCCGTTCTTCATCTACTTCTCCACCGGGTGCAGTCATGCGCCCCATCACGTCGCCGAGGAGTGGGCGAAGAAGTACAAGGGGAAGTTCGACCAGGGGTGGGACAAGCTCCGCGAGGAGACCTTCGCGCGTCAGAAGGAGTTGGGGGTCGTTCCGGCCGACGCGGAGCTCACGCCGCGCGACGACGCGTTCCCCGCGTGGGACGACGTACCCGACAAGCTCAAGCCGTTCTACTCCCGGCAGATGGAGGTATACGCAGGATTCTCCGAGAACGCCGACCACAACGTCGGTCGCCTGATCGATGCGGTCGAGGAGCTCGGCGAGCTCGACAACACCGTCGTCGTCTGGATCTGGGGGGACAACGGCGCCAGCATGGAGGGCACGGTCACCGGTTCCTTCAACGAGATGACGATGCAGAACGGCATCCCGCTGACGGACGAGATGCAGCTGCAGCTGTCCGAGCGATACGGGGGCATGGAGAAGTGGGGAGCGCAGATCATGGACCCCCACTACGGCGCGGCGTGGGCGTGGGCCGGGAACGCCCCGTTCAAGTGGGGCAAGCAGGTCGGCTCTCACCTCGGCGGCACGCGGAATCCGATGGTCATCCGGTGGCCGGAGCGCGTCACCGACACCGGTGGGTTGCGCTCGCAATTCGCCCACGTGATCGACGTCGCGCCGACGATCCTCGACGTGGCCGGGATCCCGCAGCCGAGCACGGTCGACGGCATCGAGCAGGAGCCGATGCACGGCACGTCCTTCGCCGCGTCGCTCGGGGACGCTGCCGCCCCCGAGCACCGGACCCAGCAGTACTTCGAGACCATCGGGAACCGAGCCATGTACAAGGACGGCTGGTGGCTCGCCTCGAAGACGGCGCGGATCCCGTGGGTCATCACGCCCGATGCGCTGAAGCCGTACGCGCCGGGTGTCTGGAACCCGGACGACGATCCGACCGAGCTTTACTACCTGCCGGACGACTTCACGCAGGCGCACGACCTGGCGGCCGAGCATCCCGAGAAGGTGCAGGAGCTGAAGGATCTGTTCTGGGAGGAGGCCGAGCGGTACGGGTGACGCCTCTGTTGGCGACGCTATCGACCTTCTTCGGCATCCTGCCGCCGATCGCCGAGAAGACGACCTTCGAGTTCCGTGGCGACGTCCAGGACGTGCTCTCCGGGATGATCCCGCGCATCTACAACCGTTCGTACTCGATCACCGCGGACCTGGTCATCCCGGGGGGCGGAGCCGAGGGCGTCATCGTTGCGGAGTCCGACCACCTCGGCGGATTCACGCTGTACGTGGCGGACGGGAAGCTCACCCACACGTATTCGATGATGGGTGTCTTCGTGTTCAAGCAGGTCGCGGAGGAGGATCTCCCGACCGGAGACGTCAAGGTGCGGATGGAATTCGCGGCGGACGAGGCCAAGCCCGCCACCGGCGGCGAGGTCACGCTGTACATCGACGATCGACCCGTAGGGAAGGGCCGGATGGATCACACGGTGCCGATCCGGTTCTCGGCGTACGCCGGCATGGACATCGGCCGCGACAACGGGGGCGTCGTCGACCTCAGCTACGAGGATCGAAAGCCGTTCGCCTTCACCGGCACGATCAAGAAGGTCGTGTTCGACCTCAAGCCGCATCTCACCGATGAGGACGCGCTGGACCTGCACGCCGAGGCTCATCGCGGTGAGGCAGCCCACGGCCTCGCTGGATAGGAGGAGGAGCTTCGATGGGGCTGGGACGAGAGCAGACCGACGTCCTGATCGGGGGGTATCTGTCCCGTGACGCAGCGATGGACGATTACGAGTCCGTGCTTGCGTGTGGCGCGCGCCTGTGGGGTGCCGTCGTGGTGAGCAAGGATCTCGAGGGCGAGCTGTCCGTCGAGCAGACCGATCACATGGTCGAGGAGGGGGCGGCGGGGCTCGCCGGCGTGGGATTCGTCGTGGGGCTGTTCGCGCCTCCATTGCTCGCCGCCACGGCCATCGGCGCCGCGGTCGGAGCCGTCGCGGGCAAAGGCCTGCACAAGAAGACCGGGAGCAAGATCGAGGAAGCTGCCGGTGAGACGATCCCGCTCGGAGGAGCGGGGTTGATCGTCGCGTACAAGCGTGAGGACGCGGAAGTGGTCGAGGCGGCGGTGACCCGTGCGGTCAAGCAGGTGGTCGGAGAGGCGGACGGTCGCCACGTCGCCGCGCTCAAGGAGGCCCTCGCCGACGCGCAGCAGAAGATGGCCGCCGAGGGCGGCTGAGACAAGGAGGGATCATGGGGATGACCGAGATGGATGAGTTCGGCCCGGTGGACTACCTGGTGGTCGAGTTCCCCGCCGGCCAGAGCAACTTCGACGGCGGGATGGCCAAGGAGCTCGCCGCCCTGGTCCAGGGAGGCCAGATCCGCGTGCTCGACCTGCTCGTCCTGCACAAGGACGACGACGGCTCGATCGAGGCCTTCGAGATCGACGACCTGGACGAGGTCGACGAGCTCCGGGCGCTCGAGACCGAGATCGCGGAGATCTTGGCCGAGGATGATGTCGTTCACCTCGCAGCATCCATGGAGAACGGCAGCACGGCCGGGGTCCTCGTGTGGGAGAACACGTGGGCCGCACCGTTCGCGTCGGCAGCGCGCCGAGCGGGCGGTCAGCTGATCGCCAGCGGCCGTATCCCCATCCAGGCGATCGCCGCCTCGATGGAAGCGGAGATGAGCGAGGAAGGAGCCTGAGATGCCACTACGTCCAGCACGAGCAGCACGCCGAGGCGTCGTCGGCGCACCTGTAGCTCGCACGGCCGCGGTGGTGGGTACCGCGAAGGTCGTGTCGAACGGGGTCGACCGTCGACAGGACCATCGCGAGGACCGCCGCGACCGTCGGTAGTACCGAGGTAACGTGCCCCGGCCGGGCGCCACGGTCGACGAGCGGCGATAACCAGGAACCATCTCGACGGACGGAAGGGAGCAACGATGCTGGCGAACTACGACTTCGGCGACTTCTTGTGGACGATGTTGGTGTTCTTCTTCTGGTTCATGTTGATCTGGATGTTCATCATGGTCTTCGCGGACATCTTCCGACGCAAGGACCTCTCAGGCGGGGCCAAGGCCGGTTGGATCCTGCTGATCTTCATCCTGCCTCTGTTCGGCATCCTGATCTACCTGATCGCCCGGCCGAGCATCGTCGACGCACGCGAGATGTCGTCCGCGTCGGCGGGTCAGATGGAGGGCTCGGCCGGGTCCGGGAGTCCCCAGAACTTCGCCTAGCGCTCGGAGGACCGCTCGTTCTCGGAGGCGCGCTCGAGCACCGGGATGATGCGCTCGAGGCCCCAGTCGAGCTCGTCGCGCTCGATCACGAGCGGAGGCGCCAGGCGGATCGTTCGGTCATGGGTGTCCTTGGCCAGGACCCCTTCCTGGAGCAGCCGTTCCGCCGAGGCTCGCGCGGTGCCGGCCGAGGCGACGAGGTCGATCCCGATCCACAGCCCTCGGCCCCTGACCTCGGCGACGGTGTCGAGCTCGGCGCCCCTGATCTCCTGGAGCAGGTACTCGCCGAGCTTGGCTGAGCGCTCCTGGAGCTCGCCGGTTCGAAGCATCGCCACGACCCGCCGCCCGATCGCACTCGCGACAGGATTCCCACCGAACGTGCTCCCGTGCTGTCCGGGCTCGAAGACGCCGAGCACGTCACGGTCGGCCACGACGGCGGACACCGGAACGATCCCCCCACCCAGCGCCTTGCCGAGGATGAACACGTCGGGGCGGATACCCTCGAGCTCGCACGCGAACGTCGTCCCCGTGCGGCCGAGGCCCGACTGGATCTCGTCGGCGACGAGCAGCACGCCGCGCTCGGTACAGAGCTCCCGCGCTCGCGCCAGGTAACCGTCGGGCGGGATGACCACGCCCGCCTCGCCCTGGACGGGCTCGACGAGGAAGGCCACCGTCTCGTCGTCGATCGCGGCCTCGAGCGCGTCCGCGTCGCCGTACGGGACGACCTCGAACCCCGGCGTGAACGGCCCGAAGCCGTTCCTCGAGTCCTCGTCGGTCGAGAAGCTGACGATCGTGATCGTGCGTCCGTGGAAGTTGCCGCTGCAGACGATCACCTTGGCCCGGTCGGGCGTCACGCCCTTCACCTCGTAGCCCCACTTGCGCGCGGTCTTCAGCGCGGTCTCGACAGCCTCGGCACCGGTGTTCATCGGCAGGGCCATGTCCATGCCGCACAGGTCCGCGAGATCGCGCAGGAACGGGCCCATCTGATCGTTGTGGAAGGCGCGGCTCGTCAACGTGAGCCGGTCGAGCTGCTCCTTGGCCGCAGCGATCAGCTGGGGATGACGGTGCCCGAAGTTCAGGGCCGAGTACGCCGAGAGCATGTCGAGATAGCGACGGCCCTCGACGTCGGTCACCCACACCCCCTCGGCCTCGGCGACCACGACCGGCAACGGGTGGTAGTTGTGCGCGCTCGAGCGCTCGACGAGCTCGACGTGCTCGCGGGTCGAGCGTGGGCTCGAGCTCTCGGGGTGCTCGGTCTCGATGGTCATGGCGCGGGTCAGTCTACGTGCGGGCGTTCGCGGGCCGCCGTGAGCAGGTCGTCGAGGATCTCGCCCATCGAACCCACCGCGAGCGAGAGATGCCCGTGGTCCGGTCGCAGGCGCGCGCGAGCCGTCGGGACGTGCTCCACCAGCCACTCCCCGTGCGCGAACGGCACCATCAGGTCCTGCCGCCCCTGCCACACCGAGACCGGCGCGCGGATCGCGGAGAGCTCGAACCCCCACGGCCGGACGAACGCGAGATCGTCGTCGTACCAGCCCCAGACGCCGTTCGCGAACGCTCGACGGAACGACGCCGCCAGCAGTTCGCCCAACGCGCCGTTCACCTCGGCCTCGTCCACCTCCGAGATCACGGTTCGGAGCTGCGAGACGATGTCGACGGGTTGGGCTGCGGCGAGGGCGTCCACTTGCGGCTGAAGCCATCGGAGCAGCTCGTCGGGGTCGCGCGCCGCGAGCGGATACTCGATCCGGTTGTCCTCCCCCATCCCGTCGGTCCATACGAGACCCTCCGCTTCGTACGGCGCGACGCCGGCGATCGTGGCCACCGCCGCGACGCGTTCGGGCAGCAGCCCGGCGCACGCGAGCGCGTGCGGTCCGCCGCCGGACCAGCCCATCGTGACGAACCGTTCGGCGCCGAGGTGATCGGCGAGCGCCGCCGCATCGGCCGCCGCGCTCGCGACGCTCCGACCTTCGAGCCGGGTCGAGTCCCCGAACCCCGCCCGAGACAGCGTCACGAGCCGGATGCTGCGTTCGAAAGCCGCGCGATCGAACGGCTCGAACGACACCGCCGCACCGGGGCTGCCGTGGTGGAACAGGAGCAACGTCCCGTCCGGGTCGCCCTCGTCGACCGCCTCGAGCGTTCGACCGTCGGGCAACGCGAGGGTGAGCGTGCGCGGCATCGCTCGAACGGTAACCGACCCTAGGGCGACCGAGGCGCGAGGGGGCGAACCGCGCCGGCCGCGTCACCCGCTCCCTCGATCGCGCCGTCGGAGGTGATGGCCTTCGCGAACGCCTCGACGTTGTCGACGTAGCGTTGCGCGTCCTCCTCCGAGTGCCGGACCGAAAGCGTCCACGTCTCCTGCTTGGCCCACGGCGACTTGAACACGCCGCCGTTCTGCTGGAACAGCCACGCGAGGTAGGTGATGCGCTCGTCGATGCCGATCGAATCGCGGTACTCGCGCACCGGCCGGGTCGAATAGATCACGGACCCCTTGGCCCCCAGACCGGTGACGTACGCCGGGAGCCGGTACCGGTCGATCACGGACGAGAGCCGCTCCTGCAGGTAGTCGTCGAGGTGGTTCAGCGTGCGGTACGCGTCCTCCGTCAGCACCTCGGTGAGGGTCGCGTGCATCGCCGCCATCGTGAGCGGGTTCCCGTTGAACGTCCCCGCCATGTCGTACTCGCCGTCGACCACGAGCGCGAACAACTCCTCGGTCGCGCCGACCGCGCCGCACGGGGTGCCGCCGCCGATCGCCTTGGCCAGGCACACGACGTCGGGCACGACGCCGAACGCCTCGACCGCGCCGCCGGCGGCGAGCGTCACACCGGTCTTCACCTCGTCGAACGCGAGGTACGCGCCGAACTCGTGGCACAGGTCAGCGAGACCCTGCAGGTAGCCCGGCTCGGGCAGGATGACGCCGCAGTTCATCATCGCCGGCTCGACGATCATGCCGGCGACCTGGTCGCGATGTTCCTCGAATGCCCGCCGGGCCGCCGCCAGGTCGTTGAACGGCACCACGACCACGAGGTCGGCGAACGCCTGCGGGATCCCCGGCGCCTGCGGCAGCGTGACGGGATGATCGCGCGGGCCCATCAGCTCGGGATCGGGGATCACGCTGAACATCAGCGAGTCATGGTGGCCGTGGTAGGTGCCCTCGATCTTGATGAGGAGGTCGCGACCGGTTTTCGCGCGCATCAGCCGCGCCGCCTCGAGCGTCGCCTCGGTCCCCGAGTTGCAGAACCGCCACAACGGGAGCGAGAAGCGTTCCGCGAGGTTCGCGCCGATCGCGTCGAGGTGCTTGGTCGGCTGCGCGAAATGCGTCCCGTTCCGCACCTGGCGTTCGATCGCCTCGACGACGGCCGGATGCGCGTGACCGACCACCATCGCCCCGTAACCGAGGTGGTAGTCGACGTACTCGTTGCCGTCGATGTCCCAGATGCGGCTGCCGTCGCCTCGCTCGATGAAGATCGCGTGCGGTGGCGATGCCTGCCACGAGGAGGCGACGCCGCCCGCCACGTGCCGACTCGCGATCTCGCGGTAGGCGATCGAGGCCCGATGCTTGGGTTCGAGCTCGGCCTCCTGCTCTTGGATCAGACGGTCGACCCGGTCCAGGTCGATCTCGACCGACTCGCGAACCGCCATGGCCTCGTTCCTCCTGCGTAGGGGCGTTTGAACGGCCGTTCAATCATCGCAGAGGGGGACCATCTCGGCAAGGGCCCGCGAGCCCGCGGGTACAATCGCGCTCGAACGCGGTGGCCGTAGCTCAAGTGGTCAGAGCACCAGGTTGTGGTCCTGGGGGTTGGGGGTTCGAGTCCCCTCGGTCACCCGAAAACCCCGAGGTCCGGTTGCTAGACTGCGCCGGGCCTCTAGCTCAATCTGGCAGAGCAACGGACTCTTAATCCGCAGGTTCGGGGTTCGAATCCCCGGGGGCCCACCAACGAACCGGTGGTCAGATGGGGGCGGTGTTCGAGTCATGAGCGAGGTCGATCGGGAGTTGAAGCAGCACGCCACGCCCGTGACGGCTCGGCGGCGCCTCGAAGCCGTTGAAATCGCCTGTAGCGCGAGAGCGATGTTGCCGGGATGCGCCCTGTGTGGACGACTTGGCTGTCAGGGTAGAGCGCAACAAGCATACAGATGACCCTGGCGTCTCGGCCCGGGTTCATCGTCGAAGACTCGACAACGGCTGTTCAAGGCGTGCGTCGCAACCAGGACCAAGAGT
Source organism: uncultured Actinomycetes bacterium (assembly GCA_963823255.1). Lineage (GTDB taxonomy): Bacteria > Actinomycetota > UBA4738 > UBA4738 > HRBIN12 > DASSJM01. The sequence continues at coordinate 706,168 of CAWGKU010000001.1, forward strand.
CACGCTGCCCGTTAGCTCGGCCCTAAGCCCGGATGACGGTTCCAAGTCCTTAGTGCCGCACCTTCGCCGAGCTGCTGATCGACTGCGAGGAGGATCGGACGCTCAGGGCGGTGCTCGTCGGGATGCTGCGGAACGCCGACAAGTAGGCGGAGAGGCTCGTAACTCAGGCGTCGGCCTCCGCTTCGGCCTCGAGCTCGGCAAGATCGAGCGCCAATCCGAGTGCACGGGCGATGTTGCCCGCGGCTGAGGCGACGCGCGCCGTCCCCACGATCGGGGCGACCGCGGCGAGGACCGCTCGGACCTGCTCTGCATCGATGTCCATCTCCGAGGCCATGCCCAGGTTCAAGAGGTAGGAGGCCGAAGGGGCATCCACCGATATCAGGGCGGCGATCCGCACGAGCATGATGGACTCCGGCTCGAGGCTGGACACCTCGAGGGAGTCTGGGGTCATCCTCGCGAGTAAGTCCAGTACCGGCTTATCAGCCATGAAGCCCTCCTCCCATGACGACGAGACTCAGTCCCGTCAACCTAGCATCTCCCTTCGTTGACCGCCGACGCTGCATAGGCCGACCGCTCGAGGGCGCGAAGAGTGTCATGGCTGGTTCACGTTCCCGTCGGGATCGTCGACGCGCCGGCTTACCCGCTCCGGTGGGAAGCGAGGGACAGAGCCGGCTGTGGGATCGGCGCGAGGTCGCGGCACGGGCCTAGCGGTGGCGCGCCGAGAAGCCGTGGCGCTAGGGGCGTCTGCGCCGGGAGGGAGGTCGGCACTGAGCGGAACTCCTCACTGGTGCTGAGCAGGATCCACTCGGCGCGGTCGAGCCGGAGGTAGCCGTTCCAATCATCGGGAGGTGCAGAACGTTGTGTGAAGCCGCGACGATTCCGGGGCTGACGCCGTCAATGCCCTGGCTTGCATCGCAGGTCCGAGTAGCGGGGTTACGTCACGCCGTGTCTCCTAGGCGCCGGTAGGCCCAAGTCACACTCCGGCGCGCCAGGATCATGGTCAAGACGAGCAAGGCGACTTCGATGAACCCACCGAGCGCAACCCGGTCACCGAGGACGATGTCGACGACCTCGAGGACGACGAACTTGGAGATGAAGAGAATGGAGAACACCGCCACCACCCCAAGAGCCCGCCAGACCGGACCCTCGCGCTTGTTGAACCAACCTCTCACGCGGTGCTCCACGCCGGCGATGGCGTCGATCAAGAGCTTCAGGATGACCGCGGTGAATATGGATACGGTGAACGACTCCGTGATGACCTTCGGCACGTACTGGACGAACAGGTTGAGAACCAAGATGTACACGAGGACATCCGTGACCCAGGAGGCGAAGAGCTCCTGGCCGTGTGTGACCGTTATCCCGCCGCTGTCGCTCACGATTCGCCTCAATGTTCACGCGACCGGCAACCACGCGTCAACAGGCCCTAGATCAGCCTCGACCTGCTCGTCTCTCTGAGCGGTCAGGGCCGGGGGCTGAACGAGGCAAGACCCCGACCCTCACCGCTGCGATCACGCTTCTCTAGGCCGATTTCACGCGGCTTCTGAGGAACGAGATCACGGTTGAGAGTCCCCAACGACCTGCTTCGCGTCGGTGCGGAGCAGCCCTCCAAACGTGATCAACGGCCTGTCGCTGATTGCCTCAACCACTTGACCGCCGAGTTAGTGCCATTCAGGTCATTCACGAATGCGTAGTTGTCGCTCCGCTCGATGCGAACCGTACCGACGTCTCGGATGGCGAAGTACTTGGAAAGGCCCCGCCACGGCGTAGGCGGAGGTCGTCGACGCGCTCGCTGACGAGGCTTCACGTTGAGGAGCCTGAGCGGCCCTCGGGCGGTTGACCCCTCTTCATGCGCACCCTCGACACCGCGACCGCGACGACCGTGACCAGATACAGCTGACCGGTCAGACCCTCGATGGCCGCGAGCATCCCAGGCATGGGGTTCGCGGGGGTGAGGTCACCGTACCCTACGGTCGAGAGCGTCACGTAGCTGAAGTAGGTGAAGTCCACGGGCTCCGCGGTCTCGGTCTGCGCGAAGAACGGCTCATCGCTGATGGCGGCGATCGTTCCGAACAGGGCGGCGAACGTCATCCCTATCAGAAGGTAGACGGAGAGCAGCCCGAGGATCGTTCGAGCGCTCACGGACGACTCTTTCACGATCCGCCGGGCGAGCACGACGATCACGGCCGTCGGCAGGATCACGTGGACGATGGCCGTGATCGACTCTGCAGAGCTCGAATCAAGCACCTGCCCGGCGATCCCAAGGATCACCGCGATCGGAACGAGGACCTTCGCCAAACGCCAGGCGGAGCGCGGAGCCCCGGACACCAGGAACGCGAACAGCACCGTGCCGCCCTGCAACATGATCGCGACGATCTTGAGCCATGGCGTGTTGGCGGTCGACAGGAGCATCGAGAGCAGGATGAGCACGAACAGCTCGCCGTAGCGATCGTCCGAACGCGACGCCTCGGTGGTAACCTCCTCGTCCGCCACCGGCGAACCGGACGACGGTGCAATTCGTGCAAGGCGCATCGGGAGCCCGCGCCGCACGAGCCCCCCGTCAAGCTCGTCGGGGACGGCCCGACAAGGCTCCAACCGAGCGATGAAGGCATCGACGCGCATCAACGCCTCTGATCTTTCGACGGCGCCACCTAGATCACCTCCGAAGGATCGGGAACCGCGGCCGGGACAAGCGGCCGGCGAGGCACCGGGAGCGTCCGCGAGATCGAGAGAGCCAGACGCCGAGCAGGGTTGCGGCGTCGTCGGAGGGCTCGGGGTCGTCGGAGACCGCGGCGGTCCCACACGCCAGCACCACACCGGCCACTACGTTCGCCCGGTGCGAACTGTCAGCCGATGGATCGATGCGCTCGCAACATCCGAACCCCTTGAGCGAGGAGCAGGGAGCCCGCAACGAGGCCCCAGATGCCGATCGTGACGCGAACTGCAGATGCTTGAGTGTTCCTGACGAGGAATAGAATCACCCCGAGGACGATCTCTACCGACCCGAGGATCAGCCCGCCGATGGTCCATCGATGGCCCGTGCGCTCCTCGACCTCAAACGCGCCCACGATCCTGAGACATCCGGTCGCCACGGTTGTCACGGCCACGGCACTTACGAGCTCGCCCGGGCTCACGATGCCCTCGAGCCTGTGGCGAGCCATCAAAACCAGTCCCATTGCGATCGCGAGCAGCCCGGCGGCGAGTCCCAGCCGTGAGCCGGCCCTCCATCTGACGCCGAGGGCCCATCTGGTCGTAAGGAGACCGCTCAACAACAAGTAGAGGGCGATGTAGTTGACGAGGAGCTGCTGGGAGGCCCCTGAGATGAGCGCCCCGATGCCCAGGAACAACGCCAGACCGCCGCGGAGCACGCTGATCCACCAATAGCGCGACGCCGCTCCGACGGCCTCTTGGGCCGCCCTCGATCTGCCCGAGAGGGTCCCGGGTTTTGGACCACCGAGCCCGTCGTCGTCACCCATCTCGCTGGCGCTGGCTCACCCGTGAAGATCAGAGGCTGAGGTGCAGATCGATCTTCGGTCACGCCACTCGATAGTACGTCGCACCGATGGTGCGCGCAGCAGCGGGCGGCGGGGATATCGCCGTGCGTTCGAATGGAGATCGAGTTCGCCGAACTCGAGCATGAAGCGGAAGCCAAGGCGTAGATCCGCTTCGGAGTCGCGGCGCGCCAGAGCGCGGTTCGCTAGCCGGGTGCGGGACTATCGACCGCTGCCACGCTCCCGGGCTGTTCGTCTGGAACCCGCCGGGTGAAGAAGAGCGCGATCACCGCAAACGAGCGCGAGGAGCGCGAGGGCCGTGCGGAGTCCGTCCAGGCGCGCCTCCCCGTAGTCGTCGAACGACCGCCTGCAGAGGTCTGCTGGTCGACCCCCGCGTCCTGCAGGGCCGACTCCAGGTCGGCATCCGAGATGAACGGGACACCGCTCGTGAGCTGCACGTTCGCCTGACTCGACCACCTCGGGCGGCACATCGGGATCTCCGGCGATCCCGCTCAGGAACGACGCGGTCAGCGCGGCGATGAGCACGGACCCGGCGAGCGCGGTCCCGAGCGACGCGCCGAACTGCGAGGCCGTGTTCTGGAGCCCCCCGACCTCGGGTGCTCAACTTCGTCGGGCACCGCCGAGACGGTGACGCTCCCGAGCTGGGAGGCGAGGGCGCCCAGACCGAGCCCGATCAGCAGCAGCGGAACGGTCACGATGCTCGCGGTGGCATCGACGTCCATCGCGACCGAGGAGCGACACGATGCCGATCGAGCACCAGCGACGAAACCGATCTCGACGACCCGACGGGGCGAGCCCGTCGGGAAGAGCTTGGGCACGCCCGCCGCCGCGAGGAGCATCGTCGACCGAGAGCGGCGTGATCTTGATCCCGGTGTCGATCGCCGAGAGCCCGAGGGCGACGGAAAGGAACAGAGGGATCACGAAGAACAGACCCATCATCACGAGGAACTGGAAGAAGAACATCACGAGCCCGCCGTTCAGACCGCGCTTGGAAGATCAGCGATGGGCTGAACAGCGGCTCCTCCCCCGCGTCATCGAGGCGCCGGATGTGCAATCACGAACAGACGGAGCGACACGAGCCCCGCGAGGATCAGCCAGAACACCGGCGACAGGCCGAGCACCGACGGCCCGCCCTCGGCGGGTAGGAACCAGCCCCAGTCGCCTGACATCAGCACCCCGAAGATCGATCAGCCCCATCCCGAGGGCCCAGAGCACGGAGCCCAGCGACGTCGAGGTGGGGTCGGACCTCGACCGGTGCGTCGGTGATGCGTCGGGAGAAGAGGAGGATGCCCGACCCCGACCAGCACCTCGCCCGCGAAGACCCACCGCCACGAGGCGTAGGTGGTCGCGAGCCCGCCGATCAGCGGCCCGACGGCGATCGCGATCGCAGCGGCCGCTCCGACCAAGCCGTAGGCGCGGGGTCGCCCTTCGGGCGGGAAGTTCCCCGCGACGAGCGCGACGATCGCCGGCATGATCAGCGCCGCCCCGATCCCCTCCAGGAGCGACCAACCGAGGAGCAGCACGCCGAGGTTCGGCGCCAGGGCCGTCGTGAGCGAGCCGGAGCAGTAGATCACCAACCCGATCATGAAGGCCCGCTTCCGGCCGATCATCGAGCCGATCTTGCCGCCCGTGACCATGAGCATCGCCATGACGAGGGTGTACAGCACGATCGCGCTCTGGATCCCGGTGATGGTCGTGTCGAGATCGTCGGCGACGGTCGCGATCGAGACGTTCATGACCGAGCTGTCTAGCGCCATCAGGAACTGCCCGGCGCACAGCGTGAGCAACACGACGCCGGCGGCGCTCGTGCTGCTCTCGAGGGTCCGTTCGTCCAAGGCGCCTCCACCTTGCCGCAACCGTTCCCGGTCATCCAGAGGTTTCGACATCATATGTGGCAGCCGGGTCGCTCAGGGAAACGATCGGCGACTCCCGGGTATCCGGGGTCGTCAGACCCCTGCCCTTTTCAGACCAACGGCGAGGCTCCGCCCAGACACCGCCCTTCTCGACGATATCGCGCCCATGCGTCGTCAGGGCCCTGATAACCGCCACGCACACCGCGATCATGGAGATCGACCAGACCGGATACCAGGGCAGCCATGCGAGTTCACGATGGCGCTGATCACGGCAAGGATCACGCCGACCGTCCGAGCCCAGACCGCTCCGCTGAACAAGGGGAAGCCGGCGAGCAGGAGGATGATGCCGAAGATCAGATGGACACCCCCAGGTGGTGGCATCGAACTGAGGTAGTAGACGTCGCCCGTTGCTTCGGTTCCCACGGGCGGGGCGAAACGATAGAGCTCGGCCTATCGTCCGCCCGCAACCTGTCGCTTTTCACCCACCTCGGATGATGCCGGCTGCCCTGGTCTGGGCTCGACTACTTCGAGACCTCGATGAGGCCCTCGGGGTTGGTCGTGTTAGTCAGAAGTCGAGAGGAGGATGGGTCATGTCTCAGCCAACTGAACCGAGCGTGGGAACGCCCGCACCGTCACCCGTGCGGGTGCCAGACGCCGGGCCGATCAGCGAGCCGAGCGGCGCGGCCATCGGCTGGATCAGCTTCGCGGGGATCATCATGATCGTGGCGGGTTCGTTCCAGATCATCGCGGGCCTTGCGGCACTGATCAATCCGGATTCGTTCACAGCAGTGGACTCGATCTTCGAGCAGACCGCCGAGTCGTGGGGATGGTGGCACCTGCTCGTGGGCGCGGTCATCATCCTCGCCGGCTTCGGCGTGTTCACGGGCAACGTCTTGGCTCGGATCGTCGGCGTGATCGGGGCGGCCCGTGAGCGCGATCGCGGCGAATTCGCGTGGCTGCCGATACTGACCCGGTCTGGGGCATCATCGTGATCGCCGCGGACATCGCGGTCATCTGGGCGCTGACGGCGCACGGCCGCGACATCCAGAAGGCCGAACGGATGTAGCGTCGGCCCGTCAACACGGGTCCCTTGTGCTGGGTGGAACGGGCAGCGGCTGAGTACCTCGACCAAGGGACGCTCCGTCTGGCGAAAGAAGACAGGGCAACGTGAGGATGCGGTTCTCGATGATCTTCCTGGTGGTAGCTTGGCATGTTGTTGGCCCTTTCGTGGAGGCTTGGACTCGGGATGGCCTTTCCGCCGAGATCGCCGTCAAGACGAGGTTCTTCCCCGCATGAGCACGTTCGACTACCTCGTTGTGGCTGCCGGACTCGTCGCCCAGATGCTGGCGTGGCGGTCCGTGTCTCGTGGCAAGCGCGATGTACTGAGCGTCGTCCCGTTCGTCCTGGCGGCGATGGGCCTGGTGGCGATCGTTCTGTACCCGGACACGACCGCGAAGGTTTCGGCGGGGGAGGCGGCTCTCGTCGGGGCGGCGAGCGGCGTCGTCTTCTGGGGGGCCACGCGGCTGTTCGTGATCGTGGCCGATCGCTGGGCGTTCTTCCGCAAGGCGGTTGCCGCCGCATACGGACAGGCCTCCGACACGCCGCTCGCGCGCGAGCTCCTGCTATCGCTACTGCTCGCGGTGCCGGGCGAGGAGCTGTTCTGGCGCGGGTTCACGCAGCAGTCCCTTACGCTGACGGGGATCGGAGCGGCGGGAGCCGCCCTCGTGGCGTGGGTGCTGTACGTGGTCGGGAACCTCCCGAGCCGGTCCCTGCCCATCATCACGGCCGCCGTAGTCGCCGGCTTCCTCTGGGGCGTGCTCGGTTGGTGGTCGGCTGGCGTGGTAGCGCCGCTCGCGAGTCACATCCTGTGGACGGGGCTGATGCTGGCGCTGCCTCCTAAGGCCGCCGGACCGGTCGAGAGCGCGTGAGCTTCCTCTCGACGGCCGTGCTGGAGATCCTCGAGCAGGGTCCGTTCTGCGCGGTCGCGACCCAAGAGAGCGAGCCCGGCGGCCGCGCCACCTTCACCTTCGATCTGCCCGCGGCGACGGCCGGGGTGATCCCGCCGACGACCACCAGCGACAGGAGCGTTCCCGAGTGATCGCCAGCAGCACCGCCATCACTGTCGCGGCCGATGACCGTTACGGCTACCTCGACCTGACCGACGAGTTGCGGCGCGCCGTGAAGGACGCCGGCTTGACCGACGGCATGGTTGTCGCCTTCTGCGCGCACACGACGTGCGCCCTGCTGATCAACGAGTGGGAGGAGGGTGCGCTCGCCGACTTCCGCAGACACCTGACAGATTTCGTCCCCCACGAAGGCATCTACTATCAGCACGACGATTTCGAGATCCGCACCCAGAACATGCACGAGGACGAGCGCAAGAACGGGCACGCCCACGTCAAAGCGATGCTGCTGTCCGCCACCTCCCACGCGATCCCCGTCACCGATGGCGAACCGGCATTCGGCACGTGGCAGAGATTGATCCTGTTCGAGATGGACGAGCCGAAGGACCGCACGATCACGTTCCACGTCTTCGGGGTGTAGCAAGAGCAGGATCGAAGGCACCCTGAGCACTTGCGCGATCAGCGGCCCGATAGTCAAGTGCGGCCAACTTGAGTTAGAGGCGTTCCCAGGTGAACGTTTGGGGAACGGCTCCTGGGAATCGACGCTGAGATCGAGGCGAGCGGCCCACTCGGCGGGATGCGGTCGGGGCACGGCAGTGCTAGCGTGTTTCGAGGACCAGTTCTCGCGCCACGGAAGAGGAGGACGTCATGGCTGACAAGCCGGTACTAGACCTACTCGCGAGGATGACCGCAGACTCCCTCGAGGTGTCCAGCCTCGACCCGGAGTCGATCATGCTCGTGCGGATCGCCGCCCTGATATCGGTGGATGCCCCTCCGGCCTCCTACCTCTTGAACCTGGGCATGGCCTCGGAGATCGACATCGATGCTGAGCAGGTCCGAGCGGTCCTCGCCGCGGTCGCCCCGATCGTGGGGACGGCGCGCGTGGCCTCAGCCGCGGGCAACATCGCCCGTGCACTCGGATTGGCGCTCGATCTTGCCGAGCTCGAGGCGGAAGCGGAGGCTGACGCCTAGAGGCGCACCAAGCAGCGGGGTCTCCTATCCCAACGGACCCTTCATCCGCAGCTTTGCAAGTTCCGAAAGTCGGAAGCGTGCCTCGTGCGCCAGAGGTTGTCGAACCCGAGCACCGGACCCGACGGGGCGATCGAACGCGCACGGCTACCCGAGGGTGCGCTCCTCGCCCTCAGGACCGGGACCTGGGTGAACCTCGCCCGCAAGGACAAGCAGGCCGAGCCGAGCGCTCAGGTGCTGCTCCCCGACCAGATCACGGTGCGGAAGGAAGGCGACGCGACGGTCCGGGTGCTCGTCGGTGAGGGCTCGCCCGTAGAGCTCGGGACACCCGCGATCGTGTTCGACGTCGGATTCCCCGACGGGGGCGCATCCACGCTGGACGTCCCGTCCGAGTTCCAGGGCTTCGCCTACATGCTCGACGGCGAGGCCACGTTCGGTGCCAACGGGCGGCGGGCGAAACCTCCGCAGCTCGTCCTGCTCGGTCCGGGTGAGGAGCTCACCATCACCGATGCAGTGCCCGGCACCCGGTTCCTGCTCATGGCGGGGCGGCCCTACGGAGAGGCGCCGGTGTTCAACGGTCCGTACGTGGACTAGCGCTCTAGAAGCCGAAGCGCTCCGGGCCCCGAGGGCTCGGCGATCCGAGCAGCGGTCCCTCGCGTCGTGATAGGAAAAGAACACGACCCGATCCGAGGGAGGGACGATGTCGGCTCGAGCTGTTCGACGGACGGCGTTCGCTGCGTTGGTGGTCGGTGCCCTGTTGCTCACGTGGGTGCTCGTGCGCCCCACCCACCCGGCTCCCGCCGCCGGCGGCGAGCCTGCGGGCCGGGGCGGCGGCTCCGAGGTCGAGCAGGAGCTGTCCGAACAGACGGGCGAGCGGCTCGAGGCTATCGAGGAAGCCAACGAGCAGGGCGTCAGGTGGCAGGTGCGGACCAGGGTTGCCGCGGCTGCGGCGGCACCGGCGGCCGGCTGGGCCGGGGAACGCGTCGCCGACCCCGTCACGGACGATTGGGAGCCCGCGATCGCGGCGGATCCCGCGGCCCCGTTCGTGTACCTGATGACGACCCACTTCGCCGACAAGCCGTGTCCGGGCAACTGCCCGGTGCCGCACATCTCGCTCCATGTCTCCTCGGACGGTGGGCAAACCTGGGCGGCGCAACGACCGCTCTGCGCCTGCAAGGGGTCGTGGCAGTACGACCCCGTCGTCGAGGTCGTGCCGAACACCGGCGCCGTCTACGCCGCCTTCCTCAACGGCTTCAACGTGGTGTTCGTGAGCTCGACCGACCACGGCGCCACGTGGTCGGCGCCGATCAAGACCTACGGGAACGTCTCGTGGAACGACAAGCCGGCGCTCGCCACGAGCGACGACGGCAGAGACGTCTACCTCTCCTGGAACGGCCCCACCGGCGGTGACCCGTGGATCGCGCAATCCCATGACTTCGGCCGAACCTGGACACAACTGAAACTCGTCGACTCGAACCGCTACTTCTTCGCGTACGACGCCGACGTGCTACACGACGGCACCGTCGTCTTCGCCCAGAGCGACATCGACTACTCCGGCCCCGGCGGCGCACCCGTCGGCGTCGTGAACCACCACGTGTTCATCTCGCGGGACGCCGGGGTCACGTGGGAGGACCACATCGTCGACACGGTGAACGTCGGTGAGCCCTGCGTGTCCGACGGCTGTGGACCGGACTTCTACATCGGGCACGACGCGATCTCGGCGGATGACGCCGGTCGTCTCGTCGTCCTGTACGACGGCGCCACCACCGACCTCGGCCCGCAGCGGGTCTTCGCGCGCCGGTCCACCGACGGCGGCCGGACGTGGAGCGCGCGGATAGCCCTCTCGGTGTCCGGCGAAAACGCCACGTCGCCGGCGGTCGAGTCCCGCGGCACCGGAGACGTCCGCGCCTGGTACATGCAGACGAGCAACGGCAACGACCTCGGCGCCTGGAACGTGTTCTACCGGACCTCGAACGACGGGGGCGCCACGTGGAGCGCGCCGGTCGTGATCTCGGACGTGACGGCGGGGGCCGCGTACAAGCATCCCGACGGGTTCGACGAGGTCTACGGCGACTACGGCGAGATCGCCATCACGAGCGCGGGGAAGACGATCGCTACCTGGGGCGAGGGTCTGAGCTACGCCGGGCCCGGCGGGGTGTGGTTCAACCGCCAGACCTGAGCCGAGCGAACCGCGGGGTGATCTTTCAGGAGACCCGCGCGGGGGCGTCGGCGGCGAAGCTCGCCAGCAGGCGGTCGGCGGCGATCTGGAAACGAGCCGGATCGCCGTACGGTCGCGTGACGAGCATCGCGCCTTCGAGACCGCCGACGATCACCTGCGCCGCCTCGCTCGCCGATCCCGAGAAGCGGAGCGTCCCCTCCTCGCGTCCCTGCTCGAGGACCCCGACGAGCCAGGCCTCCTGATCGTCGAAGAAGCTCACGACCGCCGAACGCATCGGCTTGGGGAGCGTCTGGTATTCGGCCGCGAGCATCCCGCACAGGCACATGCGCTTTCGGCGGAGCACGTCGCCGTAGAGCTTCGCGTAGGCCGCGAGCTTCGCGCGGGCGTCGATCGGTCGTGTCTCGATCTCGTCGAGCGAGCCGGTGAAACGGGACGCGTAGCGCTCGATCAGCGCCTCGCCGAGCTCGGCCTTGCCGGCGAAGTGGTAGTGCAGGCTCGCCTTCGAGATCCCGAGCTCCTCGGCCACGTCGGCGTAGCTGAACCCGTTGAAGCCGCGGAGCTGGACCAGCCGCTCGGCCACGTCGAGGATCTTCGAGGCGGTCCCGCCATCGGTCCCTCGTGCCTGCCGCGCCACCCGAACATCCTTTCCCATCCGCCGAGCCCATCCTAGCGGTTCCCTTGACTCCTGACCTACTAGTAGATAAGGATACCGCCGACCGGAACTCCCGGCGACCCGGAAGGGGGAGCAGCGATGCAGGAGACCGCACACAAGGGGTTCGAGACCGCGGACGAGGTCCGCCCGTTCCCGAACGGCCACGCCGACATCCTCGTGATCGGCGGCGACGAGGTGGGTCGGCTGGTGTTCCAGCCCGGCTGGCGCTGGTCGAAGGACGTCAAGCCGATCGCGAAGACCGAGAGCTGCGAGGCACCGCATTTCCAGTACCACGTCAGCGGGCGGCTCGCGATCCGGATGGACGACGGCACGGAGTTCGTCGCCGAGCCTGGAGACGTCACGTCGCTGCCGAGCGGTCACGATGCCTGGGTGGTCGGCGACGAGCCGGCGGTCGTGGTCGACTGGTTCGGCGCGACCAACTACGCGAAGAGCCCGAGCGAGGTCGCCTCCTAGCTCGCTCGGTCTGAAGCGCCGTCGGCGCCGTCGGCGCCCTCGGGTATCGTGCCGCGCGTCTCCGGTCCGGCGACCGAGGAGCGGCCGATGGTGACGATCGAGGACGTGCGCGCGTTCGCGATGACCCTGCCCCGCACGACCGAGGCGCTCGTGCGGGACCGGGTCAAGTTCCGCGTCGGCCGGATCGTGTTCGTCGCCTTCTCGCGCGACGAGACCGAGATGGGGTTCGGGTTCCCCAAGGAGGAGCGGGAGGCGCTCGTCCGCTCCGAACCCGACAAGTTCATGATGCCCGGCAAGGGCGACCTCCGGTACCAGTGGGTGGAATGCCGGCTCGCGGCGCTCGACGTGACCGAGATGCGCGAGCTCGTCCTGGACGCCTGGCGGATGTGCGTGCCGAAGAAGGTGGCGGCCGCGTACGACGCCGAGCACGGCTGAGGCCTTTGTCGCGTTGGCGTTCCGGCGCGGTGCGGGAAGATGCCGGTCGATGGTCCGACCCCTCACGCGCCGAACGCTCCTGGTCGCCGTCCGCGAGCTCGCGGAGACCGACCCGGCGCTGGCCGCCTCGGTCGAACGGTACGGCCCTCCCCCACTGTGGGCGCGCGAACCCTCGTTCGCCACGCTCGTCCACCTGATCTTGGAACAGCAGGTGTCGCTGGCGTCGGCCAAGGCGGCGTTCGACCGGCTCGGCACGGCGCTGGCCGGGGACGTCGTGCCGAGCGGCTTCCTCGAGCTCTCGGATGCGGAGCTCCGCGCGATCGGGTTCAGCCGCCAGAAGGCCGGCTACGCGAGGGATCTCGCGACCGCGCTCGCCGACGGGTTCGATCTCGAGGGGTTGGGGACGCTCTCCGACGACGAGGTCCGCGCGAGCTTGATGGGTCTGCGAGGCATCGGCCGCTGGACGGCCGACATCTTCCTCATCATGTGCCTGCGGCGTCCCGACGTCTGGCCTCACGGCGACCAGGCCCTGGCGACCGCCGCGCGCGAGCTCCTCGAGCTCTCGGCGCAGCCGACGTTCGAGGCGCTCGAGGAGCGGGCTCGCTCATGGCGACCACACCGAGCCACGGCGGCGCGGATCCTGTGGCACCACTACCTGTCGGTCCGCGGCCGCTCCTGAGACAGGTTCCCGAGCCCGCCTGACGGTGACGAGCCGGGATCGAAGGTCAGGCGGTGATCTCGACCGGCGTGCCGAGCGGCACGTCGAGCAGCGACTTCAGGTCGTCGTTGAGGACGCGGACGCACCCGTGCGACACGGCGTTGCCGAGGTCGCTCGGGCTCGAGGTCCCGTGGATCGCCATCCGGCCGCCGCCAGGCCACTCCGACAGCACCGGCGAGAAGCCCGAGAGGCCGAGCGCCGCGATCCCGTAGGGCTGATAGGGGCTCGCGTAGTGAACCTTGACCCACACGTAGAACATGCCGGTACCGGTCGGGGTCGCGTCCGTTCCGACGCCGACCTTGAAGTGCTCCTCCAGGTCGCCGTGGACGTAGTAGCGGAGCTTCCGCTCGGAGAGGTCGACCTCGATGCGCTGATCGATCCGTCGCAGCTCGACGTCGCTCTCGCGCACCCACGCGGAGGTCCCGTTCGGTCGGAGCGGGAGCAGGACCCGGTACCAGGCCTCGCCCGCCCGCCGCTTCGCGGCTTCGATCAGCATCGGGGACAACGTGCCCATCGGGTTCTTCGTGTCGAGTGCGAAGGTCGCCTCGGTGGCCTTCGGGTGCTTCCACATGGAGATGACGCGCTCGGAGGGGACTGCCAGGACGTCGACGCCCTCGGGAAGGAGCGGCGGCTGCGGCTCGACGCCGTTCGGACCCGTGGGGGCGCCCAGGACGAAGGTCGGTTGGTCCGGCGCGACCTCGTCGGCCGGGCTCGAGGTGCAGGCCGCCAGGCTGAGGCACGCGACCACGGCGAGCAGGTGCTTGCGCATCACCCGTGGAGCATCCCAGTTGTGACCACGAACGGCTCCATCAGGCGAGAGTGGCGGACCGGCAGATGCGCCGGATCTGGAGCAACTCCACGTCCTGTCGTAGAGCGCACAGACTTTGGGGCTACGTGCGGCTCAAGCATCCCCCACCAGGAGCTCGATCCACATGACCTAGGGCTTGCCCGGCGGAGTTCGAGCGACTTCCTGTTCCTTCGGCGAGGACGTGTGACGGCACACGTCACAGACGAGGAGCTTGGTTCGCCCGAGTCCTGAGGGGTCGACGGAGAGGAGCTGCTCTCCGTCGTCCACGACGAAATGCATGGTCCTGTGATGGCAGTTGGCGCAATCCCGCAGCCCAGCAGCGGCGAGAATCTCCAGGCGCCTGCCCCCGCCCGTTACGACCATCTCTCCCCACCTTCTGTGCGATCCCTTTGAAGTATCGGCAAGGGATGCACCATCCTTATGGGGGGTGGGGCCCTCTTCAAGCACCCGTCCCATCGGCCGACCACCTGGCGGTAGTCGTTCCTTTGGGCGAGAGCACTCCGACCACCTCCTCGTGATCCGGTGCGCCGCCCGCTGGTCCGGGGCGTCACCCTCCCTCCGCCCCTCACTCCCAACGTCTACGCTGGTGAAAGCTTCACCCACCGCGAGAGTGGCGGAACGGCAGACGCGCCGGATTTAGGATCCGGTGCCCGAAGGGGCGTGGGGGTTCGACTCCCCCCTCTCGCACCCTCCTCTGACCTGCGGATCTTCGTTCGGAGCGCGTCCGGCCGGGATGGCCCGAAGAGGCCGTCTTGCTCACGCTTGCTCACACGGCTGAATCGGCCGGTGAGGACGAATGAACCCCCGCCGCCCACGCCTCCCGAATCGCGGAGCTGACCTTGTGAGGACCGAGTTCTTCCCCACCTCGAGGAGGTGCGTCGCAAGTGCTTGAATCATGCTCCACCGAGCCGCGACGAGCCGCTCCGACTGGAACCGGCACCAGCGGAGGAACGCGGACGCGCCATCTCCCGTCCCCGCCCACCCTGAGAGCAAGGTCCGCAGCTTGCTCGTAATCATGCGCTGCCCCCGCACGGTTAGCGCGCTCCGAAATCCGCCTCTCGGCGAGGGGACCAGCGAGAAACGCAATGACCTCGCTGTCGATGAGCAGCCTGTGCCGGCCGTCCAACTCGATATCGGGACGGAACCACCTTCGGGAGAGGCGGGAAATGTTCGACGCAGACTGTGCGTGTGCCGCCCCCGGCGGAGTCGTGGACAGCAAAGCTCGTTCGAAAGGCGTACGTCTCTTAGTGCCTCGGCCGTGACGGTCCCGGGTCGATGGGTGGATTCGTCGGCGAGCGACGCGGATCACTGCGAATGGAGCTTTGGAAGACGGGCTGGATGAGCCTCGAACCAAGCTGCCGCCTTCCGCTTGAGCCTGGTCCGATTCTCCTCCCACTTGCGCATCCGGTGACCGTTCTGACCGCTTGGATGGGGAAAGCCAAGGAGGCAACGCCTCGGGTCGACGAGCCCCCAGAACCAAGAAGCTCAAATGCAGCCTAGGATCCAATCGTGTGCACCGAACGAGTCGCAGCCGCCGCTTCCGTTCGCCCAGCCCTAAACCGGGGCGGGAACCACGAGAGGTACCAAGACCGCACATGTGACAGCCACGAGATTCAACGCTTCATGTGTTCGCCGCCTCAGACATCAAGGCAGTGTTCACGCGGTCTACCTCATCGTAGAACCAGATCACCGGAACGAACGATGTCGGGTCCCGTTCTTGAGCCGACTGACCGGCTCATCTGTCGTCGGGAACACGGTTATGAGCTCGGAGGCGCTACCGCTGCTGCCGAATACGAGGAACCAATTCTGCATCCGATTTCCGCCGCCGCCATCCAGCCGAGAACCACTTTCCGTTCGATTCGAGCACCTCTACGGTGACGAGCTCCCACTCCCGGGAGACGAAGGGCTCCAGTAGTTCCGGCGGAGGGGTTCGCTCTTCGAGCCGCTCCACGGAGTGCTTCACGCGCCCTCCGAAGTCGATCGGCTCGAGCCGCGTGCGGACGACGTACAGGCATCTCTCAAACAGCGAAGCCGGCCCGACGCTGATGTGGAAGCGCCGGGTCGAGGGGCGGTTAGCCACCCCCGACCGCCCCCTCCGCCAAGTCGCCACACTCTCGCATCAGCTCGGCCTCACGCCCTTCTGCAGCATGTTCCGCAGCCCGTCGACGCTTCGCATACCGTCGAGCGTCCTCCAACGACAGATCTTGCAACGGGAGGTCCTACCGTCGCGGTTGACTGCACTGCGATGAAATCCTGCCGGTCTTCGACCTTCCCGCACTTCGTACACCGCTTGCTCGCCATCAGTGGTACATCCGTTGGAGGAGGACCCCAGCGCCCGGAGGATGTCGCGCTCGGTGAAGATGCCAAAGGGGCGCCGTCTTGCATCACGAGCACTGACCCAGCGCCCCCCGCGGACATGGCACCGGCGGCTCCACGAGGTTGGCCGAGGGATCGACCGCGATGAGCTCTGTGCTATGACTTCTTCGACGGTCGTCAACGTCGCCACCAGGCTCGGGTCGTCAGTTACGGTACGCCTCATACCTATCACTGCGGTCAACTCCAATCCTGGGAGCACCGGGAGCCCGCGCCGCACGGCGAGCCTGCGATTATTCATGACCATCATGAGATGACTCCCGAGTCTGCGACGGTCTCGGGACCCAGGGTTAGCTGGGTCCCGAGACGTGCGGGTCGGAGCCGATCAGGAGCTGGAAGCCGCCCCCGTCATCCGGGCAGCTCGAACCGTCGCACTCGTCAGAGCCGGACCCACCGTGCTCCTGGTCCGTGCCGGAGCCGCCGTCGAGCGAGTCGTGCCCGTCGCCGCCGTACAGACGGTCGTCTCCGGTTCCACCGGAGAGCGTGTCCTGCCCGCTGCCGCCGCAGATCTTGTCGTGACCGCCGCGACCGTCGATGACGTCGTTGCCACCGCGACCTACGATGACGTCGTGCCCGGAGGTCCCGTGAAGGTTGTCCGCGCCCGATGTGCCGACGATGGTGGCGGACTCCCCGTGGCAGGTGGGGGTCCCCGCGGATGCCAGGGTCGGATGCGCCAGTAGAAGCGCGGACAGTGTCGTCGCCGCGATCGCGATCGCACCCACCCTTCGCACGACCGGTGTCCTAATCATCATGCCCTCCTTAGCGGTCCCCCTGGAACATCGCCAGGGTCACCGTAGGGAAAGCGGCACTAGCGGTCGCCCAATCGGTGGCTAAGGCACCAACAACACTCCGTAAGAGTTGCGTGAGAGAGGACGTTCGGGTGACCGTGAAGGCAGGCTGTCAGGCCGTGGCGCGAGCCCGAGCAGTGCATCCCGCCGCCGCGTCCAGCGACGGTTTCCGTGCCTGCGCTGCCCAACCCTCTCGATCCGCCCTCAACGCTCCTTATGCGTAGACCGGTTGCCTCCGGACCGCTAGATGAGAGCGCGATCCGAGCGTGAACTCCGCAAAGCTCTTCCTGAACTGCACGCGAGTGCGGCATGAGGTCCACGGGGTTCAAGGCATCAGCATGGCCGACCAGGAGCCCTCATCGCTTACGATTCTTGGCTGAGCGGATGAGCACGATCGACTCGTCGACGACGGCAAGCGGAGCCCGATGAGTGACATTGACGAAGCGACGGGCGTCCCGGAGCCCGCGCGTGTCGAGTCGTGGCTCCGAACGCTGATCGGGTTCGAGGACGCGCGGGTCGTAACCGTCGTGCCGCTCAGCGACGGTCTGTCGAACGTAACCTGTCGAGTGAAGCTAACCGACGCGCCGGTCGCGGCCGCGGTGCTCCGGATCCAGCCTACGCGCGGGATCTTCGAGCCCTACGACATCCTCCGGGAGGGCGAAGTGCTGAACCACCTCGCCGGCACGGCGGTGCCGGTGCCCGGCGTGCTCGCTTCGGAGAGCGACCCACGCTTCTTCGGGGCACCCTTCCTCCTGCTCGAATCCATCGACGCAGCCCACATGCCTGCGCCGGAGGCCGACTTCGCCACGTTCGCCGCCGACCTTCCCGCCTTCGCCGCGGCGGTCGCCGCGATCCACGCGATCGACTGGCGGGCGGTGGGATTGGACTTCCTCGGCGTACCGAGTTCGGCCGCCGAAGGATTCAAGGGCGAGGTCGAAGCCGTTGCGCGGCGCATGTCGGCGTTCGGTTGCGCCGACGAGCCGCTGCTGAACCGAGCACTGACGGCGTTGCTGGCGTCTACCCCGAGCGGCGGCCGACTGGCGCTGTGTCACGGAGACCCCAACCCGTTCAACTATCTCTTCCGGGGCCAGCAGTTGGTCGGGGTAGTTGATTGGGAGCAGGCGCTGATCAGCGATCCTCGCTCAGACATCGGCCAACTCGTCTCGCTCTCGCATCTCAGGGGCGCTGCGCCCTACGGCCCGCCGAGCGAGAACCTGTTCGTGCAGCTGTACGAGGCATCCACCGGCGAGAGGCTCGAGAGCATGGAGCTGTTCCGGGCGCGCTGGCTTTTCCAGCTCGGCGTCGTGTACCACGGCTGGAAGGCCTACGGAACGGAACCGTGGTTCTCCTGGGCGCAGGTCGAGGACCTCCTTACCCGCTCTCTCGCGGAGTTGTGACGTGGCCGCCCGACAGGACGCTGGGACTATCCAACAGCCGCTACGGTCGGCCATCTGGTAAGGGGTCATGGTCGACGCGGAAGGTGAGATGCGTGATACCTGCGCCCTCGATCACCCTCGTGTTCTCCAGCTCAATCGGCTCGGCCCCTTGGTCGAACAACGGACGCCTCCCCAAGGAGGACGGGCACCAGGTCGAGGTGTATCTCGTCAAGAAGCCCGATCTTGAGGCACTGCTGCACCAGGTTCCGGCACCTCACGCCGACGTCCTTGTCACCCGCGGCCGCTTTCGCTTGCCTACGGCGCTTTCGAGGCCATCCGTAACGAACGTAAAAGGCGATCCTTCGTTAACCCACTCTTGTGGAACCGAACTGGTAAGAACAAAGACCGGTACGCCCAAAGGATGTCCGCCGCCCCACCCATGGGTGAGGTCGAATGTCCTCCGTCCAGACACCAACGCCCCTGTCGTTCGACGCGTCTCCGCAAGGTACTCGGCGGTCTGCGGCGAGACCATGAACACCATCTCGGTCCAGGCAGCCTGTATTCGGTGTCGCCAGCCCATGTACCAAGCCAAAAGCCGCTCGCCGCCCACACCCATAGGTGCTTCAGGACCGTCGTTCGGCCCAGCAATAAACCCATCGAGCGACATTGCGTGCCCTGTACGAACTTTCCCCATGGCTTCCATCATCTGCCCCAGCGTTGCGGCCTGCAATTCGAGCGTCCGTGGCCTCGAGATGCGCGAGTGCTCACCTATGTCCCTTGACGGTCCGAGATTCAGACGGAGGACCCGTGCGGCGAGGGACTATCGCCCCGGGACGGCCGGCCCTCGGGTTGGCAAGCTGCTGGTAGGAGGTGAGACAGATGAAGCTGACTTACCGGGACGCCATCACAACAGCCCTCGCAACGCTGGTCGTCGCGATCACCCTCGCAGTCACCCAGGGATGGGCGTGGCCGATGCTCGGTAGCCCCCGTGCGGGCATCATCGCGTCGGAATCCTCGGGGTCGCGATGTGCAGTATCGGGACACGGTCCGAGGACATGGCGACGAGGAGCGCGTTCGTCCAACACCCGGGCATGATGGTCGGGTCGGCCCTCGGCGCTGTGGCCCTCGTACTGCTCATCGCGGGGCTCATCATCGGGACCGAGACGCTGCTGATCGGAATCGCGGGTGTCATGGTGCTGCTTTGGGCGGTCGCGACCACCCGGCACGCCGCTACACCCACCGCACCCATCGGGAGGCTCGCTGGGGTTCACTGACGCGCTTGACAGTGCATGCGCCGGGTGACCGGATCGGCCGCCAGGGTCGCCGCCAACACCACGACGTTGAGCGTGGGCAAGGACCGTTAGCCCTATCGGCGGAAGTGAAGCGACAGATCGCTCGGTTGCGCGAGGGTTCACGGAATGTCCCCTGACCCGAGTGACCTGTTGGGAGGGGACCCGATGGCCAAGCCACGGCTGGCGGTCAGACCTAGCATGAAACCCGAGAGGGGTGGTGGTGATGGTCACGGTTCAAGGCGAGATCGTCATCGAGAGACCGCGTGAGGAGGTGTTCAACTTCGTCGCCGATGCGGAGAACGAGCCTCGGTACAACGCACAGATGCGCGTCGCGAAGAAGATCACCGAGGGCCCTATCGGCGTGGGGACATCCTTCCGGGCCGAGATATCATCGACCGGGGCAAGGTCATCCCTATGACGACCGAGTTCACCGAGTTCGACAGGCCGCGTCGTATCGCCGAGGTGTCCACATGGACAGGAGGGACCTCAACGGGTGGATTGACGTTCGAACCGGTGAACGGCTCCACCCTGATGCGATGGTCATGGGACGTTCAAGCGCACGGCGTTCTGAGGTTCATGGGTCCATTGGTCGCGAGCATGGGGCGTCGGCAGGAGCGGAGGATCTGGACCGGGCTTAAACAGCTTCTCGAAGCGGCGGGGTGACAGGGCGCAGCGGCTCTACCTCTGCAGGGCCGATTCCATCGGCTGAGGCGTCGTTATCGGGTCCGCGTGTCGGTGCGCGATCAGCCAGACATCTTCTTCGAGGCGAAAGATCGTCGTAACCCGGAGAGCGCCTGAACCCTCGGTGCTGTCGATGATCGCCCTGAACCGCTCGACCTCGATGATGTAGGCGAGTTCAGCAGTGCCGAAGCTAGTCACCGGCTCGAACTCCCAGGTGCCGTCTGCCAAGTGGGCCGCCGCTTGCTCAGTGACCTTCGCAACTTCGTCGGGACCCTTCGCGTAGGGGTACAAGGGGTTGCATAGAACCACGTCGTCCCGGAGGAGAAATCGAGAACATCTGGAGGGCCGGTCGAGGGTTCCCTTAACAAGTTCGGCGAGGGCTGCGTGTTACCGCTGCTCAGTCTGTTCGAGACTGTCCATGCGGGCTCCCTTCGACTGTCCGCACGGGGATGCTAGGAGGTCCGACGAGATCAGTCGAGAGCGCGGCCAAGTGTCCAACGACCCAATCGGCGGGCAGGAAGCCTTCGTGCACCAGGGAAAGTTTTTCGTGTCAGGATTGCGGCGTGAGACGTGTGATCTGGATCGGCCTGTCCGTCCTCTTCGGGGGCTTTCTGCTGATCCAGCTGATCCCGTACGGGCGCGACCACTCGGATCCGCCGGTGACCGCGGAGCCCGCCTGGGACTCCCGGAGACCCGGGCGCTCGCCGTTGCCGCCTGCTTCGACTGCCACAGTAACGAGACGGACTGGCCCTGGTACACGAACATCGCGCCGGTCTCCTGGCTCAGCCAGCACGATGTGGACGAGGGGCGAGATGTTCTCAACTTCTCCGAATGGGACCGGCCGCAGAAAGCCGAGGAGGTGTCCGAGGTGATCCAGGAGGGCGGGATGCCACCCTGGTACTACGGCATCACGCACTCCGGCGCTCGCCTGTCCGACACCGAGATCGAGCGGCTGATCGCCGGTCTTCAGGCGACTTTCCTCGCCGACCCGCCGCTCGAAGGCGGAGGCGGCGAGTCCGGAGAGGGCGGAGAAGCCGGCGAGGGGTAGCGCTCGTCACGGTCAGGGCGTCGGACCGGTCCCAGTCGGCCATCGGCGACGATCGTGGAGCCCGGTGGAGCCGGCTTCCGCCCAGCGTGGGAGCGCGCGGGTGTCGCGATTCCACGACGTGCAGCCGATCGTTCAGGCGCAGTGCCGCATTCGGTCCCTTTCGGGACGGGACGTATAGCCCTGTCTCATCCTGAGGACCGGAGCAACCTGAACAGGTCGGTACCTGGGCGCGTCTCGCGCTTGAAGGGAAGGTGATGACGATGATGTGGGGCGGAGGTTGGTGGGTGGTTGGTGCCCTCGTCATGGTGGTCTGCATCTTCATGATGGGCCGGATGATGATGGGCCACGGCGGGTCGGGACACGGTGGCCACGGCGACATCGAAAACCGCGGGGAACCGCAGCGCTCGCGACATCCTGGCCGAGCGGTTCGCTCGGGGAGAGATCTCCAGGAGGAGTTCGAGCAGCGCAAGAGAATGCTTGACGGACTCATCAGACCAGGTGCACACAGCAACCTGATCTGCTGTCGGGTGGAGGTGGTGCGCATGCTCCGTGAGCGCCCGCGGCAGCGGTCCGACGTGCCGCGATCGTTCGAAGACCGCACCCTCTCATGGTCGTGGTTCCTGTTCCTCCTGTCGTGGGTCTGGTACCTCGTCGGCGCTGCTATCGCAATCGCGATCACCCGGGAGGCCGGCGGGAACTTCGCCGCCGGTGAGGGCGTCCCCGGCTACGTCTATCCGGCGTTGTACGTCTGGACGATCGCGCCTCTCGTAGCCTCGATCGTCGTCGGGATGCTGGGCTGGCTGAAACGACACCGGCCCGCTGCAGTCCTGCCCGCGGTGGGCAGCGGGGCGATGATCTTCCTCATCACGGTCTTCAGAAGCTACGAGGAGTTCGGGGGCTGACAAGCGCGCGCTTGGGACGCTCGTCCTCGACTGCTCCAAGTGCGGTCGGAGGGTGCTTTGGTCGCCGGCCTCGGCGTCTCCCCGGTCATTGGGCGCACCGGGAGCCCGCGCCCACCACTACTAACTCCTGGCCAGCTGAGAGCGCCGGCGAGACCAAACTCCCCTCAGACACCCCAACCACATCCTGCACCGGGGTCCCAGCATTTACTCGGTTTGCGGCTGCGGGTGGTCCGTTGAAGGATGCCAGATGTGGACGTGCCTGAGACCCGCTACGCGAAGACGGCCGACGACGGCTCCATCGCCTATCAGGTGGTGGGCTAATGGACGTTCCCGAGGTTCGGTACGCGAAGACCCGCAATGGCGTCCACATCGCGTACCAGGTCGTGGGCGCGGGACCGATCGACCTCGTGCACGTGCCCTCGTTCGTCAGCCACCTGCAGGTGTTCTGGGAAGAGCCGCTGGTGGTCCGGTTTCTGGAGCGTCTGGCCTCGTTCTCCCGCCTTATCCTCTTCGAGAAGCGCGGAACCGGACTCTCCGAATCCTCTTCCCCTCGATGCCCTCCCCACCCTAGAGGAGCGGAGCGAGGATCTCCTCGCGGTCCTTGACGCGGTGGGCTCCCAGCGCGCTTCCCTGTTCGGCTCTTCCGAGGGAGGGCCGCAGTGCATCCTTTTCGCGGCGACCCATCCCGAACGGACGTCGGCGCTGATCCTGTGGGCAACGTTCCCTCGGGCGATCCAGGACGACGACTTCCCGAAGGATGGCTCCCGGTCGAGGCCGTCGATGCCGACCTCCAGGCGACCGAGAAGACGTGGATAGAGGGGAACTTCGACGTGTCGCTCGACGAGTGGGCGGATGGCCTGGACGCCGGGGAACGACTCCGGGTTGCGCGATGGTGGGAGCGCCTGTGCCGAATGTCTCTTACCCCCGGAGCCGCCGTCGCACTGTCGCGGATTGCATACGATTACGACGTGCGCGATGTGCTTCCGACAATCACTGCGCCCACCCTGTGCATCGTTCGCTCTGGTGACGAGAACCTTCCCGCAACCCGGTACCTGTCGCAGAACATCGCTGGGGCGAGTCGTGGAGCTGCTCTTCACACCTAAAGGATCTCTCCGTCGCCTGATTCAGATCCCGAACACGACTCAACTCCTCCCCTCCCTCTCTTACTCCAGCCTCGAAATCGGCTACCTGCTCCAAATATACTCAAAGGTCACACTCCCACCATCATCTCCCTCTAACCCTAGTCCCCTGATCTCGACTCTAGATTCGCCGATGGGCGAATGGAAGGCGATCACCCCCTTGCGAAGCTCCCTATCGGAGACCCCTTCCCCATCGATCTCTTCTCCGTCGCCACCACCACCCCCCAATGCTCCCTTCCTCCTCTCTTACGACCAACCTACCCTCCTCTACCTTCCCGTTAAGGACCCTCCCTCTGACCGCTCCCCCCCGCCGAGACTCCTCCTCCGACCTATTCCAATCTTCTCACGGGTCGGCATTTCCTCGGTTGCGACTGCGGGTGGTCCGGTGAAGGATCCCGGATGTGAACGTGCCTGAGACCCGCTACGCGAAGACTGCCGACGGGGTCCACATCGCGTACCAGGTTCTCGGAGACGGACCCCTCGACATGGTCTACGTCGGCCCCTGGTTACGCACCTCGAATACCGATGGGAGCTCTTCCAATATGCCTCCTACCTCCTCCGGATCGCGTCGTTCTCAATACTTGTATCATGTTCGACAAGCGCGGTTTCGGGCTGTCTGACCCGGTCCCACCCGACCAGCTTCCGAACCTGGAGACCCGGATGGACGACCTACGCGCGGTCATGGACGAGGTTGACTCCGAACGCGCGGTGATTTACGGGGCCTCCGAGTCGGGATGCTGGATTCTCTGTTCGCGGCGACCTACCCGGAACGCACGCTGGCGCTGGTGATCGACGGCTCGTATCCATCGGTGAAATGGGAGACCGGAAGCGCCCTGGGGCATGCGCGACGATGAGTTGCGGACCGGTTGGGCGAAATCGAGCGCGGCTGGGGCACCGAGGAGTTCGTCCGCCAACAGTACCCCTCCTCGAACACAGCTATGGCCGACGACCCTCGCCTTGTTCGGTGGGTCGCGGCTGGGCCGAGACCGCGAGCCCAGGTGCGGCGGTATCGGCCGAGCGGATGAGAGGAGACCGACGTGCGACACGTCCTATCCCCCATCCACGTGCCGACCCTGATCATCCATCGGGCGGAGGACGAACCCGACGAGGAATCGGTACATCGCCCAGCACATCCCGGGCGCCGAGTATGTCGAGCCGCCGGGCCACGACCATGCCTGATGCTCGGACGACAAGGACGTCGCGATCGATGAGGTCGACCGATTCCTCGCGAGCGGTGCTCGGACACGAGGCCGATTACGACCGAGTGCTCGCGACCGTGCTGTTCACCGACATCGTCGGCTCGACCGAGACGAGCGTCCGAGCTCGGGCGACCGCGGCTGGCGCGAACTGCTCGACCGGCACCACGCAACCGTTCGAGCGACTGCTCGGCCGGTACCGAGGGCGAGAGGTGGACACGGCCGGCGACGGGTTCTTCGCGACCTTCGACGGGCCGGCGCGTGCGATCCGGTGCGCGAACGCGATCCTCGACGCGATCCAGCCGCTCGGGCTCGAGGTCCGAGCCGGCACTGCACACCGGCGAGGTCGAGACGATCGACGACAACATCGGCGGCATCGCGGTCAACATCGGCGCCCGCGTCGGCGCGCTCGCCGGCCCGTCCGAGGTCCTCGTCTCCCAGACCGTGAAGGACCTCGTCGTCGGCTCGGGCCTCGTGTTCGAGGACGCCGGCGAGCACGAGCTCAAGGGCGTCCCGGATCGCTGGCGTCTATACCGGGTGGTGGAGAAGGCCGTCGAGGGAGCAGCGTCAGTGGGGCGAAAAGAGGGCGCTAAGAAATCGGGTCTGCACCCGAGAGCCGTCGGAAGTCACGCGTCCACCCAAGGTGACGTTGCGTCGACCCGGAGACCCAGGGTGCCACGATCCGTTCGATCACGTGGAGGACCGCCTCCTCCCCCTCAAACAGACGGTCCGCCACCCCTCATCCGCCGATTCCAGTCCACGTACACCTCGGCGAGATGAGGCTCTTGCTCACATCTTGCTCACGACGGAACGACACCGGGGGCACAGGACGACACCAGACGACACAGGACGACACGTAGAACCGGGATCCGTGCCTGGCCGCAGCAACTTTAGGATCCGGTGCCCGAAGGGGCGTGGGGGTTCGACTCCCCCTCTCGCACGTGCGCTGATCTGCGGATCTTCGTTCCCCGACTATCGAGCCAAGTCGCCAAGAGGGCCGTCTTGCTTACACCGTGCTCACGAAAACCGCCCGCAGCGGTGTTGGGACTGATGCCTAGACGGTGCGGGGTCGCCATGGCTCGTGCTCGTGCGCGAGCCAGACCAGCTCGGGGTCGAGCGCACGCACCCGCAACTGGCCTTCGGTGTGCGGCTCGTCGAGCTCGCCGAACCACACCGCCACGTCGCCGCCGACGACGACCGGACGCCCGCCAGTCTCGACGACGACCACCTGCGTGCCGCGTGTGTGGCCCGGCGCCGGGACGAGCCGGAGCCCGGGAAGCAGCTCCAGCTCGCCGTCGACCGGCACGTACCGCACGCCCGGCGCCTCGACCCACTCGCGGATGGTGTAGTCGTCCTCGCTGCGCGCGTCGTCGAGCTCCCGACGCTGGACGTAGATCGGCCTGCCGGCGAAGAGGTGGTTGCCGCCGCAGTGGTCGAAGTGCAGGTGCGTGTTGACGACGATGTCGATGCCGGCGAGGTCGAAGTCCTGCTCGCTCAGTGGACGGAGGCGGGGATCGAGGTCGGCCACCGCCGGATGCAGCTCCGTCATGCCGGTGTCGACCAGCACGCGCGCATCGGGATGGTCGATGACGTGCACGTACACCGGCATCCGCTCGCCCTCGGCGAGCAGGTCGGCAACGCGGACTGGCGTGATGGTGATCGATGCGGGGGCGTTCATCGTGTACCGACCGCCGCGCTGGTGGTTGATATGTGAGTCATGATGACCCTCCTTTACCGGAGTCAGCAGGAGTCGGGTTACATGGGGGTGGGCGGAAGCGTCCCTATTGCTCGGAGTCAGCTCCAGGGTCGGAGGCTGATCCTCGCTCAAACCCTGATCTCGGACGCGTCTCCCCCATCGGAAAGACGAGCTCATGTGGATGAGAAAGATCCCTCAACTGCGACGAGAACCCGACCGCCTGTCCCGGATGGATGCCCGCCGCGTCGCGCGCTTCCCGCGCCATCCGTATGATGCCCTCCGCCGCCTCGAGCATCGTCGGAGCCTCGATCGTGTGCGTGAGACGCCACATGTGATAGCGGTCCCAGGTCACGACCTCGGTTATGGCGTCGCTGCCAAACGCACTGGCAAGAGCAGGCAGTACACGCTCTGACTGCTGGGTGCTCAACTCAGCGTCGCTCAGCGTGATGACCAATCCGTAGATCGGCATGTCCACATGCTATACGCGAGCCTGAAGCGGCGCCCCGTTGGACCTGGACCTGATTCCGTGCGGACGCGTGACGCCGGTCACTTTTCGGGAACGTACATCCTGGCTGAACCGTTGCCGGGACGTAGAATCCCTCCCCATCCGGATTCGTCCGACAACTATGGAGAGCGGATGGAAGTCATCGACGTCTCGGCGCTGGGGTGGATTCACGTGACGTGGGACGACGCCAACGTGCAGATGCGGCGTCCATAGCCTTTGGGCATGGCGAAGCTCACGTCCGCGCCTTTCGCATCGAAGCAGGCGGTGAGGTTGGGGCGCACGGACTGGCTTCGGTCGAACTCTTCGTTCCGATTCACGGCCGCGGGTGGGTTCGTGAAGGCGAGCAGGAGGCCACCGTCGAGGTGGGCCAGGCCGCGTTCCTTCCGCGGGGCGTCGTCCACGCGAAAGGGAGCGACGTCGGCCTCCTCGCGTTGGTCGTCCAGGTGGGGACCTGATGCTCGGAGGCGACCACCTCCTCCAACAACCTCTTCCGTGGCGAGGCTGCAAAGGGAGGCGAACGACCTTGCTTCCTAGGGACTGACCCGGACGCGGGCAGTGCCGCACGGCGAGCCGGAGGTCTAGGTTGCCATCAATGCGCTTGAGCGCCAGATGGTCGGCTACGAGTGAACTAGCTTGAGTACGTCGATTGCACGATGGCGCGATGTGAGACTCCAGTGCAAGCCTGTCAGTAGGTTCGGATTTTGAAGGAGGATAGGACCATGAGGCTTCCCCGCCAGCAAGCGCGGATCGGCATCGTGCTGTGGATTGCAGCCGATTTACTCCGTTTGACAGTCAGGCGTGTTCTGTCTTGGATATGGAGGTGACGGTAGGCGACGCCAATCCGTTCAGCGGCAACAAGCAGAAGAGCCAGCGGTTCAAATTGATCTGGCATCCGAATCCCTTGTGGCCGGGGACAACAACAACATCGACATGGAAACTGGAATGCTGGGCCTGATAATGCTGCCCGTCCACCCCGGGTGTGGGCAGCACTGGAATCCAGTTGAACCAACGGTGGCTCGGAGCTGGACGCACTCGACCTTCACGGGTTACAGCGCGGAGAATTGTGTTTGGCGGCGGCTAACCGCCGGGCGTGACTCCAAAGATGCTGCGCTCAGAGAAGGAAGATCGATTGGACCCTGCCCCGGTATTCGAAATGGCCTCGTTTCCGACGGGGACACCGCGTCGTGTTGGGGACCCGGCTTGAGCGGTGGATCTTCGCATTGGGCGAACGGCTCACGCCGGACTTCGCCAACCTGATGATCAATTTCCCATCCAATACTCGGAGAGCCAGTTCAAGGGAGTGGAGGCACGGAGCCTCACGGATCGACGGACGGCCGACGCCTCGACCAAGGCCGCTCAGCTCTCGGACCAGGCCCGATGGATGGCACCGTTCCTCATCAGTCCGGGCGGGAACGGATTCTCCGACAAGGAGCAGATCTGGGCCGACAACGCTGCGACGAGCGACTTTTTCGGCAACGTCACGTCTGCTTCGGTAACTTCGTTGGCGGCTCCGGCGCCGGCACGACGCGGTCCGACTCACCCTGGCCCGGTCCACCAACGGCGGCACCACGTGGTCCAGCAGTGGTCGTCGAAGGCAACCAAAACGCTGCCTCCGGCCAGTGGGCGTTGGCGTCGGGGGCGACCGGTTGCACGATCCGGACGGATAGCGAAGGGACCGTCTACCTGTTCTGGCACGGGTTCACACTAGCAAACGAAGGAAGAGGGGGATCTCCAGCCGGTCGTTCGATGGTGGGGCTACCTTCGAAGAACGGCAGAAGCTGTTCACGGTCGCACCGACCGGCGTCTTCGACCCCGTGATCGGTCGCAACTCGATGGATGGCGTCGCGGGAGCCCGAGACGATCTGTCGACCTCACCGAGCGTGGACATCGCGAACGGTGCTCCTACCGGGACGAGGGCGACCGAACAGATCGTGATGACGTGGGTTGACGGTTTGGAGCTGAACAACGAGCACGTGATGTTCTCGACGTCGACCAACGGCGGCGACACGTGGGCCAATCCCGATGCAGTGTCGAGACGAATGCCTCCGACCGTGGGTACTACGCCGCGGCTGCCATCTCACCCGACGGAACCGACGCGTGGCTCGTCTACAACGCGTTCACCGCTCCGTACCAGACGAACGACGTCGACGCAGCGGCCTCTTCTAGCGGTGGTCGGCGCACGCGAACGTGACCTCAGGGGTCGTGGGGCCGTTTGGCGAGGTACATCGCGAGCGCTCCGGTGACGCCCGTGGATCCAGCCAGAACAACCCACCGGTTGCCGAGTTCCTCGGCGACTACGTGTACGCGTCCGCGACCAATGATTTTGGCGCGTTCGTGTGGAACGACACAAGGGCGGCGGCCGATTGTCCGGACATCGACGCGTGGAGGGCCGCGCTGCGAACCAAGACTACGAAGGACGACCCACCGCAGCCCGAACCGAACAACGACTGCCCGGCCGGCTTTGGCAACTCGGACATCTTCGGGGTAAGAGATGGCCGCCCAACCTAGACACCGCCCAACCTGCCCGGGTCCTGAACATCCGCGCCGACCGCCACCCCCAGCCCCTCACGTGCAGGACGGGTTAGGAGAAGGGGGACGCGTAACGCCACCCCCTCGAGGCGCAGCCCGGGGCCTAGGTCCGGGTCCGGGAACGGGCAAACGCTGCCTCATTGCGGCGCCACCCTCGGGTCAGGATCGGCGCCCCGGAACGCCGCCAGCGGCGAGCCGTCGGTTCCTTCCACACCGGACTGGCGACTCGCCCCGGTTATAGGCTCGGAGACATGACCATTCAGCGGATGGACAACGTCGCGATCGTCGTCGACGACCTTGACGCCGCCGTCGCATTCTTCACGGAGCTCGGCATGGAGCTGGAAGGCAAGGGGCAGGTCGAAGGCCTCTTTGCGGACCGTACCGTCGGACTCGACGGCGTCCGGAGCGACATCGCGATGATGCGGACCCCGGACGGCCACAGCAAGCTGGAGCTGACCAAGTACCACACCCCCCCGGCGGTCGACGCCGAGCCGGAGAATCCGCCGCCCAACACGCTGGGCCTCCATCGCGTCATGTTCGCCGTCGACGACATCAATGACACCGTCGCCCGCCTGCGCGCCCACGGCGCCGAACTCCTCGGCGAGGTGGCACAGTACGAGAGCACCTTCCTCCTCTGCTACCTCCGCGGCCCCGCGGGCATCATCGTCGCCCTGGCCGAACAGATCGGCTGAGGCGAGCCCGAGATCCGTGCCTGGTCGCAGCATCTTTGGGATCCGGTGGCCGAAAGGGCGTGAGAGGTCGACTCTCCCCTCTCGCACCCCTCTGAGCCGGGATCCTCCCGAGCTTCGTTTGGACTACACGTCCGGGTGAGACCGCGGTCGCACCCGCGGAACCCATCCCGGCACGGCGGCGCGATACGCTCGGTAGCTCTCCCCGAACCGCTCGGTGAGATGCGGTTCCTCGTAGAAGTGCACGAACGACGCGAACGCCAGCCACACGACGAACGCGTAGGCGAACAGGACCGGCTGCCCGAGCAGCAAGGCCTGCCCGAGGATCGTCGCCAGAACCGCGAGGTACATCGGGTTACGCACATACCGGTAGAGACCGCCGACGACCAAGGTCTCGGTGGGCGCGACGGGCGCCGGCGTCCCGAGACCTTCGCGGACGAACCGCACGAACGCCTGCACCAGGACGACAGCGCCTGCCGCGATGAGCGCCGCCCCGACGACGCGGACGGCCACCGGCCAGACGTTCCGCACGTGCCACCCGGTCAACCACCAGGGGATGACGCCCGCCACCACGCAGGGCGCCAACATGAAGAAGACGATGCTGCCGATCGCGGCGCCGGTCTTCCTCACCTGGTCATCGTGGCAGGTCCCACCCGTGACTTGACAACGAACGGGGCAGCACGGCTTCATGGTCTTCTGACGCGTCCACCCATGCCTCCTTCCTCCCTACGTCGTTCGCGGTGCTCCTCCTTTGGTGCGGCGCTCCTCTCGCTCGGCGTTCCGGCGCTCGCGGACAACCGACCTAACACGTCAAACACTGGTGTCCCGGGTCCCCCTCCCAGCCACGCCCCCCCCCCCCCCCCCCCAATAAACGGCGACGCGTCCCCCCCCCCCCCTCCCTCTCCCCGCGACCTCCACATCCTCCCCGGCGGCGTCAACAACACGGGCAGGCCTCTCCGGCCCGGAGCCCCGGCCCCCTCCCCCCCCCCCCCTCCCCCCCCCCCCCCCCCCCCCCCTCCCCCCTCCCCCCCCCCCCCCCCCCCCCCCCCCCCCCCCCCCCCCCCCCCCCCCCCCCCCCCTCCCCCTCCCTGGCGTACGACGTCACGCGCGACCGGCTCGCACTCGTCTATCAGAACAACGCCGATCGCACCGTCTCCAGCGCGGACATCTCGCTGCAGACCTCCGACGACTTCGGGGCGACGTGGACCGAGCCGATCCCCATCAGCATCGGATCCAACGGCGAGGCCGCTCGTGGCGACCAGTTCTTCCCCGCGATCGGCGTGGACTCGAACGGCGAATGGTTCGCGATCTGGCAGGACACCCGCCTCGATCAGGCCAACCACCTGATCTCGACGTTCCAGGGGGGGTCGACGGACGGGGGTGCGACCTGGACGAACGACCTGATCTCGAGTAGGGGGGTGAGACGGGGTGGACCTGGACGAACGACCTGATCTCGACGGCGTCGTTCGACGCGAGGAAGTCGTTCTTCACCTGCGGCTGCTTCATCGGCGACTACAACCAGATCTCGGTCTCGGACGAGCTCGTCCTGCCCGTCTGGACCGACGGCCGCGACTCGCCCCCCAAGCCGGCGGGTGACTCGAACGTGTGGACGAACGTGGAGATGAGGACCTAGGCCAGCAAACGCGACCCGCTAGTTCTCGGCGGCCACGCGACGGATCGCCTCGACCGAACGGTCGACGTCGGCCTCGGTCGTCGTCCAGTTGGAGACCGAGATCCGCATCAGCCGCCGGCCGTGCCAGGTCGTCCCACCCATCCAGCACGTCCCGTCCCGCTGGATGCCCTCGATCACCCGCTCCGTGCGCTCGTCGTCGCCGAACCCGACCAGGACCTGATCGAGCACGACGTCGTTCGCGATCGTGACGCCGTCGATGGCCCCGAGCTGCTCCGCGAAGCGCCGCGCCAGCGCGCAGCAGCGCTCGACGAGCTCGGCCAGTCCGTCGCGGCCGAGCTCGCGCAGCGCGGCCCACGTCACGAATCCGCGTGCGCGGCGCGAGGACTCGGGCACGTAGTCCGAAGGCGCTCGCACCGAACCCTCTCCCTGCCCGACGAGGTACGCCGCCGTGTACGACATCGACGCGGCGTGCGCAATCGGGATCTGCGCAGAACACGAACCCCGCGTCATACGGCAGGTTCAGCCACTTGTGGCCGTCCACCACCCAGGAGTCGGCCGCCTCGCGGCCGGCGACCAGGTGCTCGAACGACGGGCTGGCCGCCGCCCACAGGCCGAACGCCCCGTCGACGTGCACCCATGCGCCGTGACGGTGCGCGACCTCGCACGCGACCGCGAGATCGTCGAAGGCGCCCGTGTTCACGTTGCCGGCCTGGACCACGAGGATCGTCGGTTCGCCCGAGCCGGCCTCGATCGCCGCGACGAGCGCATCGGAGTCGACGGCGCCGTTCGGGCCGGTCGGGACGCTCTCGATCGCGGCCACCCCGAGCCCGAGCAGCCGGAGCGAGCGGTCGATCGTCGCGTGGCGCTCCTCGCCCGCGATCACACGGACCCGGGGCGCGCCCTGCAGACCGTCCCGCTCCACGTCCCAGCCCGCGCGCTCGAGCACCCGGTGGCGCGCCGCCGCGAGCCCGACGGTGTTCCCCGCCTGCGTCCCCGTCACGATCCCGAACGACGCGGGCCCCGGCAGGCCGAGCGACTCCTTCAACCACACACCCACGGTCTCCTCGACGATCGCGGCGGCCGGCGACGACGCGCCGTTGAACGCCAGCTGATCCCAGCCGCTCGTGAGGAGGTCGGCGCCGACGGCCGCATCGAGCGATCCCCCCACGACGAAACCGAAGAAGCGAGGTCCGGCCGAGGACATCAACGCGGGTTCGACGGCAGCGACCAGCTCGTCGAGCACACTTGCCGGATCGATCCCCTGGGCGGGGAGCGGCCCGCCGAGATCCTCCCGTAGGCGTTCGGGGTCCGCGTCGGGAGCCACTCGGCGTTCGGCCAGGGACTCGCGGTAGTCGGCGACCCGGTCGGCGGTCTCGGTCAGCAACGTCCTCAGGTTCGTCATCGACCCATCATCGCGTACGTGGCAGGGCGACGACGGCCCCCGTGTCGGTGGGAGGGTCGTATCGTGGTGGCCCAGACTTCGGATGGGAGCCGACATGGACGACCAACAGATCGTCGAGCGGATCAACGAGCTGGCGCATCAGGAGCACGAACTCTGGGAGACCGAGTCTCGCGGCGAGGCGAGCGAGACCGAACGCGAGCGCCTGAAGGAGCTCCAGGTCACCCTGGACCAGTGCTGGGACCTCCTGCACCAACGTCGGGCGCGGCGTAACGCGGGATTGGATCCGGACGAGGCGCAGGTTCGAGAGGCTCGCGAGGTCGAGGGCTACACCGGCTGACGACGAACGGGGCGGCGGTCGGGGCTCCCGGCTCAAGACGAGCCGGGAGCCCCAACCACCCACTCAGGCCGGCGTGACGCCGAACTCTTCCTGCAGCCAGTCCAGGACTGAGGGGATATCGATCCGTTGGGTCTGGTCGTTCGAGCGACAGACCGCATCGCCCCAGCTCGTCACGGACGCGATGATCAGCGTGTCCTGCCAGAAATGGGGACCGCCCGAGTCGCCGAAACACGTCCCACCCAGGCCTGTTGAGACGGGGTTCTGCAACAGATGCAGGTTGTTCTTCTTGAGTCCCCCATACGGGGAAGAGACATACCAGCGATCCTCGTTGGTCACGAGGTTCGGCGGCGGCCACCCGTCCAGGAGGCCATAGCCGACTGCGACGAAGGTATCGTCCTGGATCTCGTGTGCATCCTTCAGGTCGCTGAGGAACCCCTCGGGGGCCAGCACCGGATACTCGCTGAGGGTCACCCCCTGACCGAGGAGCACGACACCCACGTCGTTTCGCAGGTTGGTGGAGAAGTCTGGGTGGGTGAACGTGGTGCCGAGGACACCCGTCGGGTTCTCCCTGAAGTCATCGGGCACTTCGACCGAGAAGTACGCGTACGCCGTGGCGGTTCCCTCCGTGCAGTGTGCCGCGGTGAGGACCACGGTCGGCGAGATCAGCGTGCCGGTGCAACGGTGGCTGTATACACCTTCTCCATCGTAGAACGCGAGAAGGCCCACGAAGGGGTACCTGTTCTGCGTGTCCTTCTTGCCGTTGGTGATCCCGCCAGCCGACCCCGGCACCAGAGCGAACAGGAGCAAACCCACTGCTATCACCAACAGACGCCTCATGCGTCCTCCTCTCCGTCAGACTTCGTACGGATATCGAGGCTATCGAGGCGTCCCCGCGGCCCGCAACTCAGGGCCGACACAGACCGTCAGACGGACGAGCGGGTCTTGAGACCGTCGAGCTCGGCTTCCAGGCGCTGGACGCGTGCGGCGAGCGCGTCGCGCTCGTGCTGGATGGCCATGAGCTCTTCCTCCACCTGACGCCGAGCCGCGACCTCGTCCTTGAAACTGGGGTGCAGGTACGCGGGCGCGTTCTCGTCCGCGTCGGCGCCCGCCTTCTTCCGCCGCAGCCGTGGCGATTCAACCGTCGAACGTTGCCGCGCCGAACGGCGCCCGAGCACCCCGATCGTCGCGAAGACGATCGCCGTCACGAGGGCGAGGCCGAAGCACACGATGGCGGCGGTGATCGCTCGCCCGACCCAGGGGTACCAGACCTCCCTGGACTCCTCGACGATCGCCGGGTGGGACCGGACGAGCTCGGCGGCCACGAGCGTCGGGGGCGACCCGATCTCGAGCGCCGTGAGCGTGCGGAACCGGTCGCCGTCGACCGAGCTCTGTGACGTGCCCGCGATCACCGAGTGGATGTCGTCACGCAATGCCGGCTCGTGGTCGCCGACGAGCGATGGCTGGTCGGCGAACAGGACCGTGCCATCCTGGGCCAGCAGCAGCACGCCGTTGATCGGACCTGCGAGCACCCGTTCGTCGACGGCGGAGAGCAGCTCGTCGTAGCGAGCGCCCTGCACCAGACCCTGGGCATCCGCGGGGACGAGCAGGGGTTGGAGCACGTCGACCGAGAGCTTGCGGGCGTCCCGGGTCGCGTCGGACTCGAGCCCGCTCTGCAGGTACCGGGTCGCGCCGTAGGCTGCGCCCGCCCCGAGTAGGAAGATCAGCGCGAGCGTGATGAAGACGTCTCGCAGCTGTCGCCCTCGATGCCTCCGATCGGGCATGGGTGCTCCCGTCCCTGCGTCCTGCGGCGGTTATCGGCCGCCGGGGCTCGGAACCTGAGCGCGATCCGGGAACCGTGGGGTCTCCGTGCCTGCGAGCCGGGATCGGGCCGGCCCGAGGCCGTCGCGGCGCTTACGCGGACAGGAGCTCCGCCAAGGCTCGGAAGGCCCGACCGCGGTGGCTGATCCGGTCCTTCTCCTCGTCCCCGAGCTCGGCCATCGTGCGTCGTTCGCCTTCGGGGACGAAGATCGGGTCGTAGCCGAACCCCCGGGCCCCCTGCGGCGTCGCGACGAGGGAGCCCTCGCAGGTCCCCTCCTCGTGGAGCGCACGGCCGTCGGGCCAGGCGATCACGGCCACGCACCGGTAGCGGGCGGTCCGCGCATCGGATGGCTCATCGGCGATCACCTCGATCAGCTTCGCGAGGTTCTCGGCGTCGCTCGCATCTTCGCCCGCGAACCGCGCCGAACGCGGCCCCGGCGCCCCGTCGAGCGCGTCGACCTCGATCCCGGAGTCGTCCGCGATCGCCGGCACGCCCAAAGCCGCCGCGATCGCGCGCGCCTTCTCCAGGGCGTTGTCGAGATACGTGTCGTGGGGTTCGGCGACGTCTGGCCACGGTCCGGGGTGGTTCTGCACGGTGAGCCACTCGACCGGCCAGTCGCCGCAGATGCGGCCGAGCTCGCGGAGCTTGTGCGGGTTCTTCGACGCGATCGCGAGGCGTTCCGGGAAGGGCACGGGCTACGCGAGCGCGTCGCGTTGGATCTGGGTCAGCTGCTTGATCCCCGCCTCCGCGAGATCCACCAGCGCGTCCAGGTCGGCGCGCGAGAACGGCTCGCCTTCGGCCGTGCCCTGGATCTCCACCAGCCGGCCCGAACCCGTCATCACGACGTTGCAGTCGACCCCGGCGCCCGCGTCCTCCTCGTAGGACAGGTCGAGCAGCGCGTGCCCGCCGACGAGACCGACGCTCACCGCCGCCACCGTGTCGGTCAGGAGGTCGCCCTCGATCGCCTTGCGTTCGGCGAGCCCGCGCAGCGCGAGCGCGAGCGCGATGTACCCGCCCGTGATCGACGCGCACCGGGTCCCGGCGTCCGCGACGAGCACGTCGCAGTCGATCGTGATCGTCCGCTCCCCCAGCCGCTTCAGGTCGGTGACGGCGCGCAGCGAGCGCCCGATCAACCGCTGGATCTCCTGCGTCCGCCCGCTCGGTCGGCCCTTGTTCACCTCGCGGAAGGTGCGTTCGGTCGTCGCGCGAGGAAGCATCGCGTACTCACCGGTGACCCAACCGCTGCCGCTGCCCCGCAACCACCTGGGGGCCTCGTCCTGGACCGTCGCGGCGACGAGCACCTTCGTGCGCCCCATCGAGAACAGCACCGAACCCTCGGCCCACTCCTGGAACCCGAGCTCGACGGCGACCGGGCGCAGCTCGTCGGTCGCGCGGCCGTCGGGCCGAACCGTCACGAACCGACCCCGAACTTCATGCCTTCGACAGCGCTGTCGATCGGGCCGGTGTACTCCTCGGCGGCCTGGGCCTTCGAGATCTCGTGATCGAGCGACGGCCAGATGTGCGTGAGGACGAGCCTGCCGACACCGGATTCGCGCGCGTGGTCCCCCGCCTGGCGCGACGACATGTGGAACGGCAGGAGGTCGTCGCGGTCCTGCCAGGTGGCCTCGGCCAGCAACAGGTCGGCGTCGCGCGCGAGGACCTCGACGTGGTGGGTGGGGCCGGTGTCGCCGGTGTAGGCGAGCACCTGGCCGTCCGCGGCGACGCGGAACCCGAGCGCCGGCAGCCCGAGGTGCGCCATCGGCTCGGTCTTGACCCGGAACGGGCCGATCTCGAACGCCTCGCCCGGCGCCACCTCCGTGAACGCGAACGCCGTACGCATCGCCACCTGCGAGTCGATCGACACCAGGTCGGCCAGCCGCTGGGAGAAGTCGGTGGGCACGAAGACCGGGAGACCGGGCTCGCCGAGCTCGCCGTAATGCCACGCGTAGAAGGCCGGATAGAGGTCGACGAAATGATCGGGGTGTTCGTGCGAGATCACGATCGCGTGCAGATCGGGGATGTCGATGTGCTGCTGCAGGTTCGCGAGCGTGCCCGTGCCGGCGTCCATCCACAGGTTGAACCCGTCGTGCTGCACGAGATAGCCCGAGGTGGCCGTGTCCGCGTTCGGCCAGGTACCGCTCGAGCCCAGGACCGTCAGCTCCACGCGACCCCCTCGACGACCCGGACGTCGACGGGGTCGACACCCCCGAGGACCGGACCGAGGAAGTGGTGCGCGACCCGTCGGAACTGCTCCGGGTCGCCGGTCGTCAGGAACTCGTGCCGCACTTCGCCGCCGCGCCCGTCCTCGGCCGCCCGCAGCAGCGAGGACGCGCGGAGCGTCGCGTACACGTCCTTAGCGGTCTCTTCGGCCGACGACACCAGCACGACATCCTCCCCCATCACCATCTGGATCAGCCCCGAGAGCATCGGGTAGTGCGTGCACCCCAGGATCAGGGTGTCGATCCCCTCCTCGTCCAGCGGCACAAGATACCCCCGCGCGGCCCTCAACAACTCGTCGCTCGAGGTATCGCCCGCCTCGACGTGCTCGACGAAGACCGGGCAGGCCGCCGAGAACAGCTCGACGTCGGCGCCGGTCTCCACGATCGCTCGATCGTAGGCGCCGCTCGCGACGGTCGCCTCGGTCCCGATCAGGCCGATCCGACGGTTGCGGGTGGCGTGAACCGCGGCGCGAACCCCCGGGTCGATCACGCCGACGACCGGCACGCCGTGGGCGTTCGCCACGTCGGCGATCGCCGCCACCTCGATCGAGTTGCACGCGACCACCAGCATCTTGACGTCGCGTTCGGCCAGGTACCCCGCGATCTCGAGCGCGAACGTGCGGATCTCCTCGAGCGGCCGCGGACCGTAGGGGAACCGGCCGTTGTCGCCGAGGTACAGGATCGGTTCGTTCGGCAGCAGGTCGAAGACGGCACGGGCGACGGTGAGCCCGCCGACGCCGGAGTCGAAGATGCCGATCGGCCGCCGATCGCTCATCCGACCGTCCGAACCCTTCGTGCGCTCACGACCGTCACCATAGGTATCGCCGCTACCACCACAGCGTCTCGGAGACGTTCTTCTCGGCGCGCTCGAGCTCGGGCGCCCACGCCTGGGTGGACAGGTACTTCCACCCGCCGTCGGCGAGCAGACACACGACGTCGCCGTGATCGAGCTCGGACGCCACGCGGAGGCCGACGTGGAGCACCGCCCCCGACGAGACCCCGGCGAAGATGCCCTCGCGCTCGGTGAGCTCGCGCGTCGCGCGCACCGAGTCCGAGACGTTCACGAGGAACTTCCGGTCGAGCACCGACTCGTCCAGGATCGGCGGGACGAACCCGTCCTCGAGCGACCGAAGCCCGTACACGAGGTCCCCGAGCTCCGGCTCGGCGGCGATCACCTTCACGTTCGGATCGTGACGCTTGAGCCGTCGGCCCACACCGGTGAGCGTCCCGCCGGTCCCCAGACCGGCGACGAAGTGCGTGATCTCGGGCAGGTCGCGGACGATCTCCTCGCCCGTGCCCTCCTCGTGCGCCCGCGGGTTCGCGGGGTTCCCGTACTGGAACGGCATGTAGTAGCGGTCGTCCTTCGCGAGGGCCCGCGCGATCTCGATCGAGCCGTTGGTCCCCTTGTCCCCGGGCGAGAGCACGATCTCGGCGCCGAACAGCTCGAGCAGCCGGATCCGCTCCTCGCTCGCGTTGTCCGGGATCACGACGGTCAGCCCGTACCCCTTGCGCCGGGCGACCATCGCGAGCGCGATACCGGTGTTGCCCGACGTGGGTTCGAGGATCGTGCGTTCGGGGGTGAGCTCGCCGGAGGCCTCGGCGGCCTCGATCATCGCCTTGGCGATCCGATCCTTGAGCGATCCGGTCGGGTTCTGCCCCTCGAGCTTGGCCCACATCCGCACGCCGGGCGGGCTGAGGCTCGGCAGGCCGACGAGCGGGGTGTCGCCGATCGCGTCGAGGACGTCGGGGAATCGCATCAGGGTGTCGAGGGCTCGGGGGCCGGCCTCATCGTACGTCGCGGGGAGCCGACATCACCGGGGTCTGGTGCCCTACGTACGAGGGGCGGCCCCGAAGGGCCGCCCCTCGTCTCGAGCCGGTCGTGGCGTTATCCACCCGGCTGCACGACCCCGTCCACCGTCAGGGTGTACGGCGCCGTCTGCAGCACGGTCTCGGTGCTGTCCTCGAACGTCACGATCGCAGCCACGGTGTCGGCCGTGGTCCCGATGATCGCGTCGAGGTCCGCACCGCTGAGCGACCCGTCGAAGTTGCCGTCCAGCGGGATCGAACCGATGCTGACCTCGCTGCCCGCCTCGTCGATCGCGACCAGACGGACGAACCAGTTCTCGACCTGCACCGGATGGATCTGCGTGATGGACTTCCAGCCCTGCAGCGACTTCCCGTCCGACACCGGACTGCCGTCGAGGGTGACGTCGTCGACCCAGAAGCCCTTGAACTGCACCCCGGGGTCGGTGACGTACCGGAACGCCAGCAGCACGTTCTTGCCGGCGTACTTCTTCAGGTTGCACTTCTCGGTGACGAACTTCGGCTTGTTGCCGCCTCCCGAGATGCCCTCGAAGCCGGGCCCGAGTGGGGCGTCGATCGAGTCGGTGCAGTGCACGCTCTTGTACTTCTTCCCGCCGTCGGTCGAAACCTGGACGTAGGCGTAGTCGTAGCCTTCCTCCGTGGACCAGGCGGTGTCGACCTTCAGCTTGCCGTCCTTGATCTTGACCTTCTGGACGATCGCGCGGTCAAGGTTGTCCCCCTTGCCCGAGTACAGGGCCTTGTCCGAGCCCTTCGGGGGGGACTTGTCCACCTTCCACTCGACCGGCAGCTTGGCCAGCTTGCTCGCACCGTTGAACTCGACGCCGTCGATCTGATCGGCTCCGAGGTAGGCGCCGCCGCCGTCCCGCAGCCGCACGTAGTCCGAGCCGTTCGCCGGAACGCCGGGCCCCGCGAACGCCTGCTTGTTGTCCCAGTTGATGGATGCGTTCAGCGTGTCGGTGCTGTAGTCGGCCGCGTCGCCGCCCGTGAGCGAGAACCCGTCATCGAGCGACGCGTCGATCGCCACCATCGTGGCCCAGCGCTCGATCAACTCCATCCCGGTCAGGCCGGTGCTGTGCGCGGCGAGCACCGCGTCCAGCCCTGCCAGCCCGTTCAGCGGCTCGAGGTGGAGGTCTTTCATGAACTGGCCGCCGAACTGGTCGTGCAGGTACTCCATGAACGAGTACGCGGCGCCGTAGTCGCACAGGACCTCGGACTCGAAGTCCGTCTGGTCACCCCACAGGGTCAGCGAGTTCTCGGGGCCGCCCTTCCGCGGTAGCGGGTTGGCCGGCGTGAGCTGGTTCAGCCAGCCGAGGAAGCACTGGATGTGGCTGTCCTCCCCCGGGTCGGTGATCGGGATCGACGGGTCGACGTAGCCGGTGATGGTCTGTGCGTGATCCGACAGACCCTCGTTCGTCCACGAGCCCTCGTCGACGTCCACGTAGTTCTCCAACAGGTGCTGGTACTCGTGGGCGAACACGCCCTCGTACAGGAAGGGTCGCGCGTTCGCGTTCGTGCACAGATCGCCGGGAGCGGGGTCGTCCGGCGGGTTCGCGGTGGTGCGGTGGAGCCAGTCGAACGCATCGATCGTCATCACCTGGCGGTTCAGGTAGAAGTCGAACGTCGACGTGTAGAACCCCGCGATGTACGAGTAGCCGTTCGCGTTGTCCGCGTCGTAGAAGTTCTGGTCTCGGACGTTGTCCACGAGCACGACGACACGGTCGGCCGGCCCCTCGTACGAGTCCGCCGGCACGTCGATGGCATCGGCGAGCGGCGCGCCCGTGCCGTCCAGGGTGTTCGGCGCGACGCTGAACGCGTTCGACTCGATCGGGTACATGTTGCTATCGAACTGACCGATCAGGTAGTTGACCTGAGCGTCCGTGATGACGTTGCGCACGCCGTCGTTCCGACAGTCCCCCGCCGGGAAGTCGAGCCCGGTGGAGACCTTGTCCTTGTCGCTCGCCACCCAGACCTCGCTGTGGGTCCCGACCCCGCGCAGCGTGAAGTTCTTGACCAGCAGGATCCCGTTCAGATCGTCGTACGCGAGCATCGGTAGCACCGTGCCGACCGACGGGGTCGACGCGGTCCGCTCGGATCGCATCCCCGCGATCGCGCGCTTCGCCTCTGGCGAGACCACGATCTTGTTCGCTCGAACCTTCGTGTCCAGCCGGACGTCGGATCCGCGAGACGCCGCCGAACGTGGAGCCGCCGATGTCGCCATCGGCACGAGCGCGATCGCCGTCACGACGGCGATCGCCAACGCGATCCTGCGCATGCGCGGTTCCCCCTCTCTCGTGGAGCCCCGATCGGTCGACAGGAGCCCCGGACCTGTCATCGGCCCCATAGCCCCAGCCCGTGGGTCCGGGGGTCGACGCACATCGAGCGTCGCCGTTCCGGATCCGGTCG
Source organism: uncultured Actinomycetes bacterium (assembly GCA_963823255.1). Lineage (GTDB taxonomy): Bacteria > Actinomycetota > UBA4738 > UBA4738 > HRBIN12 > DASSJM01. Next base: position 747,739 of record CAWGKU010000001.1, read on the forward strand.
GGAGGGGCCGCCGAGCGCCCGATCGGCGCGAAGCTTATCGGGTCGGGCGGAGAAGCGCTTGCGGTCTCGGTGGGGTCAGCTCCCGCCGGCGACGGCCGGCAGGATCGAGATCGTGTCGCCGGGGTCGACGGGGGTCTCGAGCGAGCCGAGGTATCGAACGTCCTCGTCGTTCACGTAGACGTTCACGAACCGGTGCAGGGCGCCGTCGTCGGTCAGGACCATCGCGGTGACGCCCGGGTAGCGGCTCTCGAGGTCCGCGAGGAGCTCGCGCAGCGTGGTCCCGGAGGCATCGACGTCGCGCTCGCCGCCGGCGTGCGATCGCAGGATCGTGGGCAGCTTCACGCGCGTCACGAGGCGCTCACCCCGTGTTCGGCCTCGGGCGGCGCCTGACCGGGCGTGAGCCCGCAGAACGCCTCATAGTCGATCAGCTCGGTGATGGTGGGCTCCTTGCCGCACACGGGGCAGTCGGCGTCCCACCGCACCCTCACGGTCTGGAAGTCCATCTCGAGCGCGTCGAAGATCAGCAGGCGGCCGATCAGCGGGTCGCCCTTGCCGGTGATCAGCTTGACGGCCTCGGTCGCCTGGATCGAGCCCACGATCCCGGGGAGCGCCCCGAACACGCCGCCCTCCGCGCAGCTCGGAACGGTCCCGGGGGGCGGCGGCTGCGGGAACAGGCATCGGTAACAGGGCGCATCCTGCCCGGGCATGAACACCGTGGCCTGACCGTCCCACTGGTAGATCGAGCCGTAGACGAGCGGCTTGCCGAGGAACTGCGTGGCGTCGTTGACGAGGTACCGGACCGGGAAGTTGTCGGTCCCGTCCACCACGACGTCCCAGGGTTCGAGGACCTCGAACGCGTTCCGCGACGACAGGATCGTGTCGTAGGGCACGATCTCGATCGTCGGGTTGATCGCGCGCAGACGGTCGACCGCGCTCTCGACCTTCGGGCGCCCGATGTCGGCCGTGGAGTGCACGATCTGGCGTTGCAGGTTCGACTCGTCGACCTTGTCGAAGTCCACGATCCCGAGCGTCCCGACGCCCGCGGCCGCCAGGTACATCGCGACCGGGGAGCCGAGCCCGCCCGCCCCGATGCAGAGCACCTTCGCGTCGAGCAGCTTGCGCTGCCCTTCGCCGCCGATCCCCGGCAGGATGATGTGCCGGGCGTACCGGCGGACCTGCTCCTCGGTGAAGGCCGGGGTCGTCATCCGATCGCCACCTCGTCCTCGTCGACCCGTCCGACCTCCACGATCCGGAACGCCCGCAGGTCGGGGCTCGTTCGATCGGCGAGCGACATGATCAGGTAATAGGCGTCCGGGAACATGGCCATCCGCGGCTCCGACCCGATCGGCGGCCAGAACGCCCGATCCTGATCGGTCGCGGAGGGGAACGCCTCCGAATGCGTATGCGTGTGGAAGATCCCGAGGGTCTGCCACCCCTCGTCTTCCATCTCGGTTTCGACCTGCAACTGCTCCTTGGGGTCGATGCGATAGCTGACCGTGCTGGCGTCCTGATTCCTCATCGCGAAGAACTTGACAGGCCTGCCCTCCTTGCCCGCGAGCAACCCACAGGCCTCGTTGGGGAACGCGGCGAGCCCGTGTTCCACCATCTCGTCGAAGAAGGAGCGTTCGAGTTCGATCATTTGCAGGTGCAACAACCGTACCAGCAGGCGGGTATTCCCTGAACCGAGGTTCAGGCGTCGCGCGCGAGCCGGCCGGTGACGGCGATCGTCCCCGGTCCGTCCTCGACCGCGATCCCGATGTCCGCCCACGCGACCCCGCGGGAGGCGAGCTCCCGGCCCATCCGCTCGGGGTCGAGCGTCGCGATCAGCAGCCCGCCCGAGGTCTGCGCGTCCGCGAGCACCAGCTGCTCGGGCGTCGAGAGCTCCCCCCAGTCCACGTTCGGACCCAGGTACGCGTGGTTGCGTTTGGTGCCGCCGGGGACGACGTCGAGCCTCGCGTGGTCCAGGACGCCGGGGAGCACGGGCACGGACGACGCGTCGATCGTGGCGCCCACACCCGAGGACGCCAGCATCCGCTGGAGGTGGCCGAGCAACCCGAACCCCGTGACGTCGGTGGCTGCCTCGGCGCCGGCCTCCACCATCGCCTCCGAGGCCGCGTCGTTCGGGGTGGTCATCAGCTCGACGGCGGCGGCGAGCAGCTCGGGTTCGGCGACCCCGCGCTTGTGCGCGGTCGTCGCGACCCCGATCCCGAGCGGCTTGGTGAGGAACAGGTGCGCCCCGGGCGGCACCGTCGAGTTGCGCACGATGCGTTCCGGGTCGGCCAGCCCGAGGGCGACCATCCCGTATTTCGGCTCCGGGTCCGTGATCGTGTGACCGCCGAGCACCGCGACGCCCGCCTTGCTCGCGACGTCGATCCCGCCCTGCAGGACCTGGCCGAGCATCTCGAGCGGCAGGTCGTCGACCGGCCAGGCGACGATGTTCAACGCGAGGAACGGCTTCGCGCCCATCGCGTACACATCGGAGAGCGCGTTCGTGGCGGCGATCCTTCCCCAGTCGTAGGGGTCGTCGACGATCGGCGTGAAGAAGTCGAGCGTGGCGACCAGCGCCTGGCCATCCGGTGAGCCGAACCACCGCGGCGTCGTCGCCCGTATCGGCGGCGACGAGCACGTCGGTCCCGAGCTCGGGGAGCGAGAGCCTGCCGAGCACGGTCTCGAGATCGGCCGGTCCGAGCTTGCACCCGCACCCGGCGCCGTGGCTGAAGGACGTGAGTCGCCGCTGCTCCACGGATCGAGGATGCCACACTGCCGTCCATGCGGACCGCCGTGGTCGGGCACGTCGAGTGGATCGAGTTCGCCCACGTCGAGCACGTGCCCCGCGCCGGCGACATCGTGCACGCCACGGATCCCTGGGAGGAGCCAGGAGGCGGTGGCGCGGTCTCGGCGGTGCAGCTCGCGAGGCTCGCCGGCGACTGCACCTTCTACACGGCGCTGGGCGACGACGAACGAGGCGTCTGGTCGCGGCGGCGCTTAGCGGAGCTCGGCGTTCGTGTCGAGTCGGCGACCCGCGACGAACCGACGCGTCGTGGGGTGGTGTTCGTCGACGCGCACGGCGAGCGCACGATCACCACGCTCGGCCGGCGCCTCGAACCCACGAACGCCGACGATCTCCCCTGGGACGAGCTCGAGGCCGTGGACGCCGTCTACTTCACGGCCGGCGACGTCGCCGCGCTCCGCGAGGCGCGCCGGGCGAAGGTGCTGGTCGCCACGAGCCGCGTCTCGGACCTGCTCGCCGAGGCCGATCTGCACCTCGACGCGGTCGTGGGCAGCGGCAACGACCCGTCCGAGGCGTTCGATCCCGCGCGGCTCACCCATCCACCCGAACTGGTCGTTCGGACCGACAGCGTTCGGGGCGGCCGGTACCAGACCAACGACGGCCGGAGCGGCTCGTACGAACCTGCGGCCACACCCGGGCCGGTCGTCGACACGTACGGGGCCGGCGACTCGTTCGCGGCAGGATTGACGTTCGCGCTCGGCGCCGGCCTGAAGATCGAGGAGGCGCTCTCGCTCGCCGCGCGGTGTGGGGCGTGGTGCGCCGCCGGTCGTGGGCCGTACGGGAACCAGCTCGCCGCGTCCGACCTGGGGACTTAGCTCGCGCTCGAGACCGCCATCCGGTGGTGTTCGCGGACATCAACGGAAGCCGCGATCGTCGCGAGCCCGAGCAGCCGGTTCCCACCGCCCGCGGGGTCCGGCCGAGCCCCCGTTCGGCGTAGGCTCCGGCCGTGGACGTCCGAGCGTTCCTGGCCGACCATCCGCCGTTCGACGCGCTCACCGCCCGAGGAGCTCGACCGGGTGGTCGCGAGCGTGCAGATCGAGCACTTCGCGCCCGGCACGGTGATCCTCCTGCAGGCCGGCGCCCCGGCGACGCACCTGTTCGTCGTCCGCCGGGGCCTGGCCGAGATCGTGGACGGCGGCCGGGTCATCGACGAGCTCGGCGAGGGCGACGTGTTCGGGATGTGGTCGCTGCTCGGTCAGGTGGCGCCGACCGCGACCGTGCGCGCCGGCGAGGACACGCTCTGCTACCTGATCGATGCCGAGGTGGCGAACGCGGTGCTGCGCTCGGGCGGCGGGATCGTGTTCGTCGCGGCGAGCGTCCGTCGCCGCATCGCTCAGATCGACGAGTCCAGGAAGGGGGAGGTCGACCTCGTCCGCTACCAGCACGTGGGCGCCCTCGTCAGGCGGACGCCCGTCACCTGCGACCCCGAGACCCCGGTCGCCGACGCCGCCCGGCTCATGGCGAGCGAACGCGTCTCGAGCCTGCTGGTCCCGGACGCCACCGGCGTCGGCATCCTGACCGACCGCGACCTGCGGACGCGCGTGGTCGCGGAGCGTCGCAGCGGCGAGACGCCCGTGCGGGAGGTCATGACTCAGCAAGCAGAGACCGTCCCGCCCGACACGATGGTCGGCGAGGTCCTGCTGCGGATGCTGGAGGGCGGGTTCCACCACTTCCCGATCGCGGCGGCGGACGGTTCCGTCCTCGGCGTGGTGACCGACACCGACCTGATGGGGATCGGCCGCGACACGCCGTTCGCGCTCAAGAGCGCGATCGAGCGCGCGCCCGATCGCGAGGCGGTCGCGACCGCGGTCGGCGAGCTCCCTCGCGTCGTCTCGACGCTGGTGAGCGCGAGCGCCGACCCGGTCGACGTCGGCCACGTGATCGCGTTCGCGATCGACGCCGCGACGCGCCGGCTGCTCGAGCTCGGGATGGCCGAGCACGGGGAGCCGCCGTTCCCGTGGGCCTGGCTCGCCCTGGGGAGCGCGGCCCGTCAGGAGCAGGCGATCCGAACCGACCAGGACCACGCGCTCGCGTTCGAGGGCGACCCCGACGCCGCGGGCGCGTCGTTGGCCCCCCTCGCCGAGTTCGTCACCGCCGGGCTCGAGGCCGCCGGGATCTCCCGCTGCACGGGCAACGTGATGGCGACGAACGACGCGCTCCGCCTCTCCCTGCAGCAGTGGGTCGGGCGGTTCGAGTACTGGATGAACCTGGAGTCGCCCAAGGCGAGCGAACAGCTGTCGATCGTCTTCGACTTCCGCAGGGTCGCCGGGGCGCTGGAGGCCGACGTGGCGCTCGACACCGTGATGGCGACCGCGCCCCAGCGTCCGCTCTTCCTCCAGCACCTCGCCCGGCGGGCGCTGGATGTGCGGCCGCCGATCGGGTTCGTCCGCGGGATCACGGTCGAGCAGCGCGGGGAGCACCCGGGGAAGGTGGACATCAAGCACGGCGGGATCGTGATCGTGGGCAACCTCGCGAGGGCCTATGCGATCCGCTCGGGGCTGACGGCGAAGCGGACGATCGAACGCCTGCGGGCGTCCGAGCAGGCCGGAGCGATCGACGCCGAGACCCGCGAGGGGCTCGAGGAGGCGTTCCGGTTCCTGTGGGAGATCCGGCTCCGCCACCACGTCGAGCAGATCGCCGCCGGGGAACCGCCGGACGACTTCGTGGACCCGAAGGAGCTCGGCGGGCGTCGCGCGTCAGGGTCTGAAGGAGGCGTTCCACATCATCGCTCGCGCGCAGAAGGGGCTCGCGCTGGAAACCGGCGTCACGCTCCGCTAGCCGGTCTCGCCCGCGTCGCTCGTGGGTCCGGCCGGCGGCGCCCCGATCGCGTGGTAGCCGCCGTCGACGTGCACCATCTCGCCGGTGATCCCCCGCGACAGATCCGACAGCAGGAACACGATCGTGTCGGCGACCGGCGTCGCGTCGGTCGGGTTCCATCCGAGCGGCGCCCGGTCGCCCCACCCGTCGGCGAGGGTCTGGAACCCGGGGATCCCCTTGCCCGCGATGGTACGCAGGGGTCCGGCGGACAGCGTGTTCACACGGATCCCGTGCGGTCCGAGATCGCGCGCGAGGTACCGGGTGATCGATTCGAGCGAGGCCTTGGCCACGCCCATCCAGTCGTAGATCGGCCACGCCACCCGCGCGTCGAAATCGAGCGAGACGATCGCGCCCCCGTGCTCCCGCATGTTCGGCAGCATCCCCGTCGCGATCGCCTTCAGCGAGTAGGCGCTCGTCTGGATCGCGGTCGCCACGCTCTCCCACGGCGTGTTGAGGAAGTTCCCGCCCAGCGCGTCCTGCGGCGCGAACGCGATCGCGTGCAGGAACCCGTCGAGCCGCCCCCACCGCGACCCGATCTCGGCCGAGACCGACTCGATGTGCGCGGGATCGTTCGCGTCCATCTCCAGCACGTCGACGGGGTTGGGGAGACGGCGCGCGGACTTCTCGGTCAGCCCCATCGCGCGCCCGAACGAGGTCAGGACGATCTCGGCGCCCTGCTCCTGCAGGGCCTGTGCCGCCGCGTACGCGATCGACTCGCGTGTCAGCACGCCGGTGATGAGCAGCTTCTTGCCTTCGAGCAGCATCCGGATCTCCTCGGTCGCCCCGCATGCTATTGCTAGGGACGTGGATCTCAAAGCCGTCGCCAAGGTGGACCTGCACCGCCACCTCGAGGGTGCGGTCCGGCTGTCGACGATGCTCGACCTGTACCGAGGGTCCGGTCACCCGCTTCCGGAGACGACACCGGCCGAGCTGTCCGCGCGGGCGCAGGTGGTGCAGCCCATGGGTTCGCTCGAGGAGGTCCTGTCGCGGTTCAGCATCGCGCAGGGCGCCTTCTTCGACGAGGCCGCGTGCGAGCGGATCGCGTTCGAGGCGGTCGAGGACCTGGCCTCCGACAACGTCCGGCTCGCCGAGCTCCGCTTCTCACCCGAGTTCCTGTGCGAGCCGCACGGGCTGGACTGGGACGCCGCGATGGCCGCGATCGTCCGCGGCGTCGAGCGAGGTAGCCCGCGAGTTCGACGTGACCGTGGGGCTGATCGCGATCGCCAGCCGCAACTACGGGATCGACTCGGCCGAGCGCACGGTCGCGTTCGCGCTCCGGCATCGCGACCACCTGGTCGCGTTCGACCTGGCCGGGGACGAGCAGGCTTATCCCCCGTCGCTGTACGTCGACGTCGTGGCCGAGCTCGCGGGCTCGGGCCTCAAGCTCACGACCCACTACGGCGAGTCGGGTGGCGCGGCCTTCCCGCGCGAGGCCGTCGAGGTGCTCGGCTCGTTGCGGCTCGGGCACGGCGTGAGCGTCGCCGCCGACCCCGAGGTGACGGCGCTCGTGCGCGAACGCGAGGTCACCCTCGAGATGTGTCCGACCTCGAACCGCCGGACGCGCGCCGTCGCCAGACATGGCCGACCACCCCGCACGCCGGCTCCTGGACCAGGACGTCTCGGTGACGATCAACACGGACAACCCCGGCCTGTTCGCGATCGACCTGACCAACGAGCTCGAGGTCTGCGTCGACGTGCTCGGGTTCTCCGACGACGACGTGCGCCGCGTCACCGCGAACGCGCTCGACGCGAGCTTCGTCGGCGACGCGGCCAAGGACGACGTGCGCCGGCGGCACTTCGGTTGGGTGGACGGGTAGATCAGCGGAGCGCGCTGAGCGCCTTCCACTGATCGAGCGTGATGCCCGGGAACGTGTAGTAGCTCGCGCCGATCACGTCCCGCTCGAGGACCGTGTGCACGAACCCCTGGGTCTCGGGCCCGGTGGCGTCGAACGAGATCCCGCCGACGACGTGGATCGGGACCTGCATCCCGGAGGTCTGCTGGCGGATGATCTGCACGTTCTGCGCCGTGTACCAGGCCGCGGCTCGCGGACCCTTGACCCGGTACGTGTAGTACGTCATCGGCAGGAACACGTCGTAGGTGTCGGCGAGCCGGCGCCAGGGGAAGCCTGGCCAGAACCGCGGATCGGTCCGGACCAGCCGGTCGGGGGAGGCCATGATCGCGCCGAGCGGGTAGCCGGCGCCGGCGGCGCGCCGGATCGCGGCCGACATCCTGAGCAGGCGGGTGGTCCGCAGGCTCGGCCGGCGGACCTCCGACGACTCGATGTCGAGCGCGAACGAATCGAACCGGTTCCCGCGACGGGTCTCGAACCCGATCGTCCGGATGGCCCGATGCAGGTCGAGCGGGAGGTCGCGGAACCCGGGCAGGTACCACGCGACCACCTCGATCCCCCGCCGGTGCGCGGCGTCGATGATCGCCTCGACGCCGTCGGGGTGCACGAACGGCCGGTCGCGGTTGTAGTTCGAGCTCTGCAGGTAGATCGTCCGGATGCCGTGCGCGGACATCGACCGCACCGCGTGCACCGGGTGCTCCCAGACCTCGGTGTCGTAGATGTCGATCCAGGTCCCGAGTCCCTCGTACGGCCTCGTGGCCGGAAGCCCGGCCGATCCGACAGCACCGGGGGTGCCTTGCAGGGAAGGAGCCGAGAAGGAGCCACGGGCAGGCCCCTTCGTCGGCGGGGCCAGCGCCTGGGACCCGAGCCGATCCGGCGAACCGGGCTGCCCGCCCGCCGAACCGACGACCTCCGGCGAGCCCACGCACGCGGCGAACGCCAGCAGACAGAGCAGCGCGCAGGCGCGCGTGACCAACGATCTCATCGCACCCATCCCCCCTGCTGCATCCTGCCCCGGATGACAGAGAACGCCGGGACCTTCCCCAAGGTTCGGTTCGGGTCGGATCCGGCTTGAATCGGCGCGGAGCGTCGGAGGGTGCCTCGTGCGCCCGCTAGGATGGGCGCTCTTCGACACCACCGGGGGAGCGTGCGCATCGATGGGAGACGACGGGACCGCGGCCGATCGGCTGCTCGAGCGGTACTGGGAAGGCCTGCTCGAGGTCGAGCCCCTGCTCGGGACGGCGATCGGCGACGAACGCTTCGACGACCGCCTCCCCGACCCGGGACCAGACGGTCGCGCCGAGCGCGAGCGCCTGCACCGCGGGGCGCTGGAGGAGCTCGGTCTGCTCGAGGTCGACGAGCTCGACGAGGACCGGCGGGTGAGCCTCGACATCCTCGAGGCGATCGCGCGGCGCGATCTCGCGGTGCTCGAGCACCGGACCGACCGGCTGACCGCCGTGAGCCACCTGTGGGGTCCCGCGGGCCTGGTGGGCGAGCTCGCGTCGCTCCAGCAGGCCGACACTCCCGAACGCCTCGAGCGCTACGTCGCGCGGATCTCGGCCACCCCGGCCTTCTACGACGCCGAGCTCGAGATCATGCGCGAGGGGATCGCCGACCGCGTCACCGCCCCTCGGATCGTCGCCGAACGCGCGCTCGCGCAGACCGAGCGGCTCATCGAGGCGGGCGCGGAGGATTCACCCGTCCTCGCCCCGGTCCCCGCCGAGGACGCCGACGCGCGCTCCCGCCTGGCCGCCGCGGTCGCCAACGACCTCCTGCCGGCGCTCGAGCGGTACCGCGACGGTGTCCGCGACTACCTGCCGCACGCGACCGAGACGATCGGCCTGGCCGACCTCCCCGGCGGCGACGCGATGTACGCGGCGCAGATCCTGTCCTGGACGACGCTCGAGCTCGACGCGAACGAGGTGCACGAGCTCGGCGTCGCCGACCTGGAGAAGATCCAGGACGAACGCGCGCGCTCGGCGGAGATCCTCGGCCACCCCGACGCCGCGACCGCCGAGGCCTCGATCGCGGAGGATCCGGCGTTCCGGTTCACGTCCCCGGACCAGCTCAAGGCGACCGCGGAGGAACAGGTCCGCCGGAGCTGGGACCTGGCGCCCTCGTGGTTCGGCAAGATCCCGAGCGCCAACTGCGACGTCCGGCTCGTCGAGGAGTTCCGCGAGGCCGACATGCCGTTCGCGTTCTACAACCCGCCGACCGAGGACGGCTCCCGGCCGGGCGTGTACTACGTGAACGGGTTCGACCTGGAACGCAAGCCGAAGCATCAGCTCGCCTCGACCACGTACCACGAGGCCAACCCGGGGCATCACTTCCAGGTCGCGCTCGAACAGGAGATGGAGGGCCGGCCCGCGCTGCGGCGGTTCGGCGGCTTCCTCGCCGGGAGCGCGTTCACCGAGGGCTGGGGCCTGTACAGCGAGCGCCTGGCCGACGAGATGGGTCTGTACCTGGACGAGGCCGAACGGCTGGGGATGCTCGACCTCCAGGGGATGCGCGCGGCGCGCCTGGTCGTCGACACCGGCATCCACGCGCTCGGATGGACCCGGGAGCGCGCGATCGAGACGCTCGAGGGCGCCGGGCTGCCCGCCGTCGAGGCCGCGATCGAGACCGACCGCTACATCACGATGCCCGGGCAGGCGCTCTCGTACAAGATCGGGCAGTTCGAGATCGAGCGCCAGCGCGCGGCGGCGTCCGAACGCGAGGGCGCCGGGTTCTCGCTCGGGGCGTTCCACGACCGGCTGCTCGCCCTCGGATCGCTCCCGCTCACCGCGCTCCGGCGCGAGCTCGCCCCCTAAGCCCGCCGAAGGACCTACGCCCACCGCCAGGAAACTTTGGCCCGGCCGACCCCTGAAGCCGAACGGGCTAGCTCCCGATGCCTACGGTGTCGAAAGGAGCGTTCCCATGCGCGACGTGGCGAGAGGGGTCGTCCTCGGGGCGATCGCCCTGATGGTGATCGGCGGCTCCGTCCCCGCCTCCGCGAAGGCTCCCCTCAAGGAGATCTTCACGGATGAGGGGTGGTTCACGTTGCCCGACATCGGCTGCAACGGGTTCACGCTGACGGAGGTCATGGACTCCGAGGCGATCACGATGACGACCTTCTTCAACAAGACGGGCGACCCCATGAAGATCGCGACGCGCGCGAACTTCTTCGGGACGATCACGAACACGACGAGCGGCCACACGTTCCGAGATCACGCGTCGTTCACGGAGACGATCAACGTCCCCAAGGGCACGACCACGGTCAACGGGATCAGCTACCACTACATCGTGGGCGGGCAGGGCCAGGTGTTCGCGGAGGTCGGCCACAAGATCAGCGTGTCCGCGACCGGCGAGGTGACCTTCCAAGGTGGCCAAGCCGACCTGGCGTCGGACCCCGATCTGCTGAGCCTCTGCGACAGCCTGATGTAGCGGTCCGACGCGACGACGACGTTCCGAGAGGGCGGGCCCAAGGCCCGCCCTCTTCGTTTGACGGCCGCGGACCGGATGCGACACGCTGCGTCGTCCCCGACGCGAGGAACCGAACGGTGACCCACGACCTCGACCGCACGCGCCTGCACGAACTCATGCGGCGCGAGCTCGACCGCTTCGAACAGGACCACCCTCGCTCGCGCGAGCTGTTCGAGGGCGCCAAGGCCAACCTGCTGGCCGGGGTCCCGATGCCGTGGATGAGCGAGTGGGCGGGGCCCTACCCGGTGTTCGTGGCCGAGGCACACGGGGCCCGGTTCACCGACGTCGACGGCCGCGAATACGTCGACCTGTGTCTCGGCGACACGGGTTCGATGACCGGCCACGCCCCGAAGGAGGCCGTGGACGCGATCGCCGAGCAGGCCGCCAAGGGGATCACCCTCATGCTGCCCACCGAGGACGCGGCCTGGGTCGGCGCCGAGATGCAGCGGCGCTTCGGTCTGCCCTTCTGGCAGTTCTGCCTGACCGCCACGGACGCGAACCGGTTCACGATCCGGCTGGCGCGCGCGATCACCGCGCGGCCGAAGATCCTGGTCTTCAACTACTGCTACCACGGCTCGGTCGACGAGACGATCGTCACGATCGAGGACGGGGTGCCGGGCCCGCGCATCGGGAACGTCGGCGCGCCGATCGACCCGACCGAGACCACCCGCGTCGTCGAGTTCAACGACCTGGACGCGCTCGAGGCGGCGCTCGCGCACGGGGACGTGGCCTGCGTGCTCGCCGAGCCGGCGCTCACGAACATCGGGATCGTCCTGCCCGAGCCCGGGTTCCACGACGCCCTGCGAACCCTCACGCGCGAGCACGGCACCTACCTCGTGATCGACGAGACCCACACGCTGTGTGCCGGACCCGGCGGGGCGACGAAGGCGTGGGGCCTGGAACCCGACTTCCTCACGGTCGGCAAGCCCCTCGCGAGCGGCGTGCCGGCGGCCTGTTACGGCATGAGCGCCGAGGTGGCCGAACGCACCGACGCGTTCATGCGCTCCCTGCCCACGACCGACGTCGGGGGGATCGGCGGGACGCTCTCGGGCAACGCGCTGTCCCTGGCCGCGATGCGGGCGACCCTCGAGCACGTCCTGACCGAGTCGGCGTTCGAACGGATGATCGCGCTCGGCGAACGCTGGGCCGACGGCGTCTCGTCGGCGATCCGGAGCCACGGGCTGCCGTGGGAGGTGCAGCGGATCGGGTGCCGGGCCGAGTACTGGTTCACGCCGACGCCGCCGCGCACCGGTGGCGACGCGGCGGCCGCGGACGATCACGAGCTCGCTCGCTTCACCCACCTGTACGCGCTCAACCGCGGCATCCTGCTCACGCCGTTCCACAACATGGCCCTGATGTCCCCCGCCACCACCGAGGCGGACGTCGACGCGCACTCGGCCGTGTTCGACGAGATGGCGACCGAGCTCACGGCCTGAGCGGCCGGCGAGAGGGCAGGCATCGGCAAGCGCCGCCCGCGGCCGCCGTCGTAGGCTTCGGGCCTCATGCCGGAGGCGATCGGACGGCTCCACTGGATCGTGATCGACACCGTCGATCCCGAGCGGATCGCGCCGTTCTGGTGCGCGCTCCTCGGCGTCCAGGAACGCGGGTGGTTCGGCGAGGACTACCTGATGCTGACGACCGACGGCGGCGCGCCGCCGGTCGCGTTCCAACGGGTGCCGGAGAGCAAGTCGGTCAAGAACCGGCTCCACGTCGACCTCGAGGTCGACGATCTGGACCGGGCGTTCGCGAAGATCGCCGCGCTCGGCGGCTCGGCGATCTCGGACGTCCTGCAGATGCCCGGCGGGTACCGCTGGCGCGTGATGGCCGACCCCGAGGGCAACGAGTTCTGCATCGTCCCGCGCGACGAGGATTGAGCCGGGTCAGGCGCCGCCGGCGCGCAACACCTGCCGGATCCGAACGCGACCGGGCCGCAGCAGCGCGCGAGAGTAGATCTTCGTCGCGAGCGGGATCAGCGCCGCGGTCGCGGCCACCGAGATCGCGATCGAGGCCACCACCTCCCACGTCGCCGCATCCCCGAGCGCGATCCTGGTCGGCATCACGAGCGGCGAGGAGAACGGCAACAGCGACGCGACCACGGCGAGCGTCGAATCCGGGTTGCTCGTCGCGCTCAGCCCGATGAAGAACGAGCCCACGATCAGGATCGTGAGCGGGGTCATCGTCGTCTGGAGGTCCTCCTGGCGCGTCACGATCGACCCCGCGACCGCGAACATCGTCGCGTAGAAGAAGAACCCGAGGACGAACCAGACCAGGACGAGCCCGACCGTGGCGATGGCGCCCGAGGGGAACTCGAGCGTTCCGACCGCGGACGACGCGAACAGTCCGACCAACCCGATCAGCAGGAGCTGCGCGAGCCCGAGGAGCCCGATCCCGAGGATCTTGCCGCGCAACAGGTGCGAGGGCCGGAGCGTCGCGAGCAGGACCTCGACCACGCGCGACGACTTCTCTTCCACCACGCCGGCGGCGACCCAGTACCCGTACGCGAACAGCTGCCCGTACAGCAGGAGCACGCCGACGAACGCCACCGTGGCGGTCTCGCGGCTCTCGGCGTTCACCGGCTCGAGCGCGTCGACCGGGAGCGGCCGATTGCGCGAGCGCGGCGTCGACCTGCTCGGACGAGAGTCCCGCGGCGATCAGCGCCTGGCGCGAACGCTCCCGGACCGACACCGCCTGGATCAGCCCGACCAGCTGGTCGGGCGGCTCGGCGCGCACGACGATCCGACCGGCGTCGACCACCGCGGCATCCGCGTCCCCGGCATCGACCGCCTGCCGCGCCTCGGCCTCGTCCGCGAGCTCGCGCACCGACACCTCGATCCCCAGCGCGTCCGCCGCGGCGCGTACCTGCTGCCCGAGGGCATCCGATCCCTCCCCCACGACGACCAGGTCGAAGCTCGTGGGGCGGTTGAACACCGCCGAGATCACGATGACGCCGACGAGGAGCAGCACCGTGATCGCGGTCGAGACCTGGAAGCCGCGGTCCCTCGCGCGCTCGACGAACTCGCGTCGCGCGACGATCGGCCACAGGCGCCGAGCGCTCATCGTGCGACCTCGCGCCGGAAGATCTCGGACAGGCTGGGCCGGACGACGCTGAAGTGCCGGACCGATCCGGCGGCGCGCGCCGCGTCGAGCACGTCGGACTCGCTCGCACCGTCGAGCTCGACGATCGCGCCCTCGGACAGCGGCTCGAGCACACGGGTGCCGGCGACGCGTTCGAGCCAGCCGTCCGGCGCCCCCGCCACCTCGACGCGGACCAGCCGCCGCGTGTCGCGGGCGCGCAGGTCCGCGATGCGCCCGGAGGCCACGATCCGGCCTCGATCGATCATCACGACGGACTCGCAGAGCCGCTCGACCAGCTCGAGCTGGTGGCTCGAGAACACGACCGGGGCGCCGTCGTCCGCCTGCCGCCGCAGGATCGCCGAGAGCACGTCCACGCCGACGGGGTCCAGACCGGAGAACGGTTCGTCCAGGATCAGGACCTCCGGCCGGTGCACGAGCGCGGCCGCGAGCTGCACCCGTTGCTGGTTGCCGAGCGAGAGCGACTCGGCCCGGTCTCGGGCGCGGTCGCCGACGCCGAGCAGCTCCGTCATCCGCTCCGCCTGCGAACGCGCGTCCCCGGGTTCGAGGCCGTGCAGGCGCGCGAGGTAGACGAGCTGATCGAGCACCCGCATCTTCGGATAGAGCCCGCGCTCCTCGGGCATGTAGCCGAACCGGCGGCGCGTCTCCGCGTCGACCGCGCGCCCGCGCCACCGCACCGCGCCCGCGTCGGCCTGCAGCAGGCCGAGCGCGATCCGCATCGCGGTCGTCTTGCCGGCACCGTTCGGACCGACGAACCCGACCATCTCCCCGGCCGCGACGCGGAACGACACGTCGTCGAGCGCGACGACCTCGCCGAAGCGCCGCACCAACCCGACGAACTCGAACGCGTCGGCGACCGGCGGCGGCCCGGTCACGACGACCCGACGGTCAGGACGGCCTTGCCGCGCACCTGCCGTTCGAGCAGCGCGGTCACGGCCGAGGCCGCCTCGGTCCACGGCACGACCAGATCGATCTCGACCCGCAGACGGCCGCTCGCGACCAGCCCGGCAAGCTCCGCGAGCTCGGCCGTGCCGAGCCGGCCCTCGAGCAGCTCGTGGGTCACGAGGTAGCCCTTCATCGTCGGGTGGCCGCGGCGATAGAACGCGCGCGTGTCGAACGTCGTCGGCTCGTTCGACGAGTTCCCGAACGTCACCACGGTCCCGTCCGGCGACACTCGGCCGAGCGCCGCCGCCAGGGTCGAGCCGCCGACCGACTCCAGGATGAGGTCGAACGGCTCGCCCTCGGGTTCGAGCGCCAGCACCACGTGGTCCGCCCCGAGCTCCGGAAGGCCCTCGCCGCGTTCGGGGCTGCCGACGACCGCGGTCACGTCGGCGTGCAACGCGTGTCCCAGTTGCACCGCGAAGCGGCCGACGCCGCCGGCCGCGCCGGTGATGGCGACGCGACGGCCCTCGAGCGGATCGACGAAGGCCAGCGCGCCCATCGCCGTGAGCCCCGCGACCGGGAGCGTCGACGCCGTCTCGAACGAGACCTCGTCCGGGATCGAGGCCAGATGGCTCGAGCGCACGTCGACCCGTTCGGCCCACCCGCCGCCATGCACCCACGCGACCACGCGGGTGCCGGGGGGCGGGCTCGAGCCGTCGAGCGCCGGCTCGGCGATCACACCGGCGACGTCCCACCCGGGCCGCCACCCGTCCTCGGCGGTGAGCAAGGCCGTGCATTCGCCGCGGTTCAGCGAGCAGGCGCGGACGTCAACCACCGCGATGCCGTCGGCCGGGGAGGGTTCCTCCACCTCGCGCAGCTCGATGCCCCCGGGCGCGCCGGAGGCCGCCACCAGCGCCCGCATCAGGTGACGATCTGATGGGCCATCGAGAAGCCGCGTTGCTGCTGGAGCTCGGCCTGGATCAGGTGCACGACCGCGTTGATGAGCGCTAGGTGCGTGAATGCCTGCGGGAAGTTCCCGAGATGGCGCCCCGTGGTCGCGTCGATCTCCTCGGCGTAGAGCTGGAGCGGGCTCGCGAACGACAGGAGCTTCTCGCAGAGCGCGCGGGCCCGTCGGAGCTCGCCGATCTCCACGAGCGCCGAGATCAGCCAGAACG
The DNA here is from genome assembly GCA_963823255.1 of uncultured Actinomycetes bacterium. GTDB lineage: Bacteria > Actinomycetota > UBA4738 > UBA4738 > HRBIN12 > DASSJM01. The sequence goes on from CAWGKU010000001.1 coordinate 763,809, forward strand.
AGCAGATCGCGAACGTCCCCTCCTCGCCGGAGAGCCCGTCGTCGGTCTCCTCGACGCGGTAGCGCAGCACGAGGCCGTCCAGCGTCAGCTCGTCGGCGATCGCGAGCACGGTCGCCCGGACGCGTTCGTCGTCCTTGGGGAGGAACCGCACGAGCGGCAGCAGCAGCAGCGACGCGTCGAGCGCGTTCGTCCCGTACGCCTGCGTGAAGACCCCGCGCTCGTCGACGCCGTTGGCCAGGATGTCCATGTGGATCTCGTCGGCCACGGCGCGCCACTTCTGCTCGAGCGCCTCCTCGCCGCGACGGTGGGCGAGGCGCGCCCCCCGGTCCAGCGCGACCCAGCAGAACAGCTTCGACGAGGTGAAGTGCTTCGGCTCGCCGCGGACCTCCCAGATGCCCCGGTCGGGCTCGTTCCAGTGTTGGATCGCCTTCTCGACCTGCGCGACCACGATCGGCCACACGCGTTCGGGGAGGCGGTCGCGGGACTTCGCGTGAAGGTAGATCGAGTCCAGGAGCACCCCCCACACGTCGTGCTGCACCTGGTTGAACGCGCCGTTGCCGACCCGCACGGGCTGGGCGTCCTCGTAACCGGAGAGGTGGGGCAGCGTGGATTCGGTGAGGTCGCGTTCGCCGCCGAGCCCGTACATCACCTGGAGGTCGCTCCCGTCCCCGCACCGATCGGCCACGAACTCGAAGAACCCGTCCGCCTCCGAATCGAACCCGAGCGTGTACAGGCCCCACAGCGCGAACGTCGAGTCGCGGATCCACGAGTACCGGTAGTCCCAGTTGCGTTCGCCGCCCGGGGTCTCGGGCAGCGAGGTGGTCGCCGCCGCCATCAGCGCCCCGGTCGGGGCGTAGGTGAGGCCCTTGAGCGTGAGCGCGCTCCGCTGCAGCTGGGTCCGCCAGGGGTGGTCGGGGAACTCACCGTGGTTCAGCCACTCACGCCAGTACTCCTGCGTCCGCCACATCCGGTCGGCGGCGTCCTGATAGGACTGCGGCGGCTCGTGGTCCGACCACGACAACGCGACGAACCGCTCGTCGCCTTCGCGCATCGTCGTGTTCGCGTGCGCGCGCTTGCCCTCGAACCCCATCCGAAGATCGCTCGTCAGGCGTAGCGGCATGTCGCCCGGCTCGATCCGCGCGAGCGCGTGGCTATACCCCTCGGTCTCGTACTCCCAGGTCGCGTCCGCCCGCGCGTAGTCGGGCGAGGGGTCGCAGTCCATCAGGAGCTCGACGTGACCGTTCACGCATCGGACGGTTCGGAGCAGGACGTGTTCGGCCTCGTGGTCGCCGGGCGGCCGTTCGTACTCGACCGCCCGCTGCGTATCGTCGTACCAGGGACCGACGAGGAGCGCGTCGCGGATCACGAGCCATCCGGTCCGGGTCTGCCACGTCGTCTCCAGGACGAGCGTGCCGGGGACGTAGCGCCGGCCCGCGGGGACGGTGGCCTCGGCCGGGCCGAGCCGGAAGTGGCCCGCCCCGCGATCGAGCATCGCCCCGAAAACCGAAGGGCTGTCCGGCCGTGGGAGGCAGAGCCACTCCACGTTCCCGCTCGGCGCGACGAGCGCCTGAACCTGCCGGTCCGACAGGAACGCGTACTCGGCGATCGGGGGGAAGGGGCTCCCCTCCGCGAACCGCATCGTGCGCTCGGCGCCGGCCATCCGGCGATAGTAATCCGCAGTCTCGCGGGCCGTTCCTGTTACGGGTTCGGTCCCAGCTGAAACCGAGCTCTACTCGCTGCCGGGCGCAGTTCGCCCTACCCGCACCACGCCCTTGTGTGTAGAGGGTGCCTGCTCGTTGCCGGCATCGGTGTACGCCGGCGGGGCTGAGCCGGTGAGCAGTTCGAATCCACGTGCCAGTTGGATCGGCTCGTTGTCCGGGATCTGTGATGTGAGGATCCGCTCGCCGAGGGCCCACGCCATGATCTCGGCGCCCTGTTCGTAACCGCGGAGCGCCCACGTGTCCGAGGGATCGTTCCAGGCATGCAGGCCGCGCACCTCGAGGAAGCGCTCACGCTCGGGGGCGCTCACGTTCTGGTCGAGCCAGACGTGGCCCATCTCGTGCAGGAGAGCTCGGCGCGCGATCGGATCGACGAGCGTGGTGCAGACGTCGACCTCGCCTTGCCTCGCGAAGCCCAGGTGTCCGCCGCATCCTGAAAGACCGCGGTGGAACGCGATCTCGACCTCGGGTGGCTCGAGCCCGGCGATCTCGAACCGCTCGACGGCCCATCGAGCCATCGCGCGTTGTTCGGTGGCACCCGTGACCTCGACGTTCGGTCGGATCACCGCTACATCCGTGGCCTGAACCGAACGCAAGGACGAGGCTGCGAGCGCCCCCGCGATCGCAAGAACCAAGGCCCCGAACCAGATGACCGTGCGCCTGCCGGCGGCAAGCCGGTCGGCCACCCTGCGCAGGGTCTCGGCGTCCGGGCTGGGCCGGTAGAGCTCGACCACGTAGTTCGGCATGCGAGGACGATGGCCTCACCGGGAGGTCGTTCGAAACGTGGAAACCCCGGGACTTTGCTCAGCGCGAGTCGTCGAGCTTGCGAGCGAGCTGTGCGCGCGAGCGGATGTCGAGCTTGCGGTAGATCTGCGTCAGCGCGGACTCGACCGTGCGCTCCGCAACGACGAGGGCCGCCGCGACCTCCTTGTTCGTCTTCCCTTCGGCGACGAGCTCGGCGATGCGACGTTCGCTCGGCGTGAGCCCGTCGCCGGCAGGGGCGCGGCCGCCGATCCGGGCGAGCTCGGCGCGCGCCTTCCCCGCCCAGAGCGGGGTGCCGAGCTCGTCGAACGTCGCGAGGGCGGACTCGAGCGAGTCGCGCGCGTTCCGCTTCTGCCTGGCTCGTCGTTGGGCGACTCCCCGCACGAGCTGCGTCCTCGCGAGCTCGAAGGGCTGCCCGACGCGATCGTGGAGCTCGACCGCGCGTTCGAGATGCTCCAGCGACTTCACCGGGTCCTCCAGAGCGGCGATGAGCCCTCGGCAACGGGCCGAGGTGGCCAGGGCGAGCGGCCGGTCGAGCTCGAGGCCCCAGTGTTCGAAGGGCTCCAGCGCCTCCTCGGCGCGTCCGAGCTGCCGCAGGCCGACGAGCGCCTCGACGTAGTCGGGCACGAACGGGTACACGCCGGGCTCGACGATGCCCCTGGGGCCGAGCAGGTCGGGGAGCGGCTCCAGGTATCGGCTCGACGCCTCGGAGCTCTCCGAGTGAGAGCTCGAGGAATCCGAGGACGGAGCGGTTCGTGATCACGTGGCACAGGTCGCCGTGTCGCTCGGCGAGCGCGAGTCCTTCGGTCGCATCGCGCCGAGCAGGCTCGACGAGCCCGAGATGGGTTTCGGCCAGCGCTCGGGCCCACAAGCCCAAGTCCCGCGCCTGGTCGTAGCCCGCCTCGACGGTGATCTCGACGAGCTCCTCGGCGTACTCGAGCGCGGGCCCGAAGGCGCCGGCCCGGCTTTCGAGCTCGGAGAGGAGGACGAGCGTCTCCCACAGGATCGTGTAGTGACCACGGTCGACCAGGTCGCGGTAGGTGCGCTCGAGGGTCCGACGACCTCCGACGAGGTCGCCCGACCACATCAGCTGCGCGCCGAGCGTGTTCCCAACGCTCGCAAGCAGGGACCAGAACGGGGGCCGGCCCACGATCCGTCCCTCGATCGCGGCCGCACGCGAGAGCAGCGCCGCCGTGTCGAGGCCGAGCATGAACTCCGCTTCCGCCGTGGAGAGGAGGGCGACCATCAGCGACGCAGGGGCATCCGGCCGTTCGGCGAGCTCGATCGCGCGCCGCCCGTGCTCCGAGCCGGACCGGAGGTGTCCGCCGAGGATCTCGATATAGCCCAGGTCGGTATGGATGTCCGCCAACGCGGCCTCCTCCGACGTCTCGGCGATCGCCGACTCGAGGAGCCCTCGCATCTCGTTGACGTCGTTCCACGAGAAGTTGGAGAGGAGGTTGGAGATCCGGGCCCGCTCGGGGCCTGGCGGCGCGGCCGACCTCAGCTCTTGGGCGAGCGCCCGCGCTCCGGCCGCGTCGCCCGCCTCGAAGCGGAACTCGGCCGCCTCCATGCCTCGCCGCCTCTGCGACTCGGGTCGGCGGGGGCGTGGAGCGTCGGGCGAGGTCGGCCAGCTCGGCCGCCGCCCCCGGAGCCCCCCGATCGTGACGCACGTTTGGCGGCCCGGTCCAGGAGCTCGGCCAGGTCTCGGTTCGGCCCGCTCGAGGCGAGCGCCAGGTGGCGCGCACGCTCCTCGAGGTCCGCGATGACCTCGGCGAGGCGCCGGTGCGCGGCCCGACGCTCGCTGGTCGAGGCGCTTCGGTAGACCGCCAAGGCGAGGAGCGGATGCGAGAAGGCGACCCGACCTCCATCGACCACCACGATCCCGGTCTCCTCTGCCGGTCCGAGGGGATCGTCCGTCGATCCCGACACTTCTCCGACGAGCTCGACCGTCGGACGCGACGCAGCCGAGCAGATCAGCAGCGCCGAACGTGTCGCATCCGGCAGGCGCAGGATGCGGTCGCGGAGCAGGGCCTCCAGGTCTGCCGGGATGGGAAGTGGCTCCTCGGACGTGAGCTCGAGGTGTCCCCGTTGCAACACGCGGGCGATCTCGAGCGCGAACAGTGCGTTGCCACCCGAGGCCTCGTGGATGCGGCGGAGCAGGGGCCGCGGAACGACCAGGTCGACGCGTTGCCGAAGCAGACGCCCGATCGCCTCGAGGCTCATCGGCCTGACCTCGATCCGTTGCACCTGATCAACGCCGAAGGCCCGGAACAGATCCAGGGCTGGGCGTTCGGGGATCCGGTTCGCGGCGAGCACGGCGATGGGCTCGTCGCGGAGTCGCCGGAGCGCGAATTCGAGCGCGCCGGCCGAGGGGGCGTCGAGCCAGTGCAGATCGTCGATGGCGAGCACCACCGGTCCGAATGCCCCGATGGCTCGCAACGCGCCGAGCACGCCGACGGCGACGGCGCGTCGATCCGGCGCGGGTCCGTCGTCCTCGCCGAGCAGCAACGCGACCTCCAACGATCGGCGCTGCGGGGCGGGAAGCGTCGGGAGGATGTCGTCGAGCTCCTCCCCCAGCAGGTCGCCGAGCGCGGCGAAGGCGAGCGAGGACTCGGGCTCTACGGGGCGAGCCTCGAGCACTCGGAAACCGGCACGCTCCGCCATGGCGATCCCGGTCCGCCACAGGGTGGTCTTGCCGATCCCCGCCTCACCCTCGAGCACCAGTGCACCGGGCAACGCGTGCGACGACCCGAGGAACTCACCTAAGGCCGCGAGCTCCTCTTCCCGGCCGACCGGATCCGAGTCGATGAGGGGCTGCTCGATGCCGCAGTCTGTTCCGAAGCAACCCCGTTGGCCAATCTCTCGCCGCCGAGGTGGCCGATGGATCTTCGCGGCTGGCTACGCCGCCGGCGCCTCCGCATCGGGCTCGCGCTCGAGCGCGATCGCGAGCACCTCGTCGACCGTCTCGACGGGGTGGAACGCGATCTCCTCGCGCACCTGCTCGGGGACGTCGTCCAGGTCGCCCTCGTTCCGCTTGGGCAGGATGACCTCCTTGAGCCCCGCGCGGTGCGCGGCGAGGACCTTCTGCTTCACGCCGCCGATCGGGAGCACCCGGCCCTGGAGCGTCACCTCGCCGGTCATCCCGACCGTGCTCTTCACCGGGGTGCCCGCGAGCAGCGACGCGATCGCCGTCACCATCGTGACGCCGGCGCTCGGGCCGTCCTTGGGGACCGCACCCGCGGGCACGTGCACGTGGAACCGACCGCCGAGGTTCGACGGGTCGATCCCGAGCTCGCGCGCGTGCGACCGCACGTAGCTGAGCGCGATCTGGCCCGACTCCTTCATCACGTCGCCGAGCTGGCCGGTGAGCATCAGCGGGTCCTTCCCGTCGCCGTCCAGTCGCGTGGCCTCGATGAACAGGACGTCGCCGCCGGTGCCGGTGACCGCGAGCCCGGTCGCGACGCCGGGGACGCTGGTGCGCTCGGCGGCCTCGAAGAAGAACCTCGGTCGCCCGAGGTACTCGCGGACGTCGTCGACGTCGACCCGAACGGGGGGCTGCGCCTGACCGCTCGCGAGCCGAGTGGCCACCTTGCGCAGCACCTTGCCGAGCTCGCGCTCGAGGTTCCGCACGCCGGCCTCCCGGGTGTAGTCGCTGACGATCTGACGGACCGCGTCGTCGGTCATCTCCACCTCGTCCGAACGCAGGCCGTTGCGCTCCTCCTGCCGTGCGAGCAGGTGGTCGCGCGCGATCACGACCTTCTCGTCCTCGGTGTAGCCGTCGAGCCGGATGACCTCCATCCGGTCGAGCAGCGGGCCCGGGATCGTCTCGGACACGTTGGCGGTCGAGATGAACAGCACCTCGGACAGGTCGAGGTCGACCTCGAGGTAGTGGTCGCGGAACGTGTGGTTCTGGGCGGGGTCGAGCACCTCGAGCAGCGCGCTCGAGGGGTCGCCGCGCCAGTCGGCGCCGACCTTGTCGACCTCGTCGAGCATCATCACCGGGTTCTTCGTGCCGGCCTCCTTGAGGGCACGCACGATGCGGCCCGGCAGCGCGCCGACGTAGGTGCGCCGGTGGCCGCGGATCTCGGCCTCGTCGTGGATCCCGCCGAGCGAGATCCGGACGAACTTGCGTCCGAGCGCCCGCGCCACGGACTCGCCGAGCGACGTCTTGCCGACGCCCGGGGGTCCGACCAGCGTCAGGATCGCGCCCGAGCCGCGGCCGGACGAGGGTCCGAGCCCGCGCTCCTGACGCAGCTTGCGGACCGCGAGGTACTCGACGATCCGGTCCTTCACGTCGGACAAACCGGTGTGGTCCTCGTCGAGGATCGCGCGAGCCGCGTCGATCTCGAGGTTGTCCTCGGTGCGGACGTCCCACGGGATCTCGATCATCCAGTCCAGGTAGGTGCGGATCCAGCCGTACTCCGGCGACTGCTCCGACATCGCCTCGAGGCGACCGAGCTCGCGCTCGGCCTCCTTGCGGGCGCCCTCGGGCATGTTCGCGTCGGCGATCTTCTTGCGGTACTCCTCCACGATCCCCTCGCCCGACTCGTCGCCGAGCTCCTTGCGGATCGCGTCCATCTGCTGGCGCAGGATGTACTCGCGCTGGTTCTTCTCCATGCCGTCGCGAACGTCGGTGCGGATCTTGTCCTTCAGCTCGAGCTCGGCCAGGACCTCCTTGGCCCAGTCCAGGACCTTCTCGAGGCGCTGCTCGACGTCGAGGGTCTCGAGGACCTCGACCTTCTGCTCGATCGACAGGTCCGGCGAGTAGCCGGCCGTGTCGGCGACCTGACCCGGGTCGGACAGGCCGCGGAGGAAGTCGGCGACCTCGGGGACGCCGCGCGCCTCGACGATGTTCTCGAGCACCGCCTTGTACTCGCGCGAGAGCTCGCGGGCGCGTTCGGACGAGATCTCGGGGTCGGGACGTGGCTCGAACTGCACCCACGTGGTCTGGCCGGTCCCGGCGACGCCGGTGCCGACGACCGCGCGGACCATGCCGCGGATCACGAGGGCCTCGAGCCCGCTGCGGAGCCGCCCCACGTCCTCGACCTTGGCGACGGTGCCGATCTTCGCGTAGCTCGAGCCGATCCGAGGCACGAGCAAGAGCTCCCCGTCGGAGGACTCGGAGGCCGCGATGGCCCGTTGGGCCTCATCGGACTCGATCGTGAGCGTCACGACCATGCCCGGGAGCACCACACCCGAGGTCAGGGGCAGGAGCGGGAGGATCTGCGTATCGAGCTGTGCCATCTCGGTTCTCCTCCAAAGAGACGTTGTGTGGGCGTCAACGCCCAGCCCAGGCACGGTATTCCCCGAGTGTAAGCAGGATTACATTCCTCTGACGGCCGGCCGCGTGGGGAGGCCTATCCTGCAGTCCTGGTGTTCGAGCGCTTCACGGATCGAGCCCGCCGCGCGGTCGTCCTCGCCCAAGAAGAGGCGAGGATGCTGAACCACAACTACATCGGGACCGAGCACCTGCTGCTCGGCCTGGTCCGGGAGTACGACGGCGTCGCCGGCAAGGCACTCACGAGCCTCGGGATCTCGCTCGAGGGTGTCCGCGGGCAGGTCGAACAGATCATCGGCCAGGGCCAGGCGGCACCGAGGGGTCACATACCTTTCACGTCTCGCGCCAAGAAGGTGCTCGAACTCGCCCTTCGAGAAGCCCTTCAACTCGGCCACAACTACATCGGGACCGAACACATCCTCCTCGGCCTGATCCGCGAGGGCGAGGGCGTCGCCGCGCAGGTCCTGCAGAGCCTGGGCGTGGATCTCAACCGCGCGCGGCAGGCCGTGATCCAGCTCCTGGCCGGTTACGCGATCGAGGCGGAGGCGGCCGGCGGCGAGACGGTCGGCGCCCGTGTCGAACCGGTCGCGGTCCCGGTCGAGATGGTCGGTGACGACGCCCCCACCTGTCCGAACTGCTTCGGCTCGCTCGACGAGACACTCGCGGTCAAAGTGCTGGAGACGACGGCCGACGACGAACCCTTCTCCGTGAAGATCGCCTACTGCAGTCGGTGCGGGGTCGCGCTCGGCGCGGTCACGTAGCCGGCGGCGCGACCCGAAGGACCGCGCCGTCGTCGAGGATCGGCAGCCACAGCGACCCGTCCTCGAACACCATCACCTGGTTCGCGTTGATCAGCCCGTGGTCCGCGACCGTCGCCGTGGCCACGACCTCCTGCGTCGAGGGGTCGATGCCGGTGAGCTCGGGGCCGATCTCGGTCGCGACCCAGAGGGTCGTGCCGTCGAACGCGAGGCCGTCCGGCGTCACGGCTGTGTCGACCGTAGCGACAACCTCGTCGGTCGCCGGGTCGATCGCGTTGACGGTGTCGGTATCCGTGCACGAAACCCAGAGAAGGCCCCCGGCCTCTGCCATGATCTGGGGTCCCTGCTCGGTCGTGATCTCGGCGAGGACCTTGCCGTTGGCGGGGTCGATCCGCGTGATCGTCCCGTCGAAGTAGCTCGAGACCCAGATGTCGTCGAACGCGGACGTCACGAACCTCGGCTGGAGCCCGACGTCGATCTGATCGACCATCTCGTCGGTCTGAGGGTCGATCTGGGCGACGACGCCGTCGTCCTCGCACACGACCCACACCGAGCCGTCGGCCACGGCGACCCCTTCCGGCGCCGCACAGACGTCGATGCCGGCGACGGTTTCGTTCGACGAGGGGTTGATGCGGGAGAGGGTGTCGTCGCCGGAATCCGAGACCCAGACGCTCCCCTCTCCGATCGCGACCTCGAGCGGGACCGAACCGACGTCGATCGTCGCGAGGACCTCGTTGGTCGCGGGATCGATCCTCGAGACGGATCCTCGCTTCGCGTTGATCTCCGCGTTGACGACCCACGCCGATCCCTCACCCGAGGCGATGCCGATGGGATCGGCGCCGACCTCGACCGTGGCTTCGATCTCCGCGGGTTGCGGGCCGGTGGGACCCGTCGAAGCGGTCGAGCCCGCGGAGGCGCTTGCTCCGCTCGATCCATCGCCGCCACCGTCGTTCGAACAGCCCGCGAGCAGCACGAGCACGCCCGCGAGCGCGAGCGTGGTCAGGCGTGGAGCCCCTCTCTCCATCGTCATGCGATACGTGCTGCGACGCTCGCCCGGACGGGGCTGGTTCCTCCTGGGCAGGAAACCGCAACCCCGGACGCCTCACCGGCGCCTATCCTTGGCCTGATGACCGAGGCCGAGGGGGCGCGGGCTCTCTTCAAGCAGGTGGCCGACCGGGTCGACGAGCGGCTGTTCGGCGTACGTGAGCCGCTCGGGCTGGTGATGGTCGGCATCCTCACGGGCAACCACGTCCTGATCGACGACGTCCCGGGGGTCGGCAAGACGACGCTCGTCCGGATCCTCTCGACGCTGCTCGGGCTTCGGTTCCAGCGCGTGCAGTTCACCCCCGACCTGATGCCGAGCGACATCACCGGCACCTCGGTCCTGAACCTGAAGACCAACGACTTCGAGTTCCGCCCGGGCCCGCTGTTCACGCAGGTGCTGCTGGCCGACGAGATCAACCGCGCGACCCCCAAGACGCAGGCGGCGCTGCTCGAGGCGATGCAGGAGCGCCAGGTGACCGTCGACGGCCAGACCCACCCGCTCCCCGACCCGTTCTTCGTCCTCGCGACGCAGAACCCGATCGAGCTCGAGGGCACCTTCCCGCTGCCCGAGGCGCAGCTCGACCGCTTCCTGCTGCGCGTCAAGCTCGGCTACCCCGACGAACGCGAGGAGCTCCGGATCCTGCAGACCCAGCCGTCCGAACGCACCCTGCCGCAGGAGCCGCTCGCCGACCGGCCGCCGCTGCTCGAGCTCCGCGACGCGATCGCGTCGATCGGTCTCGAGCTGCCGGTGCGCGCCTACGTGGTCGCGCTCGCGAGAGCGACGCGCGACCACCCCGAGCTCTCGGTGGGCGCCAGCCCCCGCGCGGTCGAGCAGATGGGCGACGCCGCTCGCGCGTTCGCGATGCTCGACGGCCGCGACTACGTCCTGCCCGACGACGTGAAGCGCCTGGCCGAACCCGTCTTCGGCCACCGGCTCGTCCCGACCACCGACGCCAGGATCCGCGACCGCGACGCCGACGAGATCCTGCGCGAGATCCTCCGCTCGGTCCCCGTACCAACCGAACTCGACACCTAGGAGCTTCCTCACGGACACGGCGGAACGACGCCAGATCGCGCTCTACGTCGCGGGGATCGTCGGGCTGTTCGCGGTGGCGTGGGGCGAGATGGTCGTGCTGCTGTGGGCGTCGGCGATCGCGGCGATCTCGATCGCGTCGACGCTGTGGGCGCGCTCCGCGCTCCGCGGCGTGAGCGTGGAGGTGGCGTTCGAGCCGCCGAGGGCGTTCGTGGGCGAGGACGTCACGCTGCGCGTGCGGATCACCAACGAGAAGCGCATGCCACTGCCGATCGTCCGGCTGCTCGTCCACTTCCCGAACGCCCTCCTGCCGGAGGCGGATCCGGATCCGACGGCGCTGCGCGGCCACCGCCGCCGCCTGTCGATCGCCGGCCGCAGCGAGGTGGAGCTCCGACTCCCCGTCGTGGTCACCACGCGCGGCGAGTACTGGCTCGAGGATGTCGACGTCGTGGTGTCGGATCCGTTCGACCTCGCCCCGGTCAAGCTCGAGGCCGCGGCCGAACGGCCGCTCTTGGTCATGCCCGAACCCCGGGTGGGGGTCCCGCTGCGGATCGCGCGACGGCTGCCGTTCGGCTCGCCTGCGCCGTCGGCGCAGCTGTTCGAGGATCGGGAGCACTTCGCGGGGGTGCGCGACTACGAACCCGGCGACCCGATGCACCACGTGCACTGGCGGCTGTCGGCGCACGCGGGCAAGCTCCAAACGAAACGGTACGAGCCGACGCGTTCGGCCGAGGTGCTGTTCGCGCTCGACGTCGCCAACGGTGAGCCGTTCTGGCACGCCGTCGACCCCGACACGGCGGAGGAGTCGATCGGGTGGACGTCGTACCTGGCCCGTCAGGCGATCCACGCCGGGTGGCGGACGGGCCTGGTCGCGAACACGCACCTACGGCGCGGCCGCGGCCCGCTGCGCGTGCGGACCTCGGACTCAGCCGGCAACGAGGCGGTCCTGTTCGCCGCACTGGCGCGGATGCCGAACCAACCGACCAGCGACCTGGGCCCCGTGCTGCGCGAGGTCGGCAGACGCCTCGTCCGGCGGACCACCGTGATCGTCGTCTCGCCGCGACCCGGCCCTGCCCTGTCCCACGAGATGGAGGTCCTGCGTCGGCGGGGGTGCGACGTGCTCCACCTCTCGCCGCTGGAGGCGTACCGGAAGGCGGCGTCGTGAGGCGTTCGGGAGCCGCCGCATGATGGCGTCCTCCTGGGTCGGGACAACCCGTCCCGAGGGGCGCGAGCTGCGCGCCTGCGGGCTGGCCGCGCTCGCCGAGTCCGGCGTCCTCGTCCTGCCGGTGTGGCTGGTCCTGACCGAGGCGCGCGGGCTGAAGATCGGGGTGATGGCGCTCGCGGTGCCGTTCGTCGCGGTCTACGTCGGCGGCGCGATGCTCGCGTGCCGGTTCCGGGCATCGCGCAACGTCGCGTTCGGGGCGGCGATGCTCGCCGTGCTAGCCGGGATCTGGCTCGGGCACGGCGACCTCAACCGGACCGTGTTCGCGGTGCTCATCTGCCTGCTGGTGTCGTTCCGGCTCGTCACGCTCGCGCTGCGCGACTGGCGGGTGCCGATCCACGCGGAGGTCGGCTGGTTCGCGCTCGCCCTCGGGTTCGAGGTGATGGTCGCCGCCGGCGCCACCGACGAATGGCGCGGCCCGTTGCTGCTGTTCGTGCCCCTGTTCTTCGTCGCGGCCCTCGCGAGCCGCGCGAGCACCGTGTGGACCTCGGGCGGCGCCGGCGAGCTCGACGAACGCGTCCGGGCCGCGTGGATCCGCCGCGCGATCATCGCGACCGGCGCGCTCGTCGGCGCGATGGCCGCCGCGGTGGTGCTGAGCGTCGAGGGCGGCGTGTTCGACCGGATCGGCGTCTGGCTCACCCCCGCGGCGAACGCCGTCGCCACGTTCCTCGCGTGGCTGCTCTCGCAGGCCGCGCGGCCGGTCTTCTTCCTGGTCGACCTGCTCGGCATCGACCCCGAACGCGTGCGCGAGTTGTTCGACCGGCTCCGGGAGGGAGCGGCGGGGCGAGCGATCGAAGGGCGTCACGCGGGCCCGCCCGAGATCTGGCAGCGGATGCTGGGGTTCCTCGTGTTCGCGGCCATCGGCTACGCCGTGTTCCGGGCGATCCGGCACTTCCGCCCGCCCGCCGGCGCCGAGCCCGAGCCTCGCGTCGCCGGGACTCAGACCGAAGGCGGCGCTCGAGACCGCGGTCGCGTCGCGCCGTCCCGGCCGCGGCTCCGTCGCGAGCTGCCCGCCGACGCCGTGCGCCGCTGGTACGCCGAGACGCTCCTCGCGCTCCGGCGGCTGGACGTCGTTCGCGAGCCGTGGCAGACGCCGACCGAGTTCGCGCCGGTCGTGGCCGAGGCCGTGCCGGCCTGCGCGAGCGAGTTCGAGCGGCTGACCCACGCCTACGAGGATGTGCGGTACGGCAGCCTGCGGCTCGATCGCACCGAGCTCCGCGAGCTCCAGGACGGGCAGAAGCGCATCGCCGCCACGCTCGGGGATTAGTTGACGGCTTCGGTAGCATGGCCGGTTCCATGAGCGAACCCGCGATCGTCGTCGAGGGGCTGGTCAAGCGCTACGGGAAGGTCGTGGCGCTGGACGGCATCGACCTGCACGTCCCTCCCGCCACCGTCCTCGGGCTCCTCGGCCCGAACGGTGCGGGCAAGACCACCGCGGTCAGGATCCTGACCACGCTCCTGCGTCCCGACGCCGGCAACGCGACGGTGGCCGGGTTCGACGTGGTGCGGCAGGCGGAGGAGCTCCGCCACGTGATCGGCCTCGCGGGGCAGAACGCCGCGGTGGACGAGAACCTCACCGGCCTGGAGAACCTCGAGATGGTCGGCCGGCTGTACCACGTGCCCACGGCCGAGGCGCGCCGACGTGGCGAGGACCTCCTCGAACGCTTCGAGCTCACGGCCGCCGCGAACCGGACGGCCAAGACGTACTCGGGCGGTATGCGTCGGCGCTTGGACCTCGGCGCGAGCCTCGTCGGCCATCCGCAGGTCCTGTTCCTGGACGAGCCTACGACCGGCCTCGACCCACGGAGCCGGCTCGAGATGTGGGACATCATCCGCGAGCTCGTGAAGGAGGGGACAACGCTGCTCCTGACGACGCAGTACCTCGAAGAGGCGGACCATCTCGCCGACAAGATCGCCGTGATCGACCTTGGAAAGGTGATCGCGGAAGGAACCTCCGACGAGCTCAAGGCCCGCGTCGGCGGCGAGGTGCTCGCGCTCCGGGTCGCCGACCGCGAGCGTGCCGCTGGGGCGGCGGGCGCGGTCCTGGGTCTGGGCCCGGGCGGCGGCAACGTCGACAACAACACGGGCGAGATCACGATCCCGGTCGGCTCGGACGGGACGGCGATCCTCACCGAGGCGGTCCGGCGGCTCGACGCGGAGGGGATCCGGCTCGCGGACATCGGGCTGCGGCGTCCGACGCTCGACGACGTGTTCCTGTCGTTGACCGGCCACGCCGCGGAGGGAAGCTCGGACGACGAGGCTTCCGAAGACGGGGATCGCTCCAAGAAGCGGAGGCGGGAGAAGGAGAAGGCGCGGCCATGAGCGCGATCACCGAAACCCTCCGGCAGCCCGGCCGGCTGAGCAGTACGGTCTCGGACTGGTGGGTGCTGACGTGGCGGAACCTGCTCACGTACATCCGCAAGCCGGACCTGCTCGTCTTCTCGACGATCCAGCCGGTGATGTTCGTGCTGCTGTTCGTCTACGTGTTCGGTGGGGCGTTCAAGCTGATCCTCCCGGCCAGTGTGCCCTACGTCGACTTCCTGATGCCGGGGATCTTCGTGCAGACGGCGATCTTCGCCTCCACGCAGACGGGTGTCGGACTGGCCGACGACCTGCAGAAGGGTCTGATCGACCGGTTCCGCTCGTTGCCCATGGCGCGTTCGGCGGTCCTGGCCGGCCGCACGGCGGCGGACACGGTCTCGGTCACCATCCAGACGGTGCTGATGCTGATCGTGGCCTACCTGATCGGCTACCGCATCCACGAGGGAACCGCCGAGGCCCTCCTCGCGTTCGTCGGGGTGGTCTCGGTCGGCTATGCGTTCACGTGGGTGGCGGCGTTCGCCGGGTTGTCGCTGAAGACCATCGAGGCCGTCCAGGCGGCCTTGTTCACGATCGTGTTCCCGTTCGTGTTCGTGAGCACGGCGTTCGTCCCGCTCGCCACGTTCCCGAGCTGGCTCCAGCCGATCGTCGAGCACAACCCCGTGACGATCTGGGTGGACACCGTCCGCGTGCTCACGCTCGGAGACCTGTACAGCCCCCAAACCAGCGACCTGTTCGCGGACGTCAAGTCGCTCGGCACCCTCTTGTGGCTTTCGATCGTGTGGTTCGCCGGGTTCCTCGCGTTCTTCTCCTTCCTCGGCGTCCGCACGTACCGGCGGACCTAGACCGGCCGGGTCCTCCGACGCGGGCCTCGGGAACAATCCGCCCGCACCCGTAGGTTGTCTCCGAAGGCCGGTACAGTGACCGGGGCGCCGCCGATACCTGGAGGTCCGAGGGCATGTTCGGTTTCGAGGGCGAGAACGCACGCGAGAAGGTCATCGTCCTGTTCACGATGTGTTTCGCGCTCGCGATGGCGATGCTCGACAACACGGTCGTCAACGTGGCGCTCCCGACGATCAGCCGCGAGCTGGACGCCGGCGTCAGCGAGCTCCAGTGGATCGTCGACGGGTACGTCCTGGTCTTCGCCTCCCTGCTGCTGACGGGCGGCATCGCCGGCGACCGCTACGGGCGCAAGAAGATCTTCATGGCGGGCCTCGCGATCTTCACGCTCGCCTCCGCGCTCTGCGGCCTGTCGCAGAGCACCAACCAGCTGATCGCGGCGCGCGCGTTCCAGGGCGTCGGCGCGGCGCTGCTGATGCCGGGCACCCTTTCGATCATCACGGTCACGTTCCCGCCGCACGAGCGCGCCAAGGCGATCGGGCTGTGGGCGGGCATGTCGGGTCTCGCTCTGGCGCTCGGTCCCACCGTCGGCGGCCTGATGGTCGAGCACCTCGGCTGGGAGTCCGTGTTCTTCCTGAACGTGCCGATCGGCATCATCGCCCTGTTCACGGCCTCGCGCACGGTCCGCGAATCCGTCTCGGAGGTCACACGCGAGCTGGACATCCCCGGGCTGCTCCTGGGTTCGGGCGCGCTGTTCTGCGCGACCTACGCACTGATCGAGGCGAACGAGAAGGGCTGGAGCGACCCCCTGATCGTGAGCATGCTGGTGGCATCGGCGGTCCTGACGGTGTCGTTCCTCCTGTACGAGCGGCACAGCCCGAAGGCGATGCTCCCGCTGCGGTTCTTCCGGATCCCCGCGTTCTCCGCGGGCGCGACGGTGGCGTTCAGCGTCTCGTTCGGCATGTTCGCCACGTTCTTCTTCATGTCGTTGTACATGCAGCTGATCCGCGGGTACAGCGCGTTCGAGGCCGGGGTCCGCTTCCTGCCGATGACCGTCATGATCATCATCGTCGCACCCAACGCGGGGAAGTACGCCTCCAAACACGGCTCTCGGGTCCCGATGACGTTCGGCCTGATCCTCGCCGGGGTCGGCCTGTTGCTGCTGTCCCGCATCTCGATCGACACCCCCTACCTGCTGATGGCGCCCGTCTTCGTGATGATGGGGATCGGGATCGGGGCCACGATGGCTCCGATGACGGCCGCGGTCATGAACGCGGTCGGCCCCGAGCGTGCGGGTCTGGGCTCCGCCACGACGAACACGGCCCGCGAGGTGGGCGGCGTGTTCGGGATCGCACTGCTCGGCACGATCCTGACGACGAAGCTGAACGCGGTGTTCGGCCCGGCGATCAGTGGCCTCGGGCTCCCGCCGAGCGCCCAGACGGCGATCGAGGCCACGGCCGGACACGGCACGCTGGACCCCGCGCAGCTCGCCGGGCTCTCGCCCGAGCAGCAGGGCGCGGTGGTGGCGGCCTTCCGCGACTCCTGGATGAGCGGCTTCCGCATCTCGCTCCTGGTGGCGGGCGTGGTGCTGCTGGTCGCGGCCGTGGTCGCGAACCGGTTCATCCCGGGCCGGGCGCACGCGCGCGAGGTCACCGCGGCCGCCCGGGTGAGTGAGTCCGCCCCCCTCGAACTGGCATAGGCTTCCCGTCCATGGAGGACGACAAGGAGCTCATCGAACACATCGAGCGGCTCGCCCACGAGGAGCACGAGCTGTTCGACCGGGAATCCCGCGGCGAGGCGTCCACGAAGGAGCGCGCCCGCCTCAAGGAGATCGAGGGTGAGCTCGAGACCTCCTACGACCTGCTCCGGGCCCGGCGGGCGCGGCGGTCGGCGGGACTGGACCCGGACGTCGAACCCGTGATCGAACCCGAGGCTATCGAGGCCGTCGAGGAACCCACCCCGTAGTGCCCCACGGCTCGATCCGGGTCGGACGGGTGGAGGTCGTCGCGCTGTGCGATGCCGTCGTCTCTTCGAGCCGGCGCGGATCCGGCTCATTCCCCGACGTCGACGAACACCGCTGGCGTGAGGCGCGGGTTCTGCATCCCGAGCTCTTCTCCGACGATGGAGGGTGGCGGTTCCACGTCCACGTCTACGTCGTCCGCTCGGAAGGGCGGACCTTCCTCCTGGACACCGGGATCGGCCCGGCCTCGGCGCCAGCGCACGCCTGGACCGGGATCGTAGGCAGCCTCCCTACCGAGCTCGCGGACGCGGGCGTCGATCCGCTCGCGATCGAGCTCGTGCTGATCAGTCATGTCCACGACGACCACCTCGGGTGGAACGTCACCCAAGCCGCAAAGCCGACCTTCCCGAACGCTCGCTACGTCATCAACCGAGCCGACTGGGAGCTGATGGCCGACGCGACCGACGAGGAGGACCGGGAGATCTTCGAGGCCGCCCTCGAACCGCTCCAACGCGCGGGCGTCATCGAGCTCTCCGGCAGCGCGCTCGAGATCACGTCCGAGCTGCGGCTCGAGCACGCTCCGGGGCACACGCCCGGCCATCAGGTGCTCGCGATCGACTCGGGCGGCGAGCGCGCGCTGCTCTCGGCCGATCTCGTGAACCACCCGGTCCAGCTGCACCAACCGGGACTCGCAGGCACGAGCGACATGGACCCGGAGCGCGCGAACGCGACTCGCACCTCGTGGCTCGAGCGGATCGAGCGCGAGGGTCCGGTGGTCGCCCCGGCGCACTTCGCGGAACCGTTCGGGAGGATCGTCCTGAACGACACCGGGCGGCGTTGGGAGCCGCTGGTCGGCTAGGGCAAGCGAGCGCGGACCGCGCGAGCCTCGTTCACTCCGGCATCGCGGGGTCCTCGAACCCGTACTCCTTGTGCGAGCCGTCGCAGAACGGCTTGTTGCGCGACTGCCCGCACCGGCACACGGTCTGGCGGTTGCGCACCTCGTAAGGCGTCCCGTCCTCGGACACGACCGGGATCCCGCCGCGGATCCAATAGTTCCCGTCGGGCTCGACGCCGATCGACGGCTCGAACGTGGGTTCCACCGGCTCGGGGTCGGGCAAGATCGCGAATGCGAGCCTCCCCGACGGGCAGCGTTGCACCATCGCCTTGAACTCGCTCCGCACCTCCGGGTCGTCCGCCTCCTCGACCATCTCCCACACGCCCGTCCGGACGTTGCGGCAGAACCCCGCGTGGGTGCACAGCGACAGGTCGTCGTACAGGACGTGGCCCGCCTCGCCCTCCCAGGCCTCCCGGCGCAGGGCGACCGGGCCGCGGTCCGCGGTCTCGGTGCCGTCGAACGGGATCCGTTCGTGCGTCGAGTCGCAGAAGGGCTTGGTCGAGGACTTCCCGCAGCGGCAGAGCTCGTAGACATCGTCCGGGGTCTCGAACGCGGGACCCTCGTCCCATGCCACCGGCTCGCCACGCTCGGTCTCCACGATCGCCGTGCGCAGCAACGGCACCCCGCCCTCGACCCGGTACGGGCCGTCCTTGGTCACGACGATCCTGGGCTCATCCATCCGTGGAGTCTAAACCGCTCGTGGGTGAGCGCTCAGGGGCGCCAACGCGCGTGGGGTCAGGGCGGGAGGAAGGCGCGGTCGAACCGCAGCGCGCGCCAGGGGCGGCGTCCGGTCGCCACGAGCCGGCCCTTGGCCGCCGCTCGCCACCGGTCGATCCGGCCGAACGACAGCAGGACCAGCGTGGCGGCGTCCGCTCGGATCGTGCAATCCGCGTCGCCCTCGGCCGGTTCGATCGAGGCCGTGCCGTCGTCGATCCGAACGCGGAACGCCGGGCCCCCGCGCACGGCGATCCGGTACGTGGTCTTGGTCGCCGCGGGTGGCATGGGGGTCGACGTACCAGGGCGCGAGCATCGCCGACGCGCGGATGATCGTTCGGGCGTCCGCGCTCGAGATCGGCCAGGGGCGGTCGAGGGTCCGGGCAGCATCGAAGCCGTGGACCAGCAGCTCGGCCAGCAGCAGCCCGGAGGCGGTCGAGACGTCCAGCGTGACTCCCGAGTTCCAGGGGAACGGGTCGGCGCCGAGCTTGCCGTGGGTCGTGGCCACGAAGCTCGAGACGTTGGATCGCAACTCTTCGACCAGGTCGGCGACCGGGCGTCCGCTGCGCTCGAGGACGTCGCGCCGGTTCTCCTCGGCGATGCCCGCGATCTCGCCCTCGGGCACCGCCGTCCCCGACAGGTACGCGGCGAACCGCCCCGACCGACCCGCGAGATGGGCCACGAGCTCGTGCAGGGTCCACTCGAGACCGTGGACGTCGCGTTCGGGCTCCTCCGCCGCCGACAACAGGTCGGCCAGCTTCCGGCCGGCCCGTTCGACCGCCTCGGCGGCCGGCGCGAGCTCGATCCTGAGCTCGGGGATCTCCGTGACGCTCATGGCCTGACGCTCGTTGGGGCGGGCTCCCGCATGCCCCGATCCTCACCCCTAGATGCCCCGATCGGCAACTCCGAGCGACCTGTTAGCGTGCCCGGGTGTCGATGCCCGCACTCGCGCGCCCGCGGTTCGGCATGGTCGTGTTGGCGTTCCTCCTGGTTGGCGCCGCCTGCACCTCCACCCCCCCACCGCGGGCCGAACCCACCGCATCCGGGCCGACCCGAACCTCGTCCACCGGCACCGCGACGACCTCCGTGGCCCCCGAGGCGCCCACCTCCGCCGTCATCCGATCGCCGAACGGTGGGTCGCTCCTGGTGCGTGGCACCTATCCGCGCGTGGAGTCTCGGTGCGTTCGCTACCACCGGTCTCGGCTCGCGGCGCGGTACCCGGGGACGCTCTCGGTCAAGCGATCGGACGACGGCACCCTCGCGCTCACGGTCACACTGTCGTTCGAGGACTACCTGAAGGGCATCGCCGAGGTCCCGCCGTCTTGGCCGCGGGCCGCGCTCGAGGCGCAGGCGATCGCGGCCCGCAGCTACGCGCTCGCGACGACCGGGTGGGACGGCGCGGAAGGCGAGACCCTGAAGACGCCGATCTGCGCGACGACCTCGTGCCAGGTCTACCGGGGGATCCCGGTCCCGTTCGACCCGAGCATCCGGAGGTGGTTCGCGGCGGTCCGGCGAACGTCGGGCGAGGTGCTCCTGTACCAGGACCGGCCCGCCGACACGGTGTACTTCTCGACCTCGAACGGCCACACGTACGGGAACGACGAGGTGTTCGGCAGCGCGCCGCTGCCCTACCTGCGTCCGGTGGTCGAACGCGACGACGGCGCCTCCGCGCTGTCGCATTGGCGCGTACGGGTTCCGTTCGACGACCTGGCAACGTTCCTGCACGAGGCAGGCGAGTGGCCGGCGCATCGCTCGATCTCGAGCGC
Organism: uncultured Actinomycetes bacterium; assembly: GCA_963823255.1. Lineage (GTDB taxonomy): Bacteria > Actinomycetota > UBA4738 > UBA4738 > HRBIN12 > DASSJM01. The sequence goes on from CAWGKU010000001.1 coordinate 784,118, forward strand.
CGGGCTGGAGGGCTCGACCGTCACGGTGAGCGGCGGCGGCGCGTCGCGCTCGATGGACCTGACGACGTTCCGGGACGCCGTCAACGTCTGGGGTCCGTGCCTCAAGCCCGGCCGGTACCCGCCCTCGCCGCTCCCGGTGACGCTCCCGTCCAGGTGGATGACCCTCTCGTCGGGCGGCGGCGCCGCGGTCGCGGTCGGACGCGGCTGGGGGCACGGCGTCGGGATGGTGCAGTGGGGCGCCTACGGCAAGGCGCGCCGTGGACTCTCGGCCTCGGACATCCTCGCCTACTACTACGGCGGCCTCCGGCCGCAGACCTCGCCCGAACCCGGTCTGATCCACGTGCAGGTCGCGAGCGGCCTCACCGCGATCAGCGTCAAGCCGTCGGCATCCGGCGCGACCCTGGACGGCGAGCCGGTCGACGCGGGTCGCGTGACGATCGCCGGCGGCGACCAGCTCTACGTGACCACGCGGCCGTGACACGGCGGACCCTGCTCGTCGGGGCGGTCGCGGTGGCCGTCGCGGTCGCGTTCGCCGACTCGTCGATCGTGGTGCTCGCGCTGCCGGAGCTCTACGCGCGGTTCGACACCACGATCGAAGGCGTGGCATGGGTGATCACGTCCTACAACCTGGTGCTGGCGATCTCGGCGCTCCTGCTCGTCTTCGTCGTCCACCACGCGCGAGCGAACCTGCTCCTCGCGGCCGGCACGATCGTCTTCCTCGCGGCGTCGATCGCGTGCGCGCTCGCGGACTCGATCGGGTTCCTGATCGCCGCGCGCTCGATCCAGGGTCTCGGCGGCGCGCTGCTGCTGGCGGGCTCCCTGCCGGTGCTCGGAGCCCTGACCGGCTCGACCGCACGCGGCGTCGCGATCTGGACGCTCGCCGGGACGCTCGGCGCGGCGGTGGGGCCGGCGCTCGGTGGCGTGCTCACCCAGCTCTTCGACTGGCGCGCGATCTTCGTCTTCCAGGCCCCGGTCGCGGGCGCCGCGCTGGTCGCGACGTTCGGCTCGCACGTCGCTGCGATCCTGCGCGAGGGCTGGCGCCCGAAGCTGTGGCGCACCGTCCCGGGGAACGTCGCCCTGGCGATGCTCTCGGGGGCGCTCGTCGGCGCGCTGTTCCTCGGCGTGCTGCTCGTGATCGACGTGTTCGGCTTCACGCCGATCCAGGGCGCGGCGATCGTGAGCGCGATCCCAGCCGCGACGCTGCTCGCGCGGCCGCTCGCGGCGCAGCTCCCGGCGGCGCTCGCGATCGCCTCGGGCGCGCTGCTGCTGGCTGCGGGGTTGGTCGGGCTCGCGTTCCTGCCGTCGAGCGACGTCGGGTACACGCTCGCGTCGTTCGCGTTGTGCGGGTTCGGGCTCGGGCTCTCGGTTCCCGGGCTCACGCACTCGGTGCTGGGCGGCGAGGGGCCGATCGAGCCGAAGGCGACGCTCACCGTCGGCGTCCGGCACCTCGGCCTGGTGCTCGCGCTCGCGATCGGGGCGCCGCTGCTGGCCGGGGACCTCCTCGCCGGCGCCGATGTCGCGAAGCTGAACGCGACCGCGGTCATCATCGACGGCGAGATCCCGGCGACGACGAAGATCCCGCTCGCGCTCGACATCCGCGACGAGCTCGACCGCGCGCCGAAGGGCGACATCCCCGACTTCGCGGCCTCGTTCGCGAAGGCCGGGACCGACGAGGCCGTGCAGCAGGTCCACGAGGATCTGGTCGAGACGATCGAGCGCGCCGTCACCCGGAGCTTCCGCCCGTCGTTCCTGTTCTGCGCACTGTTGGCTGCGCTCGCGCTCGTGCCGATCGTGGTCTTCCGGAAACGGTGGGTCGCGTGAACCCCAGGATCGCGCTCGCCGTGGTGGTCGCACTGTTCGTCGGGGCGGCCGGGCTCGTCGCGCTCGAGTTCGCGAACGGTGCCGCGGACGCCGGTGCGCTCGCGGTCCGCGATCCGTGCGAGCCCCGGCCCGCCTTCCCCGGCGAGGGGCTCGATGCGACGTTGCAGCGCATCGTGTTCGACGGCCTGGACGGGGCGGCGTGCGAGCTCGGCACGACGCGCGAGGAGCTCGTGCTCTCGCTCGCGCCCGGCTCCGGCGTCGAACCGATCCCGTGGGACGACGCGACGATCGAGCGCGCCGTCCGCGCCGGGCTCCTCGAGTCGATCGACGACGCCGAGCAACGTGGGTCGCTCAACGGGTTCGTGGCGCTGGCACTGCGCCAGGTCGTCGAGCATGCCCCCGTGCAGTGGCTGATCGACGGCGGCCAGGGGATCGCGGGTCTGTTCGACTAGGGTTGGCTCGCAGCGGGTACAGGACCGCCGACGGAGAGGAGGGCCTCGTGGCCGTGGATCGTTCGTACGTGGACGCGAACCGGGCGTCGCTCGACCGGCTGAAAGCGTTCGTCGAGAAGGCGAGCGACGCGGACCTCGAGCATCCGATGAACGACGGGTGGACGGTCGCCACGGTCTTGGCTCACGTGGCGTTCTGGGACCTGAGGATCGTCGCCTGCGTCGAGGCCTGGAAAGCCGACGGTTCCGGACCCGTCCCCACGTATCACGACGACGCCGTCGACTGGATCAACGACTCCGTCAAGCCGCTCATCTCCGCGCTCGAACCACAGGTGGCCGCGCGCGTCACCGTCGAGGCCGCAGAGGCCGCCGACCGGGCCGTGGCCGGGCTCTCGGACGAGATCTACGAGCGGAACGAGTCGCTCGGGTGGCTCGTCAACCCCGACCGCGCCGATCACCGGCTCGAACACCTCGATGAGATCGAGCAGATCCTCTCGGGCGACTAGGCGTCTTCTCCCCGTCAGCGCGCGCCGACGAACCCCTTGGCCTCTTCGACCAGGCCCTTCCATCGGCGTGACGCGTTCGCGGGGACCGACGCCCACTCCTTCATCGGGCGCCCCTTCCCCGCGTCGAAGCGACGAGCCACGCCCGCCTCGACGAGCTCGTCGACGCGATCCGTCGGAAGCTTCACCACGAGCTCACCGCGGACGAGCATCGCGAAGATCTTGCCCGAAACCCGCAGCCCCGGGTTGGTCCCGAAGCCGGTCCCCGTCGTCACATCCCGTCCCGTGCGTTGCTGCTTCGCGATCGGCTCCCAGATCTGCTCGGGGGTTCGTACCATCACGCATCGCCCTCACCTGATCGAGATGAGCGCGTTCGGCGGCCGGTGGTGTGCCTACATCCGATCGTGATGTCCGCCGCCCTTCCCCGACCTCCAGATGCTGCCTCCATCGGTGTCGCGGAGTTGCATCTCCCGGGCGGCCTTCTGGAGAGAGGCTTTGCGCCGGTTCGCGGCCTTTGCCCGTCGCCGATCCGCGAGAGCCTTCACGAACCCCAGCATCGGGCGCCTTCCCTGCATCGGTCCACGATGTCGCTCGGACGCCTGACCACCTCACCACCTTATCGACAGTCCCGAACCATCTGAGACCCAGCCCCCTCGACACGTCTCCATGGGTCGGAGACACTCTTCTCCATGACGGAGTCGACCTCGGTCCTCGACCAGGCCCGCGAGGCGATCGATCGGAAGGCCTGGGACAAGGCGTACCGGCTCCTCTCGGAAGCCGATGAGGGCAGCAGGCTCGATGGGGATGCGCTCCCGACGCTCGGGGACACCGCGTACATGGCGGGCCATCCGGAGGTCGCCATCGACGCCTGGGAGCGCGTTCACGCGGCCGCTGTGGGGGCTGGCAAGGACGAACGTGGGGCCGGCGCGGCCGGGCAGGTGGCCGCCCTGCTCCTGTACACGGGTCTCCTGGCACCCGCGCGAGGGTGGATCCGGCGGGCCGAGGACCTGCTGGTCGACCATCCGGACTCTTCGGTCCATGGTCAGCTCGCGGTGCTCCTCGCCTGGACGTCCGTCCTGGCAGGCGACCTCGACGGAGCCCTGCAGCACGCCCGCCGGGCCATCGACCTCGGGACGAGGCTCGGCGTTCCGGCGACCCGGGTCCTGGGTCGCAACGCCGAGGCCCGCATCCTCATCTTCCAGGGACACCTCCAGGAGGGACTCGCCGTCCTGGACGAGACGGCCGTCGCCGCGCTGTCCGGGGAACTCGACCCCGTGAGCACCGCACTCCTGTACTGCAGCACGGTCTGCGCGTTCCAGGGGCTCTCCGAGTACGACAAAGCCGAGGAATGGACCACCGCCATGGAGCGCTGGTGCCGTCGGCACGCGACCGGCGGCTTCCACGGCCTGTGCCGCGTCCACCGGGCCGAGATCCTCCGGCTCCGTGGGGACTGGTTGGACGCCGAGGTCGAGGCTCGGGAGGCGTCGGAGGAGCTCCGCAGGTACTCACGGACCGATGTGGGCTGGGCGTCGGCGGAGCTCGGACAGATCCGCTTGCGGATGGGGAACCTGACGGGTGCCGAGGAGGCGTTCCTCGATGCGTACGAGCAGGGGTGGGACCCGAATCCCGGTCTCGCCCTCCTTCGCCTCACGAGAGGAGATGCCTCGGGGGCCGCGGCGTCGATCCGAGACTCGCTGGATCATCAGCCCGAGATCGCCTCGCTCGAGGCCCCTCCCAACACCGACCTCCGTCGTGCGCCCCTGTTGGCGGCACAGGTCCGGGTCGCCGTCGCCGCAGGCGACCTGGGGGACGCTCGCGCCGCGGCACAAGACCTCGATCGGATCGCCGCCACGTTCGGTACCAAGGCACTCAGGGCCAGCGCGGCCACCTCGATGGGGTTCGTGCTCCTCGCGGAAGGTGAGGCCGTGGAGGCCGGGCGGCGCTTCCAGGAGGCGATGCGCCTGTGGACCGAGGTGGGCGCTCCCTACGAATGCGCCCAGTCTCGGATGGGACTCGGCGAGGCGTTGCGTGCACAAGAGAACGAGCGGCAAGCGGTCCTCGAGTTCCACGCGGCCCGCTCGACGTTCGAGCGGCTGGGTGCGGAGATCGACGTCCGCCGCGCGGCGAGGGCCGCCGGGGACACCAAGCCGTCCGCGGGGCCGCGGATGGAGCGGGTGTTCATGTTCACCGACATCGTCGAGTCCACGAACCTGGCAGAGGTCATCGGGGACGAGGCCTGGGGGCATCTGGTCCGGTGGCACAACGACGTGCTCGCCTCCCTGGTTGTCGGCCAGGGCGGCGAGATCGTGCGGACCACGGGCGACGGGATCTTCGCCACCTTCGAAGATCCCGAGTCCGCGATCGCGTGTGCGATGGCTATCCAACGGACGCTCGAGGAGCATCGCCGCGAACAGGGGTTCTCGCCGAAGGTGCGGATCGGACTGCACCGAGCCGAAGCCACCAAGGAAGGAACCGACTGGAGCGGGAAGGGCGTCCACGCCGCTGCCCGGATCGGGGCGCTCGCGGAGGGCGATGAGATCCTCGTCAGCTCGGCAACCGCCGAGGCCGCGGGGGGTTCGGTCGCCGTCTCGGACCCCCGGACCGTGAGCTTGAAGGGCATCTTCGAGCCGGTCGAGGTGGTCGCCGTCCAGTGGCGTTGAAACGGAGTCGCGTCACCGGGCCCGGCTAGGTGATGGGCGAGGTCTCGACGACGCGGCCGGTCTGGAGGCCGAACGCCCAGACATCGATCAGCGGCGGCTCCACGCCGAGCGTCGTGAGGGCCGTGCAGATCTGGCTCCGGTGGTCGGTTCCGTGGTGGATCGCCTGGGAGAGCCGGATACCGATCGTGGCATCCCGCTCGTAGCCCTCCTCGTCGACGTCCTTCACCGCGGCGTCGGGGTCGAGGTCCTGGGCGAGGAGCTCGATCCACGTCCGTTCGTCGGCCTCCATCTCGGCCCTCAGCTCTGCGGAGACCCAGGCCGTCCGAGTCGATCTCTCGAGCGGGATCGCCGGTCAGGTGCGCCAGGTAGTAGGTGTCCCCTCCGACGAGGTGACGCATCGTTTCCAGGATCGACCCGTAGGTCCCGGGGACCGCTGCATCGAGCTGCTCCGGCGTGAGTTCGAGACAGCTATCGATCAGCCGCAGCGTGGCCCACACGTGATGCGCGAACGCCTCGTCGATCGGCGAACGACCCATGCCCGCAGGATAGTCGGCCCGTTCATGCCGAGGTCCCTCCGCACGCTACGGCCGGACCCGGGTCCGCTGGTCCGGCCGGCGCTCCGGGTCGAGGACCCAGTGCTCGGACACGCGCGCCCGGTAGAGGCGCAGCACCGCCGGGCCCTGCACGTCCTCGACGGTCCAGGGCCTCGCGCCGTGCGAGACCGAGACGCGCGAGAAGATCTCGATGCCTCGCTCGGCGTCGACGCCGGTCAGCTGCTCCGCGACGGCCGACATGTACACGCCCTGGCCCTTGCCGACCTGCGCCTGGGGATCGAACACCACCACGCTCAACTCCGGACGCACCGCGAGGTTCCGCGAGTGCTGCGCCTCCGGCGACGAGAGCCAGTACAGCTCCGCGTATCCGGACGGCGCGTAGTAGACCGGCGACACCCACGGCCGCCCGCTCTGGTCTGCGGTCCCGAGCACCATGTACCGGTTGCCGTCGATGATCGCCCGCGCGATCCGGTCGAGCTCCTCGCTCATCGTTCCCCCGAACGCGCTCAGCTCGCGATGAACTCCACGACCACCGGCGTCAGGAGCGTCGGATCGGCCTCGTGGGTCTGACCCTCCAGCGTCGATCGTCGGGCGTTCGGCAGGACGTCGGCGAGCGCCTGCGCCGCGTTCCGCAACGACGGCGGGCTCGCTCCGCCGTCGATCACGAGCGTCGGGACCGTGACGGTGGACCACCGATCGCTGGACAACGGCTTGCCGGCCATGTTGTCGCCCAGGATCCTGACGTCGTACGGGATGGTGTGCGCCATCGCCTTCAGCGACGGCCAGAACGGCGACTCCTTGATCGACGGGATCGCCTCGGCCGGCGTGAGGACGCCCACGGTCAGGAAGTACTCAACGGCCTCCTCCCGACGGCCGCCGGCGACCAGCTCGTCGAGGTGCTGCACGAAGTCGTTCGGCAGCGGGGGGCGCGAGTCGTCGACGATGAACGGCGGTTCGTAGAGCACGAGCTTGGTGATGCCCGGGGTCGCGGCGGCGGCCTCGAGCGCGAGCACGGCGCCCGACGAGTGGCCGAGCGCGTTCGCGGTGCCGCCCGCCTCCTCGACGAGCGCCTGGAGGTCCTCGATCTCGCGTTCGACCGCGTAGGGAGGCGTGTCGCCGCTGTCGCCGCGCCCGCGGCGGTCGTACGTCGAGACGGTGAAGTTCGAGCCGAGGAGGTCAGCGTGGGTCGCGGCGCCGCGGCGATCGCTCAGCGCGCCCCCTACGATGACGAGCGGCGGGCCCTCGCCGGACTTCTCGAACGCGATCTTCGTGCCGTCCTTCGAGGTCACAGTGTTCACGTCGCTCTCTCCTCCTTGGCGGGCGGGATGTTCTGATTGCGACGGAAGAGGTTCGTCGGGTCGTACCGCGTCTTGATCTTCCGCAGGCGGTCCCAGGTCGCCCCGGGGTAGGCGTCGCGGATCCTCGCCTCGCCGTCGAAGCCCAGGAAGTTGACGTAAGCGCCGTCGTCGTCCTGCTTCAGCGCGGACGCGAAGCCCTCGACCCAGGGGCCGTGCACCTCGACCTCCTCGGGGCGCTCGTACACGGCGGCGCAGTTCACCATGATCCTGCTCTGACGGTGCGCGAACGCGGTCGCCTCGACCGGCACGCGCGCCATTTCCCCGCCGAGCGTCCGCAGCTGCGCCACGCCCATCATCGCGGTCGAGGTCGCGAGGTGCTCCAGGATCGTCTCGGCCTCGGAACGGCCGATCGTGTCGACGAACATCGTGTGCGCCGTCGCGACCGGATGGTAGTCATCCGCTTCCGGCGGGTAGACCTCTGGATACGGCATGGGCCGGAGCATGTCGGCGAGCGGCTCGGCGAGCGCTCGGAACGGCGCGAGCGCCTCCTGGCCGGCCTCGATGTCGCCCGCATAGGTCATGAGCGCCATGATCGCGAGCTTGCCGTGCGCCTCCTCGGGCACGAACGGCATCGGCGGCACTCGCATCACGTTCGCGATCGACGAGAGCTCCTCGGGGGCGGCCTCCGCCTCGGCCATGAACCCCTCGATCGTGTCGACCGTCGCGGGGAGCAGCAGCATCCCGCCGACCACGGTGTCGAGCGGATGGAGCGCGAACCGGAACCGGGTCGCGACGCCGAAGTTCCCGCCGCCGCCGCGGATCGCCCAGAACAGATCGGGCTCGTGCTCGGCGTCCACGCGGTGGAGCTCGCCGTCGGCGGTCACGATCTCGGCGGCCAGCAGGCTGTCGATCGTGAGGCCGTGCTTGCGGACGAGGTACCCGACGCCGCCGCCGAGCGTGATCCCCCCGATCCCCACCGAACCCGTGTCGCCGAACCCGACCCCCAGCCCGTGGGCGTGGGTGGCGTTCGTGAACTCGACCGCGGTCAGGCCGGTCTGGGCCCACGCCGTCCGCTCCTCGGGGTCGACCTCGATCGAACGCAGGGCGGCCAGGTCGATGACGATCCCGCCGTCGGACACGCCCTGGCCGATCACGCTGTGGCCGCCGCTGCGGACGGCGAGCTCGAGCCCGGTCTCGCGCGCGAGCGCGATCACGCGGGCGACGTCCATCTCGTCGGCGACCCGGATCACGGCCGCGGGGTGCAGGTCGAATCCGCCGTAGAAGACGGCGCGCGCTTGGTCGTACTCGGCGTCGTCGGGCCCGATCACCTGCCCGCTCACGTCGGCCCGGAGCTTGGGGATCGAGATGCTGGTCGGTGTGCTCACGCTGTTGGCCTCCTCCCTCGCTGCTACCTGTCTCGACCGGGGTTCGAGCCCGAACTCATCGGTCCTCGCACGGTCGAGCACCTGCCCGTTGCCAACTCAGGTGGGGTTTCCCATCTTCCCGACGGCCTACGCCTGCCGGGCGTGACATCGACTCACTCGTCGGCGAAGTCCCAGATGCGCAGGTGGCCGGGTTCGAGCCGGCCGATCACGGAGTCGTAGCCGGCCTCCCGAACGTACTCGTCGCCCTTCTCCGGACCCACGTACCGGGTCGCGATGCGGATGGCACCGGCGAGATCGCCCGCGTCGAGGAGCCGGGCCTCCGTGCGGAGCTCCACGCCCCGCAAGGGGTCGGCGGATTCGGCCACGACGATCGTGGCACGCGGATCGCGACGTAGATGCCGGGTCTTGACGTCATCGGCCGGGAGCCACAGGTTGAACCCGCCGTCACGCCACTCGTGCCAGACCGGCGAGAGCAGGACCGAACCGTCCGAGCGCAGCGTCGCCAGGACCGCGACGAGCGGCTCGTCGAGGAGCCCGCCGATGTCGTCGAGGGTCAGGTTCGTGCGCACGGTTCACCATACCCAGCAAGCCGGATCGGTGGCGCGCCGGATAGAGCACGCGGCGTGGATCGATCCGAGCCACCTACGCCGGACGCGGGTTGCCCGCGTCGATCGGAGTCTGTTAGGACTGGACCTGGCCCCAACCTCGAGGGAGGAACCATGCGACGACGTATGGCGTTCGCCTGCGCCCTGCTCGCGATGGCCACGGTCATCTCGGGCACCGGCGCCGTTTCTGCGAGCCCCGGCTTCAAGACCGCGCAGCCTTCCATGCTCATACCGATCAAGGCCGGGATCACGGTGACGCCGCTCCTGACGGTCGGCGACGACGTCGGCAGCTACCGGTTCGAGGCCATCCCGGACGGCATCTCGGTACGGCCGATCGCCAACGGACTCGTCGAGCTTTACGTGAACCACGAGACGAGCAAGGTGCCGTTCCCGTACAACCCGGGTCTGTGGACGACCGATCCCGGTGAGTCTCAGAGCGACTTCGACAACGCACAGGTCAGCCAGACTGATCCTGGACGCGGCGACGGCTGACACGCTCAGTGGGTCGTTCGTCATCCCGAGCAGTGGCGGCTTCCAGAGGTTCTGCTCCAACTACCTCGCCACGAGCAAGGAGGGTTTCACCAAGGACATCCTGTTCACCAACGAGGAGTCGCCCGACTACGTCGCTCCGGCAAGAGGACTCCTGGCCGCCGCCGTTGGCCGACCCGAACCAGGAGGAGAACGGAGTCGTGCTCGCCCTCGACGTCGCGGCGGGGACGTACCAGCCGATCTACGGGATGGGCCGGCACAATCACGAGAACGACGTCGCCATCCCGGGCTTCGACAACCTGGTGGTCATGTCCGGCGACGACACGTTCACGAGCGGACCGCTCTCTGATCCGCTCAGCACGACGACCCCACTGGCGACGCTCGCCCCGTCCCAGTCCCAGCTGTACTCCTACCAGGCCGGGAACACGAAGAACATCCTGGCCGACAAGGGAGACCTCTGGGCGTTCGTCTCGGACGACCCCAGCCTTCGACGACTACTACGACTTCACGCCGAGCTCGACCCAGTCGGTGTCCGGCCATTTCATCAAGGTGCCGAGGAACATCGCGACCGGGCAGAACTCGGACGGGTCCGAGATCACGGCGGCCGACGTCGGCTACCCGGCGCCACCGAACGACGGAACCTGGCAGCGGGATCTCCGCACCAACAACACGGTCGGCATCGATGGTCCCCAATGGGTGCTCGAGTATTGGAGCCAGCTCCACAACGTCTTCCAGTTCGTCCGCATCGAGGACATCGCCTACGACAAGCGGCCGGGTATGGGCAACGTCGTCTACGTCGTCGACTCGGGTCGCGGAAGCGCCTGGCGCATCGCTAGGCAGGACGGTCGTACGAACGGCCGTGTCTGGAAGATGGTGCTCGACCCGGACGACCCGAAGAAGGTCGACCTCGCTGAGCGTGTTCGTCGAGGGTGACGACAACCCGGTCAAGACGCTGAACGAGATCCATCAGCCAGACAACATCGAGACGACGCAGACCGGGCTCCTCGCTGACCGAGGACCCGGGTCGGCAGCCAGCAGTTCCCCGTCGAGCTCCGCGGACCCGACACGCGACGACGGCGCGCCTGTGGTACGTCCCGTTCTCGCGGACGCCCGAGGTCGTCGTGAAGATCGACCAGTCGGCCGACGAGACGACCGCGGACCAAGACCCGCCCGACGTGATCCGACGCCCGGTTCCATGCTCGACAGTCCCGGCAACCAGGGCGCATGGGAGACGACGTGGCATCGTCGACGCCTCCGCGGCCTTCGGTCCCGGCGCGTTCCTGATCAACATCCAGGCGCACACGCTCTGGGTCGATTCGGCGCCGGGTCCGGACACCTTCATCGATACCGACAGCCGACCCGGACTTCACGTACAAGCGCGAAGGAGGCCAGCTGCTCCTGATCCGCATCCCCGGGATCTAGCCGCAGCGAACGAACGATCAGGGGGCGCCCTCGGGGCGCCCCCTTTCGTCTCGGCCAGTGTTCAGTCGACCGAGCGCAGGTGGCGGTCGAACCAGGCCTGCGTCCGACGGATCGCGTCGAGCGCGTGCGCTCGTTCCATCGGGACGTGGCCCTCGCGCGGGTAGACGACGAGCTCGACCTCGGTACCCGAGGCGGCGATCGCGTTCGCGAGCTCCCACCCCTGCCCGACCGGCGTGCACCGGTCCTCCGCGCCCTGGAGCACGAGCGTCGGCGTCCGGCACCGGTGGGCGTGGGTCACGGGCGAGCGCTCGACGTACTGGCTCGACGGATCGTTCCACTCGCCCTGCAGGATCATCTCGTCGTACATCCAGACCTCCGAGGTCAGGTGGAACGAGACGTAGTTCGAGACCACCGACATCGCGACGGCCGCCTTGAACCGATCGGTCTGCGTCACGGCCCACCCGGCCATGTAGCCGCCGTAGGACAGGCCCGAGATGCCGAGGCGTTCGGGGTCGGCGACGCCGAGCGCGATGCAGTGGTCGACGCCGGCCATCACGTCCTGGAAGTCCATCCCGCCCGAGTCGCCGATCACCGCCTGCGCGAACACGTGCCCCCGGCCGATGCTCCCCCTCGGGTTCGGCAGCAGGCAGGCGTAGCCGGCGCTCGCGAGCAGGACCGCGTTCGGCTCCGAGTCGGAGAAGAAGGCGCCCCAGTTCCACGTGGGTCCGCCGTGGACGAGCGTCAGCATCGGCAGCGGGCCCTCGGCGTCGCGAGGTGTCATCAGCAACCCCTCGACCTCGAGCCCGTCGGGCGCGGTCCACCGGATCGTGCGCACGTCGGGGAACACGGTGTCGGCGATCACGTCGTCGTTGAACGAGGTGAACCGGGTCCACTCCCCTTTGTCGTGATCGAACCGCGCCAGCTCGGGCGGCAGGCCGTGCGCCTGGTGCGTGGTCCACACGACGGAGCCACCTTCGGCGATCGTGCACTTCGGCTTGGTCACCTCGTCGCCGATGAACGCGTCACCCCGCCAACGCTCGTCGACGGTGCCGTCGAGCGAGATCCGCCCGCACGCCGTCCCGGTCCCGTCGCATCGCGCGTACCAGAGCGAGTCGTCGTCGATCCACTCGACGAGCCCGACGGTCTGCAGGCCCGGCCAGGGATCGGTCGTGGTCCCGTCGGAGAGGTCGACGATCATCGCGCTGCCGCTCAGCAGCCCGGGGTCGCTCGAGTAGCCCTCGACCACGGCCGCGCGCCGACCGTCCGGCGAGAGCGCGAGCCCCTCGAGCGACCAGGTCGGGCGGTAGAGGGTCTCCGCGGTGCGTTCGGCGAGGTCGAGCCGGGCGACGACCGAGCGATACCACCCGGCCGTGCTCGGATCCTCCGAGACGAGCGCGACCACGACGCCGTCGGGGTCCCCGTCGAACTCCCACACGCTCATGCCCGGCGGACCCACTTCGGCCGACGTCGCCGGTCGCGAGGTCGATCTCGAACAGCCGCCGGCGCGCCTCGCTCGGCCGGATCACGGAGGGGTCAGGCGTTGGTTCGGCGCCCCGAACCGCCCGCGCGCTCCAATCCAGCCCGTAACAACCGGGATCGGCCGCGAGCACGAGGAGGCGATCGCCCGAGCCGGACCACGAGACCGCCTCCGCTGAGCCGTGGAGGCTCGCTGCGAGGACCGGCTCGGCGCCGAGGACCATCGTGTACGGGAGGTGGTGACCCGGGGTGATCCGGTCGGAAAGGAACGCGAGCCGAGATCCATCCGACGACCACGCCGGGCTCCGGTCGCTCCACGCTCCGCTCGTGATCTGGCCCGGCGCGCCGGCATCTCGGCCGACGAGGTAGAGGTCGCTCGATGGGTGCGACCCCACGTCGGCGACGGTCGCGTGGAGCGCGAACGCGACCCTCGATCCGTCGGGCGAGAAGGCGAGCTCGGCCGGCGTCTGAACGTCGAGCAGACGCTCGTCGCTCGGAACGTGTGGATCGGGGGTCGCATCCATCGGCGCGTCAGCGTATCCGGGCGCGAGCCGATCCTCTAGGCGAGCTTGCGTTCGCTCGCCCAACGGCTGAGCTCGTACCGGTTCGTGAGCTGCAGCTTCCGGAGCACCCCACCGACGTGGCTCTCGACCGTCTTGACCGAGATGTGGAGCTCGCGCGCGATCTCCTTGTACGCGTACCCCCTCGCGATATAGCGGAGGACCTCCTTCTCGCGAGGGGTGAGTTGGTCGAGCTCGGGATCGATGGCCGGCGCCGTCTGGCCGGCGAACGCGTCGAGGACGAAGCCCGCCAGCCTCGGCGAGAACACCGCGTCGCCCTCGTGCACGCGGCGGATCGCGTCGGCGAGCTCGGGGGCGAGATCGACTTCGTCACGTAACCTCGCGCGCCGGCGCGGATCACGGCGATCACGTCCTCGGCCGCGTCCGAGACGCTGAGCGCGAGGAAGCGCACGTCGGGGAGCGCCTCGACGACCTCGGGGCCGTTGCCGTCGGGCAGGTGCACGTCCAGCAGCACGACGTCGGGCTTCGCCTTCGGGATCTCGACGACCGCCTCGGCCACCGAGCTCGCGTGCCCGACCAGCGCGAACTCCTGCCCGAGCTCGTTCCGAACGCCGCTCGCGAACAGCTCGTGGTCCTCGACCAGGAAGACCCGGATCACGTCGCGCGGCTCCTCGGGATCCGCAAGCCGGACCTCGGTGCCGTGGCCGATCGCGCTGTCGATGACCGCGACGCCGCCGTTGCGCTCCATGCGGCCCTCGATCGACTCGGCGATCCCGTGGCGATCGTTCGGCACGGCTTCGCGCGAGAACCCGACGCCCTGATCCCGAACGTAGGCCGTCACCTGGTCGTCCTCGACCTCGACGTAGGCCGAGACCCCACGAGCGCCCGAATGCCGAGCCGCGTTCACGAACGCCTCGCGGCACGCGTGCACGAGCGCTCGAACGCCATCGTCGAGCGGGCAGTCCCCCACCATCACGATCTCGATCCGGCGTCCGGTGCGCGCGCTCGACCTCGACGGCGACCGCATCGAGCGCGGCGCTCAGCGAGCCCTCGCCGCCGGGCTTCGTCTTCCCGTACAGCCACGTCCGGAGCTCGCGCTCCTGCCCACGCGCGAGCGCGACCATCTCGTTGGGGTCATCGGTCCGCTGGATCAGCGCGAGCGTCTGCAGCACCGAATCGTGCAGGTGCGCGGCCATCTCGGCGCGCTCCTCCTGGCGGATCCGCTCGCGCCGTTCGTCCGAGGCCTGCCGGACGAGCCGCCAGATACCCAGGACCCGCGATCACCGCCAACCCGACGACGCACGGTCGCCACCGCGAGCGGCGCGTTGTCGAACAGATCGAGCGGCGGGTTCGACGACAGGAACGCCCACGCGCCGAGCGCGATCACGAGCGCGCCGACCAGCGTTCGGATGCGCGGGCGGGACTCGTCCTCCTCGCGGATCCAGCTCGGCATCCGAGCGAGCCACTTCGCGCGCGTCGCCTCGTCGCCGCGCGTCCAGATCACCGCCGAGCCGAGCACGACGAGCGCCGCCGGCCACACGACCCCGTCGCCGAGCCAGAGCCCGATCCCCCGGAGCGCCAGGAGCACGCCCGTGAGCACGAGCGCGATCGCGACGGCCTGGCGCGTGCTGGTCTTCGGCGGGGGCGGCGGGTCGTCGGGGTCCGGCTTCCGGGAGACCAGCGCGGCCGCCACGTAGAGGAGGAGGCCGACGCCGCCGGCGAAGGTCAGGATCACGAACGCGAGCCTGACGATCACCGGGTCGATCTCGAGACGCTCGCCGATCCCACCGGCGACGCCCGTCAGGACACGGTCGGTGGCGCTCCTGCGGAACATCCCGCACATGGTGGCACACGGCACCCCCGGGACGACATCGGGGACATCCCCGAGGTGCTCCAGGCACCAGCGTCGGCCCGAAATGGCCTGTCACTCGGTTGCCCGGTTCGGCACGATCTCAGGGTCTTTCCAGGGTCATCCCGGATGGCACTCGTGAAGGCGCCCGGCCATCATCGTGCCCATGGACGACCACGGACGCGAACCGGGAGCCGCCGAGCCAACCGAAGACTCGACACCGGGCCCCGTGACCACCGAGATGCCGCCGCCCGAGCCCGCCGTCCCGGCGCGCCGCCCGCTGCGCCGGAGCGCCTCGGACAAGGTGATCGCGGGGGTAGCCGGCGGGCTCGCCGAGAACTTCGGCGTGAGCTCGCTTGCCGTGCGGTCCCTGTTCGGTCTGGCGTTCGTGGTGATCGCGTGGCAGGTCTGGACGCTGCTCGGCATCGCGATCGTGGCCTACGTGCTGCTGTGGATCTTCGTCCCGCGCGAGGACATCGGCGTCTCCCCCGCGGGACGGCTGACTCGGCGGTTCCCGCGCATCGGCCCGGCCATCGGGGTGCTGCTCCTGCTCGCGGGCGCCGCGGCGATCGCCGCGCAACTCGACGGCTGGCTCGTCTGGCCCGTGCTGCTGATCGGCGGCGGGGTGCTGCTGTATCGGTACGACGCAGGTCGTGGCTTGGCGCGGTCGACCGCCCCGTCCGCACCGGGCGTCACGCCTCCTGCCGCGCTGCCTCCCACCTCCGTCGAGCTGCCGCCCGAACCTCGCGCGCCTCGCCCGCCGCGCGAACGTTCGCCGCTCGGCTGGCTCGGACTCGGGATCGCGCTGCTCGTGGTCGGTATCGCGGCGATCGCGCAGAACCTCGGCGCGCTCGACATCCGCCTGGTGCGCTACCCGGCGCATCGTGCTGCTGATCCTCGGCCTCACGATGCTGGTCGGGGCGTTCGCCGGGCGAGCCCGGTGGCTCGTCCTGCCCGCCATCCTGGTCGTCCCGTTCCTCCTCGCGGCGAGCGTCGTCACCGTGCCGCTCGAGGGCGGGTTCGGGAACCTGTACGAGCACCCCTTCAGCTCGGCCGCGGTGCACGGCTCGTACCAGCGCGTCGCGGGCGACATCTACCTCGACCTCACCGAGCTGACGGGCACGCAGGCCGCGCCCGTGATCAGCGCGACGACCGGGTTCGGGAGCGTCAACGTGACGGTGCCGTTCGACGCCCACGTGATCGTGACCGAGCGCGCCGGCGCCGGCGTCGTCCACGCGGGACGGGCGGTGTCGGACACCGGGTTCGAGGCCTCGCTCAGCACGACGATGGAGCCGAAGCGTGGCGACGGCGCCACGATCACGCTGGATCTTGAGACGGGGATCGGCGACGTCTGGGTCTACCGGATGGCGCCGACTCGGAAGCAGCTGCACGCGTTGGAGAAGGAGCAGGCATGAAGCGTCACGAGTTCGACCCGACCTCGTTCGTGCTCGGTCTCGCGTTCGCGGCGCTCGGGCTGTTCTTCCTGCTCGGCGACCGGACCGCGGCGGACATCGGCTGGAAGTGGATGTGGCCGGTGCCGCTGGTCCTCCTCGGGTTGCTGTTCGTGATCTCTGCCACACGGCGGGTCATGGCGCAGCGCGAGGTGGTGCCGGAGAGTGCCGACGCCGAGGTCGAACCCCCCGACGAGGTCGGGCCCTAGTCCTCTTCGTGCCCGTTGGCCTCGCCGTACGGCGGGGAGCCGTGCTTGTCTTCCTTCCCCCCGCTGGTCTCGCCGGTCGGACCGGTGGGCGCCGGGGTGGGGACGACCGCGAGGGCGCCCTCGTTCTGGAGCGCCACCCCGATGTCGGAGATCGCGGTGTCGACGGCATCGGCGGCCTCGGGTGTGATCTCTTCCTCCTCGACGGCCTTCGCCAGGTGCTCCTCGAGGTGCTGGAGCGACTCGCCGAGCTTGTCGGTGTCGCCGTCCCGGTACGCGCCGAGCAGCTCGTCCGCGTCCTTCGCGAGCTCCTCGGCGGCGTGATCGGAGATGTCATCGGCCACCTGCGCCGACCCGATCGCCGAGACCAGCCCCGACCACGCGTCCGCGAACGTCATGGGCGGCTCGGGCGTCTCGGACGGGAGCGTGGTCTGGGCGGTCTCGCGTGCCTGCTGGCGAACCGCGGGCCTCTTCGGCAACGGGTCGGACGTCGCCGCGACGAGCACGCCGGTGAGGGCGAACAGCAGGGCGACGACGATCGCCGCGATCAGCCAGGGGCGACGGCCCCGAGGCGAACGGCGGGGGCGAGCGTGCGACGGCCCGCTGCGTCGAGGACGGAACCCACCGCCTCCCGAACCGCCGCCGGCCGTCGTGGTGACGGGCTCGGTCTTCGGCGGCAGCGGTCTCGCGGCGGCAGCGGCTCCCGCGGCGATCGCACCGCCCGCGGCCACCGCGCCCACGTGGCCGACCGGCTGGGTCTCGGCGGCGGCCGGCTCGAGCCGCATCGTGTCGCCGCTGCGCGCGAGCGGCACGGCGAGCAGGGCGGCCTCGAGCTCGGACGCGGACGCGAACCGGCGCTTCGGGTCCTTCTCGAGCGCCCGCATCACGATGTCCTCGAGCTCGGAGGGGATCGGCGCGAACGTCGAGGGCGGCGGCGGGTCCTCGTTGACGTGGCGGTACATCGTCGCGATCGGCGTGTCGGCGCTGAACGGCACGCGCCCGGTCAGCATCTCGTACAGGACGCACCCGAGCGCGTAGAGGTCGGCGCGCTCGTCGACCGGCTTGCCCGAGGCCTGTTCCGGCGAGAGGTACGCGGTGCTCCCGAGTACGACGCCGGTGTTCGTCAGCGTGTCCGAACCCGCGGCGCGCGCGATCCCGAAGTCGACGACCTTGACGCGGGCGTCGGGCAACAACATCACGTTCCCCGGCTTGATGTCGCGGTGGATCAGGCCGCGTTCGTGCGCGGCGGCCAGCGCTCGGGCGATGTCCACGGCGACCGCGACGGCCTCGGCCTGCGGCATCGGACCGTCGCGCCGGAGCCGGTCGGCGAGCGTCTCGCCCTCGACGAGCTCGGTCACGATGTAGTGGGTGCCGTCGTCCGACCCGCTGTCGAACACCGCGACGATGTTCGGGTGGCTCAGCCCGGCCGCGGCGCGGGCCTCGCGCTGGAACCGCTCGACGAACTCACGGTCGCGGTCGAACGGGGGCGCGAGGACCTTGATCGCCACCTGGCGTCCGAGCTGGCGGTCGAGCCCCTGGTGGACCTTGGCCATGCCGCCCTGGCCGAGCACCGGCCCGAGCTCGTAGCGGTCGACGAGGACGACGTGCGTGGTCTGCTGCACGAACCGAGGCTTACCCATGGCCCACCGAGGCTACGCCTCGCGCGGGGAGCCCCGTCAGCCTGCGCCCCCGCCCGTGCCTCCGCCTCCCCCACCGCCGCCGCCGGAGAACCCGCCGCCGGAGAACCCGCTGGATGAGCTCGACGAGCCGAACCCACCGCTCGAGGACCCGCTGCTCACGCTGGCCATCGAGACCAGGACGAGCGCGGGCGCCGCCGACTGGAACTGCTGCCACGCCGTCAGCCCCGCGATGCCGGTGGGCGCTCCCCGGATCGGCGAGCGGAGGCTCTCGACGGGCACGAGCGCCTTGACCTGCTTCTCGACCTCGTCCGCGACCCCAAGCGCGACCGCCCACTCCAGGTACTGCTCCCAGATGACGACGGCGAGCGCGGGGGCGTTCGGCAGGTCGGAGAAGTCCTTGAGGTAGGTCCGGAACGCCTCGAGCCGCTTGACGCGGGTCCGGTCCTCGAGCCCGAGCCGCGCGTGGATCTTGATCAGCGCCACGACCAGGCTGACCGCGGCGACGGGGACGAGCCACCACCCGATCGCGCCGCCGAGGCCCCACACGGCCGTCCAGATGCCGTAGCCGGCCGCGCCGATCGCGATGATCGCCGCAAGGGTCGACTCGAGGCGCGCGTCGCCCTTGCGGATCCGAAGGGTGATGTCGCCGGACTTCATCTTCACGCCGGACCACCACGCCGCGTACGTCCCGGAGGACGCCGCCTTGCGGGGCTTCGGGTGGTTGACCGAGACCTCGTCGACCGCGTCCTCGCCGCGTCCGAACAGCAACCACATGAAGTCTTGGTCGAGCTCGGTCTGCAGATCCATCGCGTCCATCTTCCGGACCAGCGTGAGGTCCTTCGGATCCGAGACGCGGCCGTCGGCCTTCATCTCGATCGCCCCGAGGCGCGCGAGCTTGAGCAGCTGTGCCCGGTACGCGTTCTGCGGCGAGAGGTGGCCCGCCCACGCCGACCACAGCACCGAACCCTGGACCGGGTCCTCTTCGGGCGGCTGCTCGAGGATCTTCGGGACGCCCGGCACGCGGTCGCGGTAGCGGGCCAGCAGCACCAGCAGCGCGAGCGCGACCGGCACGCCGATCAGCAGGTAGAGGACCCAGTCGCGTTCGGTCTCGTGGCGTTCGCGCAGGGCGTTGGCCTCATCGGCCCAGACGCGCTCCTGGTCCAGGATGCGTTCGAGGCCCGGTTGATCGGTCGCGACGGCCGTCGGCACGGCATCGGCCGGGAACAGGATCGACCCCTCCACGTACGAGAGCGGCGGCACGTCGTGCACGTCGTACCGGATCGTCTGTGGGTCCACGAACGTGACCTGTCCGTTCAGCGGGCCGTGCCCGAAGGCTCGCACCTCGCCGCGCGTGAGCGGCGTCTGCCCGACGTCCGGGACAACGCCCTCGTCCGGATGGCACGCGCGGGGTCTCCGCGCGTCGCTGGCCGAGTGCCCCGGTAGGTGCACCGTGATCACCGCGTGCTGCGTCGGCTGGTCCCAGCCGGAGCCGATGAACTGCCAGTACAGGTGGGCCGTGTCCGAGTACACGTCGACCGCGCACGCCACCCGGTATCGGAACACCCACGTCCGCGTCTCGTCCTCGGCGGAGTAGCTCCACTGCGACTGGAAGCCTTCGGTGACGATCGAGTGCGACGCGTAATCCGGCGTGACCGGCACCTCGGTCCCGTCGTCGAGCTTCTCGGCGATCGTGAAGTCCCGAACGTGGTCGAGCGGATCGTCCACGTTGAAGTACGCGTACGTGAAGGGGCCGTTCTGGAAGTCGAACGTCCGGGTCTCCTCGAGCATCAGGTCGCCGTTCGGCAGCACGGTGGCGTCGATGTCGACCTCGGGGAAGTGGTAGTCCTTCTCGACCGCGTGGGTGATGATCGGCGGGAGCCACAGCCCCATCGTCACCAGGGCGATGAACACCAGCAGGAAGAACCGGACGAGCCACTTCTTCCCCGTCGACATCCGGCGGAGTCTACGTGGGGGCGCGTGTCGGCCGCCTGCGGTGACAGGCGCCGGAGAGCGTCGAGCATCCGGTCGATGTCCGCCTCGCTCGACAGGTAGTTCACGATGCCGGCCCGCAGGAAGGTGGCGCCCCGGATCTTCGTCGTCGAGACCCACGCCTCACCGCTCGCCTCGAGCGCGAGCTGCAACCGGTCCTGGTACGCGTCCAGCGCCTCGCCCTCGAGCCCCTCGGGCAGATGGCGGAAGCACACGACCGAGAGCTCGGGCTCGTCGGGGACGACCTCGAAGTCGGGCGCCTCACGGCACCGTGCGACGAGGTACGCGGCCAGGTCGACGTTGTGCTCGATCAGCCGGGCGAACCCCGCGGTCCCGAGGTGCTTCCACGAGAGCCAGAGCTTCAGCGCTCGGAACCGCCGCGTGCCCTCGATCGAGTACTCGAACCAGTTGAGGGGTGCGTTCTCGGGGTTCGGGTGGCGGTAGTACTCGGGCGTGCGGTGGAACGTCTGCCGCAGGTCATCGCGGCGCTTCACGACGAGCGCGCCGATGTCGTACGCCTGGAAGAACCACTTGTGCGGGTCGATCGTGACGCTGTCGGCGCGCTCCAGGTCCGGGACGCGCGGCGCGATCCGCGGCGAGAACGCGGCCCCGCCGCCGTAGGCGGCGTCCACGTGGAGCCACAGGCGTTCGCGTTCGGCCAGGTCGGCGAGCTCGCCGGTGAGGTCGACGCTGCCGGTGTTCGTCGAGCCGGCGACCGCCGCGATCGCGAACGGCACCAGACCGGCGGCGCGGTCCTCGGCGAGCGCGTCGGCGACCGGCGCGGCGTGGAGCCGGAACCGCTCGTCCGAGGGCACGATGCGCAGCGTCTGCGGCGGGAAGCCGAGCACGTCGAGCGCGCGGGCGATCGAGAAATGCGCCTGGTCGCTCGCGTAGACGCGCGTGCCCTCGAGCGCGCCGGCTCGCGGCGGGTCGTCGAGGCCGAGCAGCCGCGCGAGGTGGATGTCCCTCGCGACCGTGAGCGCCATGATGTTCGCCATGACGCCGCCGGACGTGAGCACCGCCCACGAGCCCTGGCCGAATCCGATCAACGCCCGCAGCCAGCCCGTGACCTCCTCCTCGACGAGCGCACCCACCGGACCCGCCACCCACACATCGACGCCCTGGTTCACCCACTGGCCGAGCACCTCGCCCGCGATCGACATCGCCAGCGGCGGCGGGGTGAAGTAGCTGTACGAGCCGGGGTGCTGCGTGTTGAACACGTACGGCGCGACGCGCTCGCGGAACTCGCCGAGCACCTCCTCCGCCTTCGCCGCGGTCTCGGGCGCGGGCGCCGGCTCGCCCGAGGGGCCGTAGAAGGCGCGGCGCATCTCGGGGTACGGCATCGTTCGGAGCGGCCGCTCCATCGCGACCTCGTACAGGTAGCGGAGCGCCTCGTCCCAGATCGCCTTGCCGAGACGTTCGAGCGCGGGACGCGAGACGGTCTCGTCGCGCAGGTCGACGAGCTCGGGTTCGGGATGGTCGGCGAAGGGGTCCGGCACGGCGGCGAGGCTAGCACCCCGCGCGGATGCGACGCCTAGGCCTGCAGGGCGGTCAGGACCGCGACCCCGACGGCGATCACCGCGACCCCGGCGAGTTGAACGCGAGCCAGCCGTTCCCGGAACAGGAAGAAGGCCGCCACGGTCGCGATCGCCGC
Organism: uncultured Actinomycetes bacterium; assembly: GCA_963823255.1. GTDB lineage: Bacteria > Actinomycetota > UBA4738 > UBA4738 > HRBIN12 > DASSJM01. The sequence goes on from CAWGKU010000001.1 coordinate 806,090, forward strand.
GAACTGCGACCCGAGCACCGCGGCGACGGCGATCCCGTGGCGCGCGCCGATCGTGAAGGCGACCAGGCCGGCCACCTCCAGGATGCCCGATGCGAGCACCAGCGGCGCGGCCTCGCGCGTCATGCGAAGGCGCCCCGCCACCGCGAGCGGGACCGTCACCAGGAGCACCGCGAGCGTCCGGGACGGGAAGATGATCCAGGCGATCGGGATGTCGTCGGACAGCCTGCCCATCGCGAACAGGCCGAGCCCGAAGAACAGGGCCGCACCGATCGCCAGCGTGACCGCGAGTCCCTCCCGCCGATCCGAACCCGCGTCGCTCGTTTGCGACATGCTCGAAAGGACGACGCCGACGACGATGAACGCGAGCGCGATGCCGGCGCCCGTCGCGATCTGCTCGCCGGCGATCACCGCGATGATGGCCGCCGCGGCCCCCTGGGCCGACGTGATCGGCGCGACCACTCCGACCTTGCCGTGGCGGAGCGAGCTGTACACGAGCAGGAGCCCCGTCGTGTTGCCGATCGCCGTCACGATGAGCAGCACCACCTGCTCCCGCCCGAGGCCGTCGGGCACGCCCTGCGCCAACGCGAACGGCGCCGAGATCACCGAGCCGATCAGCAGCACCCACCCCAGGACCGCGACGGGCGGGATCATCCGGGTCGACCGGCTGATGCACAGAGCCGAGGCCGCCCACATCGCGGCCGCGACCAGGCCGCCTACGATCGCGATCACCGGGCGGGCGCGCCTTCGAGCACAGGGCTCTGCTCGCCGCGGATGGGACACGTGGCCACGGCGGGAGGTTACGCGGTGGTCCGGCGCCGGGCGTGGTGCCGGGCGACCCGGGTGCGGTTCCCGCAGGCGTTCGAACACCAGACGCGGTCCGAACGCGTCGCCTCGAAGTAACGGCCGCACGCGCCGCAGCGCCGTGGGGCGGCACGGGCCGGGTCCCCGAGGAGCTCGATCGCCGACCACGCGATCCGGGCGAGCAGCAGCGGGGTCGGACTCGCCGACAGCGGTGCGTCGGCCGAACCGTCGGGTGCGAGCCGAAGGACCCGCGGGACCCGGGCGCTCGCCTCGTTGACGCGCTCGACGGCGGCGGCGGGGAAGGGACCGCCGCCGATCGAGGCGTCGAGCAGCTCGCGGAGCGAGGCCCGCAGCGCCACGAACTCCGCCAGCCGGAGCGAGACCTCGGCGCGCTCCTCGGGTTCGAGGGCGCCCTCCCTTTCCAGCCAGGCACGGAGATCGCCGGCCGAGCCCATCCTGGCGTTCGCGAGCGAGAACGCTGCAGACGAACTCATGGACTCAGCGTTATCTATCCATTAGGGCGATGCAAGGGTGCGAATGGAACTAGCATCCGCAACCCATTAGGAGACGAGGGCTCTACTTGATCAAACGCGAGAGGCGCCGGTCGGCCAGGACCTTCCCACCCGTCTGGCAGGTCGGGCAGTAGGTCACCTCGTGCGAATCGTAGGAGACCCGGCGGAGGTCGTCCCCACACACCGGGCAGGGCGTGCCGTACCGCCCGTGGACCGTGAAGTGATCGCCGATCTTGGTCTCGAGGCCGCCCGTGCGGAGCCGTTCGGAGACGAGCGCCTCCTCGAGGATGCTCGACACGGCGGCCAGGAGCGCGCTCCGCTGGTCCGGCTCCAGCGAGGCGAGCGACGCGTAGGGCGAGAGCTTGGCGCGGTGCAGGATGTCGTCCGAGTACCCGCGCCCGATCCCGGCGACCGTGCGCTGGTCGCGCAGGATCGTGTGGACGCGCCGGCCGTCCTCCCCCCGCAGGACCAGGTGCTCGAACTCGGGCGAGTCGGGCTCGGGGCCGAGCTTCGCGAGCGGCCCCTCGTCGCCCTCCGCCAGCACCCACCAGCCGGCCTTGCGCTCGCGGCCGAACTCCTTCACCAGCACCGACGGTCGCTCCTCGAACCGGAACCGCACGACCGAGCCCCGTGGCTTCGTCGACTTCGGCGGGTCCTCGACGTCGACGCGCCCGCCCTGCGACAGATGCACGAGGACCCGGGGCCCGCCGAGCTCCCAGACCAGGTACTTCCCGCGGCGGCCGACGCGTTCGAGCGTCCGGCCGACGAGCTCGGTCGCTCGGGGGGTCACGGTCTTGAGCGAGGAGAACTGCAGGAGGTCGGCGGCCGCGAACGCTGACCCACCGACCGCCTCGGTGAGCCGCTCGGCCAGCGCCTGGACCTCGGGGAGCTCGGGCACGATCAGACCTCGAAGGCCGAGGGTCCCGAGATCGCGGTCAACGCCCCGACACGTCGGCGACGGCGCGGCGCACGATCTGCGCACACTCCTCGATGCGATCGCGATGCGTCCGGTGCGACAGGATGCACGCCCGGATCGTGAACCGGTCCTCCACGACCGTGCTCGAGAGCACCACGCGCTTGGAGGCGTTGATCAGGTCGAGCAGGCGGCGGTCGGCCTCGGCCGAACCGTCGCGCAGTCGGAAGGGCACCACGGTGAGCTCCGGCTCCCACGGCAGCTCGAGCTCGGGGATCGTCGAGAGCTCCTCGTACAGGTACCGGGCCAGGTCGAGCTTCTCGTCGAGCGCCTCGCGGAACGCGTCCACGCCGTGGAGCACCAGCGGGAACCACACGCGGAGGCCGCGGAAGTCGCGCGAGAGCTCGGGGGAGTACTCGGTGAAGTTCGGCAGCTCGTCCTCGGGCGGGAAGTCCTGCAGGTACGCGGCGCCGACGAAGTGCGCCTCGCGAAGGAGCGCGCCGTCGCGCACGACGAGCGAGCCCGTCCCATACGGCAGGAACATCCCCTTGTGCGGATCCAGCGTGATCGAGTCCGCCCGCTCGATCCCGGCGAACGCCGTGCGCCCTCGTTCGGTGAGCTGGAAGAAGCCGCCGTAGGCGGCGTCGACGTGGAGCCACAGGTCCTGCTCCGTAGCGACGTCGGCGATCCGCGCGATCGGGTCGATCGCGCCCGTGTTGGTCGTCCCGGCCGACGCGACCACGAGGAACGGCGTGCGCCCGGCCGCGCGGTCGGCGGCGAGCATCTCGCGCAGCGCGTCGACGTCCATCCGAAGCTCCGGCGTGCACGCGACCGAGCGGACGTTCGCGCTCGGGAACCCGGCGATCGCGGCCGCCTTCGCGTTGGACGCGTGGACCTGTTCGGAGACGTAGAGGGTGCCCGAGAGGAAGTCCTCGGGCAGCTTGGCCTTGCGCGCCGCGACCAATGCCGACAGATTCGCCATCGAGCCGCCGGAGGTGAGGATCCCGCGCGCGTCGTCGCCGTACCCGAACAGGTCGCAGAGCCAGCGGATCACGTTGTTCTCGATCTGGGCGCCGACCGGCGCCTGGCCCCACATGTTCACGAACCGGTTGATCCCGGTCGCGAGGAAGTCGCCGAGCGCCGACGCGTACAGCCCGCCCCCCGGGATGAACGGGAGGAAGCCCGGACCTGTCGTGTTGTAGGAGTTCGCCGCGATCAGGTCCACGGTGTCCATGAGCTGGTCGAAGCTCCCGGGCCCGGCCGGCGGGGCCGTTCGGACCGACCGGGCGGCCTCGAGCGCGCCCTCGACGTCGGAGGCGGCCGCCTCGTCCTGGGACTGCACGAACTCGATCAGGTAGCCGAGCGCGGCCTCGCCCATCGCGCGCATCTGCTCCGGGCCGGGTTCGAGGGGATACGCCATCGCGCCCATGCTACGGAACGCGGGCGGGGACAGGCGTTGCGCTACGCGGAGCGGGTGACGGCCTCGACCAGCCGACGGGAGACCTCGGCCACCTCGTCGACGGCGCCGTTGAACGCTTCCTCGTTCCGCTTCGACGGAGCACGGTAGCCGCTCACCTTCCGCACGTACTGGAGCGCCGCCTCCCGGATCTCGGTCTCGGTAGCCGGCACGTCGCCCTCGCGGAGCCGTTTGATGCTTCTGCACATACCGCCGATGGTACCGGCTGCCGGGTCGAGCCCTGGACCCCGCCGAGGTCCTTGCCCGCGTCGCACCGCGACCCTATCCTGCTCGAACGCATGTTCGACGCGATGGAGCGCCTCAACCCGGAGCAGCGGGCGGCCGTGGAGCACCTCGGCGGCCCGCTGCTGGTCGTGGCGGGGGCCGGCTCCGGCAAGACGTCGACGCTCGCCTGCCGGGTCGCCCACCTGGTCGATCGAGGCGTCCCGTCCGAGCGGATCCTGCTGCTGACGTTCACGCGCCGCGCCGCCCGCGAGATGCTCTCGCGCGCCGAGCAGCTGACCGGCGACCGCGCGCTCGGCCGGGTCTGGGGCGGCACGTTCCACGCGACCGCCAACCGGCTGCTCCGGCTCCACGGCGGAGCGCTCGGCCTGTCCCCCGGCTTCACGGTCCTTGACCGGACCGACACGGCCGACCTGATGGACCTGATCAGAGGCGAGCTGGGGTTCGGGCAGGGCGAGCGGCGGTTCCCGCGCAAGGACACGCTCGCCGACATCTACTCGCGCACCGTGAACAGTCGCACCAAGCTCGCCGAGGTGCTCGAACGCGAGTACCCCTGGTGCGCGGAGGAAGGCGAGTCGATCCGCACGATCTTCGAGCGCTACACCGAGCGCAAGCGCGCGCAGAGCGCGCTCGACTACGACGACCTGCTCCTGTTCTGGGACGCGCTCTGCCGGCACCCGGCCGCCGGGCCCGCGATCTCGGAGCTGTTCGACCACATCCTGGTCGACGAGTATCAGGACACGAACCCGCTCCAGGCCGACATCCTCGCGTCGCTGCGGCCTACCGGCGACGGCCTGATGGTCGTAGGCGACGACGCGCAGGCGATCTACGCGTTCCGGAGCGCGACCGTCGCCAACATCCTGGAGTTCCCGACCCGGTTCCCGGGGACGACGATCGTGAAGCTCGAACGCAACTACCGCTCGACCCGCCCGATCCTGGAGGCGACGAACGCGGTGATCGCGCTCAGCCCGCAGCGACACGAGAAGACCCTGTGGACCGAACGCGTGGGCGGCCCGGTCCCCTCGCTGCTCACCTGCATCGACGAGCGCGACCAGGCCGACGCGGTGTGCCGCTCGATCCTCGAGCACCGCGAGCGCGGCACGTCGCTGCACGAACAGGCCGTGCTGTTCCGGGCCGGTCACCACAGCGACGTGCTCGAGGTCGAGCTGACTCGGCGCAACATCCCGTTCGTGAAGTACGGGGGGCTCAAGTTCCTCGAGTCGGCGCACGTCAAGGACGCCCTCGCGGTCCTCCGGATCGCGGACAACCCGCGCGACGAGGTGTCCTGGTTCCGCGTCCTGCAGCTGCTCGACCACGTGGGGCCGGCGGGGGCGCGACGCGTGATGGCCGCGATCGGCGTGTCCGCGCCGGGCGACCCGATGACGCGGTTCCTCGAACAGGCGATCGCGGTGCCGGCGCCGGCGCGCGCGGAGCTCGAGGGGCTGCGGGAGACGTTCGGGGACCTGGCGGTCGAGGGCGCCCCGCCGGCCGCGCAGGTCGAACGGGTCCGACGGTTCCTCGAACCCCTGCTCCGCCGCCGCTACGACCAGCCCGAACCTCGGCTGCGCGATCTCGAGCAGCTCGAGCAGCTCGCGACCGGGTTCGAGACCCGGGCGCGGTTCGTCACCGACCTCACGCTCGATCCGCCCGTGTCGACCTCCGACCTCGCCGGGCCGCCGCACCTGGACGAGGACTACGTGATCCTGTCGACGATCCATTCGGCCAAAGGGGGCGAATGGGACGTCGTGCACGTGATCCACGCGGCGGACGGCATGATCCCCTCGGACATGTCGACCGGCGATCCCGAGCAGCTGGAGGAGGAGCGCCGGCTGCTGTACGTGGCGCTCACGCGGGCGCGCGACGAGCTCCACGTCCTGTTCCCGCTCCGCTACCACCGGTCGAACCGCGGGTACGAGGACCGACACTGGTACGCGCAGCTGACGCGGTTCCTGCCGGAGGAGGTCCGGACCCGGTTCTCGCTCCAGACGACCTACGTGGACGCGACCGACGAGCGTTCGGGCGCGGTCGCGCCGGACGCGGCGGCGAACGGCGTCGACGCGCTGCTCGCCGGCCTGTGGTCGGACTGACCGCCCGCTAGCATCGTGCGATGGAGGTCCTGCGACCCCGTGACGCCGTCGAGTTCCTGCGCTTGGCCGGTCCGCTGCTCGAACGCGACGAGGCCCGCAACCATCTTCCCCTCGGGATCGCCGGGACCCTGACCGCGCGGCCGGATGCCTTCGACGTCGTCCACTTCTGGGTCGTGCGGGATCGGGACGAACCGTCGGCGGCAGCCGTTCGGACTGAGCCGTTCAACCTCGTGTTGGGCGATCCCTCCTCGAACGCTGCGCTCGGACCCCTGCTCGACGCGGTGCTGGCGGACGACCCGGAGGTGCCCGGCATCGTGGGCAACGTGCCGTTCGCCGAGGTAGCGGCCGAACACCTCGCGGAGCGGAGCGGGCGCGGCGCCGAACGCACCCTCTCCCTCGGCGTGTACGGGCTGACCTCCGTGCGCGAGGTCGCCAGGGCCCCCGGCGAGCCGCGCGCGGCCGGCTCGCAGGATCGCGCCCTCCTGCTCGACTGGCTACGGGCGTTCGCCAACGAGTCCCTCCCAGACCCCGAGGAGGAGTCCGAGCGGATGGAACGCAACCTCGAGAACCGCTTCGGGGGCGAGGGCACGGGTTTCTGGCTGTGGGAGGACCGTGGCGAACCCGTGTCGCTCTCCGGCTTCAGCGGCCCCACGCCGACCGGGATCCGGATCGGGCCCGTCTACACGCCGCCCGAGCATCGCCGGCACGGCTACGCCACGACGCTCGTCGCCGATCTCAGCGCCTGGCTGCTCGAGCAGGGCCATCGCGCGTGCTTCCTCTACACGGATCTCGCGAACCCGACCTCGAACCGGATCTACGTCGAGATCGGGTACGAGCGCGTCTGCGACGCGATGGAGTTCAGCTTCCGAACGGCCTGAGTTACGTCGAGGACCGCTTCTTCAGGTCGCCGAGGATCTCGCGGGCGGCGTTCGCGCCCGGCGCGCCCGTCACCCCGCCACCGGGGTGCGCCCCCGAACCGCATAGGTACAGCCCCGGGAGCGCCAGCCGGTACCGCGCGTGCCCGAGCAGCGGCCGCCAGACGAAGAACTGATCCAGGCCCGGCTCGCCGTGGTAGACGTGACCGCCGCTCAGGCCGTACTCGGTCTCGAGATCGACCGGGGTCGTCACCCGTCGCGCGGTCACCAGGTCCGATAGCCCCGGCGCGTACTTCTCGAGCGCCTTCACCACGAGATCGCCCAGGCGGTCGCGTTCGGCCGACCAGTCGGTCTCGCGCAGCTCGAACGGCGTCCACTGCGTCACCACGCTCATCACGTGCGTCCCCTCCGGCGCGAGCGTCGGGTCCGAGAGCGTCGGGATCGTCGCCTCCAGGTACGGGTCGTCCCCGATCCCGCCGTACTTCGAGGCGTCGAACGCCCGCTCGAGGTGATCGATCGACGGCGCGATCACGATCCGCCCTGCCAGGCGCTCGGGTTCGGTACCGTCGAACGACGGCAGGCCCGACAGCGCGAGGTCGACCTTCGAGACCGACCCGGGGGTCCGGATGTTGGTCGCCCGCCAGCGCAGGTGCGGACCGATCTCGACCGGGTCCAGCAGCGTCGTGAGCGTGCGCTTGGGGTCGATCGCGGTGATGACCGCGCGCGCCGCGATCTCGGAGCCGTCGGCGAGCACCACGCCGGTCGCGCGATGGCGCTCGACCCGGATCTCGACGACCTCGGACGACGTACGGAGCTCGGTGCCGAACCCACGGGCCGCGTTCGCGAGCGCCTCGGCGAGCGCGCCCGGGCCGCCGCGGGCAAGCGTCGACTGCCCGGGCGCCCCGCCGTCGTTCCCGGCCGAGTCCGCGAGCAGCACCGCCGTCGTGCCCGCCGACCACGGGCCCATCGCCGTGTACTGGACGGCTCGAGACGCGATGGCCCCCCGCACCGCGTAGCTCTCGAACGCTTCCGCGACGTAGTCGGCGATCGCCATCGGCAACGCGCGCGTTGCCTCCCGGCCCGGCTTCTTGCCGAGCCGGCGGAACGCGTTCCCCAGCTTCACGCCGTTCAGCGCGTCGGCGAGCGACGGGTCCTTCACGTCCGGCGGGGTGATCGCGTGCAGGTAGGACAGGAACGACGCGAGCGACCGCACCTTCCGGTCGAACGCGGGGTACGCCTCGGCGTCCACCGCCGAACGCTCGCGCAGCTCGGCGGCCGTGCGCGCCGCGTCCGCCCACAGCGTGAGCGGCGGACCCTCCGGCTGCGGCGCGAACACGCGGACCTCGGGCTCCATCGTCACGAGACCCTGCTTGACGAGCCCCAGGTCGGAGATCACCGACTTCCGGAGCCGCCCGACCGTGTGGACGATCCCCGGCGCCCGAACGCCCGCGGCGAGCTCGACCGTGTCGAGGATCCCCCCAACGCGCTCGCGCCGTTCCAGGACCAGCACCGAGCGGCCGGCCTTCGCGAGGTAGGCGGCCGTGGTCAGACCGTTGTGCCCGGCGCCGACCACGATCGCGTCGAACCGCTTCGCCATCAGGCGACCTTGCCCGCCGAGCTCCCGGATTTCCCGCCCAGGAGCTCGAGCGCGGCGATCCGGCCGGGCGCGCCCATGATCCCGCCGCCGGGATGCGTGGCCGAGCCGCACATCCACAGGTCCTTGATCGGGGTTCGGTAGCGGGCCCATCCGGGGACCGGCCGGTTGAAGAACAGCTGCTCGAGGGAGAGCTCGCCCTGGAAGATGTTGCCCTCGGTCAGGCCGGTGATCCGCTCGATGTCGAGAGGCGTCAGCACCTGCTGGTGCAGGATCAGGTTGCGGATGTTCGGGAACCGTTCCTCGAGCGTCGAGATCACTGTCTCCCCGAACGCGTCGCGCTCGGCGTCGTCCCACGTTCGCCCGTCCGAGAGGTGGTACGGCGCGTACTGCACGAAGCACGACATCACGTGCTTGCCGGGCGGCGCCATCGACGGATCGACGAGCGTGGGCATGATGCAGTCGATGTAGGGGCGGCTCGAGGAGCGTCCGTACTTCGCGTCGTCGTACGCCCGCTCCATGTAGTCCACGCCCGGCGAGAAGCTGATCGCGCCGCGGAGCCACTCGCCCTTGCCGGGCTTGCACGCGAGCTCGGGCAGGCCGTCGAGCGCGAGGTTCACCTTGCCGCTCGATCCCCGGAACTTGTACCGCCTGACCTCCTCCAGGAACGAGGGCTCGAGATGCGCGGGATCGACCAGGCCGAGGAACGTGACGTGCGAGTCCACGCTCGAGAGCACCGTGCCGGCGCCGATCTCTTCGCCCGACTCGAGGACGACACCCTTGGCGCGGCCGTTCCGAACGTCGATCCGTGCCACCGGTGCCTCGGTGCGGATCTCGACGCCCGCCGCGCGCGCCGCGGACGCGATCGACTCCGAGATCGCGCCGGTGCCGCCCCGCGGGATCCCCCACGCCCGGAACGCGCCGTCGATCTCGCCCATGTAGTGGTGCAGCAGCACGTACGCGGTCCCGGGCGACCGGACCCCCTGGAACGTCCCGATGATCCCGGACGCCGACATCGTGGCGATCAGCGGGTCGGTCTCGAACCACTGCTGGAGGAACTCGGTCGCGCTCATCGTCATCAGCTGGACGAAGGTGGACTGGAGGCGCTCGGGCAGGTCTCTGAAGGTCTTGGCGAGGCCGACGACCGGCATCCAGTCGAACGGGTTGAACGCGCCGGGGTCGGGCGGGACCACCGACAGGATCGGCTTGATGAACCTCGCCATGTCCGCCATCAGCAGCCCGTACTCCTCGTAGGCCTCGGCGTCGCTCTTGGACCAGCGGCGAAGCTCGCGGATCGTCTTGCCGTGGTCATTCACGCGCCACAGGTAGTCGTCGTCGAGCGGGGTGATCGTGCCGTCGAGCGGCAGGATCTCGAGACCGTGCTTGGGGAGCTCGAGCTCGCGGATGATCTCGGGGCGGAGCAGCGAGACCACGTAGGAGAACTCGCTGAAGCGGAACCCCGGGAAGACCTCCTCGGTGACCGCCGCGCCGCCGAGCACGTGCCGGCGTTCGAGCACCAGGACCTTGCGGCCGGCCCGGGCCAGGTACGCGGCGGCCGTCAGGCCGTTGTGCCCGCCCCCGATGATGACCGCGTCGTACCGGTTCGCCACGGGCGCCATCGTAGGGGCGGGGTGCGCGGCGGACCAACCGCCCCTTGACTGATGGTCAGCGCCCGCCCGAGCGGCGCCGCTAGGCTACGGGCCGGCATGGATCCCTCGAGGAGGCCCCGTTGAGCGTCGGCACGGCGTTCCACGCGCGCACCTCGGCGCTGAACTCCACGATGGCCTGGGGCGAGTGGTCGGGCTACTTCGCGGCCGCGGTGTACGCCGACTTCCACGACATCGAGTACAACGCGATCCGCGAGCAGGCCGCGCTGATCGACGTGACCCCGCTGTACAAGTACGAGATCACCGGGCCCGACGCCGCGCGGCTCGTCGACCGGGTAGTGACGCGCGACGCCTCCAAGCTCGCGGTCGATCGCGTGATCTACACCCCGTGGTGCAACGAGGACGGCAAGGTCGTCGACGACGGAACCGTCGCGCGCCGGGGCGACCAGGAGTTCTTCTGGACCTCGGCCGACCCCAGCTTCCGGTGGTTCACGATGAACGCGGCCGGGCTCGACGTTCGGATCGACGACGTCTCCGAACAGGTGGCGGCCGTCGCCCTGCAGGGGCCACGCGCCCGCGACATCCTCGAGGGTGCGACGCGCGCGGACTGGGCCGGCCTGCGGTACTTCGGCCAGCGCCGCGCCGAGATCGCGGGGGTCGACGTCCACGTATCGCGCACCGGGTACACCGGCGACCTCGGCTACGAGATCTGGGTCGACGCCGGGTCGGCCACGGAGATCTGGGACGCGCTGTGGGAGGCCGGCGAGCCCCACGGGATCCGCCCGGCCGGGATCCGCGCGCTCGACGTCGCCCGCGTCGAGGCGGGCCTGATCCTCATCGAGGCCGACTACACGAGCGCCCGGCACGCGATCAGCCCCGAGCAGCACTACTCGCCGTTCGAGATCGGGCTGGGAGGGTTCGTGGACCTGTCGAAGCCCGCGTTCGTCGGCAAGCACGCCCTCGAGCTCGAACAGGGCGGGGGCGGACCCGGGCGGCGTCTCGTCGGTCTGGACCTGGAGTGGCTCGGGATCGAGGCGATGTTCGCCCGGCACGACCTCCCGCCGATGGTCTCGGCGCTGGTCCACCGCGACCCGGTGCCCGTCTACAAGGACGGGCGGCAGGTCGGCCGCGCCACCAGCGTGACCTGGGGCCCGACGATCAAGAAGATGGTGGGGTTCGGCTCGCTGCCTCCTGCTCTGGCCGAGCCCGGGACACGGGTCTCGGTCGAGTGGAGCGTCGAGGGCGAGCGCGGCAAGGTGGCGGCGACCGTCGTGCCTCTGCCGTTCCTCGACCTCCCCCGCAAGCGCGCGTAGGCGAACCCCGCGGCCCACGAGGCCGAACCCGGTCTGGGATGATTCGACCACCCATGGGTTCCCGACGTGTGCTCGTGCTGCTCGCCGTCACGGGCGGGGTCGTCGCCTTCGTGCTCGTGGCGACCGGGAGCCTGATCGCCGGGGCGCTCGCGGGGCTCCTGGTGTTCGGTGCCTGCCTGTTCGCGATCGGGGCTCGCGTGCCCGAGGACCCCGACCGTCGCCGGTTGCTCGTCACGATGGGCGGGCTCGGGCTCGCGGCGGTGGCGCTCGGAACCGCGGCGGGCGCCCTCGTCCGCCGTCTCACGCGACCCGACCCTCGCCCGGCGCTCGAGGCGATGTCCTCCGACCTCGGCTCGGAGTACCTCGAGCTCGTGACCCGCTCCTACAACGCCGAGCGCCTCGGCGACCTCCAGCTGCTGGTCACGCCCTACTCGAGCTCGAACTATCCGCAGGAGTCGCTCTCGCTCGCGCCCAACGACCCGCGCTCGAGCCACGCCGTCACCTGGATGTACGGCGAACGCGTCCCGATCGTCGTCTGGTCGCCGGGCCGGATCGAGCCCCAGGACCACACCGAGCGGGTCACGCTGGCCGATCTGGCGCCCACGACCGCACGGTTGATCGGGTTCGACGAGTTCCGGGCTGCCGATGGGGTGCCGCTCCCCGGGATCCCCTCGGTGACGCCGCCGGTGCAGCCGCGCGTCGTCGTCACGCTCGTGATCGACGGCGGCGGGTGGAACGTCCTGCGCCGCTGGCCCGACGCGTGGCCGAACCTCAAGCGCCTGATGCGCGAGGGCGCGACCTACCGCAACGCGATCTCGGGGTCGTTCCCCGCGGTCACGGCGGCGACCCACGCCACGATCGGCACCGGCGCCTTCCCCCGCACGCACGGGATCACCGGGCACAACGTCCGGCGCGGCGGAGGGCCCGTGAAGGCGTGGGGCGAGGCCGGCAACATCGACCCGTCCTTCCTGCTCGAACCCACGCTGGCCGACCGGTGGACCGAATGGACCGAGAACCGGGCCTGGGTCGGCGAGATCGGGTACCAGGTGTGGCACGTCGGGATGCTCGGCCGCGGCGGGCGCCCGATGGGCGATGCACCGGTCGGCGTGTACTGGGACGAGGACGGCGGCGGCGGCTGGCACCCCCACCACCCCGAGCTCTACCGCCTCCCCCGGACGACCCCGGGGCTCGAGCGCCTCGACGAGCTGAGCGCGGGGTTCGAGCCACCCGCGCCGTCGCCGTACGACCCCACCGGGAAGAAGGCGATGTGCTGCTTCCCGCCCGTGGTGCACTACCAGGGCGACCTGATCCGCGCGACGTTCGACTCCGAGCCGATCGGGCAGGACGAGGTCGCCGACCTCCTCTACCTGAACTTCAAGGCGCCCGATTACGCGGGGCACGTCTACAACATGGACGACCCACGCCAGGCCGAGGTGCTCGGCGCCGTCGACGACGAGATCGGCCGGCTCGCCGACCTGCTCTCGGAACGGTTCGGGGACGGCCGGGGCGTGCTGATCGTGACCGCCGACCACGGCCAGTGCCCCGAGATCGACGCCAACGGCGGCGTGCGGATCGACCCGATCCAGCTCGAGGAGGATCTGAACGCGGAGTTCGGCACCAGCGTGTTCGGCCTGGTCCAGATGGTCGCGCCGTCCGAGGTGTACCTGAACCCGAAGGCCCTCACGGACTCGGGCCTGAGCGCCGAGGACGTCGCGGCGTTCCTGGCCGACTACCGCTACGGCGACAACATCGGACCGTACATCCGCCCGGCCGCGGTCCGACGGGACCGGCTGCACGAGCGCTCGTTCGCGGCCGTGCTTCCCGTCTCGTACATCGGCGAGCTCGCGAGCACGGACCTCGCGCGGTTCGGCGCGACCGCCTACGACGACGCCGATCCCGAGGGGATGCCCGCCGTCACCTGGTAGCTCACACGCCCGGTGATAGGGTTCGGCGCACGGCCACGCACGCGCCGCGCACGGGCGAGCCACCCACGAGCTGCCGAGGAAAGAGACGGAGGATCGCGATGCCACACCGTCTGTCGAAGAGCCTGCAGCGCATCAAGGAGATCGAGGCGCCGCTCGGACGCTTCTTCTACGAGAGCCGCTACGCCCACCGCGACCCGGCCGACCCCTCCGTGTGCGACTTCGTCGCCGGCAACCCCCAGGAGATGGCGCTCCCGGAGTTCGTCGAGTCGCTGCAGCGCTGGACCGTGCCGCAGGATAAGGACTGGTACGCGTACAAGTTCAACGAGCCGTACGCGCAGGAGGCCGCCGCGGCCGGACTCCGCGAACGACGGGGCGTGCCCTACGAGGCCGACGACATCCTGGTGACCGACGGCGCGTTCGCCGGCCTGAACCTGTGCATCCGAACGGTCACCGACCCCGGCGACGAGGTGATCTTCCTCACGCCCCCGTGGTTCTTCTACGAGGCGATCATCCTCGGCGGCGAGGCGAACCCCGTCCGGGTGCCCGTGAACTACGAGACGTGGGACCTCGACCTCGACGCGATCGAGGCGGCGATCACCGAACGCACCACGGCGATCATCGTGAACTCGCCGAACAACCCCAGCGGCAAGATCTACCCGCCCGAGACCCTTCGGGCGCTGGCCGACGTGCTCACCGCGGGCTCCGAACGCATCGGGCACCCGATCTACCTGATCTCGGACGAGGCGTACTCGCGGATCCTGTTCGACGACCGGTCGTTCACCAGCCCGACCGAGTTCTACGCGAACTCGTTCCTGGTCTACACCTACGCCAAGCAGCTCCTCACGCCCGGTCAGCGGGTCGGCTACATCGCCCTGCCTCCCGAGATGCCCGACCGCCCCGAGATGCGCGAGGCGCTGATGCTCGGACAGCTCACCTTCGGAGGCCACGCGGCGCCGACCAACGTCCTGCAGCGCGCGATGGGCGACCTGGAGGGCATGAGCGTGGACATCAAGGCGCTGCAGCGACGCCGCGACCTGTTGGTGGAGGCGCTGCGTTCCTACGGCTACGACCTCCACTCCCCCGAGGGGACGTTCTACCTGCTCCCGACGAGCCCGATCCCGGACGACGTCGCCTTCGTCGAGCGGCTCGCGCAGGACCAGGTGTACGTGCTGCCCGGGGCCGTCGTCGAGATGCCGGGGCGCTTCCGCATCTCGGTCACGGGCAACGACGAGATGACGGAGCGGGCGCTCCCGATCTTCGAACGGGCGGCCAAGGCCTAGGTCCGTCGGTGCCGGTCGAGCTCACCGAGAGCGACCGGGCCTTCCTCCGGGGCGAGCAGGGCGAGGCCGCTGCGCTCGCGATGCGGATCGTCGTCGAGATGGCCGGCGTGTCCGGCGCCGGTCGGCTGATCGACGTGGCCTCAGCGCACGTCGACGGGTGCCTGTACCACGGACACGCGGGACTCGAGTTCGCCGAACGCCTGGTGGCGGGCGGCGCGCGGGTGAGCGTGCCCACCACGCTGAACGTGGCCGCCCTCGACCTGCTGCACCCCGACCGCTACCGGGGCGATACGGGAACGGCCGCGAACGCTCGCCGGCAGATGGACGCCTACGTCACGATGGGCTGCCGGCCGACCTGGACGTGCGCGCCGTACCAGCTGCCCGAAAGGCCCGCGTTCGGGCAGCACGTCGCCTGGGCGGAGTCGAACGCGATCGTGTTCTGCAACTCGGTGCTCGGCGCCCGCACGGACCGCTACGGCGACTTCATCGACATCTGCGCCGCGGTGACGGGGCGCGTGCCGCTCGCCGGCCTGCATCGCGACGAGGACCGCCGGGCAACGCTCATGGTGCGGCTCGAGGGGATCTCGGAGCGGCTCCTCGCCTCGGACGCGCTCTATCCGGTGCTCGGCACGCTGGTCGGCCGCGAGGCCGGGAGCGCGGTCGCGGCGATCGTCGGCCTGCCCGCCGACGCGTCGGAGGACCGGATGAAGGCGCTCGGGGCCGCGGCCGCCTCGTCGGGTTCGGTGGCGATGGTGCACGCGGTCGGCGTCACGCCCGAGGCGCCGACCCGGGACGCGGCCACCGGCGGCGCGACGGTCCCCGAGGTCGTCGTGACGACCGAACGCCTGCGCGCCGCACGAGACGACCTGGGCACCTCGGCGGACGGGCGGCTCGGGGCGGTGAGCGTCGGGACCCCGCACGCCTCGATCGCCGAGCTCGAACGCCTGCTCGAACTCCTGGGTTCTGGACGGCCTTCGGTCCCCCTCTACGTGAACGTCGGGCGCGGGCAGGTCGCCGAGGCCGAGGACCGGGGGCTCGTCGCGGCGCTCGGCTCGGCGGGCGTTCGGATCGTCTCGGACACCTGCACGTACATCTCGCCGGTGATGGACGAGGTCGACGGCCCCGTCATGACGGACTCCGGGAAATGGGCGTGGTACGCGCCCGCGAACCTCGGCGTCGAGGTCGTGATCGGGGGGCTCGAGGAGTGCGTTCGCTCGGCGATCGAGGGGCGTGTCGTCCGCGACGAGACGTTGTGGGCCGATGACTGAGGGCCGAACGCTCGTCGCCGGGACGGCCGAGGGACCGGCCCTCGTCCTGGACGAACCGCTGTCGCTCTGGGGCGGGCTCGACCCCGGGACCGGCGAGATCGTCGACGTGCGCCACCCACAGCGCGGCGAGAACGTGACCGGCCGGGTCCTCGTCATGCCCTCGGGCCGCGGCTCGAGCTCGTCCTCGAGCGTGCTGGCGGAGGCTATCCGGGCCGGAACGGCGCCCGCCGCGATCGTCCTCGGCGAGGCCGACCCGATCCTGCCCCTGGGTGCGATCGTCGCTCGCGAGCTCTACGGGACGGTCGTGCCGATCGTGGTGGTGACGAACGAGACCATCCGGTCCGGCGAGGTCGTCAAGGTGCGCGCCGCTCCCGGCGGAGTCGAGATCGAGACCTGAGCACCCCTCTCCAGGCCACCTCGACGTCCGCCTACGCGATCGAGTGCAGCACCGTGTGGAGGGTTCCGGCTCGAGCTGCAACCTCTCGGCCCAGCCCATCCCCTCGAACACGGCGGCCGCCACGGGCGGAGGAGGATCGGCCTGCCGATCCACATCGGACGACCATCTCCTACGAGGTAGTGGCCTGCCCGAGCGTACCGAGTTCGAGTGACCAGAGAGGAACTTTGTGGCCCAATCGATCCAGTGTTGCCCCCGGTCAGACGTCGAAGACCGCAACCTCACAGCCGTTGCCGAAGTGCTCGGCAAGGCGAGAGAAGTCGACGACGACCACGTCCTCGCCGCCGCCGCAGACGTAGCTGTCCCGCCCAGGTCCGCCGACCAGCACGTCGTCATCGGGTCCGCCCACCAACCGATCATCGCCGGCCCATCCGCGCAGGATGTCGTTGCCTTCTCCTCCGCGGATGCGGTCAGACGCGGAGGTTCCGCGGATGCGGTCGGCGTTGGCGGTGCCGTCGATCTTGTTCAACCGGCCGGCGATCGCCGGGGTGGCCAACACGAGCGAGAACACGAGCGAGACGAGCAGGAGCGCTGTGACCAAGCCGGCGGACGCGGACCACCGCCGATCGCGCAGGGCGCCCTTGGCGCTGTCCGACGCTGCAACGGCTCGCTCGGTCGCTTGGTGCTCGGCCACTCGTTGGAAATACCCCCACGCCGCGTTCTCACGCAGTGAATCACATTGCCCGCGACACCCCATGTCCTCGGCCACATTCTTGATGGCGACGCACCCCTCGTCGGTCACTTCTTCGACCTCGCAAAGATCCACGGTGACATCGGTGTCCGCCGGAGCCGCGACACGAGTTCGCAAGCGGTCCTCGTCTTCCTCTGTGAGCCTCCCCCAGGCGACAACGTAGGGACGCGCCTCAGAGCTTCCGATACGTCCGATGACTGCCATGCCGTCGATCCTGGCACGGGAGGGTTTGCTTGCAGTCCGCCGAACGGGAGAAGGCCGCTGACCGGTCAGTCGCTCCTCTCGTTGCTGGCGGGCGCAGGATGTGCGTGTCTAGCAGGACAAACGTGCAGGTTCGTGGAGGTGGGGGGAATCGAACCCCCGTCCCCGGGCGACCATTCAGGGCTTCTCCGGGCGCAGCCGGTGGGAAGATCTCGCCTCGAGGCTCCCACCGGCGGAGGACCTCTCGGCCAGCCCGGGTTCGATGTCCGGCGGTGGCCCCCAGGCGGAGCCGCTGCCGTGAGCCTGCTCACGACGCCCATCCTCCCGTCGCAGGCGACCGAGAGGGGACGGCTACCTAGCTACCTAGGCAGCGAGCGCGTAATCGTTATCGGCGCTTGTATTGGTCCCGGCTTTTAACGAGGCATCCGGGGACCTCGGCCCGCTTCCCCTGAACGGTTCTCGTCCAGGTCGAAGCCAGTGCACCCCCATATGTGGTTGTCCGACCAGTATACGGGTGGCCTTCCACCGCCTAGCGCCGCCGGCCGGACTCCCGGTCCATCTCGCGCTTGTGTTCGCGCTCGGCGATCGCCTGGCGCTTCTCGAACTGCCGTCTGCCCCGCGCGAGCCCGAGCTCGACCTTGGCCAGCCCATGCGCGAAGTACACGCGGAGCGGGATCAGCGCGAGACCCTTCTCGGCCGTCGTGCCGATCAGACGCTCGATCTCCTTGCGGTGGAGCAGCAGCTTACGGGGCCGGATCGGCTCCCACCGGGCCTTGTCCATCGCCTGCTCGTAGGGCGGGATGTGCATGCCCTCGAGCCAGATCTCGTGGCCTCGGACCCGCGCGTAGGCCTCGGCGAGCGACCCGCGGCCGCCGCGGAGCGACTTGACCTCGGCGCCGGTGAGCACGATCCCGGTCTCGTAACGCTCGAGGATCTCGTAGTCGTGCCGCGCCCGGCGGTTGGAGACGACGGTCTTCTGCCCCTCGGCGTCGCCCTTCGGGCTCATGCGGGGAGGTTAGACGTCGAGGAAGCGGCGCATCCCGACGAGGCCGGCGATCAGCGCGACGACCGCCCCCGCGACGAGCAGGATCGGGATGATCGCGATCAGGTCCTTGTTGACCACCCAGGGGATGAACTGGACCGACTCGTTGAGCGGCTCGATGAAGGCGACCTTGATGGCGAACAGGAACAGGATCGCCGCGAGCGCCCCGATGAGGCTCTCGAACAGCCCCTCGACCAGGAACGGGAGCCGGATCCGCCAGTTGGTGGCCCCCACGAGCTTCATGATCCCGATCTCCTTGCGGCGCGCGAACAGGCCCATCCGGACGGTGTTCGCGATCAGGATCGACGCCGACACCAGCATCACGAACGCGACGAGCAGCACGCCGACCCGGAACACCCGGGTGACCGCGAACAGCCGGTCCAGGAACGCGCTCTGGTCGACGATCTGGTCGATCCCGGGCTGCCCCTGGAGCACCGCGGCGACCTGCGAGTACTTCTCGGGGTCTTCCATCTTCACCCGCAAGGACGCGGGGAGCGCGTCGCAATCGACGTTGTTGACCAACGCCTCCTGCTCGGCGAACAGCGTCCGGAACCGATCGCAGGCCTCCTGCTTGTCTTCGTAGTCGACGTTCGCGACGACCGGGAGGTCGGTGAGCGTCTTAGTGAGGGAGCTCACGGTGGCCGGGTTCACCGGGTCGGTGAGGTACACCGCGACCTCGACGTTGCCGGTGGTCGCCTCGATCATCAGGCTCACCTGCCGCGAGATCAGCAGCGAGAGCCCGAACAGGAACAGCGCGATGAAGGTGGTCGAGATCGCGGCGAACGCCACGAGCCCGTTCCGCCGCAGACCCGAGGTGGTCTCGCGGAACAGGTACTCGAGCCGTGGCACTAGCTGTACACCCCGCGGGCCTGGTCGCGGATGACCTTGCCCTTGTCGAGCTCGATCACGCGGCGGCGCATCGCGTCGACGATCGCCTGGTCGTGGGTCGCCATCACGACGGTCGTCCCGATGCGGTTCACCTTGTCGAGCAGACGCATGATCTCGACCGAGGTCGAGGGGTCGAGGTTGCCCGTCGGCTCGTCGGCCAGGAGGACCAGCGGACGGTTGACGCACGCCCGCGCGATCGAGACGCGCTGCTGCTCGCCGCCGGAGAGCTCGTCGGGGAAGTTGTTGAGCTTGTCGCCGAGCCCCACCAGCTCGAGGATCTCGGGGACGCGCTGGTCGATCACGTGCTTGGGCTTGCCGATCACCTCGAGCGCGAACGCGACGTTCTCGAACACGGTCTTGTCCTGCAGGAGCTTGAAGTCCTGGAAGACGGTCCCGATGTTGCGCCGGAGGTGCGGCACCTTCCAGGTCGTGAGCTTCGCCAGGTTCTTGCCGGCGACGTAGATGTCGCCCTTGGTGGCCTCCTCCTCCTTGAGCAGGAGGCGGATGAACGTGCTCTTGCCCGAGCCCGATTGCCCGACGATGAAGACGAACTCGCTCTTCTCGACCTCGACGGTGACGTCCTCGAGCGCCGTGGTCCCGTTGCGGTACACCTTCGTGACGTGCTGAAGACTGATCATGGCGAGGTCCTTGGGTTGATCCGGGGGGCCGAACCGGCGCGAAGTCTAACAGACCCCCTGCGGAACAGGAACGAAGCGGCCTCGGTAGCCTGAACCGATGGAGACGGCGACGCGCGCGCAGCGTGACCCGATGCGCGCCGACGAGCCTCCCCCACCGTCGACCGCTCGCCGGGTGCTCGACGCCGCGGCCGGGCCCGCCCTCATCGTGGTGTCGGTGCTGATCGCCTTGCGGGGCTTCGCGTTCCTGCCGAACCTGTCGGACCAGCATCCCGACATCCTGAGCTTCTGGCTCCCCCGCTCGTGCATGCTCGGACGGGCGATCGCGGACGGTCACGTGCCGCTGTGGAACCCGTTCGAGATGTCCGGGACCTGGTTCGCCGCGGACCCGCAGAGCGGGTGGCTCTCGCTGCCCACGATGGCCTCGTCGTGGCTGTTCGGATGCGGCGGCGGGCTCCGGGCGCTGATCGTCCTGAACCCCATCCTCGCCGGCCTGGGGCTGTTCTGGTTCCTGCGGAAGGAGGGGCTCGGGCGGATCGCGGCCACCGCCGGCGGGCTCTCGCTCGCGATGGCGGTCTCCGCCTCGATCCTGGCGATCAGCCTCCCGTTCGCCGGCACGCTCGCGTGGACGCCGTTCCTGCTGACGGGGGCGTCCGGGTACTTCGGCCGAACAGGGTGGAGGCGGCTCGCGTGGCTCGCGCTGGCGGCGTTCGCGTGGGGCCAGGTCGCGACCGCGCACCTGTCCCACGGCCTGGTGATGGCCACGGTCCTGGTCGTCGCGTACGTGATCGCCCGCTCGATCCGCGAGGTGCGTCGCGACGCGCTCCACGTCGTCGCGGCCGTCGGGTACTCGCTCGCGTTCCTGCTGTTCCTGCCGCTCGCGAACCTCGCGATCGTGGTCCCGCACTTCGCGGTCCTGGCGAGGTCGAGCCTGTCCGACGGGTACGGCGCGATCGTTGGGACGGTCGCGAGTTCGTCCGCGACGGCCGAGGACGTCCCGATCCCGTCGACCGGCATGTGGGGCGCCTGGCCGCTCGCGCTCGCCTCGACGCCCGGCGGCTACCTGGGCGCGACCATGCTGCTGTTCGTGCCGTTCGCGCTGCGCGATGCGGCGCGACGGTACCTGGTCGTCGCGCTCGGTGCGGTGGCGGTGTTGGCGTACCTGTTGACGAACACCGTCCTCGTCGGTGCGGGCTGGTTCCGCTCGCTCGCGCTCTCGCTGCCCTTCGGCGACGTCTACCTGCACAACCCGAGCCGCCTGCGCTACCTCGCGTACCTGATCGTGCCGGCGCTGGGGGCGGTGGGGATCCAATGGTTCCTGGACCATCGACCGGGTTTCGGGGAGGCGATGCGCTGGATCGGCGCGGGGCTCGTCGTGTTCCTCGTCTTCCCGCTGGTCATGGGCGCCCGGCCCGGGCGGCTCGTGATCTTCGCGGTGGCCTCGATCGCCGTGGTCGGTGTGGTGTGGGCGTTCGCGCGCGGCCGGCGGTGGGCGCCGGTCGCGCTCTGCGCGATCCTGGCCGCCGAGCTCCTGGCCGGCGCGATCTGGTCGTCCATGTACCACGGCGGCACCGTCTACCTCGGCCTGGAGACCGGGAGCCACGCCGCGCTGGTCGCCGCGCCGCTCCGCTGGCCCGACGTCGACGTCCACGAGTACCTCTCCCCCGGGCCGATCGCCCGAACGCTCCAGCGGTCGGGACTCTCCGACGGCCGCTACCTCGCCTGGATCCGGCCCGACGCGTACTTCAACAAGGGCTACCTGTTCACCCGGAAGGAGTCGGACTGGCCCGCGCTGCTGATCGGTCGCTCGGTCCTGTTCCAGATCCCGGACACGCTCGGCTACTCACCCGTCCAGCTCCCCGGCTACTGGGCGTACGTGCACGCCACGAACAAGCTCCCGCTCTTCTACAACGCCGCGGCGATCCAGGTGCCGACGCTCACCGACCTCCGGCTCCTGGGCGCTCGCTACCTGATCGTGCCGCAAGGGATCTCCGCACCCTTGCCCCCGGGCGTGTCGGGTCGCACCGTCGAGACCGAGGGCGGCTACCGCCTCGTCGAGATCGACGACGCCGAGCCGCGCGCCTCCGTGGTCCCGACATGGACGGTGGTGAACGGCGACCGGGCCGCGCTCGGCGCCGTCCTCGAGCCGGGGTTCGATCCGGCGGCGCTGGCGGTGCTCGAGACCGACCCCGGCTCGACCCCGAGCGCGACCGGCGCTGCGGGGACCGCCGACTACCGCGAGGCGGCGCCGGAGGACGTTCGGATCGTGGCGGAGGCCTCGGCCCCGTCGATCCTGGTCGTCCGCAACGCGTGGGACGAGGGCTGGTCGGCCACGGTCGACGGACGGTCGGTGCCCGTGCTCCGCACCGACCGGTTTCTCCAGGGGGTCGCGCTCCCGGCAGGCCGCCACGACGTCCGGCTCACGTACCGGGAGCCGGCGATCGGGACTGGGCTCGCGCTGTCAGCGATCGCCTGGCTCGGGTTCCTCGTCGCGCTGCTCGTCGTCGCGCTGCGGACCCGGCGTGCCCGAAATCAGACGGGCAAGCAGATCCCCGCCCAGGACGATGGATCCGTGAAGACCGTCAGCGCCGGGAGCTGAACCAGCGCCGACCCGGGATCGCGAGCACCATACCGAGAGCGGCTCCCGCCCGCCCGTTCGGCCTGTCGTCGATGGTGATGGTTGCGACGTCCGTCGACGAGGCGCAGCTCGCCGAGGCCGAGATCCCGTACGTACCCGCCTCGTCGATGGTCAGATGGTTGAAGGTGAGGATCCCCTGCCCGGTCCACGAAGCCGATGTCTCGCCGCCGCTGAAGCTCCCGCCTTGAAGCGAAAGCTGGATCTCGAGCGGTCCGTTGCTCGAACCTCCTTCAAGGACTTCGACCTTGATCTGCACGTTGAATTGGTGCCCGGCTTCCTGGCTCGTTGGCGGGCGGGTGTGGAACGAGAGCGCATAGTTCGGGCACGTCGACGGCGGTGGCGACGCCTCTTCCACCGTGAGGATCGCGTTGTCGCTGTCGCCGGAGTAGGTACCCGGTCACCGTGTGCGCTCCGGGTTGCTGCGCGGAGCACGCGTGGCCGTTGCACGACCCGTTCGGGGCGATGGAGAAGGTCGTGTGGGGGGTGACGTCACCCATCGAAGCGCCGTTGGAATCGAACGCCTCGGCGGAATATGTCTGCGAGTCCCCGCTTTGGATCGTGGCGTTCGCGGGTGAGATCACGATGTGGTCGAAGGCCGGCTCGACGCCGCCGCCGGTATCGATCGTCCAGGCGAACGACGCCGTGCCGGTGTTCCCGGAAGCGTCGGTCATCGAGACCGAGAAGGCGTGCGGCCCCTGGGACAGGTTCGAGTAGCTGATCGATCCGCCTACGGCGGCCCTGTTCGGCCCCGCCGCGCGACTCCCCCCGCACGGCTCGCTGTCACCGTCGAGCTTGCACACGAACCCGCGTCCCTCCTCATCCGACGTGAACGAGAAATGCGCGTTCCGTGAGTCGCTCGGGTTGTCCGGCGCGTCCTTGATCTTCACGTTCGGCGGATGGTGGTCCTCGGTCGATCCCACATGGATCACCTTGCTGCTCGAATCATGCTCGCCATCCGGGTCGGACACCCTCAGCGTCACGGTGTAGTCCCCGGGATCCCGGAACGTGTGCGTGGGACTGAGTCCGCCAGACCGGGTTGAACCGTCACCGAAGCTCCAATGCAGCGAGACGGGATCACCGTCTGGATCGTGCGACGCATCCTTGAACCGCACCCGCAACGGGGCGGGGCCGACCTGTGGGGATGCCGCGAAGCCCGCCTGCGGAGGCTGGTTGAGCTTCGGTGGCGGTGGCGGTCCATCGCCGGTCGTCACGCCCTCACCAGCACCGCCACCCGTGTTGGAGGTCGGCGGCGTCGAACCATGATCCCCCTCGCCCGATCCATTCTGATGTCCGGTCGGCCCCCCGGGCTGTTCGCCGTCCTCCTCTTCACACGCCGGCGCGTCATCAGTCTGACACCGGTTGAAGCTGAGCCAATCGCTGTCGAGGAGTCCCCGAGGTATGTCTTGGATCGGCCCCACGGTGCCGCCAGTTCCTACGATCACCATCTTGCCCGCGGGAACATCCACGGACGTGGTCGCTCCACTCGCGGTCACCACCCCGCTCACCACCGCGATCGTGGTGGATCCATCGCTCACCAGCAGCGCGTACTCGGTGCCTTTGACCGATGCGGTCGTCGTTGGCGTCTCGGTCTCGAAGCGGCTCTGGGCGTCGGCGAGCTCCGCCACGCGATGATAGGAGTTGCCATCGGCCTGACTGCTTTCGATCACCTTCGAGGCTGCCTCGTTACCCAAGATCTCGAGCGTCACGAGCGTGAACGACGTATCGAAGTCGAGACGGGTGAGGCTCCCATCGAAGTATTCGATCGATGCTCGCCCATCGGGACCGGTTCGGACGGTATCGCCTTCGCGGAGCGACGTGCCATCTTCTCCCGTCTCGAATGCGCCGCTGCCTGTCTGCACGGCAACCTGCCCGCCAAGCAAGCGAAGCGTCGCGAACTGTTTGGCGGAGGCGGTTCCACCTGAGAAGACGAGGACGGCACCGACCAAGAGCAGCGCCAGCACGAAGACTGCGGTGATCGAGATCTCGAGGCCACGCTTGGTCTTCTCGGACAAGGCCCAGCCCCTCCCGCGGATGGGAAGATTCTCCCGGCTTCATATCCCGGCAGCAAGCCTACTCGACGTGTTGTTCGCCATACGTCGAACGGTTGCAGACCAACGACCTAGGCCGAAGGACCACACTCGCCGCTTACCGCTACGAACCCCCGCCGGACTCCGCCCGGCGGCGTAGTTCGGCCTCGACCAGCTCCTCGAGGTCGCCGTCGAGGACGCGGTCGACGTCGCCGATCTCGACGTTCGTCCGGTGGTCCTTCACGAGCCGGTACGGCGCGAGCACGTAGGAGCGGATCTGCGAACCGAAGTCGATCCCCTTGCGTTCGCCCCGCAGGTTCTCGAGCTTGGTCTGCTGCTCCTGCCGCATCCGTTCGGCCAGCCGAGCCTTCAGGATCCGCATCGCCACCGCTCGGTTCTGCAGCTGCGAGCGCTCGTTCTGGCACGCGGCCGTGATCCCGCTCGGCAGGTGCGTGATCCGCACCGCCGAGTCCGTCGTGTTGACGGACTGCCCGCCCGGTCCGGTCGAGCGGTAGACGTCGATCCGCAGGTCCTTGGGGTCGATCTCGATGTCCTCGTCGCCGGTGTCCTCGAGCAACGGGATCACGTCGAGGTTGGCGAAGGACGTGTGCCGCCGCTTCTGCGCGTCGAACGGCGAGATCCGCACCAGGCGGTGGACGCCGCGCTCGGCGGATAGCAGCCCGTACGCGTACGGCCCGTGGACGATGAACGTCGCGCTCTTGATGCCGGCCTCGTCGCCCAGGAGCGTCTCGTCGACCTCGA
Organism: uncultured Actinomycetes bacterium; assembly: GCA_963823255.1. Classification (GTDB taxonomy): domain Bacteria; phylum Actinomycetota; class UBA4738; order UBA4738; family HRBIN12; genus DASSJM01. The sequence continues at coordinate 831,302 of CAWGKU010000001.1, forward strand.
CGTCGAGACGCTCGCGCTCGGCCCAGCGCAGGTACATCCGCAGCAGCATCTCGGCCCAGTCCTGCGACTCGGTTCCGCCGGCGCCCGCGTGGAGCGTGGCGACGGCATCGTGGTCGTCGTACTCGCCGCCGAGGAGGGTCGCGAGCTCGAGCTTCTCGACGTCGCGCGCGAGCTGGTGCACCGAACGGGCGAGCTCCCTCGACATCTCGGGATCGGTCTCGCTCTGCAGGAGCTCGTCCATCGTGCGCGCGTCCTCGAGATGGCGGACGAGCCCGTCGTAGCGTTCGATCTCGGCCCGCAGTCGGGCGAGCGCGGTGGTCAGCTGCTGGCCGCGGGCGGGGTCGTCCCAGAGCGACGGATCCGAGGCCTCGCGCTCGAGCTCGGCCGCCTTCGAACGCTTGTCGTCGACGTCAAAGGAACTCCTTGGCCGACGCGATGCGCTTGGCGAGCTCTTCGAGCGTCTCCGTGTGGTCGCTCATGCCCGAGCATGGTACCGAGCGGCCGCCTCAGTCCGAGCGGCGGGACGAGCGCGACCTGGTCGAGCGCCGGGCACCGCCGTCCATTGGTCGATCGATGACGTGGAGGACCCGGGTCGAGAACGGGGTCTGGATGCCCGGGAACAGGATCGGCACGACGGGCACGACCTTTTCCATCATGTACTGATCCAGCTTCGGCCCAGCACGTCGGTCTGATCCGAACCCATCGGCGGTCTGGCACGCCTCGATCCGATCGTCGACGGACGGGCATTTCGACGGGGTCGTACCCGAACGCGCGGAGCTGCTCCGGGGTGGCCCCCACGAGCGTCCTGTTGCAGCACGTACCGTCTCCGGTCGAATCGATCCGCGGACGAGTACAAGAAGGTGAAGAACTGCGCTCCCGTTCGGGAAATCGGCGACCGATAGAGGGTCGAGACCTCGAGCATCATCGCGAGGCGCCCCTCGTTGAACTGCTTGCCGAGGGTGAGAAGGTCGTGGCGAGGACCCTCACGCGAAGCCCGATCCCGATTGCACGGAGGCTGCGTTCGCACCGAGAGGGATTCGTCGTCTCCGCGCGGAACCGATCTGCACGAAACCGCCGGCGATGACCCCGCGACAGACGGGATCGTCGCACACGCCGTCGCCGTCGTAGTCGTACCTCGACGCTGCCATCGCTCGCCTCGCCGCCTCGAGGTCGCCGGCGATGGTCGGGGTACGGGATCGTACGAGGCCAGGAGTCCGCCTTCGAGGCTGTCGGGCGCCAGATGCTGCGGCAGCTCGCCGAGCCGCCGATGAAGGCGAGCCCCGGGCCGGAGAAGATCGCCTCGCGGTCGATGGCGTACATGACCGCTCGGCGGACGTCGAGATCGTCGAAGGGCGGCATCGCGAGATCCATCTCGAGGGACGTCGATCCCGTTCTGCTGCCCGGTGAGGACGCCCCCCACGAGCGACGGGTCGGCTCGGTACCGCTCCCCGTCCTCGGGGTTGATCGAGAGACCGAAGTCATCGAGCAGGAGGTCGAACTCGTTCGCGCTCGACCTGGCCGGCTCGGTCGCGCGCGTCCTGCTTCGTCCGAACCTCCGTGCAAGGCGAGTTCGATCCGATCGACGTATGCCCCGCGGACCCCGTCCGTAGCCGGATCCCACGACGGATTCCGGACGAGGGTCGCTCTGCCGAGCGTCGGGCTCGTACCCGGACACGGGCTCCTGCTGAGCGGGAGGGACCGAGAAGTCCAGGTCGGGCGACCCCTCGAACATGTACGGCCCGGACGACACGAGGAAGCGCTCGTAGTCCCCGTGGTGGCCGACGGCCGCCCCTCCGGGATCGGAGCCGTCGCCGGCATCGCGAACAGGTACGGCAGATCCCCTTCGGGCCGAGGAGGTGAACGACCAAGCGTACGGTCGTTAGGAACGACTGATGCCGGAGATCGAATCGACCGCTCCGGCCTCGAACGCCTCGGAACCCATCGATGTTCACGTAGTAGAAGGAGTAGGAGAAGCCACTGCGCGCGAGATCGCCGGTTCGCTCGAGCGCCCGGGCGATATCGCCGGCGGTGATGGTCGTCTCCTCGAAGGGAGGCGCGTAGTGGATCCCGGTCTTCAGGTGGAAGTTCCACGTCAAACCATCCGGCGATGTGGATCCCATGCCGGTCGCGAGATCGGGCCGGAGGATCGCGCCGTCCTCCTCCGTCGGCCTTCCGTTGTACGTGAAGAGCATCCGGAGGAGGCAGCAGCGCAGGACCTCCCAATCGGCTTGCCGCATACGAAGCTTGAGGGTCGAACGAGTAGTGCTCGCTCGCTACCCGGAGCGTGCCTCCCTCGGGGTATCTTCGGAACCCGGCCGGGTCGATCGGCTCGTCCCTCCCGCCCCACCGGTGCACGCGGAGGCGAGAAGGAGGAGCGCGATGGTCATCGACCACGACGCCGTTTCATATGAGGCTCGCAGCGTGGGACCTTGATGGACGAGCACTGCAAGTGGCCGCCCACCGATCGAGTGGCGTCACTCCATAGTGATCTCGGGTCGAAGAGTCGCGCCGCAACGGCGGAAAGGTCAATGGAACCCGTGACCATCCAGCTGTGATCGGTGTCACCGACGCGCTGCGATCCGGGGGCCTGCGGGACAACGCGCCTACAGGGAGCGGACGGTGACCCAGACGTTGCCGTCCCCAGTCGGCCACGACGGCTTCCGGGCTCCCTCCGACGTCGAGGGTCCGAGCAACCTCATCCGTCTCCGGATCGATCAACACCATCCGGCCGCTGCCGTAACACCCCACCCAGCACACCACCTGCGCCGACCGCGATCCCGCGAGGCCCATCGCATCCGGCGTCGGCGAGCGCGATCGAGTCCCGGAGCTGACCGCTGGAGGCGTCGAACCGCACGACCTCGTCGCGCTGACTCGATCGAGATCCACACCGAACCTCGAATCGAGGGCGATCCCCGACGGCGACCCGCTCACGCCGAACGACTGGACCCCGAGGGCGCTCGTGTCGACCCGGTAGACGGCTCGCGTGAAACCCCGTCTCCAGCCCAAACCTGCAGCGGGTCGCCTCCGGCAGCGATCACCTCGGGGTCCGCGTCGTCGGCCGAGGTGGATCGTCTCGTGCTCGTCGCACTGGGTCGGATCGAGGCGCCACACGTCGCCGGTGTTCGCGACGGTGAGCCAGACGAACCCGCCTCCTTCGACGATCCCGCGGGTGCTCGAAGGGACGTCGCACAGCGGATCGACCTGAGGTGTGCCGTTCACGGTCAGGACCTGACTGGACCCAGTTTGGGTGGAGGTGTAGCCGGTCGTGATGAACACACCTTCGGTGCCTCCGGCGATGCCCGTCGGCACTCCTTGCGTCGCCGTCGCGTCGAACGTCTCGCCGGTGGCGGGGTCGAAGCGCTGAACCGTCTGGTTGTCTCGGTTCGTGACCCAACCGCTCGAACCCGCGAACGCGATCCCGTTCGGGCTCTGACCGACCGCGATCGGCTCGTCGAACACACCCGAGCTCGCCTCGACCCGCGCCACGGTGTTCACACCGGGAACGTAGGTGGTCCCACCGCGCAGGAAGAGCGCGGCGGCACCCGCCGCGATCACGACGGTAGCGACCAGCGATCGCAACCAGAGGAGCCGCATCCGCCTTCGCTTGGGCCGGATCCGTCGAACGCGTCCCGATCGTGGTGTGACACCGACGGCTTCCGAGAACGCGGAGGCGAACTCCCCGCACGTCTCGTAGCGATCCTTGGGCTCTTTCGCGAGCGCCTTGCCGATCACCGCATCGATCTGCTCGCCGAAACCCAGCTCCGGCCAGCGAGGGTGACGGCTCCTGGACATGGGCCCACAGGACCGCCACCTCGATGTCCCGGGGGAACGGAACCTCACCCGTGAGGCATTGGTAGAGGAGGCACCCGAGCGAGTACTGGTCCGCCCTGCCGTCCACCGGGTCGCCCTTGACCTGCTCGGGCGCGACGTAGTCGATCGTCCCGACGATCTGCCCGGTCTGCGTGAGCCCGCTCACCGAAAGCGCTCGCTTCGTGAGGCCGAAGTCACTGAGATACACATGATCTCGACCGTCGCGTCGCGTCGCGTGCGTGACGAGGACGTTCGCCGGCTTCACGTCGCGGTGGACCAGCCCGCGGGCGTGCGCCGACATCGAGCGCGTCACCGAGCTGCTGACCGATCGCCGCGGTCCGAGCGGGGTCGAGCCGCCCCTCGGCGGAGATCAACACCCGCGAGGTCGGTCCCCTCGACGTAGCGCATCGCGAGGAACAGGACGCCGTCCGCCTCATCGGCGTCGTAGATCGGGACGATGTTCGGGTGATCGATCGAGGCGGCGATCTTCGACTCACGGAGGAACCGGTCGCGGAACTTCTCGTTCCCGGCCAGCTCGGGCGCGAGGAGCTTGAGGGCGACCCTACGACCGAGGCGGAGGTGCTCGGCCAGGTAGACCGCACCCATCCCCCCTCGACCGATGAGCGCCTCGATCCGGTACCCGGCGACCTCGGTCCCGATCCGGGTGTCCTCGGGCATGCGGCCCCGGTTGTAACACCTCCGCGTCCGTCCCGATAGGCGCGCTGGGGAGGCAGGCCTGGGAGATATCCTCACGCCCGTGGCGGATCTCGAAACCGGTCAGCGGCTCGGCGCCTACCGCCTGGAGGAACGGCTGGGCGAGGGCGGGATGGGCGTGGTCTTCCGGGCCGTGCACGAACCCGAGGGCGACGAGGTCGCCCTCAAGGTGCTGCGCGCCGAGCTCTCGGCCGACGAGACGTTCCGGCAGCGGTTCGTCCACGAGGCGCGCGCGGCCGGCGAGGTCCGGCACAAGCATCTGGTGCCGATCACGGACGCCGGCGAGGCCGAGGGCCGCCCGTACCTCGCGGTGGCGTTCGTCCGCGGTCAGACCCTCGAGGCTCGCCTCGCGAGCGTCGGGCCGCTCCCGCTGCGAGGACATGGTCCGCGTCGTGGCCCACGTCGCGTCGGGGTTGGACGCGCTGCACGCCGGCGGCATCGTGCACCGCGACGTCAAGCCGTCGCAACGTGATCATCGACGAGACGGGTTCGGCGAACCTCACGGACTTCGGGCTCGCGAAGGGCCGCGCGTACACCGTGCTCACCAAGCCGGGGATGGTCATGGGGACGCTCGACTACCTCGCGCCCGAGATGCTCCGCGGCTCGGAGGCGACCGGACGCGTCGGACATCTACGCGCTGGGCTGCCTCGCGTACGAATGCACCGCGGGCCGAGCGCCGTTCGCGGACAAGTCGATGTTCGACCTCGCGAGCGCGCACCTGAACGCCGAGCCACCCGACCCCTGCGCGAACCGCCCCGATGCGCCGGAGGGTCTGTCGTGGGCGATCCTGCAGGCGCTCGCGAAGGATCCCGAGAAGCGGCCGCCGACCGCGACGGCGTACGCGCACCTGATCTCGTTCGCGGCCGGCACCCGCGATCCGTCGCCTTCCGTCCCGCCGCCGCCGCCGCCGGTCCCACCACCGCCGCCCTAGCCGGCGCGGCCTCCCGTCTCGGGATCGGGGGGAGGAGGAGCTCACCGCTGGATCGCTTGCGCAACCACGCGAGCCTGCCGTCGACGTGTTCCATGCGGTCCCGGTCGCCGATGCGTTCGGCGAGCCGTCGCTCGCGCTCCCACAGCTGCTCCGCTCGTCCGAGCGCCTCGACCGTCACCGCGTGTTCGGCGGCACGCTCGAGGTACGCGAGCCCCTTGTCGGTCTCGTCGCTCCGGTAGAAGTAGAACGCCAGCTGTTCGAGACGTTCGTCGACCTGGTCGCCCAGGTGCGCCTCCATCGCGTTCCCGATGCGCCCGTACAGCTCGCGTTGCGACGTCGGCGTGAGGGTCGACAGCGCGGCCTCCTGGAGCAGGCCGTGGCGGAACGTGCACTCGAGCTCGGGGAAGCGACGGATCTCGCGGACGATCTCGGCGCGCAGGAGCTCGGCGATGTCGCCGTCCGCGCTGCCCGCCACCGACGCGGCGACCGAGACCGGGAACTCCCGTCCGACGACCGCGGCCACCTGCGCGAGCCGTCGCGCGCCGGGCTCGAGCCGGTCGATGCGGGCCACGAGCAGCGCCTCGAGCGCCGGCGGGAGCTCGGCGGCGGTCTTCGGCGTGATCGTCCACGTCCGGCGGCGGTCGCCGCCGGTCTCGAGCAGCGCGCGCAGCAGCTCCTCGAGGTAAAGCGGGTTGCCCTCGGCCTTGGCGACGACCTCGTCCTTGACCTGCTCGCCGACCAGGCCGGGTGGCACCAGCTCGTCGATCAGCGCGCGGGCGGCCTCGTCCTGCAACGGCGCGAGCGGCAGCTCCTCGACGCGGTGCGCGAACCGGGTCTGCGCCTCGAGTCGGAAGGCCCATCCCTGCGAACCCGGGTCGGGCCGCAACGCCGTCGCGAGCATCACGGCCGAGCGATCCGTGAGCGCGAGCAGGCGTTCGGCCAGGTCGCGGGTCGTTCGGTCGGCCCAGTGCAGGTCGTCGATCGCCAGCACGAGCGGCCGCGTCGCGCCGAGGGCCTCCGCCCACAGGACGAACGCGTCCTGCACCCGATCGGACAGCTCGTCGGCCGACAGCGCGAGCAGCTCGCGTTCGACGTCCTGCTCCAGGCGGATCGAGAGCATCAGGCCGAGGTACGGCAGGGCCCGGTCCTGTTCGGCGCCCAGGAGCGCGCCGGCGCGCGCCCGGAGCTTGGTCCGGACCGCGAGCTCGGTGTCCGTCTCCTCGACCCCCAGCCAGGTGCGCAGCAGCTCGACGAACGGGCCCGTACGGCGAGCCCGCTCCGTACGAGACGCAGCGTCCCTCGAGCCGGGTGACGTCCTCGCCCGCGAGCGACAGGAGCTCGGCGAGCGTCCTCGTCTTGCCCAGCCCGGCGTCGCCGACCACGAGCAGCACCTGCCCCCGGCCCGCGCGCAGGTCGGCGACCGCGTCGGCGAGCCGGGCGAGCTCGCCCTCGCGACCGACCAGGGGCGCGCGCGAGGGCGGCTCCGTGGCGGGCCTCGGGCCGACCAGCCGGGAGGCCGTCACGGGCGCGGTCCGCCCCTTCACCGTCACCTCGCCGAGCGGTTCGAGCACGAACCGTTCGTCCAGGCGCGACGCCGTCCCCGGGCCGATCGCGATCGAACCCGGCTCGGCGGCGCTCTGCAGCCTCGCGGCGACGTTCGTCGTGTCGCCGAGCGCGACCGTCTGCGAGTCCTCGCCACCCACGAGCCCGACCGCGGCGGGCCCGCTGTTCACGCCCACACGGACGTTGAACCCCTCGATCCCCCAGGCGGCCTCGACCTCGCCCGCATAGGCGGCGGCGACCCCGATGATCCGCAGGGCCGCGCGCGCCGCCCGTTCTGGGTCGTCCTCGTGGGCGGCGGGGACGCCGAAGTAGGCGCAGATCCCGTCGCCCATGAACGCCTGGATCACGCCCCCGAAGTCCTCGACCGCGCGGCTCATCCGGGTGACGCACTCGCCGACGAGCGCCTTGATCTCGTCGGGCCCGAGGCGTTCGCCCAGGCCGGTCGAGCCGACGATGTCGGCGAACAGCGCCGTGATCGGCCGCATCTCGTCCTGCGGTCGCGGTTCCTCGCTCACCCGGGCACCTCCTGGGGCCGCAGCCTAGCCGGCCCGGACGGACGTAGCGAGGTCACCCCGGGACGGTGTCGCCGGGCACCGACGGCTCGCCATGCGCGCCCTACGGTCAGCACGATCAGTCGGAGCACGCGACCGGAGGGAGACGGAGATGAGCACCAGGGTCGGAACGCTCCAGACGCCGCGGACGAACCGTTCGATCTGGGCCGCGGCGGTCATCGCCTCGCTGCTGGTGCTGTCGATCGGGATCGGGGCGTTCTTCCTCGGTCGCGACCAGGCGGCGCCGGCTCCGAAGACGGTCGTCGGCGGGACCGAGCAGACCGTCGTCGGCGGGACCGCGGCCAACACACCGACCGAGCTGAGCGGCGGGATCAGGCACAAGTTCGGGGGCGCCGCACCCGCGATCGTCTCCGGAGGGAACACGCCGAGCGAGCTCACCGGCGGGATCCCCGAGTACGCCCGGCACCAGCGCATCTGAACCACTCCCGAACGCCCCGACCGCCGGTCGGGGCGTTCGCGCGTGTGTCGCACGTCACGTCCCGATGGTGCCGCGCACCACCGAACGCGAGGCGCGACCCACCGTACGGTTCGTCCCAGTTGCAGGACCGAGACGCGGAGGGACGAGATGGCCACCAGGAGCGCGAGCCTCCCGATCGAACAGACCTACCTGGCGAAGGCTCGCCTCGCGGTCCTGGCGATCGTGCTGGTGGCCGCGGTGGTCGTGACGATCGCGGTCGCGTTCGGCCGTTCGACCGCCGCCGGCGGCACCGGGCTGGGACCGGTGCGCGACTACGGTCCGGTCACGGTCCAGAACCAGCCGCTCGTCGTGAACGGGAGCGTCTGCGGACAGTGCCGGTGAGGTAACCCCCCTCTCCAGGCGCGATGGAGGCCGGCCCTTCGGGGCCGGCCTCTTTCCATGCTCCGGAGACGTTCGCGGCGTCGGCTACGCGACCGCGCCGTGGCACTTCTTGTACTTCTTGCCGCTGCCGCACGGGCAGGGCGCGTTCCGCGGCACCTTCCCGCTCTTGGCCTGCGACCCTGCGGCCTCCCCCTGACCCTCGTCGCCGTGCTGGGTCTGCACCCGCTGCGGCCGCGGCCGCCCGGGCTCGTCCTGTCGGACGAGCTCCACGCGGTAGATGTACTTGACGAAGTCCTCCTGGATCGACTCGGTGAGCTCCTCGAACATCAGGTAGGCCTCGCGCCGGTACTCGGTGAGCGGATCCTTCTGGGCGTACGCCCGCAGGTGGATCCCCTCCTGCAGGTAGTCCATCTCGTACAGGTGCTCGCGCCACTTGGTGTCCGTGATGTTCAGCAGGACAAGCCGCTCGAGCTCGCGCATCGTCTGCGAGCCGAGCGCCTGCTCCTTCTCCTCGTACCGTTCGAGCGCGTCCTCGACCGCCCGCCCCGAGAGCTCCGCGGAGCTGACCATCTCCTCGAGGTCCTCGCCCGAGATCGACGTGGGGAAGACCTCGGTGAGGCCCGTCAGGACGAGCTCGTGGTCCCACTCCTCGTTGAAGACCTCCTCCGGCGCCAGGCGCTGGACGGTCCTCCCCACCACGTCCTCGACCATCCGGATCGCCTCGTCCTTGAAGTCCTCGCCCGAGAGCAGCTTCTCGCGCTCCTCGTAGATCACCTGGCGCTGGGTGTTCATCACGTCGTCGTACTTCAGGACGTTCTTGCGTCGCTCGAAGTTCAGCTCCTCGATCTGCCGCTGCGCGCCCTCGACCGCCTTGGTGACCATCTTGGCCGTGATCGCCTCGTCCTCCGGCCACTTCAGCCGCTCCATGATCGAGCCGATCCGGTCGGACGCGAACATCCGCATCAGGTCGTCCTCGAGCGAGAGGTAGAACAGCGAGAGACCCGGGTCGCCCTGACGTCCGGCGCGACCGCGAAGCTGGTTGTCGATCCGTCGCGACTCGTGGCGTTCGGTGCCCAGGACGTAGAGCCCGCCGACCGCGACGACCTCGTCGTGCTCGGCGTCGGTCTGCTGCTTGAGCTTGCGGAAGATCGGCTCGTACTCGGCCTCGTACTCGACCCGCTCCTCGGGCTCCATCTCGAACAGGAGGTAGGCGTCGTTGTCCCACTCCCGCGCCGCCATCTCCTGGCGGGCGAGGTACTCGGGGTTGCCGCCCAGCAGGATGTCGACGCCACGGCCGGCCATGTTCGTCGCGACCGTGACCGAACCCAGGCGGCCCGCCTGCGCGACGATCATCGCCTCCTTCTCGTGGTTCTTCGCGTTCAGGACGTGGTGCTCGATCCCGCGGCGGTTCAGGAGCGTCGAGAGCTTCTCCGACTTCTCGATCGAGACCGTGCCGACGAGGATCGGCTGGCCCTGTTCGTGGCGATCGGCGATGTCCTCCAGGACGGCGTTCCACTTCGCGTCCTCGGTCTTGTAGATCAGGTCCTGCTGGTCGTCGCGGATCATCTCGCGGTTGGTCGGGACCTCGGCGACGTCCAGGTCGTAGACCGACTGGAACTCGGCGAGCTGCGTCTTGGCCGTACCGGTCATGCCGGCGAGCTTCTCGTACATCTTGAAGTAGTTCTGGATCGTGATCGTCGCGAGGGTCTGGTTCTCCTCCTTGATCCGAACGCCCTCCTTGGCCTCGATCGCCTGGTGCAGGCCCTCGGAGTAGCGCCGGCCCTCGAGCACGCGGCCCGTGAATTCGTCGACGATCTTGACCTCGCCGCCGGTCACGATGTACTCGACGTCGCGGTGGTAGTGCTCCTTGGCGCGGAGCGAGTTCTGGAGGTGGTGCACGAGCGGCGTGTGCACGTGCTCGTACAGGTTGTCCAGGCCGAGCGCCTCCTCCACCTTCGCGACGCCGGCCTCCGTCACGGCGATCGTCTTCTTCGCCTCGTCGACCTCGTAGTCCTCGTCGCGTTTGAGGCGCGGCGCGAGCCGCGCGAACGTCAGGTACCACTTCGCGCTGTCGGCCACCATGCCGCTGATGATCAGCGGGGTCCGCGCCTCGTCGATCAGGATCGAGTCGACCTCGTCCACGATCGCGTACGCGTGACCGCGCTGCACCATGTCCTCAGGCCGCATCGCCATGTTGTCGCGCAGGTAGTCGAACCCGAACTCGTTGTTCGTTCCGTAGGTGATGTCGGCCGCGTAGGCGGGGCGGCGTTCGGACGGCGACATCGCGGACTGGATCAGGCCCACCGAGACGCCGAGCGCCCGGTAGATCGGGCCCATCCATTCCGAGTCGCGCTTGGCGAGGTAGTCGTTGACCGTGACGACGTGCACCCCGTCGCCGAGCGAGTTCAGGTAGGCCGCCATCGTCGAGGTCAGGGTCTTGCCCTCACCGGTCTTCATCTCGGCGATGTTGCCCTGGTGCAACGCGACCGCGCCCATCACCTGGACGTCGAAGTGCCGCTGCCCGATCGTCCGCCTCGCGGCCTCCCGGACGCTCGCGAACGCCTCGGGCAGCAGGTCGTCGAGGGTCTCCCCCGCCTCGAGCCGCTCGCGGAACTCGGCGGTCTTACCGGCGAGCTCGGCATCGGACAGGTCCTCGACCTCGGGCTCGTACGTGTTGACCAGCTCGGCGGTGTGCGCGAGCTGCTTCTTCTTGCGGCCTTCGCCGATCTGGCCGAGCTTCTCGATGACCATGCTTCGCCTCGGTGGGGAGAGGGGTTGGAACCCCTATGGTACCGGAGGGCTCGAACCTGACCGGGACACCGGCCCCGCCGAGGGCCTCAGCCGCTCGGGGACGGCTCCGAGGCCCGCGCGCGGGGCCTCAGTTGATCTCGATCATCTTCTCGCGCACGGCGTAGACGACCGCCTCCATGCGCGAGTGGAGGTGGAGCTTCTCCAGGATGTTGCGGATGTGGTTCTTCACCGTGTTCTCCGAGATGAACAGCTTGCCGGCGATGTCGCGGTTGTTGAGCCCCTGGGCGACCAGCCGGAGGACCTCCATCTCGCGATCGGTGAGCTTGGGCGCCGGCATCTGGGGCTTCTCGTCCGAGGCCTTGCTCATCGCGGCGAACTCGGTCAGCAGCTTGCTCGCCATCGAGGGGCTGATCCGGGACTGCCCGGCCCAGACCGAACGGATCGCGTCGGCGACCTCCTCGATCGGGATCTCCTTCAGCAGGTAGCCGGACGCCCCGGCCTTGATCGCCTCGTACAGGTCGGCCTCGTCGTCGCTGATCGTGAGCATCAGGATCTTCACGTGCGGCAGCGAGTCCTTGATCTCGCCGGCGGCCTCGATGCCCGAGCGCTTGGGCATCCGAACGTCCATCAGGATCACGTCGGGCATGAGCTCCTGGGCCCGATCGACCACCTCGATCCCGTCCGAGGCCTCCCCGACGAGCTCGAGATCGGGCTCCTCGTCGAGCACCATCTTCAGCCCCCGGCGGAACAGGGCATGGTCGTCGCACACGAGCACCCGGAGCTTCTCCGAGCCGGTGCCGGCCTTGTCGGTCACTCCGCGCTCCTGACCTCTGGGTCCTCGATCTCAGGCTCGGCGGTCTCGCCGGGCGCCTTGGCGGATTTTACGCGACCCGCACCCGCGTTCCGCCGAGCCAGACGACGTTCGTGGTGGTCCCTGATCTGGCGTTCGAGACGCTCCGCCACCACGTCGAGCGCGGATTCCACGTCCTTGGCCTCGGCGTGGGCACGGTAGGACTTCCGAGGCGCCGCGGCGACCGCCTCCACCCGGTGGATCCCGCCGCGCCGTGGGTTCTTCTCAGCGGTCACCACGATCTCGAGACGGGTCAGCCGAGGCTCGATCCGCTCGAGCCTGGCGAGCTTGTGCTCCGTGGCCTGCCGGAGGCGCTGGGCCACGCGTTCCCCACGACCGATGAGGACGAACTCCATCTGCTCTCCCGGGCCCTCACCGCTCGGGCGTGCCGAGCGGAGAGGCTCGCGTCCGGCTGACCTGGTCTTTGGCCCCACATCCGCCTGCGGGGATGATCGTCGCCCTATCGGACGGCTTCGCACCCTCTCCCGGCGAGGTCTCCCCCACCGGGGCAGGACTTACATCTAAACCGCGCCATGCTCACCGACCAAGGGTCGGCTTACGTGGGTCGCTTCGCCCGCGGCTGGCATCGACTGCCGGGGATCGGTTCCCCGGGGCAACCACAGACCCGGACGCGAGCCCGTGGCCGAGTATAGGCCGGGGCCGCCGCGCAGAGGAAACCGCTCGGGCCGCCGTGAGCAGCCCGACCGCCTGGGCGCCGGCCTCGAGCAGCACGCTCGCACACGCCCCGCCAGTGGCCCCCGTGGTGAGCACGTCGTCGACGAGCAGGACCCGGCCCGAGACGCCCTCGGCCGCGAACACGCCTCGCATCGCCTCGCGTCGGGCGGCCGCTCCGCGTCGGGCCTGCGGGCCCGGGTCGCCGAGACGACGGACCAGCGGCACGGCCGGAACGCCGAGGCGGGGCGCCACCGCCCGAGCGAGCGCCCGTGCCTGGTCGTACCCGCGCGCGGCGAGCCGCTCTCGGGACAGCGGCACCCACGTGACGGCGCTCGGCGTCCAGGCGACCTCGGCCCACGCCTGGGCCATCGCGCCCCCGAGCGCGTCGGCGACGGCGCGCCATCCCCCGAACTTCAGCCGGTGGATCGAACGACGGATCGGTCCGTCGAACCCGAACGGCGCGCGAGCGATGGCGATCGCGTCGGGCGGGCAGTCCCGGCATGCGGCGACCGGACGCGCCGCCGGCGCCCCGCATCGCTCGCACCACGGCGTCGACAGCACCACGAGCTCGGACCGACACGCTTCGCAGAACGGCCACGGCCCCGAGCCGCAGCCCGCGCACCGCTTGGGGAACAGCACGTCGAGCAGCGGGGCGAGCACGCGCGGACGCTATCCCGCGCCACCGACACGAGACGCTACGGGAGGGGGATGTCGACCGACGCTTCCGAACCCTTGCCGCGACCCCTGAGCTCGACGCGCAGGGACCCGTCGGCCCGCATCAACGGGTAGGCCGTCGCCTTGCCCCGTCCGGTCGCCTCGTCGAGCTCGAGCTCGAGGACCTGCAGGCGGCGGCCGTCGGCGAACAGCTTCAGCGTGACCTCGGAGGCGGGCTCGACGCGCAGGTGGACCTTGATCGAGTCGCCCGAGCAGTCCACCTGCTCGACGTGGACGGTCGCGTCCTCGAGCTTGACCTCACGACCGACCTTCACCGCTCCGCGACGAACGGTCGCCCGCGGCCACGGGACGGAGAACCGTCGCCCGCCGTCGTACGTCGCGGGCGACCCGTCGACGTCGACGTCGCACACGAGCGTGTACCAGCCGGGCTCGAGGTCGGACAGCGGGAGCTCGAACGGCACGAACACGTCCCGGTGCGGGACGACATCGAGCGTGACCGGCGCCATCGGCACCGGGCCCGATCCGCCGGGCCCGAGCGCCGCGACACGCGCGCTCCCGACCACCACCTGGTGCGGGTTCGCGTCCTCGCCACGGAAGATGAACGCGCCCTTGACCGTTGCCGGGAAGCGCTCGAACCGCGCGCGGACCGAGATCGGGTCGCTCACGGCGCGCGATCGCCTCCCGGCACCCGGATCAGGTCCCCTGCTGCCACGAGCTCAGGTAGTCCTTCTGCTCGGTGGTGAGCGCGTCGATCTCGACCCCCATCGCCTGGAGCTTCAGCTTCGCGACCTCGTCGTCGATCTCGGTCGGCACGGGGTACACGCCGGGGTCCAGGGACCCGCGGCCCTTGACGATCCACTCGACGGCCAGGGCCTGGTTCGCGAACGACATGTCCATGACGGCCGCCGGGTGCCCCTCGGCCGCGGCGAGGTTCACCAGGCGCCCCTCGCCCAGCAGATGCAAGCGACGGCCGTCGCCCATCGTGTACTCGTCGACGAACCCGCGGATCCGCCGCACGCGGCCGCCCGAGAGCTCGGCGAGCGCCCCCTTGTCGATCTCGACGTCGAAGTGACCCGCGTTCGCCATGACCGCGCCGTCCTTCATGACCTCGAGGTGCTCGCGCCGGATCACGCTCGTGTCGCCGGTGACGGTGACGAACACGTCGCCGATCCGGGCGGCCTCGCGCAGCGGCATGACCCGGAACCCCTCCATCGCGGCCTCGAGCGCAGGCAGCGGGTCGACCTCGGTGACGATGACGTGCGCGCCCATCCCCCGCGCCCGCGAGGCCACGCCGCGACCACACATCCCGTAACCGGCCACGACGAACGTGCGACCCGCGAGCAGGAGGTTGGTCGAACGCATGATCGCGTCCACGGTGGACTGGCCCGTGCCGAACCGATTGTCGAACAGGTGCTTGGTGTTCGCGTCGTTCACCGAGACGATCGGGTACTTCAGCGCGCCGTCCGCCGCCATCGCGCGGAGCCGGATCACACCGGTCGTGGTCTCCTCCGTCCCCCCGAAGACCTCCGAGACCTGATCCGCGCGCTGACGATGCAGCAGCGACACGAGGTCGGCGCCGTCGTCCATCGTGATCTGCGGGTGCTGGTCGAGCACCGCCTCGATGTGCCGGTAGTAGGTCTCGTTGTCCTCGCCCTTGATCGCGTAGACGCCGACGTCGCTCTGCTCGCACAAGGCGGCGGCGACGTCGTCCTGGGTCGAGAGCGGGTTCGAGGCGCACAGCGACACGTCCGCGCCACCGGCCGAGAGTGTCTCCACGAGGTTCGCGGTCTCGGTCGTGACGTGCAGGCACGCCGCGATCCGGATGCCCTCGAGCGGTCGCTCCTTCTCGAACCGGGCTCGGATCAGGGCCAGCACGCCCATCTCTCCCGCCGCCCACTCCATCCGTTCGCGTCCTTGCGGCGCGAGACCCAGATCCTTCACATCGCAGTCCATGCGTCCACCTTTCTCGTCCTTTAGCCCTTCCACGGATGCTCCACGTCAGAAACGATCCACGAGCTCCACGATGACCCGGCCGATCGTCCCGGCGGTGGCCTTCGAGGCTGCCAGGACCTCCTCGTGCGAGACCTGCACGCCCGCGGCGTTCGTCGCGAACGCGAGCCCGAGCACCCGCATCCCGAGCGCCCGGGCCACGACCGCCTCGGGCACCGTCGACATCCCGACGACGGTGGCCCCGAGCTGCCGCAGCATCCGCGTCTCCGCGGGCGTCTCGTACGAGGGCCCAGGGAGTGCGGCGTACACGCCCTCGCGGACCAGACCCGCCCGATCGGTCCCCTCGAGATCCGAACGCGCCGAGGCGAGCGCGAGGTCCGCGAGCTCGGGAGCGTAGACCTGCGAGATGTCGACGAACGCCGGCGACCCGTTCGGGTACCGCCATCCGCCGAGGGGGTTCTGCCCCATCAGGTTCAGGTGGTCGCGGAGCACCACCAGCGTCCCGGCCTCGATGTCGGGATCGACCGACCCCGTGGCCGCCGTGAGCACCATCGCCCGGGACCCGAGCTCGGCCGCCACCCGCGACGTGATCGAGGCCAGCGCCATGCCGTGCCCCTCGTAGAAGTGGATCCTCCCCTGGAAGATCGCGAGCCCGCGGTCCCCGACCGTGCCGAGCCACAGTCGCCCGGCGTGACCCACCACCGTCGTCGCCGGGAAGCCGGGGAGCTCGGCGTAGGGGATCTCGACCTGCTCGCCGCTCGCGGCGGCGCGCACCGTGTCCACGGCGTCCGAGAGTCCCGACCCGAGCACGACCCCGACGACCGGTTCGAGCGGCGAGCGTTCGCGGATCGCCTCGGCGATCCGTTCCGAGGCCCCGTCGCCGGGCGAGGGCAGCGTTCGGACCTCGCTCATGCCTCGGCCAATGCGCGCTTGAGGTTCACGATCGCCTCGATCGGCGACGGGTCGACGCCCCGGGCGATGCCGAGGTACGTCGACACCAGGTCGCCGAACTGCACGAGCGTCAGCAGCCTCGCCAGCTCCGAACGCCCCCGGCTCGACACCTCGTAGACCGAGGCGCCCGAGCGCCGGGCGATCTCCAGCGAGAGCGGGAACCTCGCGGCGACGTCGCCGTGCTCGCCGGGGTGACGGAGCCCGATCACCGCGAACCCCTCGCCGCGGTCCCCCGACCATCCCACGACCTCGTTGTGATCGAGCTCGGGGAGCACGGACGCGAACGCCGGCACCTTGGCGTTCTCGTTGAACTGACACTTCCAACGGGTCGCCGCGACGGCTCCGATCCCCTCGGCGCCCCAGATGACCGGGAGGCGGTCGCCGAGCTCGTTCGCGAGCTCTTTGGCGGGGTTCGAGCCGAACGGCACGTCCGGGCCGGCCTCCGAGACCAGGCCGGCCAACTCCTCGATCGACTCCGCGACGTCCTCGGCGTGCGTCGGCACGATCCCCATCGCCTCGAGTGCGCCCAGCGCTCCCAGCGAGAGATACCCGAACGCGGCGCGCGGCATCAGCCCGCCGGGCGCGAGCACGCGGCCCACCCCGAGCTCCTCGGCACGCCGGTCGAGCTGTCCCCCCGAGGTGATCGCGACGAGCCGGCAGCCCCGGGCCACGGCCTTCTCGAACAGCGCGAGCGTCTCCGCCGTGTCCCCCGAGTACGACGAGGCGACCACCACCGTGTGCGGCCCGCAGAACTCGGGCAGCTCGGGGGCTCGAACCGTGAGCACCGGCAGCCGGAGCCGCGGCGCCGCGAGGGCGGCGACCACGTCGCCGGCGATCGCCGAACCCCCCATCCCGCAGAACGCGACCGAGGTGATCCCGTCGGGGTCGGGGAGCGGGCTCGCCGCGAGCCCGAGCGCGTAGCCCTCGCGGCACTGATCGGCCAGGTGCGTGACGATGTCGAGCATCCCGCCCGGGTCGGCGGCGCGCAGCGCCGCGGGGTCGTCGAGGACGGTCACCTGCTCTTCTTCTTGGCCGCGGGCTTGCGGGCGGTTCGACCGGTCGCGGGCTTCTCGGCCTCGTCGATCAGCATCACGGGGATTCCGTCGCGCACGGGGTAGCGGTAACCGCACGTCCGGCACACGAGGATCTCGGGGTCCTGCTGGTAGTCGAGCTCGCCCCGATCGTTGGGGCACACCAGGATCTCGAGCAGCTCGGCATCGAGTGTCACGTCGGTCCTCCTTCGGGTCGGATCTCCTCCAGGAGCTCGGAGGTCCTGTCCTCCAACAGCTCCTTGGTCTTCGCCTCCACGTTCAGCCGCAGGAGCGGTTCGGTATTGCTGGGCCGAACGTTGAACCACCAGTCCTCGAACTCTACCGTCAGCCCATCCGTGCGGTCCTTGAGCCCGTCCGGGTACACGGCGGCGATCTCCTCGATCTTCGCTAGCGGGTCGTCCACGCGCGTATTGATCTCGCCCGACGCGTGGTACCGGCGGAACGGCGCCAGCACCGCGGACAGCGGCTCGGAGGACCGCGAGAGCCGTTCGAGCACCAGGACGGCCGCGATCAGCCCCGAGTCCGCGCGGTAGTTCTCGCGGAAGTAGTAGTGACCCGAATGCTCGCCGCCGAAGACGGCTCCGGTCTCGGCCATCACCTGCTTGATGAAGGAGTGGCCGACCCGTGTCCGGATCGGCACGCCGCCGCGCTCCTTGATCACCTCCGGCACGGCCCACGAGCAGATCAGGTTGTAGACGATCTTCGCGCCCGGGTATCGCTCGAGCATCGCCGTGGCGACCAGCGCGGTGACCTCGGAGCCGCTCACCCCTTCGGCGTGTTCGTCGACCAGGAACACACGATCGGCGTCGCCGTCGAACGCCAGCCCGACGTCCGCGTGGCGTTCGAGCACCTCGCGTTTGAGGTCGCGCTGGTTCTCCGGATCGATCGGGTCGGCGGGGTGGTTCGGGAACGTCCCGTCCAGTTCGGGGAACAGGTGCACGAGCGTCATCGGCAGGCGCTCGAAGACCGGCGGGACGACGAGGCCTCCCATGCCGTTCGCAGTGTCGGCGACCACCGTCAGCGGCCGCATCGCCGAGACGTCGACGAACGAGAGCACGTGCTCGACGTACGCGTCGAGCAGCTCCTCCCTTCGCACGGTCCCCGTGGCCGCCCGGGAGACGAACCCGTGCCGTTCGGCCAGGTCGCGGATCTCGGCGAGGCCGGTGTCCTGCCCGACCGGTTTCGCGCCCGGGAGGCAGAACTTCATCCCGTTGTAGTCGGGGGGGTTATGGCTCGCCGTGAGCATGACGCCCGCGACGTCACGCGAGCCGGACGCGAAGTACAGGAGATCGGTGGAGGCGAGGCCGATGTCGATGACGTCGGTCCCTCGAGACGTGATGCCCTCGCTCAGCGCGGCGGCGAGCGACGGGGACGAGAGACGGCAGTCCCTGCCGATCGCGACGGCCTCGACCCCGGACCACTCGGCGAACGCGACCCCGATCGAGCGCGCCAGATCCTCATCGAGCTCGTCGGGGACGACGCCGCGGACGTCGTACGCCTTGAAGAGGCGTCCGAGATCTCGATGCGGCGACACGGTCACCGCATCGTACTGAACCCCGTTGGCGTCAGGTCCCGGGCTGCAGGACCGAGCCGATCACCGAGCGCAGCGGGACGCTCTCCCCGTCCCGGTACCACCACTTGGCCTCGCACATGTGGCAGGTGGTGAAGGACAGGTCGTTCGCGCTCACGTTCATCGAGATCGTGATCAGCTCGCCCTGGTGACAGACCGGGCAAGAGCCCGCGTGCTTGTCGTCCATGCAGCTATCTTCGGCCGCGGCGGGCTCCGGAGCCCATAGCCCGGCACGCTCAAACTCCGGGGTCACCTCGGGCTCCGCCGCATCCGCCGGAGGATGACCCGACCCGTCGTCCGGGGGACGCCCGGATACGCCGAACGGCGAAGGCGTGCGGGGCGGCGGGCTCAGGCCGAGACGGACAGCCGGACCACGTCGCCGGCGATCGTCCACCCTCTCGGGGGCGTGAGCCGGGCCGCGTGCTCCGAGCAGAGCTCGACGAAGTGGGGGTCGGGCCGGTCCAGGAGCGGTCTCAGCTCGATCTCGCGCGCCTCGTACCGGACCACCGCCGTGGTGGACGCGGGCACCGAGCAGCCGATCCTCGAACAGGTCCGCACGACGGGAATGGTAGATCACAGGGGTGTGATTTCAAGCAACGGCGGGAGGTTTGACCGGAGCGACCCGCGAGGTCCGCGAGTACCCACCCCTCGGTCGAGGACCGGTCCGGAAAAGAGATGTACTCCGCGGTGGCCGCCGGGTCGCCCCTTTGGTCTCCACGGAGTACTCCATCAACGTATCCCGGCGCGAGCGTTCGCGCAAGGGTGGATCGCCGCGATCGGGCAGAAAGAGTGACAGGAAGCGCGGCTACGGCTTGATGATGACGCGCGCGCCCATGTCGACCTGGGCGTACAACGCCTCCGAGTCCGCGATGTACATCCGGATGCAGCCGTGCGAGGCGTACGTGCCGATCGACGACGAGCTGTACGTCCCATGGATGCGGATCCCCGGGGCGTTGAGGTAGATCGCCCGGGTGCCCAGCGGGTTGCCCGGGCCCGGAGCGATCATCGGCGGCAGGTCGGCGCCCCAGGTGTCCGGCGCCGGGTTGTACCAGGTGGGGTTCTCGCGCTTGTCGACGACCTCCCACGTCCCGACGGGGGTCGTGTAGCCGGCGGCGGCGGTCGCCACCGGGTAGTCGGCCACGACCTTGAGCCCGTCGTAGAGGTAGAGATGGTTCTCGGAGATGTCCACGACGATCGACTGCCCGAGCGCGGCCGTCGTGACCGAGGGCTCGACCGGGCGGACCGGGACCTCGATCGCGTCGGTGCGCTGCCCAAGGGCCTCGACGATCCGATCGGTGGCCGTCCCGATCGCCAGCTCCTGGCCGGTGTGCGAGCGGTTCGTCACGAGCTCGCCGTCCACCAGCGCGAACCGCGCGTCGACCGCGGGCTGCGCCACCTCGTCGAACGCCTGCTGCACGAACGCCTTCACGTCACCCCGGTGCTCGCGGTACGGCAGGTCGAGCGACGCGTCGACCGGGATGTTCCGAAGGCGGTGGTAGACGCGCGACGTGAACGACAGGTCGTCCGCGACGGCGAGCGCCCTGGCGACCGCGCCCTCGACGTCGGCCGTCATCCCGAGCGAGGCCGGCGTGACGTTCCAGCTGTGACCCGCGGCCTCGACGACCAGCTCGCTGTACAGCGTCTGCTCGGCGAGCTCCCGGAGCGTGCGGATCGCCTCGTCGCGCCGCATGCCGCCGACGTCGATACCGCCGACCGACACGCCCGGCAGGATCCGGTCGGAGGTCGATGCGTCGTAGCGGTAGGCGGCGAACGCCGTCCCGGCGGTGACGACCGCCAGCACGCCGAGCGTCACCGCGGCGATCACCCATCGCCCGCCCCGCCGATGCTTCGCGCGTGCCAACGTTCCCGACCTCGTTCCCTTCGTCGCTGCGATCCCGCGGCGGTTGCCGCGAGACACATCATCCTAGACGGCGTGCCGACCGTCCAGACCAAGAGACGTATGTCCTAGAGAACGCCCTCCGGGACCGCGATCCCGAGCGCGACCGCGTAGGTCGCGAACCCGTCGTGACCGAGCGAGTAGGACGCGGCCGCCGGGATGATGGTTCCCGATGTGGCCCTCACCCACACCCCGGCCTCGGGCGCGACCCGCAGGAACCCCTCGGGCGCCTCCACGGTGGCTCCGGGCGGCACGGTGAGCTCGATCTGGTCGGCCGGCCCCGGGGACAGGTAGCTGAGCGTGAGGACCGCGGGCTCGGTGCCGGGGTTCGTCAGCACGAGGCCGGGGTTCGAGGGCTCGCCGGCCACGGCCGGGAGGACGATCCACGATGCCGCCGGCTCAGCGCCGGTGACGGCTGCCTGGTCCGAGACCACGCCGAACGTCCTCCGGACCGCAGCCACGTCCTCGCCCGATGCCGTGAACCGAACGGACGTCGGCCCCGTGGTCGTCGTCGGGAAGGTCCGGGCGGAGGAGGGTGGCATACTCGCGTCGGCGAGACCGGCGAAGACCTGCGGCGGTCCCTCCTCGACCAGGACCTCGCCCTCGAGCGACACCCGTTCCCCGTCGTTGGGGTCGCCGGCGCTCATCACGACCAGGCGGGTCTGACCCGCGTCCGCGCCGCCGGGGAAGGTGAGTGTCCCCGCGGGCCGCCCCAGGTACCCAAGGGCGGACCTGATCCCTCCGGTGCCCGAGACGCCGAGCGTCGCGGCCGCCACCCGTCCGACCGAGACGTCGACGAGCGCGGAGACGGTCGGTTCGCCCAGCAAGACGTCGCCCACGTCGAACGCGACGCTTCGGAAGGGGCGCAGCGCGACGTCGGTGAGCGACCCCTGTTGCACGGGCTCCCTGCGTTCGGACAGCAGGGTGATCGAGAAGACGGCCTCGCGAGCGAACGGGTTCATCACGACGACGTAGTCGTGGTCGCCCTTCACGTCGGTCGCCCCGTCGGGGAGGAACCAACGACCCCCCGCCGCCGGGGCGCACGGCTCGGCCGCGACGCCGCCCTCGCCCCCGCCGGCGTGCGCGAGCCACCCGACCGCCACCCACTGGCCGAACCACTCGACCATCGAGGAGCGTTCGCGACCCCGCGACTCCACCGGGATCCGCAGGAAGCCTCCGGCCGGCACCTCGAACGATTCCGGCTCGCTGGCCTTTTCGCCGTTCAGGGTCAGGACCCGGACCGTGGCGCTCCGCTCCCCCGGGTTCGCGACCTGCAGCTGGACCTCCCAACCCTCCGGTCCGCCGCCGTGCGGGCAGAACCAGGCGCCTGACGTCGCACGCACCTCGGTCGCCGCATCGAACGTCCGTGGTGTGTCGTCTCGGTCGGCGTACGCGGCGCCGGCGATGAGCACCACCGGAACCAGGAGCGCGACGAGGGGCTGCAGCTTCCTCACGCCGACCCCGGCTTCCGCGTGACCCACAGGGCGACGATCCACAGGAGCGCGAGCAGGTAGAGCTCGACCGTTCGGAGCCACTGGTCGGTGAAGTGGACGTCGACGCTCCCGGCCTGCACGGGCGCGGCGATCGCCCAGCCGTAGCCGGCGAACGGCGCGAGCACCTCACCGCCGTTCTCCACCCGCCAGCCGGCGTCGAACTGCTGGGCGACCACGACGGTGCCCTGGGCATCTGCCGTCCCCGAGTAGGTCTCGCCGCCGCCGTCGAGCGGGCTCGCGATCACGACGGGCGACGCCTCGACGGCGGCCGGGTCGGCGTGATCGGGCACGGGCGCGTTGGCCGAGACGAATGCCGTCGGAAGGACGGCCGCGTTGCGGAAGATCGTGAGCCCGCCCGCCGGGAGCCGGTCCAGATCGAGCTGCTCCGTCAGGCGTTCCACGACACCCGGCGGGAGATCGCCGTCCTCGGCGATCACGAACCGGACCCCGAACGGTCCGAGCAACGCACCGGCGTGCCGTGTGCCGCCGGCGAGGAGCCGTTCGAGGACCGCGTACAGCTCGTCGTAGCCGTTGCCCGACCGCGCGCGGCCCTCGTCGAGGGCGGATACGCCGTCGCGGTCCGTGAGGCCGAACCGCACGGTCCGGTCGCCGGCCTCGGCCAGCGAGATCGGGTCGCCGCCGGGCGCTGGGAACCGGTCGCCGTCCGGTTCGCCGAGCCACAGGATGCGGAACGGTCCCTGCGCGGTCGAGGCGATCACCGGCCACGCGGGCGGCAAGCCACCGGGCCCCACCGCCCACTCGGCGAACGTGACCTGGAGCGCCTGCCCGGCGATGCCGACGGACAGCACGACCGCCAGGACCGCCACCCCGAGCTGCCGGGCGCCGAACGCCTGCCGCTCCAGCCCCTTGCCGAACGTCGAGAGTCCGTAGGCGAGGAGCGCGCTCTCGGCGACCGCGGCCGCCCCGATCCACATCGGCGCGTTGCTGAGCGCCGCCGGCAGCTGCCCGGCGACCGACGCCCATGCAAGGAGCGTCCCCGAGACCGCCACGATCAGCGCTCGCCACGCGCGGCCGCGCTGCGGATCCCCCGCGCCGGCGAAGCAGACGATGGCCGCGATCGGCAGGAACGCTGCCACGGCCCAGGTGCCCGGCCCCGTCCCGGGCGCGAGCCGCAGCAGGGACCACGGGTCCGTCGTCCCGATCTCGGAGGTCAGGGCGGACGCCGGGTCACCGGACGCCGCGATCACGACCGGGAACGCGAGCGCCGCCGCGGCGAGCGCGGCGAGCACGACCAGCGCCGAACCTCGATCCCGCCGGCGGCCGGCCACCAGGTTCACCAGGGCGAACAGGGCGACGGGCAGGACGATGGCCGGCGCGAACGCCGCACCTATCGACAACGCGACACCGAGGCCGATACCGAAGCGGAACGGATGCTCGGGGGCGCGTCGAGCGAACGCGGCGTCGATCCGGTCCCACGCGAGC
This sequence comes from uncultured Actinomycetes bacterium, assembly GCA_963823255.1. Lineage (GTDB taxonomy): Bacteria > Actinomycetota > UBA4738 > UBA4738 > HRBIN12 > DASSJM01. The sequence continues at coordinate 854,998 of CAWGKU010000001.1, forward strand.
GGGAGGACCGCGAGCACGACCAGCAGCGAGAGCCGTCCCTCGGAGAAGGACCAGAGCATCGTGGCGGAGAGCACGTACGCGGTCGCGGCCACCACGGCCGAGGCCGGCGAGCCGGTCTGGCGGGCCATCGCTCGGTACATCGCGATCGCGGCCAGGGCCGGCATCGCGCCGAGAAGGACCTTCTGGGCGAGCGCCGTGCTCCCGAACGCCACCCACGATCCGGCCCCGAGACCGGCCAAGGCGGGACTGCCGGGCTGGACGCCCCCGAGCACCGTGGTTCGGACGCCGGAGCCGAACTCGCGGAAGAAGTCCCCGAGGTCGGCAGGGAACGCGGCGAGCGCTCCGCCCGAGAGGACCTCGGGGCCGACGAAGTGCCGCACTGCGAGCGCCCCGAGCCCGATCGCCAGGATCGACCCGAGCAGCACCGGATGGCCCGCCGCCACCGAAGCCGCGCGCCGCGGCAGCGGACGCCCGAGCTCCTCGTCGTCGAACTCCTCCAGACCCTCGTCCAGGAACTCCTCCGCGCGCTCGAACCACCTCGGGAGCCGGAACGTGGACGCCATGAACGGCCGGATCTTGCGATCGGCCACCGAGCGGACGGACTGGGCCCGGACCCGCCGGCGGAGCGTCCCCGGCAGGTGCAGGAGGTTCCACCCCCAGGCCGCCAGGAGGTCGAAGGCGTCCTCGAACCGCCTCGACAAGACCAGGTAGAGCATCCGGGCCACGCCGAGCACCACGTAGACGGGCAAGAGCCACAGCAGCGTGAGGACGCCGTAGTCCTTGAGCATCGAGGCCAGCGCGGCGCGCTCGGCGTAGTAGCGGGTGCTCCTGGAGGGCTGCTCCTGGGGCCGCTCGCCGCGACCGGTCGCGTCCCGGTGGCGGGCGGTCGCGAGCGGCGTCATGAGCACCCGGAAGCCGGCCAGGCGCGCCCGCCAGCAGAAGTCCAGATCGTCGTGGTGGCCGGCGAAGCGCTCGTCGAAGGGTCCCGTCCGCTGCCACGCCTCGCGCGAGACCAGCATGACGGCGGAGGACACGAACAGGACCTCGAGCACCCGGTCGTACTGCCCCTGGTCCAGCTCGCCCTCCTGCAGGGGGGTGTAAGGGTGGCCGAACCGGTCGGTCGAGCGCCCCACCTCCCGGAGCACCCTCGGCTCGTCCCAGTCGACGATCTTGGGGCCGACGACGCCCACGCGTTCCACGGCCTTGATGCCTTCGGCGGGCTCGAGGAGGCGTTCGACGGCATCGGGCGCGAGCGCCGCGTCGTCGTGCACCAGCAAGAGGTAGTCGGCGGCCTGGGCGGGCGGGAGCTCGGTCGCGGCGGTCAGCGCCCCCGCGATGCCCCGGTTCTCCCCCAGGGCGACCACCCGCGCCTCACCGAGCGCCTGTCGGAGGAGCTCCAGCGTTCCGTCCGAGGAGCCGTTGTCCACCGCCACGACGCCCAGGCGCGGGTAGGTCTGCGCGGCGAGCGACTCGAGGCATCCGCGCAGCCATGCGACGGCGTCGCGCGTGACCAGCACGACGAGCACGCTCGGTGAGCGCACGTCGCGGGAAGCAGGAGAACGATCGACGGTTGTCGTGGCCATGGAGTGCGCCCAGAGGCGGCGCGCAGCCTAGCACGCCGGTGTTCGAACACGCGGAAGGGGGGCCATGCCCCCCTTCCGAGCATCAACAGCGATCCGACGGCTACCGCTTCTTCGCGGTCCGCCTCTTCGCCGGCCTACGCGCCGCAGTCTTCTTGGCGGCAGACTTCTTGGCCGCGGTCTTCCTGCGTGTGGTCTTCCTGCGCGTCGTCTTCTTAGCCGCCGGCTTGCGCGCGGCGGTCTTCCTACGCGTGGTCTTCCTCCGCGCCGGCTTGCGCGCAGCGGTCTTCTTCTTCGCTGCGGGCTTGCGCCGCGTGGTCTTCCTCCGCGTCGTCTTCTTCGCTGCCGGCTTGCGCGCGGCGGTCTTCCGTCTACGGGTGGTCTTGCGAGCCGCGGTCTTCTTCGCCGCTGGCTTGCGAGCCGCCGTCTTGCGCTTCGCGGTGGATCTCTTCTTTGCGGGAGACATCGGTCACCCCCTTCCCTCGGTGTCAGGACGCCATACGCTTCAAGCGTCGCCGTTCGCGTTCACTCATCCCACCCCAGACCCCGTACCGCTCGTCGCGGCGAAGGGCATAGTTGAGGCACTCGATGCGAACCGGACAATCGGCGCAGATCCGCTTGGCCTCTCTCGATGATCCCCCCTTCTCGGGGAAGAACACCTCCGGATCGTGTTGCCGACATCGCGCCCGCTCTTGCCATGGGATGTAGTGATGCATGTGGTCCCCGTTCCCTCCCCGAAATCACACGCGTGTGATTCTGGGCTATAGGTTCCCCTCTTGGCAAGAGGAAAACTCGAGTTCTCAGGCATCTCCACATGCGTCCCCAGAGAATCGAATACGTGCTCGGGCGCAGGTGCAAGAGGTTCTGCGAAGTATTTCGATGGTCTATCTCGTTGACCGGTTCGGTCAATCTCCTTGACGGAAACGGTTGTCGGAAGGCGTTCGATCGCCGATCGCGGCCCCCAACGGCGCCATCGACACATGCGCATCGTGCTCGTTCATGTTGCGCTGCAAGGGTTCGTACGTGGTCGACCGTTCGATGGGCGTGCGACCGATCGACGTGATCGCCGTGCGGATCTCCGAAGGCTCCATGCGGATCCCCCACTCGGCGCCCGCCATGCGGCTGATCGTTTCTTCCATCAAGGTGCCACCGAAGTCGTTCGCACCGCCGTTCAGCATCGTCTGACACGCTTCCACGCCCATCTTCACCCACGAGACCTGGATGTTGTGGATAACTCCGTCGAGCAGGACCCTCGCGACGGCGTGCATCCGGCGGTTGTCGTCGAACGACGGGCCGGGTCGGGCCTTGCCGGCGAGGTAGATCGGCGCGTTCTGATGGACGAACGGAAGCGGCACGAACTCGGTGAATCCGCCCGTCTCGCGTTGGATCCGCGCGAGTCTCCGGATGTGGAAAACCCAGTGCGGAGGCGCGTCCACGTGCCCGAACATGATCGTCGACGAGCTGCGGATGCCCAGGTCGTGCGCGGTTCGGACGATCTCCTCCCACGCATCGGCGGGCAGCTTGCCCTTGGTCAGCACCCAGCGGACGTCGTCGTCCAAGATCTCGGCCGCGGTCCCCGGGATCGTCCCAAGGCCATGGTGACGGCACTCCTGGAGGAACTCGCGGAACGAGATCCCGAGCTTCGTGGAGCCGTTCAGCACCTCCATCGGGCTGAACGCGTGGATGTGGATATCCGGTGCCGCGGCCTTCACCGCGTCGAGCAGATCGAAGTAGAACGACCCGGGCAGATCGGGGTGGATCCCGCCCTGCATGCACACCTCGGTGCACCCCCAGGCCGCAGCCTCGCGGGCTCGGTCGGCCACCTCGGCGAGCGTGAGCGTGTAGGACTCCGGGTCGATCTCGCGCTGCGCGAACGCGCAGAAGCGGCACCCGACGTAGCAGACGTTGGTGAAGTTGATGTTGCGGTTCACGACGTAGGTGACGCCGTCGCCGACGGCTTCGCGCCGTAGCCCGTCGGCGACGGCACACAGCGCCTCGAGGTCGTCACCCTCGGCCCGGAACAGCGCGAGGGCCTCCTCGTCGCTGAGGGGCCGGCGCGCCTCCGCGTTGGCGAGCCCCGACCGGATCTCCGCGGCGAGCCGGCGCGGGGGGACGCGTTCGGCGTGCCATGCGCGGGTGCGTTCGGGGACGTCGGTCTCGCCGTAGACGATCTCGGCGTCCGCCCGGAGGCCGGCCCCCTCGACCTTCGCGAACGTGAGCTCGATGGAACGGGGCTTCCAGGCGACCTCGGGGTCCTGCCACCCGATCGGCGCCGCGACCGTGTCGGCGGCCAGGCCGTCGGGGCCCATCACGGCCGCGACCGGCGCCCGCATCTTGCCCGCGAGGAACGGATCGGGCCGCAGCGCGAACTCCGGGTAGATCGTGAGCCGCTCGCGGAGCTCGAGCCCGCCTTCGGCCGTCCGGCGGCCGAGCTCCTCGATCGCCGGCCACGGGCGCTCGGGGTTCACATGGTCGGGCGTGAGCGGCGAGACGCCGCCCCAGTCGTCGATCCCGGCCTCGAGGAGGCGGGCCTGCTGCTCGGGGTCGGACAGGTTCGGCGGCGCCTGGATGTGCATCCGCGGTCCGAACACCACCCGCGCCGTCGCGACGGTGGCCAGGAACTCCTCGTCCCCCGGCTCGGACGCATCGTGCATCGCCGTCCCGGGCTTGGCCCGGAAGTTCTGGACGATGACCTCCTGGACGTGGCGGTAGCGCCGATGGAGATCGCGGATCGCGAGGAGCGACTCGGCGCGCTCGGCCAGGGTCTCGCCGATCCCGACGAGGATGCCGGTGGTGAACGGGATCGCCAGGCGCCCGGCGTCCTCGATCACGCGGAGACGGACGGCGGGGACCTTGTCCGGCGATCCGAAATGCGGGCCGCCGCGCTGGGACAGCCGGTCCGAGGAGGTCTCGAGCATCATCCCCATCGACGGCGCGACCTGCTTCAGGCGCGCCATCTCCTCGTAGGACATGACGCCGGGGTTGAGGTGCGGGAGCAGGCCCGTCTCCTCGATCACGCGGATGGCTGCGGCCCGGACGTACTCGAGCGTCGAGCGGTACCCGCGTTCGGCGAGCCAGTCGCGCGCTACGGGGTAGCGCTCCTCCGGGCGGTCGCCGAGCGTGAACAGCGCCTCCTTGCACCCGAGCCGCCGGCCGGCCTCGGCGATCGTCACGACCTCCTCCGGGGACAGGAACGGCCGTTCGAGCCTGGCCGGAGGCTTGGCGAACGTGCAGTAGTGGCAGTGGTCCCGGCACAGCATCGTGAGCGGGACGAAGACCTTGCGCGAGTAGGTGACGGTGCCGCCGTGTCCGAGCTCGCGCAGGTGCGAGGCGAGCGACATCAGGCGTTCGAGGTCCGGACCGCGCGCCGCGAGCAGCGACTCGATCTCGCCGGCCGACAGCGCCTTGCCGGCACCGGCGCGGGCGAGCGCGCGCCGGAGCGCGTGCGCGGTCGTGGCCTCGGCCATCCGTTGGCGAGCGTACTACGCTGCCGTGGATGCGGGTGACGGCGCTCGCGGGCGGGATCGGCGCGGGGAAATTCCTGCGTGGGCTCGTCCGCGCCGTTGCGCCGGAAGCCGTCACCGTGATCGCGAACACCGGTGACGACATCACGATGCACGGGCTGCACGTGTCGCCCGATCTGGACTCGGTGACGTACTGGCTCGGCGACGTCTTCGATCGCGAACGCGGGTGGGGCCGGCGCGACGAGACGTTCCGCGCGACGGAGGAGCTGCGCGCGTTCGATCCCGAGCAGGCGTGGTTCAACCTCGGCGACCTCGACCTCGCGACCCACCTGTTCCGGACGAACCTCCTGGCGGCCGGCGAGACGCTGAGCGCCGCGACGGCCGCCGTCGCCCGGCGGTTCGGCGTGGTGCCGCGCCTGCTCCCGATGAGCGACGACCCGGTGACCACCCGTATCTCGGTGGTCGCCGACGGCGAGGAGCTCGACCTCCACTTCCAGGAGTACTGGGTCGGGCGCGGGGGACGCGACGAGGTCAAGGCCGTCCGGTACGAGGGGGCCGAACGCTCCCGACCCGCGCCCGGTGTCCTCGAGGCGCTTTCGTCCGCCGACGCGATCGTGCTGTGCCCGTCGAACCCGGTCGCCTCGCTCGGTCCGATCCTCGCGGTGCCGGGGATCCGCGACGCGGTCGCGGCCCGGCGGGCGGACGTCGTCGGCGTGAGCGGGATCGTCGCCGGCGCGCCGCTCGCGGGGATGGCGGACCGCCTGATGCCGGCGGCCGGCGCCGAGGTCACGGCGGCCGGCGCGGCCGAGTGCTACCGCGGGCTCCTGGCGGCCTGGGTGGTCGACGAGGCCGATCGCGCGCTGATCCCGCGGATCGAGGCGACCGGCGTTCGCGCCGGCGCGACCGACTCGATCATGACCGACGACGCGAAGGCGGAGGCGCTCGCCCGGTTCGCGCTTGGCCTGCTCGGGTGATCGGAGCGTCCCGAACCCCATGAGCATCGAGGTGCTGCCCGTCGAGTGGCTCCCGGAGGTCCGGCCGGGCGACGACCTCGCGACGCTCCTCGCCGGACCGCTGGGCTCGGTGGGCGTTCGCGACGGCGACGTGGTCGCGGTGACGCAGAAGATCGTGTCCAAGGCCGAGGGCCGTGTGGTCTCCGAAGCCGACGGCGGCCGCGAGGCCTGGGTCGAGCGGGAGACGCGGCGCCTCGTCGCCCGGCGCGGCGACCTCGTGATCGCCGAGACCCGCCACGGGTTCGTGTGCGCGAACGCGGGCGTCGACGCGTCCAACGTCGAGGAGGGGTTCCTCACGCTGCTGCCGGAGGACCCGGACGGCTCGGCGGAGCGGCTCCGCCGCGAGCTCGGCGAACGGCTCGGCGTCGAGATCGCCGTCGTGATCACGGACACGTTCGGAAGGACCTGGCGTCGAGGGGTCGTGAACGTCGCGATCGGCTGCGCGGGCATCCCGGCGCTCGTCGACCTCCGCGGGACCACCGACCACCACGGCCGCGAGCTCGAGGCGACGGTCGTGGCGCTCGCCGACGAGGTGGCGGCCGCGAGCGGGCTCGCGATGGGCAAGGCGTCGAGGGTGCCGGTCGCGATCGTGCGGGGCGTTGCGTTCGAGCCGGCGGCGGTCCCGGTGGCCGAGACGGTCCGGCCGCCCGAAGAGGACCTGTTCCGAACCTCCCCGCTCCTGTCGATCTCGGAGCGGCGGACGATCCGGGCGTTCGGGGACGGCGAGGTGTCACGCGAGGCGGTGGAGGAAGCGGTTCGGGCCGCGTGCACGGCGCCGGCGCCGCATCACACGCGACCGTGGTCGTTCAGCGCGATCTGGAGCCCGTCGGCGAAGCGGCGGCTGCTCGGCGCGATCGCGGACGCCTGGCGCGAGGATCTCCGCGGCGACGGGACACCCGAGGCCACGATCGAACGACGGATCGCGAGGAGCGACGGGGTGCTCGGCGCCGCGCCGGTCCTGATCGTCCCATGGGTCCGGTTCCGGGGCGCCCACCCCTACGCCGACGCCGAGCGCTCGCACGCCGAACAGGAGATGTTCCTTCTCTCGGGCGGCGCCGCGATCCAGAACCTGCTGCTGGCGCTCTCGGCACAGGGGCTCGCGTCGTGCTGGATCTCGTCGACGCTGTTCTGCCAGCAGGAGAGCCGCGCCGCGCTGGGGATGTCCGAAGAGTGGTTCGCGCTCGGAACCGTGGCGGTGGGCCCGATGCCGGCGGGGGCCGCGTCGCCGCGGCCCCCGCTGGACCTCTCCGAGCACCTGCGGACCGAGTGAGCCCGGCCCGCAGCGCTTCGGCCTAGACCACCCCGTGCACGAAGTACCAGGCGAAGATCGCGGCCACGACGTACAGGAGCGGGTGGACCTCCCGCCACTTGCCCCGCAGGACCGCGATCACGACGTAGGAGAGGAACCCCGCGCCCACGCCGTTGGTGATGCTGTAGGTGAAGGGCATCATCACGATCGTGAGCAGCGCCGGGATGCCGATCCCCGGGTCCGACCACGAGATGTCCTTGACGAGCACCATCATGAAGTAGCCGACGAGCACGAGCGCCGGCGCCGTCGCCTCCGCCGGGATCACGCCCGCGATCGGCGAGAAGAACATCGCGAGCAGGAACAGCACGCCCACGACCACGGCGACGAGCCCGGTGCGCCCGCCCTCCGAGATCCCCGACGCGCTCTCGATGAACGTGGTGTTCGACGACGCCGAGGCGGCGCCGCCGGCGGCCGCCGCGATCGAGTCGACCAGCAGGACCCGTTTGATCCCCGGGAGCCGGCCGTCCGAGTCGAGCATCTTCATCTCGCCGCCGAGCCCGATCACGGTGCCCATCGTGTCGAAGAAGTCCGACAGCATCACCGAGAGCACCACCGCGAGCGCGGTCGCGGTGCCGAGCACCTTGAAGAAGTCGAACGAGAACGCGCCGACGAGCCCGAAGTCCGGCGTGTCGACGATCTTGTCCGGGATCGCCGCGATGCCGTTGCCCCAGATCGACAGGTCCTTCGCCTCGTTGACGATGATGGCCAGCACCGTCGAGACCAAGATCCCGATCAGCAGGGCTCCCTTGACCCTTCGTGCCACCAGCGCGGCGCTGAGCGCGAGCCCGACCACGAAGATCCCGATCGGCCACGTCGTCAGCTCGGCGGCGAGTCCGAGCGGCGTGGGTCCCGTGTTGGTGACCACACCCGCGTTCACGAGCCCGATCAGCGCGATGAACGCCCCGATGCCGATCCCGATCGCCCGCTTCAGGTCCATCGGGATCGCGTTCAGGACCGCCTCCCGAACGCCGGTGAGGACGAGGATCGTGATGATGACGCCCTCGACGACGATCACGCCCATCGCCTGCGGGAACGAGAGCCCGTTCGCCGCGACGAGCGTGAACGCGACGAAGGCGTTGAGCCCCAGGCCGGCGGCGAGCGCGAACGGGTAGTTCGCGACGACGCCCATCAGGATCGTCATCACCCCGGCGACGAGCGCCGTCACGGTGAGCACCTGCGCGAACGGCAGCCCCAGCGGCTGCAGGTCGGGGATCCCGACGAACCCGAGGATGGCCGGGTTCACGAACAGGATGTAGGCCATCGTCAGCCAGGTCGTGATCCCGGCAACGATCTCGATCCGCACGGAGGACCCGCGCTCGGAGATCTTGAAGAACCTGTCGAGCCTGCCGCCCGGCGGCGACTCGACGCGAACCACGTTCGCGGTGCTCGTGTCCGTGTCCGCCATGCCTCCCCCTTCCGGCCGGCGAGGCGCCGGCCAGCGCCGTGGGGAAGTCGCGCGAAGCATAGGAAGGCCGATGGGCCCCCGCAAGGCTCCGGGCCCCGAAGTTCTCGCGAAGATGGACCGGCCAAACCGCCCGCTTCCTCGCTATCCTTGTGGGCCGCCTCCGGGCGGAACCCTGATATGGCCGACCCAACTTCGAAGCAGCGTCTGACCAAGGCCGAACGCAAAGAGGAGGCCCGGCGTCAGCGTGTCGACCTCCAGCGCAAGATGGCGAAGAGCCGGCGGAACCGCAGGGTCGCGATCGGGGTCGTGCTCGTCCTGATCGCGGGGGTCGCCGCGTTCGCCCTCACCCGGCCGCAGGAGGCCCAGGCCACGCCGGAGGACCTCCTCGCCTCCGCGGACCAGGCCCAGGAAACCGCCGGCTGCGGTCCAGTGGAAGACGTCGGCTCGTACCAGCCCAAGAGCCAGGATCGTGCCCACGTCGTGGCATCGGTGCCGCTTTCGACGTACGCCTCGGTGCCACCGGCGTCGGGACCGCACAACGCGATCCCGTACGGGGCCGGCGTCTACGGCACGCCGCCGCCGATCGACCGCGTGATCCACTCGCTCGAGCACGGCGCGGCGATCGTCTGGTACGCGCCGGATGTGTCCGGCCAGGAGCTCGACCGGATCCGCTCGTTCTACGAGGGTCAGAACGTAGGCAGTCGCGTCATCGTCGCCCCCTACGACTACCCGGACCAGGGCGCCCCAGGGACCCTGCCGGCGGGGACCCAGATGGCGCTGGTCGCCTGGCACAACGTGCAGAAATGCGCGAAGGTGAACCTCGCGGCCGCGTTCGGGTTCACGTCGTCGTACACGGCGCCGCCGTTCGGACAGCGTCCCTACAAGGGCGAGGCGCCCGAGGCCGGCGCGGCCTTCTGACCGGGCGCTGAGGAGCCATGGCGAAGAAGCGGCGCAAACCCCAGAACCGTTCGAGGAACCGCCCCACGGGTGCGGCGACCCGGACGGAGGAGCGACCGCCGTCGACGACCAAGGACGTCGGGCAGGAGGGGCGTTCGGAGCCGGACGGGGCCGAGCGCACCAAGCCGAAGGCAGATCCACGACCCAAGCCTCCGGCCTCGCCGTCGCACCGGCCGGCCACGGCACCGCTCCGGACGCGGGCCGAGAAGAAGGAGCTCGCGCGCGCCGAACGCGAGGCGGTCCGACGCCAGATCGCCCGCGCCCAGCGCCGGCGTCAGCTCGTCTGGATCGGCGGCATCGCGATCGCGGTCGCCGCCGGCGTGTTCTTCTTCACCAACCGGAACGACACGTCGTCCCCTCCCCCCGGCACCCTCCCGGGCGAGCTGACGACCGAGGCCCCCTGGCCCGCGAACGGGGCGAAGTCGGCCGCGCGCGCGACCGCGCTCGGCCTCCCGCCCGAAGGCACCACGATGCACGAACACGCCGTCGTGCAGGTCTTCGTGCACGGCAAGAAGGAACCCGTGCCGACCGACATCGGGATCAACCCTGCGAAGGGGACGATCCAATCGATCCACACGCACGACGACACGGGCCTCGTGCATCTCGAGTCGTCCCAATCGCGCGAGTTCACGCTCGGCGATTTCTTCGGCGTGTGGGGGGTCCGTTTCACGCCGAGCTGTCTCGGTGCCTACTGCAACGACGGGGACAACCGTCTCCAGGTGTTCGTGGACGGCGAGGAGGTCACCGACAGCCTCCACGACGTCCAGCTCGACGATCAGACCGTCATCGTGGTCACGTACGGCACCTCCGCAGAGCTCCCCGACCCGATCCCGTCCTCGTTCGACTTCACCTCGATCAGCCCCTAGCGGCGCCGCGTTGGCGAAGAAGCGCAAGCGGCGACCCTCCGGCTCTCGGCCGCCGGCGGGATCGCGTCCCAAGAGCACGAAGACCTCGCCCGCCTCCACACGTCCGCGAACGCCCAAGCCCGCCGAGCGCCGGCCCTGGGGCGTCGGCCGGTTCGTGGCGATCGCGGTCTTCCTCGCACTCGGTTGGCTGCTCTTCTTCCGGACGCCGGGGCCCGGGGAGGTCTCGGCCGAGGCGCGTTCGGCGGCTCGGGCCGCGGGGTGCGGCGACCTCGAGCAGCCGGTCATCGCGAACCCGTCGCGGACCCACCTCGCGCCGGGCGAGTCGTTCGACTACCCCGACCGACCGGCGGCGGCCGGGCCGCACGACGCCTCGCCGCTCCCTCCGGATCCACACGTGTACGGGATCCCGGTCCCCGAGACGCGAGCGGTCCACAACCTCGAGCACGCGTACGTGATCGTCTACTACCGTCCCACGGCCGACGGCGGGCTCGCGCAGGAGACGATCGACCGGCTGGCGACGATCGCCCGGGACCAGAGCCGCGTGATCATGGCGCCCTACCCGGCGCTGCCCGACGACCAGGCGTTCGCGCTCCTGGCCTGGAACACCCGGTGGATGTGCCCCGCCACGATCACGGCGGACCAGGCGGTCACGATGGCGACCTCGTTCATCGACGCCTACCGGGGGACGTCGGTCGCGCCGGAGGCGCCGCACGGGCTGCTCGGCCCGCTGTTCCAGAAGTAGCGGCGGCCGGGCTAGGTGACGGTGCAGCTCGAGTCGTCGGGGTCGCAGATGATGACGCCGCCCTCGAAGCTCGCCCGGAGGTTCCCGTTCTCGAGCCTGCGGACGTCGGAGGTCGGGAACCCGAGGTGACCCGCCGGGCCGCCCTTGGACAGATAGCGGCCCAGGACCAGACCTCGCAGGAAATGCGCGCCGGCCGAACCCGAGTGGTAGATCGTCCCGTCCTCGAACTTCTGCCGCTCGCCGCCCGCGACCGAGACCTGGCGCGAGGTGGGGAGCCCGGGCGAGCAGCCGAGGCCGTCGTACTTGGCCCGGATCTCGCCGGTGATGCGGCGGTCCGCGTTGATCCACAGCCGGTCGTCCGGGAGACCGAGGTGCGAACGCAGCGCGTCCCCGCTGATCGCGGCCTGGCCGTTCGCTCCGATGACGGTGACGGACATGATCCTGCCCGAGACGCCGCGGTCGACGTTGGTGAACCCGGTCACGGTCCCGATGCCGAGCCCGAGATGCTGGGTCACCTGCGCGGGTGTGAACGTCTGCTCCCAAACGGCGTTCGGGTTCTCGGAGGTGTAGTCGCCGGGGTCACACACGCCGCGGAGGTAGTCGATCGGCGTGCCGCCCCACACGTTCTCGTTGTTCTCGGTGTACCCGCCCGAGGAGGACATGTAGAAGGCCTGGATCGTCTCCGCGCCGTTCAGCACGACCTGGTCCTCGGTCTGGTTCACCGCGGCGACCCACCGGTCGCCGTCGGCGCCGCCCTCCTTGTCCCACCCGGCGTAGACCTGGTCGTACGAGCTCGCGTAGAGCGCGCAGTCGCAGACCGCCCGGTGCTGCGAAGCGGCCGCCTTCGTGAACGCGTAGGTCCTCGCAGCGATCGCCTGGGTCTTGAGGGCCGACATCGGCCACGAACTCGGGACCTCGCCCAGCCCGTACAGGTACCCCTGGGGATCCACGGTGAGGACCAACCGCATCACGCAACCGCCGGCGCACGAGTACAGGCCGAACTCGATCGAGCCGCGGTTGTACGTGTGGGCGGCCTCCGGGACGCGAACGCGCGCACCGTTCTGCTCGTACACGATGGAGATCGCGTCGTTCGGACCGCCGACGCTGTCAACGGTGGTCCCGGTCGCGTCCACGATCAGGTACTGGTTACCGGCGGCACGAACCTTCCACGTCTCGCCGGGGGGGATCGTCGCGACCGCCGAACCGGTCTGCGCATCCCCGAGCCGGATCTCCACGGGCCCGGCCTGCGCCTCGAGCCGAACCGAGTCCTTGCCTTGCGCGAGCCCGATCCGCAGGTCCATTCGGCGGCGAGCCATCGCGCGCGACCCGGGTCCCCGAGTAGAAGTGCTTGAGGATCTTCGACGGGCCCCACCCTTGCTTCGCGAGCCCGTACGCCCCCCATTGCGAAAGCCCGAGTCCATGCCCGAAGCCGGCGCCGAACAGACGGAACTCTGTGGGTCCGTCCGGCCCGTTCGGTTCGCGATCCGGTCCGGCGTTCGCCGGGATCGCGGCGAAGGCCAGGGCGACCAGCAGGACGAGGATGAGGGTTCTACGCATAGGTTCGGTGAGTATGGTCGGGCGGTTCCGCACGGTATCACAACGTCCCGGCGACCCGATGGTCACGCCTCGACCCGTTCCCCCGGTTGCACGCGACCCTCGTGCACCGAGGCGCCGGCGCCCACCACCGCGCCCTCGCCGAGCACGGAGTCGCTCACCGAGGCACCCCGCATCACCGTCGAGCCGGTGCCGAGGATCGACCGCTCCACGACCGCATCGGGTTCCACCCCCGCTCGCTCGTGCAGGACGGAGTCACGCACGCGCGCCCCCGCGTCGATCGTCGCGTTCGGGCCGACGACGACGTGGGCGTTCACCGTCGCTCCCGCGTCGATGCGACCGCCGGCGTCGACGAACGGCGACGGGTACGAGCGGTGGCCGTCGACCCGACCGTCCAGCAGGTCGAACTGCGCCTGCAGGTACGCCTGCGGCGTCCCCAGATCCATCCAGTAGGCCTCCGAGACGAACCCCGCGAGCGGGTGCCCGTCGGCGATCAGCGCCGGGAAGATCTGACGTTCGATCGAGACGTTCTCGCCGCGCGTCCAGCCATCGAGCGCGACGGGTTCGAGGACGTAGGTGCCCGCGTTGATGTCGCCCGGCACCAGCTCGGCCGGCTTCTCGCGGAACTCGAGCACACGCCCGCCGGCGTCCATCGGCACCAGACCGTACGGGCGCGCGTCTTCGACGTGCGTGAGGGCGATCGTCGCCGTGGCGCCCCGATCGCGGTGCCTCGCAAGCATCTCGGTGAGGTCGAGGTCGGTGAGGATGTCGCCGTTCAGCGCGAAGAACGGCTCGTCGGTGTCGAGCGCCTCGAGCGCGTTCACGATCGCGCCGCCGGTACCGAGCGGTTCGGTCTCGGTGATCCAGGTGATCGCGGGGTCGCCGCGGCGGGCCTGGATGAACGCGTGGAACGTCTCCTCCAGGTACGAGCTCGAGAGCACGACCTCGTGCACGCCGTGACCCGCGAGGTGGTCGAGCACGTGATCGAGGCTCGGCCGGTCGACCAGCGGGACGAGCGGCTTGGGGAGCGTCTCGGTGATCGGGCGCAGGCGGGTGCCCTCCCCGCCGACCAGCACGACGGCCTTCATCGGGTCACGTGTGCTGGGTCTGCGAGACGAGGATGATGCCCACCCCGATGAACGCGACGCCCGCCCATCGCAGCGGCGGCACGGTCTCGTCGAGCACGAACTGGTCGAACAGCAGGATCAGCACGTACGTGAGCGCGGCGAACGGGTAGGCGAACGAGAGCGACGCCCTCGAGAGCACGACCAGCCACACGAGCGCGGACAGGCCGAACAGGAACAGCCCGCCCCACACGTACTTCTGGCCGACGACCACGCGCAGCGAGTCGCCGTTCAACGAGAAGGTCTGCGGCGCGAGCTCGTCGTTCACGAGGTTCATGCCGTGCTTGAGCGCCAGCTGCGCGACCGCGGCCAGCGTCACCGAGAACAGGATCAGCACGATCAGCATCGGAGGGGTTCCTTTCGTCTGCGTCGTCGCGGGATCGATCGCCGGCTCGGTCACAGGTCCTCGACCTCCACCGCCACCGGGACCTCGACGAGCTCCTGCACGCGCGGCGCGTCGAAGACCTCGAACAGGTACCGCTGCGTCTGCACGTGGTAGAGGTGCCCGGTGGAGCGGTTCGACAACCCGACCGTCACCCAGTACTTGCCGGGCTCGTACGGGAAGTCCTCGATCCGGAACCGCACGCGCTTCTTGTCGAAGCGCCCGAGGTCCAGACCGGCGCGCGAGGTCCGCGCGTCGAGCACCGCGTGGTTCGTCGCCCCGTCCAGGACGGCGAAGTCCACGTCCAGGTCGTCGAGCGGCTCGTTCTGACGGACGTCGATCACGATCGTCAGCGGGTCGCCGCGCAGGATCGCGCCCTCGCTCGAACCGTTCGGGCGGACGATCTGGACCTCGGCGATCTCGGCCTCGCGGGTGCCCTCCTCGGGTACGAAGTTCGGATCGGTGACGCCGAGGAGCACGTACCGCATCTCGCGCACCACGTCGGACGGCATGCCGATCGCATGAAGCTCGCCGTGGTGGAGCATCGCGGCGCGGTCGCAGATCTCGATCACGGTGTCGAGCGCGTGGGTCACGATCACGATCGTCCGGCCGTCGCGCTGGAACGCCCGGATGCGGTCGAGGCACTTGGCCTGGAACGCCTCGTCGCCGACCGCGAGCACCTCGTCGATCAGCAGCACGTCGGGGTCCACGTGCACGGCCACCGCGAACCCGAGCCGGACCAGCATGCCCGACGAGTAGAACTTCACCTCGTTGTCGATGAACGTCTCGAGCTCCGCGAACGCGACGATGTCGTCGAACGCGGCGTCGGTCTGCTTGCGCGACAGTCCGAGGAACGAGGCGTTCAGGTACACGTTCTCGCGCCCGGTGAGCTCGGGGTGGAAGCCGGCGCCGAGCTCGAGCAGCGCCGCCAGGCGCCCGCGCTGGCGGATCGTCCCCGAGGTCGGCCGCAGGATCCCCGCGACGCACTTCAGGAGCGTCGTCTTGCCCGAGCCGTTGTGCCCGATCAGCCCGAACGTCGACCCCTCGCCCACGTCGAGCGCGATGTCACGGAGCGCCCAGAAGTCCTCCGCCTTGGTGCGCGAGGAGAGCACGCGCTGCTTGAGCGACGTCGGCTTGTCGCGGTAGACGCGGAAGCGCTTCGAGACGTCGGCGACCTCGATCGCGGGTTCGCTCACAGCTCCTCCGCGAAGTCGCCCGAACGGTTGAAGAAGTACCCCCACGCGAGCCGGAGACCGATCGAGCGAGACGACGAGCGTGATCGTCACGACCCCGGCGACCCACCCCAGGCTCTTGTCGAACAGGATGGGTTCGGGTGACCCGACCGGCGCCACGATGCCGTAGAGCGCCCGGTGGAAGCCGGCCACGACGTCCACCATCGGGTTCAGCAGGTAGAACGCCAGGCCGAGGGAGCCCGAACCACGACTGCCGCTCGGCGAGCTGCTGCACCTGGAACTCGGCGTACACGATCGGGGTCGCCCAGAACCACACCAGCAGCGCGATGTTCAGCAGGTGGCCGACGTCGCGGTAGCGGACGTTCCAGGCCGAGAACCACAGCGAGAGCGCCACCGTGAGGACCAGGAGCGTCACGAACGCGAGCGGCCACAGGGCGAGCTCGGGGAGGTGGAGGCCGTAGCCCGAGACGACGATGTAGAGGAGCAGGACCGCCGACTGCAGCGCGAAATCGACCAGCCCGACGCCGACGGCCGACAGCGGCAGGATCTCGCGCGCGAACGCCACCTTCTTCACGAGGTTCGCGTTGTCGAGCACCGCCCGCGCGCCGGGGCCCATCGAGGCCGAGAACAGGTTCCAGGCCAGGAGCCCCGAGAGCAGGTAGACGGGGTAGTTGGGGATCCCCGCGCCGAGGACCTTCGCGACGAACGTGAACACCCCGAGGTAGACGAGCGGGTTCAGCAGCGACCAGACGGCCCCGAGCACCGAGGCCGCGTACTTGACCTTGAGCTCCTTGCGGACCAGGTTCGCGAGGATCTCCCGGTGGGCGGCGAGGATGCGGAGGCGTTCGCCGACCCGGAGGTGCGGCGACTCGGAGGTGCGCTCGACGGTCTCGGTGGTCGCGGCCATAGCGTTGGGAGCCAGCCCGGTTCGTGCATCGGCCGGGAGACGCGTCGAGTCTAGCAACGGCCCTACGCGCGAGCTATGGAGAACGCATGGAATCGTCGTCGGCGAGCACGGCGGCCATCCATCTCGCGGGCCGGGGTAGCCCGTGACTCGCCGTCCGAGGATCGGCTAGTTCACGGTGAAGCCCGCATGCATCCCTTGCCCATAGTGTCCGGGCAGGTTGCAGATGAGGACGTAGCTCCCAGCATCCAGGTTCACCGTCAGCGACTGGGTGCTGCCCCCTTCGATGTCCCTCGACGACCTCGTCGCCCTCTTCGAGAGACCGACCTCGAGGCACCCGGATCAAGCGGCTGAGCGTCGCTCCAGTTCCCCGAGCACCTCGGGCCAACGTCGCCAGTCGAAGAGCAAGACGATCGAGCGGATCCGGCCCTCATCCACGGTGAGGAGTTCCCCCGTCAGAACGGGCCCGACCGCGGTATCGGTGACGAAGTCGTAGAGCACGAAGGCCTTGTCGCCGTCGACGACCATCTGCTTGATGTCGTTCCGCAGGATGATCGGGCCGAGCCGTCGATACCCTTCGGCCACGGCGGACGCCCCTCGCAGCTCGACCACCGTGGTCCCGCCGAACTCGACGTCGGGATGCAGCAGTTCCTCGAACCGATCGAACCTGCGATCTCCGGCCGCCAGGACGTACTCGGAGACGAGTTCCCTCACGTCTGAGCTCACCGTTCCTCCCTTCATGGGTCCACTTCCCGTAGTCATCTGGGGATCCCAAGGCAGCACTCTACAAGATACGACTTGTACAAGGCAAGTCTTGTTATCCTTCGGGGCGTGACGACCGAAGCGGCCTTCTCTGCGCTGGCGGAGCCGCGGCGCCGGGCGATGCTGCTGCTCGTCCGCGACCGGCCGCGCTCGGTCAACGAGATCGCCGCTCACTTCGACATCAGCCAGCAGGCCGTCTCCCAACACCTGCAGGTCTTGAAGGACGCGGGCCTCGTGGCGGTCCGACCCGAAGGCCAGCGCCGGCTCTACGTCGTCCGCCCCGAAGGCCTCGACGCCGTCCGGGGATTCCTCGCGCAGCTGTGGCCTGAGAGCCTGGAACGTCTCAAGGCCGACGTGGAGTCGAGGAAGCGCGATGGCCGCTGAGCCACTGACAACCTCGGTGTTCGTCGAGGCCGAGCCCCACGAGGTGTACGAGTACTTCACGCGCGCCGAGGCGATGGTGCGCTGGATGGGAGAGTACGCGCTGCTCGACGCGCGGCCCGGGGGCGAGTTCGCGGTCGATATCGAGGGCACGCCCGTACGGGGCCGCTACCAGACGCTCGACCCACCGGATCGGATCGTGTTCAGCTGGGGATTCGCCGGGTCTGACGAGCTCCCGCCGGGATCCAGCACGGTCGAGGTTCGTTTCGTTCGGGAGGCGACCGGAACGCGCGTCGACGTGGTCCACAGCGGCTTGCCTCCCGCCCGGACCCCAACACACGCCGCGGGCTGGCGCCGTTACCTGGATCGGCTCGCGCTCGAGGTCTCCGGCTCCTCGGTTGATCCCGGACGAGCCGGCCCAGGTCAGGACGACGAGGGCGGCCGGAACTCGTCGAGCGCTCGGGCGTAGGCCATCCCGTAACCCTCCGCGAGCCCGTCCTCGGTGATCCCGAGATCCACGAGCGCCCCGCCCCAGCGGGCGAGCGCCCGTCGGGCCGGATCCAAGAGCAGCGCCATCGTGGCGTCCATCGCCTCGGCGTAGACGTGGGCGGTCGCCTCGGACCGGGCGAGCTCCGCCGAGTGCGCCCGGGCGGCGTCACCGATCCGGCGACGGCGTTCGGGATCGTCGACGAGCGTTCGGAGCGCGTCGGCGAGCTCCTGGGGTTCGAGCCGGCCGGCCGGAACGCGGACGACCACGTCTTCGGGCAGGTCGAGGTAGGTCCCCGTCGCGCTCACGACCGTCGGGTGACCGACCTGCATCGAACGCGACAGCGAGCCGGAGACCTCGCCCCGGTGTGGGAACCGGAGATCGACCGCGACGTCCGCCGCGCACATCCACGCGAGGAAGTCCTCGTCCGAGACGTCGGTGTGCACCGACACGCGGGCGCCGAGCCCGCTCCCCCGCACCATCGGCTCCACGTCGTACCCCGGGATGCGACGACCGACCAGCGCCAGGTGCACGTCCTGCGGCAGGCGCACCATCGCCTCGAGGACGACGTCGATCAGCTTGGCGGCGTTCTGGTCGCCGAACACGCCGATCAGCGTCTTCATCCCCATCGACTCGAGCGACCCTCGGATCACGCGAGCGGCGCTCTCCGCCTTCCGGACGCGTGGCTCGCTCTCGATCACCGGGTGCGGGGCGACGAAGATCGGGGTCTTGCAGCCGAACGCTCGCAGGTAGCGTTCGACGAACGGCGAGTGCACGACGATCCCCCGCGCGTTCCGAGCGGCGTGCGCGACGTACGGGACGCGGAGCGGCTCGTTGCGCTCGGCCTCCTCGAACCCGTGCAGACGCGGCGCGAGCAGCAACCCCTCGCGCAGCGCCTGGTGCCCGAACGGCTGCGCCGTCGCCACCATCCCCATCACGAAGTCGTCGAGCGCCAGGTCGTGGATCACCAGGAGCCCCGGCGTTCGGATCGCGAGGTCGTAGATGTCGCCGTGGAACTCCAGGTTGTTGCCGAGGTGGTAGACGCCCATCGTGTGCCACGGCACCGTCGCCCAGTGCTGGTGCTTGATCGGCCAGTACGGCTGGATCTTGTGCTTGCCGGGCGTGTAGCCGATGCGCTCGAGCCCCTCGAGCACCGCCTGCGAGTAGGTCGCGATCCCGCTGCGGGCCGGCGGCATCGGCGAGAGCCACGCGACGCGCGGGTCCATCTTGTGGTCCCAGCGGTAGAGCCTGCGGACGGCGCCGACGATCGGGGTGGTCACGCGGTTCACGGCTACTCCGTCAGCCGGGCGACGACCTCGGGCCAGCCCGGCACCGTCGCGCGGAGCTTCTCGTTGCCCGCCTCGCCCATCTTCTTGGCGAGCGGGCGGTTCGAGAACAGGCGGTCGAACGCGTGGGCGATCGCCTGCGGTTCGGGCGGGGTGACCAGGCCGGTCTCGCCGTCGGTCACGAACTCGAGCGGCCCGCCGGCGTCGGTGAGCGTGACGACCGACCGGCGCGCCGCGAACCCCTCGAGCGTCACGTACCCGTAGTCCTCGTCGAACGGCCCGTAGTACACGCCGAGCGCCCCGAGGTAGAGCTCGTGGAGGCGTTCGTCCGAGACCCGGCCCGCGAGCTCGACCTTGTTCTGGAGCCCGTGCTTCTCGATCTGCTCGCGCAGGCCGTCCTCGTCCGGACCGTTGCCGACGAGCACGAGCCGAACGCCGGTCTTCACGTGCCGCATCGCCTCGACGGCGAGCGCCTGGCGCTTGAGGCCCTCGAGCCGGCTCGGGAAGACGATCGCGTCGCCGTACGGTCCGGGTTCGAGCGGCAGGAGCGCCTCGACGATCGGCGACGGGTGGTACAGGACGTCGCTCGACAGGCGGAGGGAGGTCCACAGGCGGTCCTGGACGTTCTTCGAGTTCGTGAAGATGCGCTTGGCCTCGCCGAGCGCGATCCGGTCGCTCTGCTGCACCATGTCGCGCACCTGCGGCCCCTCGATCTGCTTGCCGAGGTCCGCGAACTCCGGGTGGTCCCACAGCTCGTACGCGGTCCGGTGCTGGTGGATCAGCCACACGACCTTGCGTTCGTGCGGGACGAGGTAGGCCGGGAACTTCAGCGCGATGACCATGTCGATCGGCAGCCCGTTGGATTCGGACAGGTCGAGCGCGCGCCACACGGCCATCTGGTGCACGATCTCGGTCGCCGGGTACCACTTGCCGGCGACCACGACCTCCTCGGCCTCGTGCCCCGCCTCGCGCAGCGCGGCGACGACCGACTCGGTGTGCGTCTCGGCTCCCCCGCGCACGAACGGCGTCTGGGGGTGGACGACCGCGATCCTCACTCGGCGTCCCCGAGCTTGCCCCGGAGCTCCTTCACTTCGGTCTCGAGCGCGACGACCCGATCGGCGAGCGCGGCGGCGAGCTCGCCGAACTCCGCGAGCAGCCGATCGTTGCGGCGGCGCATCGGCCGGAGGAGCCGGAACTGGAGGACCTTGGTCTTGCGCCGCATGCGGGAGCCGGACCCGAGCTCGGGTTCGCCGCGCGGGACGGCCTGCTTCTCGTCGGCCCGCATGAGCATCGCGAAGTCGTGGAGCAGGTCCCGAACCTCGGAGGTGTCCATCCGCGACCGAGCCGAGGCGTCCTCGGCCCAGTAGATCTCGCGTTCGAGCGCGCTCCGAGCGTCGTTCTCGCTGGTCATCGGGGGTGAGGGTAGCACCGGGTCGTCGATTCATGCCCGCCTGAGTGCGACAGCGATTCCGTCCAGTTGCCTAGAGAGTGCAAGCAGGGCTAGTACTCGACACTTCTATGACCGGAGGCTGATTGCGGTGAACAGTTACAACGAAGTTCGGCAGGCGCTCGCACACCGGTGGGAGTGGGCGTCTCCATTCAAGGAACTTGCTCCTGCGCTCGGAATCTCGCTTCCGATACGGATGCGACGAAGAGGAAGTCCGCCGCGCGGCGAAATCGACGGACGACGTGCTTCTCGAAGTTGCCCGACGACTGCGATTCCGAAGCCAGATCTGGCTCGCTTCTCGGCACAGCGGTCGAAGACAATCCCTCAATCGACATGATGTTCGACTCCCGCGGCAATGGACCAAGATTTCCGCCTTCAACCTGGCGACAACGCAAGGCGAGCGAGATTTCCTTCGTTCAAGCCTTACAAGAAACTGCAGATCGACTGTCCTTCGTGCCGAATCATGACAGGAGCACAAATCGAAATGCCCGCACTTTGCGCTCAACCTCAGGCCACCCTTCACTGTGGCTTCCAGCAAGTGATCCGCTCACGCTCTACTCGAAGCTGACTACGCTGACGATCCAGGGCCTGCAAGCAGCACTGAATGGTCGCGGCTCAGACGGACGGTCAGGTCGCTACTTGACGCTGAAGACGTCAGATACGAAGACGGCAGGTGAAACCAGCACCGGAGAAGCGCCGGGCATGGTGGCTAACCAAGGACATCACGGATGACATATGCCAGCAGAACCTCTGGCTCCGCGAAGCAATCGAGGTGCGTCGGATCAGTTCGCGGCACGGCCGTAGGCTCGAACCTCGTTGGATTATCCGCCGGCAGCAGCGCGACAGGCCTAAACAGCGCGGACTTGCGTCAGCCGACGAAATCGAACTGAGGTCGAGGGACCGGACAGACTTGTTGCACAAGCCCAACCACCAGAGGCGTTGCCCATCATGAAGGCGCGTCGTCCGTCGGGCATCCCGGTGCGCGTCCAATCGTCCGGAAACCATTGAGTCGTTCGAGCTCGATCGGCGTGAGTCGACGAAAGCGCCCATCCGACATCGGATGATGTGTTTGAACCTCGATGGAGTCGTGCCACCTTCGCCGGTCAGGACCGTACGTGAGGGCTGGTCCAGCGGGTCGGGGAAAGCGATTGCTCCTTCGCTGTATTCGTAGCGATGACCATTCTTGGCGAACCGCTCCTCCGTTCTTCGCGCCCTTCAGGTAGCCCATTGCCCAACTGCTCCTCCGGCACGAAGAATTCACTCTGGCACTTCGCCGTCGGGTTGGAGGACGTCGCCGAGCGATCACGCTTAGGACCTTCGAAATCGGCCTTCAACTGTCTCGGGTCCACACCTTGCGATTCCACATCACACCGCCGACCCGGAAAGGAGTCGACGCTCGGCCCCAGCCGAATTCCTGCGTGATCTGCGCTGGATGTCCCTTGAGCTCCAGCGTTGGGACATCGGCGCCTTCAAGCGACACAACACTGGCATCCTCGGCTCGGACAGGAAGAGCGGCGGCAAGGGCTCCGTCTTCGAGCAGCCACGGGATCGGTCCGTCCCAATCGGGTTCGTCAGCCTTGAGGATCGTGTGGGCAACGATGAAGACCCGCCGCCGCCGCTGTGGGAAGCCATAGTCAGCAGCGTTCACGACGCGCCACTCGACGAGATACCCGAGATCGGAGAGGCACGCGAGGATGATCGCGAAATCGCGACCGCGCTGCGTCGCCGGCGACTTCAGGAGTCGGTCGACGTTCTCGAGGAACACGAGCCGCGGCCGCTTCTCCTCGAGGATCCGATAGATCGACCACCAGAGGACGCCCTTCTTGCCCTCGATCCCGTGCGCCTGGTTCAGCGTCTTCGCGACCGAGTAGTCCTGGCACGGGAAGCCGCCGACGAGCAGGTCGTGGTCCGGGATCGGCTCGCGTTCGCCGGCTGCGATCTGGTCGAGGACGACGTTGATGTCCTCGTTGACGTGTACGCCGCGTCCCGAAATGGCTGACGTAGCAGTCGAACGCGTGCTGAGTCTTGGTCGAGGGCTCCCACTGGTTGGCCCAGATGACCTCCCAGCCAGCGGCCTCGAGACCGAGACGGAACCCTCCGACGCCCGCGAACAGCTCGACGACCTTCCCCGTCGAGCCGGACGGACGGGGTCCTTGGCGCACTCGTTCCTCCGTGCTCGGGCCGCGCGGGGAAGGAATGACACGGCTGTGATCTCGACCAGCGGAGCCTAGCACCCTCATATGACACGCGCCTGCTGGTCGACTGACCAGCGGCAATCGGACGCCAGCGGGCAGATCTCACACCGAGGACGCCCCGGGAGACAGACGGTCGCGGCCAGGTCCAGCACCGCCCAGTTCCACTCCCGAACGCCGGTCCGAGGGGTGACCCTGTCGACGACGGCCCACAGCTCTCGGTCGACCGAGGCCGGGAGCTCGTCGTCGAGCCCGAAATACCGGCGATACACGCGTGCCGTCACCCCATCGACCGTCGCCTGACGGCGTTCGAAGGCAACCGCGCGAGTCGCCGACGCTGCGTAGAGACCAACCCCCGGAAGTTCGAGCAAGCCGTCGAGCGTGGTCGGCACCCCTCCGAGTTCGACAACCTCCGCGGCGAGCTGCTTCAGGGTCTCGGCTCTTCGAACCAGTCCCAGCGGACGGATAACCGCGCGGATCGAATCCACCCTCGCGCGCGACAGCGCTGTGGCATCGGACCATCGCCGCCAGAGTTCCGTGTACACGGGAGCGACGGTGGTGCCCCGCGAACGCTGGAGGAGGATCTCGGCAACGAGCACCCGAAACGGATCAGCCTCCTCGCGCCACGGGAACGACCGGCGATGCTCCCTCCCCCACCGCAGCAGGCGGCGGACGAATCGACGTTCGTCGTCGGATCGAGGCACCTCCGCACCATACGCGTCCCACCTCAGCCGCTTCACGGACGCCCAACGTGATGCCGGCGGGGATCGTGAGAGGCCCGGGACGACAGAGCGGGTTACCGCTCTCGGGCGACCTCGAAGTGCTTCAGTCTCGGGGGGAAGTCGAGCAGGAAGCGTTCGTCGTCCGGGAAGTAGCGCGCCGCATCCACGTCCTCGCCGGCGAACGCCTTCACGTCGTCGAGCGAGTCCCAGAAGGACATGACGGTGAACTCGGCCTCGAAGCCGTGGAGGCGGCGGAGCACCATCACCCCACTGTTGCCCTGGGTGGCTTGGAGCGCGGCCACCCCACTCTCCTCCAGGTACGCGAGGTACGCGTCGTAGTCCTCGGCCTTCGTCCGTCCGGTCCACACGCGTGCGATCACGATCGGCCTCCTTCCGCGTGGCTCCGGCCAGTATGGTTCGCCGGTGACCGAGAACCACGTGCTCGTGAACCGCGAGGGCTGGGACGCCGACGCGGACAACTGGGTCGAGCCCGGCCACAAGGCCTGGTCGAGCGACGAGATCACCTGGGGCGCCTGGAGCGTGGCCGAATCCGACCTCCGCGTGCTCCCCGACGTCGACGGGCTCGACGTGGTCGAGCTCGGATGCGGCACGGCCTACTGGTCGGCGTGGCTCGCCCGCCGCGGGGCTCGGCCGGTCGGGCTCGACAACTCGAGCCGGCAGCTCGCGACGGCCCGGGTGTTCCAGGAGGAGTTCGACCTGCGGTTCCCGCTCGTGCACGCCGACGCCGAACGGGCGCCGTTCCGCGACGAGAGCTTCGACCTCGCCTTCTCCGAGTACGGCGCGGCGATCTGGTGCGACCCGTACCGCTGGATCCCGGAGGCGGCTCGACTGCTCCGGCCGGGCGGGCGGCTCATCTTCCTCGGAGGGCATCCGCTGCTGCTGCTCTGCTACCCGAAGGACGACGACGTATCGCCGGCGGGGTTCACGCTCTCCCGTGACTTCTTCGGGATGCACCGGACCGAGTGGCACGACGAGAACGGTGTCGTCGACGGCGTCGAGTTCCGCCTGCCCCCCGGCGAGATGATCCGGCTCTTCCGCTCGAACGGGTTCGAGATCGAAGACCTCGTCGAGATCCAGGTGCCCGACGGCGCGACGACCACCCACGACGACGTCGCCCCGCCCGAATGGGTCAAGCGCTACCCGCCCGAGCAGATCTGGAAGGTCCGGAAGCGCTGAGGCGAGCGATCAGGCGATCGTTCGCACTCGCCAGCTTGTCGTAGCCCGCGTCCATCGCTTCCTTCATGGATCTGCGCGGCAGCGTCGCGCATCTCGGTGCTCGGGTACTCGACGGTGTACGTCATCGTGGTGCCGCCACCGCTCGGTCAGGACGACGTGTGGCGGGTCAGCCCGCGCCGCGTCCTGCGTCATGACCAGCCTCTCGGCGCCAGACCTCGTCGCACGTTCCGCCGTTCTCGACCTCGTAGCCCTGCGGGCTCTTCCAGACGAAGCGGTAGACGCCGCGGGACGCGGGTCGATCTCGCACCCGTGACCTCCCATCCCGGCGGGCCCATCCACCGGCTCGCCGAGTCGCACACCGTGAACGCCTCGAACACCGTCTGTCGCGGCGCGTCGAACGTCCGGATGATCTCGAGCGCCAGGTCTCCCGGCGTCTCGAACGACGTCTCCCCCACGGTGTCCACGAGAAGGCCTAGTCGTTCGGCGCCCAGATCGGGCCCAGGCAGTCGTCGCGGAGCGGCAAGGGGTCCCCCGCCCTCGGCTCCTGCTCGAAATCGAACGCCGAGAGCATCGGCGTGGCCTGCTTGTCGCGCTTGGTCAGCTGCGTCAGCCCCCAGTTGTCCTCGATGAACCGCAGGACGCTCGAGAACTCGCCGAGCTCGCCGCTCACCTTGCCCTGCTTCGAATAGGGACTGAGCACCATCATCGGGACGCGGATCCCGAACCCGAAATCGTCGACCTGCGGCGGCGGCACGTGGTCGTAGAAGCCGCCGTAGTCGTCCCAGGTGAGGAAGATCGCCGTCGAGTCCCACATCGGCGAGCGCATGATCGCGTCGATCACCTTCGTGGACCAGTTCTCGCCGTGGCAGAAGTTGAACTCGGGGTGCTCGGACAGCTCGAACCGCGGCGTGATCCACGTGACCGGCGGCAGCAGGCCGTCGCGGATGTCCTTGACGACCTCGTCGACCGGGAACATGTGCTTCTGCCACCGGTCCTCGTGCATCCGGTAGCGGCGGATCGCCGAGTAGGCCGACCAGATGTAGCCCTTCTGGTCCTCGTTCGCCGCGTAGTAGGCCCACGGGATCCGGGCGCGGTTCAGCAGGTCGCCCTCGGTCAGGAAGTCGAAGCACGGGGGCACCTTCCGCAGGCGGCCCTCGCTGTCGTAGACGTCGACGGTCTGCAACGGCGGCGCGTCGCAGCCGAACGTGTTCGAGCCGTGGGTGAGGCTCGGCACCCGGCGCGGGTTGTCGTGCGCGCCGCCCGAGGTCGCCGCGATCGAGAACAGGTGGTTCGGGAACGACGGGCCCTGCGCGCTCGCGAAGAAGTTGTCGAACAGGACGTTCTGGCGTGCCCAGTGCCAGTAGTTCGGCAGCTGGTCCTTCTGGAGCTGCGTGTAGGCCCACGGCGCGTGCTCGCCCTGCAGGAACCCGTCCATCTCGCCCTGATCCCACGCCGCGAGCGCGCACGAGTAGCAGTGCGGCAGGTCGCCGGGGAGCCGGCCGTCGGTGCCGCGCGTGAGCGTCCGCGGCTGCCCGAACGCCATCCCGGTGGAGACGCCGTTCGCGCCGGGGAACGTGCCGAACAGGTTGTCGAACGTCCGGTTCTCCTTGATCAGGAACACGACGTGCTTGATGGGCGTCGAGGTCTCGAGCGCGGTCGCGTCGAACGCGTCGGGGCTCCCCGTCGAGCTCACGGTCGGGCTCGGGGACGGGACGGGCGAGGTCGTCGCCTTCGGTTCGGCCTCGCTCGTGCTGCAGGCGGCGGCGATCAGCCCGAGACCCAGGATGGCGGCGACCCAAGGCAACGCGCGCCGATGCACGGGGGTCCTCATGGATGCCCGGAGTCTATCGAGCGCCGCCCGAACGGCCCGCGGCCCCGCGAAGCACCTCGGCGGTCGCGCCGGCCGCCCGCTCCCATGAGAAGCTCGCGAGCCGCTCGCGCCCGGCGGCGACGAGGCGTTCGCGCAGGGTGGGGTCCGCGAAGAGCCGACCCAGACCGTCGCCGATCGCGTTCGGGTCGTTCGGGTCGACCAGGAGCGCGGCGTCGCCGGCGACCTCGGGCAGCGAGGCGACGGACGAGGTCAGCACCGGCACCCCCGCGGCGAAGCCCTCGAGCACCGGGAACCCGAACCCCTCGTACCGCGACGGGTACGCGAGCACCGTCGCGCCGGCCAGCAGGGCGCGTTTCTCGTCGTCCGAGACGTAGCCGGTGAGCACCACGCGTCGCCGAACGCCCTCGGGGAGCGCCGGCGACCTGAGCGCGTAGGGCTTCGGCGCCTTGGGGGGCCCAATAGGTTCGGCCGCCGGCGATCACGAGCCACGTCTCCGCGTCGGGCGCGCCAGCGAACGCCTCGACCAGCGCGGCCAGGTTCTTGCGCGGCTCGATCCCGCCGACGAACAGCGCGAACGGCCCGCCGATCCCGAACCGCCCGCGGACGCGTTCGACCTCGTCGGGCGCCGGCGCCTCGAACGCGTCCGCCCCGTGCGCGATCACGTGCACCCGGCTCTCGTCGAGCCGGTGGCGCTCGAGCAGGTCGGCCCTCCCGCTCGACGAGGGCACGATCACCGCGGCGCTCCGACGCAGCCAGCCGTCGAACCGGCGACGCCACCGCTCGCCGAACCCCGGACCCGCCTCGGGCATCACCTCGAACGCCAGGTCGTGCACGACGAGCACGACGCCGTCGCTGCGGGTCGGCGGGGGGAGGAAGTTCGTCGCGAGCAGCGCGTCGAACCGCACCTGGCCCTCGAGCCTCGGGACCTCGAGGCGGCGCCACACGGGTTCGAGGACGGCGGGGATCCGCGACACGGTCTCGGTCAGGTTCGGCGCGCGCGGGAGGTCGGAGCCCTCGGCCCGCGGATGCCAGGCCACGAGCTCGTCGGAGGGCATCGCGGCCGGGAGGTGCTCGAGCATCCGCCGGGTGTAGTGGCCCACGCCGGTGGGTTCGGCATCGGAGGCGGGACGAGCGTCGATGGCGATCCGCACGCGGGCAGTATCGCGGGTCGCGGTGCCCGCAACCGGCCCGAACGCCCGAGCGGTAGCATCCGGGCGTGGACCGGATCAAGTATTCGGTCATGACGCGACTCGCTCCGTACCCCTCGCTCGCCGTGCCGCTGGCTCGGTTGCGCGGCGAAGGCGAGCTGGTCGACTCGCGGACTGACCTCCTCGTCGAGTCCTACCCGCGCTGCGCGTCGTCGTTCGCGATCGCGGCGTTCCGCCTCGCCCAGGAGCCCGAGCACCTCCGCATCGCCCACCACACGCACGCGTCGGGGCATGTGATCGCGGCGATCCGGTTGGGCGTGCCGGCGCTGGTGCTGATCCGCGAGCCCGAGGGCGCCGTGGTGAGCAGCCGGATCCGCCACCCCGCCCGGACGAACGCGGACCTGCTCCGCGGGTTCTGCGCGTTCTACGAGCCGCTCGTGCCCCACCGGGGCGACCTGGTGGTCGGGACGTTCGACGAGGTGGTCGGCGGCGAGCTCGGCGCGATCACCCGGCGGCTGAACACGCGGTTCGGGACGACCTACGCGGAGTTCGAGCCGACCGAGGAGAACGTGGCGCGCTGCCTGCGCGAGATCGACGACGACTGGCGCGCCCGGCGCGGCGACGGCGACCGCCTCGAACGCGTGATCCCCCGGCCCTCGCCGGCACGCGAAGGGCTGAAGACGGAGCTGCAGGAGCGTTACAACGCAGAGTCCCCGCCGAACCTGCGGCGGCGGGCGGAGCAGCTCTACTCCTGGTTCACGCGGAGCGAGGACATGGGGTCCTCGTGAGCTCGGTGATCTTCGGCGTCCGGCTGGACGAGCTCGCGTCGGTCGAGCAGCTCCGCGGCGTCGCGACTGGCTTCCTCGACGGCGACCGCGCGTTCCGGATCTTCACGCCGAACCCCGAGATCCTCCTGTACGCCCGCGAAGACAGCGGCTACGCCGACGTCCTGCGGTCCGCCGACCTCGCGCTCCCCGACGGGACGGGCGTCGCGATCGTGCAGACGCTGCGGAACGGGCGTTCGGTCCGGCGGTGGCCGGGGGTCGAGATCGCCGCGTTGCTGCTGCGGCTGGCCGCCGAGCGCGGCGAGACCGTAGCCTTCGTCGGCGGCACCCCCGAGGTGGCCGAACGCTCGGCCGCGCGATGGCGCGCGCTCCCCGGGCTCAAGGTCGTGACCGCGGGCGCCGGCGCCACCATCGGCGAGGACGGTCTCGCCCGCCCCGCCGACCGTGAGGACGAGATCGTCGAGGCGATCCGTTCCGCAGCGCCCACGATCGTCCTGGTCGGACTCGGCGCGCCGAAGCAGGAGCGCTGGATCGAGCGCCACGCCGACGACTTCCCGTCGGTGCGCATCATGATCGGCGTGGGCGGCGCGTTCGACATGTGGGCGGGTTCCAAGCGCCGCGCGCCACGCGCGTTCCGAACGCTCGGGCTCGAGTGGTTGTGGCGGCTGGCGCTCGAACCCCGGCGGCTGCCCCGGATCCTGCGCGCGACGGTCGTGTTCCCGGTCCTCGCGCTGTTCGATCGGACCGGCTGAGTGCGGATCCTGTTCCTGACGCCGCGCCAGCTCGCCGAGCCGCGCAGCGGCGGGACGATCAAGTCGGCCGCGGTGCTCTCGTACCTCGAGGCCCGCCACGACCTCGAGGTCGTCTGCTTCCGCGGTCACGACGAGGAGCCGTGGGTGCGCGAGGGTGGCGCGGTCTCGATCCCCTTGGAGCGGGGACGGTCGGTCCGTCACCTCGTGTCGAGCTACGCCGGGGGCGTGCCCCTCAGCATCGAACGCAACCGGAGCGCGACGATGGCCGAGCGCGTCGCCCAGCTCCTCGAGACCGGCGGGCACGACGCGGTCTTCGTGGACAGCTGGCTGATGGCGCAGTACCTCCCCGACGGGTACCGCGGCATCCGCCTGCTCCACGAGCACAACGCGGAGCACGTGATGTGGCGGCGTCACGCCGAGCTCGAGACCAACCGGGTCCGCAGGCCCTTGGTCCGGCTGGAGGCCCGCCGCGTTCGGCGGTACGAGGCGGATCTGCTCTCGCGCTTCGATGTGGTGTTCGCGGTCTCCGAACGCGACCGCGCCACGCTCGCCGCGCTCGTCACGAGCGGTCCCAGGATCGAGCTGCTCCCGAACGTCGCCGACCCCACACTCCTCGAACGCCCCGAGCTCACCCCGTCGCCCGAACCCGTGCTGCTGTTCCTGGCCACGCTCTCCTGGCCACCGAACGCCGAGGGGCTCTCGCGCTTCCTCGACGACGACTTCCCCCTCCTGCTCGAACGCGTACCCGGCGCCCGCCTCGTCGTCGCGGGGGCGGGGGCGCCCGAGCGGCTCGTGCGGCAGGTCCACCTGAGCCGCGGCGCCGAGTTCGCGGGACCGGTGGACGACGACGAGGCCCTGTACCGGCGGGCGCGGTGCTTCGTGGACGTCGGCGTCGGCGGCTCGGGCACCAAGGTCAAGGTGCTGAACGCGCTCGCACGCGGCCTCCCCGTCGTGACGGGCCCCGACGGCGCCGAGGGGCTCGACGTGTCGTCGGGAGAGCACCTGCTGATCGCCGACGATCGAGACTCGATGGTCGCCGCGCTCGAATTCGTGATCCAGGAGGACGCGACCTGGACCGAGCTCAGCCGCAACGGCCGGGACCTCGTCCGCCGCCGGTACGTGCCCGAGGTCGCGTTCGGCGCGCTTGACGAGGCGCTGACCCGGCGTCCGTGATGGCCGTCGAAGCGGGCGACGTCGCTGACGGCATCGACCTGTATTGGCTCCCACTGGGCGCAGGCGGTCACTTCGTCCGCCTGAACGGGCTCGCCTACGAGGCCGTCATGGCGTTCCGCGAGCGGCGACCACGGTTCGACCTCTACCACTCCGCGCTCGTGGTTCGTGTCCCGGAGGGCAGCTTCGTCATCGAGACCGCGTGGCCGATCCCCGATGACGAACCCGCCTTGCGAGGCGTCGTGCTGGAGGGCCCGGTCTTCAGCCGTCGGATCGCGCGGTATCGCACGTGCCGCTACGAGGTGCGTCGATGGCGGGACGGCGTGATCCCGGACATCGCGGAGGCCGTCGCGAGCCCACAACGCCTCACCGACGACGGCGAGCGGGCGCGTCACGTCCTCGAACTCGTCGACGCCGTGCCCGCGCTGGTGTGGGGACGGGACGAGCTCGGCACGGGCGACATGTGGAACTCGAACTCGGTCATCGCGTGGCTCCTC
Organism: uncultured Actinomycetes bacterium; assembly: GCA_963823255.1. Lineage (GTDB taxonomy): Bacteria > Actinomycetota > UBA4738 > UBA4738 > HRBIN12 > DASSJM01. The sequence continues at coordinate 886,148 of CAWGKU010000001.1, forward strand.
GCTCGCGGCGATCTCGGGGCCGAGGCGATCCAACCCCCGGCTCAAGGACGGGCACCCGGCTGGCGTGCCGGGTTGGTTATGGCTCGACGGTAGGCCTGAGCGCGGCGCGCAGTTCCGCGACCGCGGTCAGCACGGTCGTCGCCGAGCGCCGACCCTGCATCTGGTCGAGCAGTTCGTTCGCGGCCTTTTCGATGCGACGCAGGCGAGCGAGCTCGGCCGAGGGGATCGGTTCGATGGTCGTGTCGTCGGTCGTCACGAGCGGGACCTTTCCGGGAACCGGTCGTCCAACCTTACCGACGTGTCAGGTCGGGCAGTCCACGGGCTCGCCGGTGTTCGGCGGAGGGATCTGGTACTTGCCGCCCACGACGACCGCGACGTCTTGGCCCTTCGGGAGCGTTCCGGCCGGCGCCGGGACGAGCGTCAGGTTGCCGAAGTAGGTGCCGACGACCTTGGCCTCGTCCTCGGAATCGGGGCGATACAGGATCATCGCGCCCTTGGTCGGCGGCCGGATCTGGGTGAGGTCGACGATGCCCGGCGAGGTGTTGAACCCGCCCTCGGTCAGGATGTCGAACACGTTCGTCGCGACCTCGCTCCCGTCGCGGTCCACGACCGAGACCACGATGTTGGCGGGCGACGGCGGCGTCTGCGACAGCTCCTGGCCCAGGTCGCCGAGCGGCTTGCCCTCGCGGATCCGCCGCATCAGCTCGTCGGCCTGGGGCTGGATCGCCCGGACGATCGAGACGTAGGTGCCGTTCGAGTCGTAGATGCCTTCGGGCACGGTGGGCAGCGCTCGGAAGTCCGCGTTGTCGGTCCCGACGTTCTGGAGGAGGCCCGCGAGGTAGACGAGCTCGGCGGGGTTGAGCCCCTGGTCCACGACGAGGTTGCCGAGCAGCTCGGGGATCAGGTCCTGCAGCTTGAGGAGCTCGCCCGGCTGGAGGACCTTCGCGATCACCGCGCGCAGGAACTGCTGCTGCCGGCTGATCCGCGCGAAGTCCGGCACGGTGTCGCACGGCTGGTGGCGCGTCCGGACGTACGCGAGCGCCGTCCGCCCGTCGAAGTGCTGGCAGCCGGCCGGGATGTCGAGCAGCGTCAGCTCGTCCTTCATCGGGTAGGGCACGCACATGTCGACGCCACCCAGCGCGTCGACGACCCGTTGGAAGCCGAGGAGGTTGACGTAGAGGACGTGGTGGATCTGCATCCCGCTGATGCTCCGGACCGTGCGGGCAACCCGTTGCGCCCCGCCGCCGTTCACGCCGCCCTCGAACGCGGAGTTGATCTTGCCCTCCCCCATCCCCGGGATGTCGACCCACAGGTCGCGCGGGAACGAGAGGAAGACGACCTCCTTCCGGTCCGGCCGCGTGTGGACCAGGATGATCGTGTCCGAACGGTTCTCGCCGCCGATGTGCGCGTCGGTGCCGAACGCGATCAGCTCCTCGGGCGTCAGGCCCTTGCGGGAGTCGCTGCCGAGCAGCAGGTAGTTGCACGCACGCTCGTCGCACTTGCCGGCGATGTCCTGCGGGCCGGTGGACCCCGATGCCGAAGGCGGCTGGTCCGGGATCCTCGAGATCGACGCGTTCGCCCAGAAGTAGCCGCCCATGACGATCGCGGCGACCACCATGACGAACGCGGAGACCGTTGCGGTCGCGGCCAGGAACACGCGCCGAACGTGCGGATGCGCCCCGAACGGCTTCGGGCCGCGGGCGTCGCCGGTCGGCGTCGTGGGGCTCTTCATGTCGTCGGGGTCATAGGCTGGGTTCGGGAACGGCGCCGTTCCCGTGCAGCAGAGCGTACCCGTAGGCCCGGAAAGGAAGCGGGGCAGGCCGTGACGATCGTGTGGAGACCCTCGCCCGAGGTCGTGGAGCGGGCGAACGTCACCCGGTTGATGCGCGCCCACGGCATCGCGACCGAGGAGGAGCTGATCGAGCGCTCGACCTCGGACGTCGAGTGGTTCTGGGACGCCGCGATCCGCGACCTCGGCCTCGAGTTCTTCGAGCCCTATACCTCGATCCTCGACACCTCCCGCGGGGTCGAGTGGGCGACGTGGTTCGGCGGCGGGTCGGTGAACCTCGCGCACAACTGCGTCGACCGATGGGCCGAACGCACCCCCGACGCCACCGCGATCGCGTGGGAGGGCGAGGAGGGCACCACCCGGCGCGTCTCGTACCGCGAGCTGCGCGAGGCCTCGGACCGGCTCGCGAACGGTCTCGCCGCGCTGGGCGTGCGATCGCTCGACGCGGTCGGGATCTTCCTCCCGCCGACGCCGGAGGCGGTCGTGGCGGTGATGGCGTGTTCGAAGCTCGGGGCGGTGTGGCTGCCGCTGTTCTCGGGGTTCGGCGCCGACGCGGTCGCGAAGCGGCTCGAGGACGCGGAGGCGACGGTCCTGATCACGGCCGACGGCTTCCCGCGGCGCGGCAAGGTGGTCCCGATGAAGGAGACGGCGGACGAGGCGGTGGACGCGGGCGGATCGGTCCGCCACGTGATCGTCGTGGATCGCCTGGGCCGAACGGACGCGCCGTGGGACCCCGAACGCGACATCCGGTGGGACGACCTCCTCGCGTCCAACGCGGACCGGTTCGAGACCGCTCACCTGGATCCCGAACACCCGCTGTTCATCGCGTACACGAGCGGGACCACCGGCACGCCGAAGGGCGCCGTCCACGTCCACGGCGGGTTCCTCGTCAAGATCGCCGAGGAGGTCGCGTACCAGACCGACGTCGGACCCGGCGATCTGTTGTTCTGGTTCGCCGACCTCGGTTGGATCATGGGACCGTGGGAGATCGTCGGCGCGACGGCGCTCGGCGCGACGGTGTTCCTGTACGACGGCGCGCCGAACCACCCGGGACCCGACCGGCTCTGGTCGATGGTGGAGCGACACCGCATCACGCACCTCGGGGTCTCCCCCACGCTGGTGCGCGCGCTGATCCCGTCGGGCGAGGAGCCGGTGCGCTCCCACGACCTTTCGTCGCTGCGGATCCTCGCCTCGACGGGCGAGCCGTGGAACCCGGAGCCGTACCGGTGGTTCTTCGACGAGGTCGGTAAGGGCCGGCTACCGATCATCAACCTCTCGGGCGGGACCGAGGTCGGCGCGTGCTTCCTGTCCCCCCACCCGATCAGCCCGCTCGAACCCTGTTCGCTGCGGGGTCCGGCGCTCGGGATGGACGTGGCCGTGTTCCGCCCGGACGGGACGGTGGCGGAGGCCGGCGAGGTCGGCGAGCTCGTGTGCCGCACGCCCTGGCCGAGCATGACCCGGGGGCTCCGCGGCGATCCCGAGCGCTACCTGGACGCCTACTGGCGCCGGTTCCCCGGCGTGTGGTGCCACGGCGACTGGGCGAGCATCGACGAGGACGGGCAGTGGTTCCTCCACGGGCGCAGCGACGACACGATGAACGTCGCGGGCAAGCGCCTCGGCCCGGCCGAGGTCGAGAGCATCCTGACGCTGCACCCCAACGTCACCGAGTCCGCCGTCGTCGGCGTCCCCGACGAGGTCAAGGGCGAGGCGATCTGGTGCTTCGTGGTCGCGAACGGCGAGGTGCCGGACGGTCTGGCGGACGAGCTCTCGGCGCTGGTGGCCGAGCACCTGGGGAAGGCGTTCCGGCCCTCGCGGGTGGTCGTGGTCCCCGAGCTCCCGCGGACGCGTTCGGCGAAGATCCTGCGGCGGGCCATCCGCGCGACGGTCGTCGGCGAGGATCCGGGCGACCTGTCGAGCCTGGAGAACCCCTCCTCCCTAGCGTCGATCCGGTCCGCGCTCGGCTGAGCGGGATGTGCGCGACGCGACGACGAGCGCCGACGCGGTCGGGATAGGCTTCACCTGCCGATGAGCGTTCCACGCGACCCGAAGCTGTCCGTCCTCACCGTCGGGGTCGACCCCGGCGCGCTGGAAGGGTGCACGCTCGAACACGCCGACGACCTGCTCGGCGCGCTCGCCCGCCTGGCCGACGGCGGGATCGACGTGGTGGTCACCGCGCTCGAGCTCCCCGACGCGAGCGGCACCGACGTGATCGTCTCCCTGCGGGAGCGGGCGCCCGAGGTACCGGTCATCGTCATGGGCGACGCCGGGGCCGAGCCGATGGATGCGTTCGGCGCCGGCGCGAGCGACGTCGTCCCGCCGGACGCCGCGACCGACCTGGTCGCCCGGGCCGTGCGGTACGCGGTCACGCTCCGCAAGGTCGAGGCGGGCCTGCGCCGGTACCAGGCGTTCGACGAGCTCACGGGGCTGCTCAACGCCCAAGGGTTCGATCTGCTCGCGAACCACCACTTCCGGCTGGCCGACCGCTCCAAGGACCCCGTCCTGATCGTGTTCCTCCGCGTGGACGAGGAAGGCGGGGCCCCGGGGGAGGCGGCGGTCGCCGACGCCGCCACGGTGATCAGCTCGGCCGTCCGGGTCTCCGACGTCGTGGCGCGGGTGGGCTCCGAGACGTTCTGCGCGCTGCTGGCGGGCGCGGTCCCGGGTTCGGAGCCGATCGTGCTCGAGCGGATCATCGAGGCCGTGGCCACTCACAACGCCAGCACCGGGCACGACACGGGGCCCTCGATCTCGATCGGGGCCGCGTCCTACGACCCCGAGCATCCGGTCCCGCTCGCGGAGCTGATCGCCGAGGCCGACCGCCGCATGCGGCGTCCCTCGCCGGGTGCCTCGGAGCCGCCGGGCACGTGAGAACTTCCCGGCCCGACCGGGGGCGACGATCCGAGCACGGCCGTGCTGCGAATGCCCGACGAGGAACGGACGGCACGGAACGGCGACTCCCTCTTCGGTCCTCGAGGCGCTCGGTGCCCGCGCGTCGCGGGAGGTGTCCGTGACGGACGACCTCGCCGAAGCCCGAGACCGGGAGCTCGTCCAGCGGATCCTCCGCGGGGACGGGGAAGCGTTCCGAGGGCTCTTCGGGCGCTACTCGCCGAGCGCGATGTCGCTCGCGCGCCGTGTCGTTCGACAACCGTTCCTCGCGGAGGAGATCGTGCAGGAGGCGTTCTTGGCGGTGTGGAAGAACCCGGGCGGGTACGACCCGCAGCGCGGGTCCGTCCGCTCGTGGCTGATGGGCATGGTCCATCACCGCGCCGTCGACGCCGTGCGCCGCGAGGAGTCCCAGCGCCGGCGGAGCGAGGAGTCCCAGCTCTCGGACCCGGTGATCGAGCCCGACCCCGCCGACGACGTCGTGGACGAGCTCGGGCTCCCCGAGGAGCGCCGGGCCGTTCGCGCCGCGCTCGAGGGCCTGCCCGACGAGCAGCGCCAGGTGATCGAGCTCATGTACTTCGGCGGGCTCTCGCAGTCGAAGATCTCGGACAAGCTCGGCCTGCCGCTCGGGACCGTGAAGTCGCGGACCCTCCTGGGCATGAAGCGGCTGCGCACCGCGATCGGGGGGCTGCCGCGATGATGCGCGACCACACGAGGATCGAGGAGCTCATCGCGATCCGGTCGATCGGCGGCCTGGATCCACAGGAACAGGCCGAGCTCGAACGCGAGATGGCGTCGCACGGCCCCGACTGCGAGGAGTGCCGCCGTCTCGAGAACGAGTACGGCGAGGTCGCCGGCCGGCTGGCGTTCGCCCTGGACCCGGTCGCCCTGCGTCCGGGCTTCGCCGAGGAGACGATCGGGCTCGCGCTGGGCGAGGCACCTTCTTCGCGACCGGGCCGCCGCGGGGGCCCGTGGCGTCCGCTCGTGGCCGTGGCGGCGGCGCTGGTGCTGTTCGTGGGCGGCGCGGTGCTCGGGGCGGCGGTGTTCGGCGGCGGTGGCGAGGTGCCCCCGCAGGCCACGGTGCTCGCGCTCGAGCCGCAGGATCCGAGCCTCTCGGGCACCGTCACCGCGGCATTCACGCCGGGCGAGCCGGGGATCTACCTGCAGGGCTCGGGTCTGGAGCCACTCCCCAGCGACCAGGTGTACGAGCTCTGGGTGATCGAGGGCGACACGCCCGCGGCCGCGGTGTGCGTGCGCGCCGAGCGACGACGGCTCCGTGTTCGCGTTCGCCGACAAGGAGGTGACCGGCTCCGAGGTGCTGGCGGTGACGGTCGAACCCTCCACCTGTTCGGACGCCCCGACCACGCCGCCGAGCTGGGCCGGGCAGGTCACGACCGCCTGAACCCGTTCGTGGCGACGAGACCGACGATTCAGGAACGAGCCACGAGCACCGAGCACGGCGCGTGTTCCGCGGAGTGCTCGCTCACGCTGCCGAGCAGCACCCGGCCGACCCCGCCCACAACCCGGTGACCGACGACCAACAGGTCGCTGCGGTCGCGCTTCGCCGCGGCGACGAGGGCATGCTCCGGTCGTCCCATCGCCATGTCCCGGACCGGCTGGACCCCCCGCTCCGTCGCCGCTCGAACGGCCGGCTCGAGCTCGGGCGGGCTCTCCTCCCCCTCGTCGAGCGTCCACTCGGAGTCGCGGCCTCGGAAGACGGGGACGACGTGCAGCAGGTGGAGCTCGGCGCCGGTGGCGGCCGCCACCGAGGCGGCGAGGGATGCCGTCTTGGCGGACGCCTCGGAGCCGTCGACACCGCAGGTGATCTTCGACGGGAAGGTGGCGCCGGCCGCGCGGGCGAGCATCACCGAACAGGTCGCGTGGCCGAGCACGTGCTTCGCGACCCGGCCCACCCGGATCGCCCCGCCGAGCAGGCCGCTGTCGGGTCCGAGACACACGAGGTCGGCGTCACGGTCGCGCGCCTCGGTCACCAGCACCTGATCGGGGTCGCCGGCGAGGATCCTGGCATCGGCGACGATCCCGAACCCCTTCGCCTGCGCGATGGCTCGCTCGAGCGCGGCCTCGGCCTCCGGTTCGACGTCGGTATCGTGCGGCCGATCGGTCTCGACGACGTAGACGATGTCGAGAGCGGCACCTAGCGCCGCGGCGATCCGGGCGCCCTGGCGAGCCGCCTCCTCCGCGCGCGCGGACCCGTCGGTGCCGATCAGGATCCTGTCGAGCTTCGTGGTTCCCTCGGTCACGGGGCGAGCATCTCCCGGAGCACCATCTGCAGGATGCCGCCGTGCCGGTAGTAGTCCACCTCGGCGGCGCCGTCGATCCGCAGCACGGCCTCGAACGCGACGTCCTCGCCCCCCGGCCGGCGGGCGGTGAGCCGCACGCGCTGGCCGGGTTCGATCCCACCCGCGACCCCCGAGACGTCGAAGGTCTCGGTCCCGTCGAGCCCGAGGGTGGCGGCCGACTCCCCCGGCGCGTACTCCAACGGGAGGATGCCGAGCCCGACGAGGTTGCTGCGGTGGATCCGCTCGAAGCTCTCCGCGATCACGGCGCGGACGCCGAGGAGCGCGGGGCCCTTGGCCGCCCAGTCGCGCGAGGAGCCGCTGCCGTACTCCTTGCCCGCCAGCACGACGAGCGGAACGCCTTCCTGTTGGTAGCGGATCGCCGCGTCGAAGATCGTCATCAGCTCGCCGTCGGGCAGGTGGGTGGTCCACGGGCCCTCGCGGTCCGGGACGAGGTCGTTGCGCAGGCGGACGTTCGCGAACGTGCCGCGCATCATCACCTCGTGGTTGCCTCGCCTCGCGCCGTACGAGTTGAAGTCGCGCTGTTCGACGCCGTGGTCGAGCAGGTACCGCCCGGCGGGCGAGTCCTGTTTGATCGAGCCCGCCGGCGAGATGTGATCGGTCGTGATCGAGTCCCCGACCTTGACGAGGCAGCGCGCGCCGGCGAGGTCGGAAGGTTCGGCCGGCGTCGGTTCGAGGTCCTCGAAGAACGGCGGCTCGCGCACGTAGGTCGAGTTCGGATCCCACGCGTAGACCGGACCCTCGGGCGTGGGGAGGGCGCGCCACCGGTCGTCGCCGTCGAAGATCCGCCCGTACTCGCGCTCGAACTGTTCGGGTGAGACCGACGCCGCGATCGCGTCGCGGACCTCCTCGGGCGTGGGCCACAGGTCCTTCAACGACACCGGCGTCCCGTCCGCCGACGTCCCGAGGGGTTCGCTCGACAGGTCGACCTCGACGTGGCCCGCGAGGGCGTACGCGACCACGAGCGGCGGGGACGCGAGGTAGCTCGCCCGGACCAACGGATGGATCCGGCCCTCGAAGTTGCGGTTGCCCGAGAGCACGGCGACCACGGCGAGATCGTTCTGGGTCACGGCGTCCGCCACCTCCTCCGGCAGCGGCCCGGAGTTCCCGATGCACGTCGTGCACCCGAACCCCACGAGCGAGAAGCCGAGCTTGTCGAGGTAGGGCGTGAGCCCGGCCGCGTCGAGGTACTCGGTCACGACGCGCGAACCCGGGGCGAGCGACGTCTTGACCCACGGCTTGGTGTCCAGGCCCGCCTCGACGGCCTTCTTCGCGAGCAGTCCGGCCGCGAGCATCACAGCGGGGTTCGACGTGTTCGTGCAGCTGGTGATCGCGGCGATCACGACCGAGCCGTGACGGACGGCGCCGTGGTTGAGCGCCACCGGCTCCTCCGAACCCGGCTCGACGGTCTCGTCGAGGTCGACCCCGACCTCCGCGTTCCCGCCCTCCTCGAGGAGCCGGCCGACCTCGGACGCTTCGGGGTCGGGTTCGAGCCGGTCTCGGAACGCCTCGACGAACGAACCCCACACCCGCGACAACGAGACGCGATCCTGCGGCCGCTTCGGTCCGGCGACCGAGGGTTCGACCGCGGCGAGGTCGAGCTCGACGATCTCGGTGAAGGTCGGCTCGGGGTCGCCGTCGTGGCGGAACAGACCCTGCTCCTTCGTGTAGCGCTCGACGAGATCGACCCGGTCTCCCCGACCGGTGAGCCGGAGGTAGCGCAGGGTCTCGTCGTCGACCGGCCAGTACGCGGACGTGGCCCCGTACTCGGGGCACATGTTCGAGAGCGTCGCGCGGTCCGCGAGCTCGAGCGTCGAGCAGCCGTCGCCGAAGAACTCGACGAACCGTCCGACCACCCCGTGCTCGCGCAGCATCTGGGTGAGCGTCAGGACCAGGTCGGTCGCCGTCGTCCCGGCCGGGAGCGCGCCGCGAACCCGAACGCCGACGACGAGCGGCGTCGGCAGGAACATCGGCTGGCCCAGCATCGCGGCCTCGGCCTCGATCCCGCCCACGCCCCACCCGAGCACGCCGAGCCCGTTCACCATCGTCGTGTGGGAGTCGGTCCCCACCAGCGTGTCGGGGAGCGCGACGCCGTCCTGGACCAGGACGACCTTGCCGAGGTGCTCGAGGTTCACCTGGTGGCAGATCCCCGCACCCGGTGGCACCACGCGGACGCCGTCGAACGCTTGCTGCGCCCACCGCAGCAAGGCGTACCGCTCGCCGTTGCGCCGGTACTCCCACTCGATGTTCGCCTCGTACGCCGCCGGCGAGCGGAACAGGTCGACCTGCACCGAGTGATCGATGATCAGGTCCACATCCACCAGCGGCGAGACCCTCGACGGGTCGCCGCCGGCGCGCGCCATCGCCGAGCGCATCGCGGCGAGGTCGACGACCGCGGGCACCCCCGTGAAGTCCTGCATCAGGACCCGTGACGGCATGAACGCGAGGTCGGCCGTCGCGGAGCCCTGCGGCCACGACGCGAGCGCCCGGACGTCGTCCTCGGAGACGTCGCGGGTGCCGGCACGGCGCAGGAGGTTCTCGAGCAGGATCTTGACGGTGTGCGGGAGGCGTTCGAGCTCGGCGACCGCCGCGAGCCGGTACAGCTCGACCGGACCGTCGCCGGTCTCCAGTCGCGCCCGGGCAGCGAACGGGTCGCTCACGCCTCCATGCTCTCAGACACCGCGTCGGAGCTCGGCGATCGCCTCGCGGTGCGCGATCCTGGTCTCGCGCCGGATCTTCGCCTCACGTTGGCGGCGCTGCTCCTCCTCGGTCTCGGCGACGAGCGGCGGGACCGGTCTCGGCTTGCCCTCGTCGTCGAGCGCGACGAACACGAGGTACGCGCTGGAGGTGTGGGTCCTGGTGCCCGTCTCGAGCTCCTCGGATTCGACGCGGACGCCGATCTCGAGCGAGGTCGTCCCCACGTCGTTCACGGACGCCTCCACCGTCACGGTGTCGCCGACGTGGCTCGGGGCGAGGAACGACATCTCGTCCATCGAGACCGTGACGCACATCCCGCCGGCGTGCTTGTAGGCGGCCAGACCCGCCGCCGTGTCGACGAGCTTCATGATGACGCCGCCGTGGACGATCCCCGCGATGTTGGCGTCGGTGATCTCCATCAGCTGGACGAGCGTCACCTGGCTCGACGCCACCCGTCTGGGTTCGAGATCGTGCACGTTCGGGATTCTAGGCGGCGGGGCGCCGGTAGCATGCCCGCGTGCGTCGCCTGCTCCCCTTCGCCGTGGTCCTCGCCCTTGCCGGTGCGGCATGTTCGGGTTCGGACGAGCCCGCCGCAGCACCCTCCGGGGCGACCGCACCGACGACCTCGGAGACGATGGAGACCACCCCGTCGCCCACGCCGACGACCGCATCTCCGACCCCGAGCCCCACCCCGACCGTTGATCCGGACGTCCGGCTCCCCGAAGGCATGCCGGCGATCGTGGACGACCCCGCCGACCTCGCGCTGATCGCGTCGGGTGATCTCGGCCCGCTCACGCCCCCCGGAGCGAGCTCCGAGAACCGGTCGACCATCGAGGACCCCTTCGAGCAGATCGTCCTCACCTGGTCGGACGGCGTCCCCCCCGACCGACGGAACGGTCTCATCGTGTGGCAGCGCTCCGGAGGACGGGACCTGGCGCGCCGTCTACGCCTTCACCGATCCGGCGCGCCGAGGCGTGTTCGGGATCCGCGTCGACACCGGCGACCTGACCGGCGACGCGATCCCCGACATCCTGAGCTTCGAGGACGTGGGAGGCAGCGGCGCCTGCGGCACGTACCGCGTCATCGCAACATCCGCGGGCGACGCGAGCGAGATCTTTCGACGCGAAGCCTGCGACACCCAGATCGCGATCTCCTCGGGCGATCTCCGGATCCGCGAGGCGATCTTCCGAGCCAACGACCCGCACTGCTGCCCGAGCGCGTTCCGCGAGTCCGTCCTGCGCTGGAACGGCACCTCCTGGGAGGAGATCTCGTCGGAGGTCACCCGGAACGACCCCGCCTGAGGGCGCCCGCTCCCCCGTCGCCCGGTCGCCCGACCACCGTGCGTGGCCAGGCGCCGAACTCGTGCGGCGAAGGGCTTACGTAGACCCTCGGACCGGCCGATACAGGGAGCGATCCCGGCGATCGACGTAGGGAAGGGCAGGGTCTGAGCGTGAGCGTTCCCGATGGGGCGCCGAAAGTTGCGTTCGCGTTGCTCGCACTTGCGCTGGCAGGTGCGGCCGCTTTCGCGTTCCTCCAGGCGGGCAAGGTAGACGACCTGCTCTCGCGCGAGATGCGACGGTCCGCCGAGCACGCCGCGGAGGCCGTCGCCTCCCGGCTCACCACCGAGGACGTCGACGGCTCGATGGGCGACGCCCGCGCCGAGACGATCTCCTCGTTCGTCGAACGCCGGCTGCTCGACCCCAGCGAGTCGGTCACGATCTGGAACGCCGACGCGGTCGTCGTCTTCGCGGCCGACCCGACCCTGATCGGCACCCAGGACCGTCGCCTCCGCAGCCAGATCTCGCGCGTGCTCTCGAACGGGACGCAGACCGAGACCACGGACGGTTCGGTCCACATCTTCGTCGCCGTCGCGGTGGGCGAAGGGGACGGGACGCCCGTCGTGGCGGAGGTCATCCGTCCCGACGAGGCATCGTCCGCCGAACGCCCCTGGATCTACGCCTCGATCGCCGCTGGCTTCCTCGCGTTCCTTGCACTGGTAGCCGCCATCCGCACATCCGGCCGTCCGAGCTATCGATCCAGCGGGTTCGGCGGCGTGGAAGTCTTGCGCCGGGACCGCAAGAACTTGCTGCAGGTACACAAGGCGCTCGAGCGGTCGCGGACGGAGGAGGCGAACCTGAGGAGCGAGCTCGAGCTCGTCGCCGGCGACCTCGCCCAGACCAAGGAAGCGTTCGCCGCCAAGGAGACCTCGATCGGTGAGGTCGACTCGAGGGTCCGCGCCGCCGAGGAACAGGCGGCGCGCGCCGAGGCCGAGCTCCGGGCCGGCGTGACCGTCCGCGAAGAGGTCGCACGGCTGATCGAGACCGAGCTCCAGGCCGCGCGGTCGGAATTGGCGTTCATCAAGCAGCAGCACGAGGAGGCTCAGCGGCAACTCGAGTCCCGGCGGACGGCCGAGGCCGAGCTCGAAGCCGCGGCCGCCGAGCGCGATGTTCTCGCCGCGGAACGCGACGCGATCGCCGCCGAGCGCGACGCGCTCCGGGGCGCCGACGAACAACTGCGCGGTGAACTGGACACCGCGAGGGCGAACCTCGAGATCATCAGCCGCGAGATGACCGAGCTCGGCGACCGGTATCAGGAGTCGGCGGCTCGAGCCGCCCACGCCGAGGCCAAGGTGCTCGATCTGAACGCCGACCTCCGCGAGCTCGAAGGCCAACCGGATCTCATGGGCGAGCTGCGGCAGACCCACGCCGAGCTCGAGGCGACGAGGAACGAGCTCGGCGCCGCGCTCCAGAAGGTGGAAGCCCTCGGGACGCAGCTGGTGGTCTCCCGCGGCGACCTCGAGGTCGTTCGCGGGGGGCAGGAGCTCGGCAACGCGGAGCTCGAGGGCGCGCGCGTGGAGCTCGATGCCGTTCGAGCCGAGCTGGATGCCGTGCGCGCCGAGGCGACGTCCTGGTCGGGCGTGCGCGACTCGACGCAGGACGAGCTCGACTCGATCCGAACCCAGCAGGAGACCACGACCGAGGCGCTCGACGAGGCGCGCAAGGAGCTCTCGGCGTCGAAGGCCGCGCTCGGAGCGGCACGGCTCGATCTCGAGACCGCACGGTCGAACGAGGAGCGAGCGCTGGCCGAAGCGGCCGAGGCGCGCTCCTCGTTCGACGCCGTCTCGGCGGATCTGTCGAATGCGCGCGAGGAGACCGAGGCAGCCTGGGTCGAGGCAACGGCGCTCATCAGCCGGATGGACGAACACATCGAGCGCGCCACACGCGCCGAGGCAAAGGTGTCCGAACTGTCGCAGCAGGTCACCGAGCTCGAGTCCCTGCCCGACCTCACTCCCGAGCTCGAGGACGCCAAGGCGGCGCTCGAGACGGCGAAGGATCAACTGAGGGATCGCGAAGCGCAGGTCGCCGGGGCGCGGGAAGAGCTCGACGCGGTCTGGACGTCGCAGCAGGCGGCCACCGCGAGGGCCGACGCGCTCGAGTCGGAGGTCGAACGGGCGGAGGCCAAGGCTGCGGAGCTCGCCGCGGAGGTCGAACTGCGCGATGCCAGAGGCACGGAGCTGGCGGCGGAGCTCGAGGGAGCCGAGGCTCGGGCCGAAGCCGCCGAGGCTCGCGCGATCGATCTAGCCGGCCGGCTCGAGGAGCTCGACACCCGTTCGCATGACCTCGCCGATCGCGCCGAACGCGCCGAGGCCAGTGAGTCCGAGCTGTCGAAGCGGGTCACCGAGCTCGAGTCCCGGCCGGACCTCACCCCCGCGCTCGAGGACGCGAAGGCAGCGCTCGAGTCGGCGAAGGATCAACTGAGGGATCGCGATGCGCAGGTCGCCGGGGCGCGGGACGAGCTCGCCGCGGTCTGGACGTCGCTGCAGGCCGCCACCACGAGGGCCGACGGGCTCGAGGGGGATGTCGAACGGGCGGTGGCCAAGGCGGCGGAGCTCGCCGCGGGGGTCGAACTGCGGGACGCCAGGGGCACGGAGCTCGCGGCGGAGGTCGAGCGAGCCGAGGCTCGGGCCGAAGCCGCCGAGGCGGATCTGTCGACGGCGCACGAGGAGACCGAGGCGGCTCGGGCCGAGGCGACGGCGCTCACCAGGCAGATGGACGAATACGTCGAGCGCACCGCCAGCGCCGAGGCCAGGGTGTCCGAACTGTCGCAGCGGGTCACCGAGCTCGAGTCCCTGCCGGACCTCACCCCCGCGCTCGAGGACGCGAACGCGGCGCTCGAGACGGCGGGGGATCAACTGAGGGATCGCGAAGCGCAGTTCGCCGAGGCGCGGAGCGAGCTCGACGCGGTCCGGACATCGCTGCAGGCCGCGACCACGAAAGCCGACACGCTCGAGGCGGAGCTCGGCCGAGCCGAGGCTCGGGCCGAGGCCGCCGAGGCCCGCGCGATCGATCTGACCGGCCGGATCGAGGAGGGCGACGCCCGCTTGCACGAGCTCGCCGATCGCGCCGAACGCGCCGAGGGGCTCGTCCCCGAGCTCGCGGCCCGGGCGGAGCGTGCGGAGGTCCGTGCGGAGGAGATGGCCCAGCGAGCGGAGGCCGCGGAGATCGAGGCCGCCCGCGAGCACGAGAACCCGGAGCTCAAGGCGGCGCGAGCCGAGGCCGAGGACCTGACGGCCAAGCTCGCCGTCGTCACGGGCGAGCTCGACGCTGCGGCGGCGTTCGCGAGCGCGCTCGTGCGACGCAACGAGCAGCTCGAGGAGCAAGCAGCGTCGCAGGCCGTCCAGGCCGAGGTCGATGCCGCCGATGCTCGAGCTCGGTTGCTCGAGGCCCAGGGATCGCTCGCCCGGCTCCAGGAGACCGTCGAACATCGCGACGAGCTCGGAGCCTTGGTGCAGGAGGTCCCGTCGATGACCCCCGGCGCCGCTACCGAGGTCGTGGACGCGCTCTCGGTCAACATGAAGCGTTCGCTGTCGGCGATCTTCGAACTCGCCCGAACCCTGTCCACCGATCAGGAGAGCAAGGATGACGAGCGGTTGCTCTATCAACTGATGACGCAGGCCAAGCGGATGGAGCACGCGATCCGCGACATCTTCGACGCTGATCGGCTCACGCGCGGCGAACTCGTGCTCGAGCGCCGCAGCACCGAGATCGACACGCTGGTGCGCCGCGTGGTCCGCGAGTTTCCGTTCGCCGGCGATCGCGACCTCGACATCGCGGTCGAGCCGGCGAGGATCATGGTCGACCGCGTTCGCGTAGAGCGCCTGGTGGACGATCTGCTCACCTCGGCCGTCGGGCGCACCGAGACCGGCGATCGCATCGCGCTCGTCCTGGAACGAGCCCCCGACGGCGTGCTCATCTCGGTGGAGGGCGGGACCCCCCTGAACGGGGACGGCACCGCCGGGGCGGTGGCGGCGTTCCTCGCCGAGCTCCACGGAGGTTGGACCAAGGCCGAGCGGCTGCCGGACGGGACGGGCCTGGTCCGGGCGTTCCTACCCGGCGGTCGGGACGCCGGCGCGGCGGATGGCGCCGATCCCGAGACCGCCGTAGCCCTCGGATGAACCGGTTGCGGCCCTACACCAGGACCGCGGTGCTCCGTCGTCGCCCCACCTTCTGCACGGAGATCGTCGCGGGGAACTGATCCTTGATCTGCTCGGCGTGCGTGACCACGAACAGCTGGTGGAACCGCGACGAGAGCCGGCCGAGCGCCTGCACCATCAGGTCCTTGCGCTCCTCGTCCAGCGAGGCGAGCACCTCGTCCAACACCATCATCCCGACGTCGGCGCCCGACAGCCGCGACAGCTGCGTCGAGATCGCGACCCGGAGTGCGAGGTTCGCGAGGTCGGTCTCCGAACCGGAGAAGCGATCGATCGCGAAGTACGAGTCGCCGTCGGCGATCTGGATCGTGAGCTTCTCCTCGTCGACCTTGAGGTCGTCGTACTCGTGGTTCGTCAACTCACGGAACAGCGCCTCCGCCTCGCGCGAGAGCTCGGGTCCGATGCGTGCGACGAGATGGTTGCGGAACCCCTCGAGCAGGAGCGCCACCCGCTCGACGTAGCGCGCGTCCGAACGCAGCTCGTCCACCCTCGCCTGCGTCTCCTTGGCTTGACGCAGGGCGGCGACGAGCCCAGCCTCCACCTTCTCGGCGTCCTTGAGGGCGTCGCTCACCTCGCGTTCGGTCGCCCGCGCGTCCTCGAGCGCGCCGACGGCCTCCTCTAGCTCGTCGTGGAGCCGCGCGTGGTCCGCGTCGTCGAACGCGAGCCCCTCGGCCTCCGCCGCGAGCTTGGCCAGCTCGCCGTCGAGGAGCTCGATCCGTTGCCCAGCCGTATCCAGGTCGCGTTCGGCCTGCGCGAGGTGCTGGCGCTCGGTGCGGAGCTCCGCGGCGCGGGTGCCGAGCGCGCGTGCGCGTTCGGCGCTCGTCCGCAGGTCGTTGAGATCGGGGACCACGCCGCCGAAAGGCTCCGCCAGCGTCGCCACCTCGGCCGAGAGCGCCCCGAGGCGATCGGCGAGCTCCGACCGGTGCGCGTCCTGGGCGCGGACGCGCTCCCCCGCCTCGGCCGCGGCGGCCTGCTCCTTCTCCGCCCGGGCGCGTTCGGCGAGCGCCTTCTTCACCGTCGCCGCCGCGGCCGCAGCGGCCTTCTTCGCGGCGGCGGCCTCCGCCTTGCAGTGCTTCACGTACGAGGCGAAGTCGTCGCCGAGCGGGCGGCCGCAGGTGGGGCAGGGCTCGGACGGATCGGCCTCCGCCGCGCGGTCGACCCGTTCGATCGCCTGATCCAGGAGCGTCGAGCGATGCGCGAGCTCGGCGTCGGCCGTCGCGGCGGCGGCCCGAGCGAGCTCGACCGCGGCGGCCGCGGTCTCGAGCGCCGCGAGCACGGCCGTGCGGTCGATCGCGGGAGCGGCGTCGAGACGCTCCTGCGTCTGGGCGAGCTCGTTGCTCCGTTCGACCAGCGCGGTGCCGAGCCGGAGCCGTTCGTCGATCCCGGTCAGCCCGGACAGCTCCTCCTCGATCGCCGGCAGGTCGGCGACCGCGACCGTCATCCGCTCGACGCGTTCGACAAGGGCGTCGTGCTGTGTGCCGGCGTGATCGCGCTGTTCGGTCTTGGCGCGGAGCTCGACCGTCAGCTTCTCGATCCGCTGGCGGACGGCATCGGACCCGGCGAACGCCTTCGTCGCGGCCCTCTCGACGGCGATCGCCTCCTTCAGCTCGGAGGCCGCGGCCTTCGCCACACGCTTGGCCTCGGTCACCAGATCCTTGGCGGCTTTGAGGTCGGCCTCGAGCGCGGCGACGTCGGGCACGGCTCCGGTGAGCTGGTCCGCGCTCTCCCTGGTCGCCCTCGCTTCGCGCCGCGACGCGTTCCGCGCGTCCTCGACCGGCCGGATCCCCAGCAGGCGGAGCGCCATCTCCTTGCGCCGGCCCGGGGTCACGTCGGAGAACGCGTCGAGCTGCTTCTGCTCGGCGTACACCGAGGCGCGGAAGACCTGGAGGTCCATGTGGAGGAGGCGGCGGATCTCGGCGTCGACCTCGGTGGTCCCGGTCGCGAGCGTCATGCCCCCGCCGAACAGCTCCGCCCCGGGCGTGTGGCCCTTCCCGCTGATCGTCCGCCGGACCTCGTAGGGCTGCCCCGCGTGCTCGAACACCAGCCGGACCTCGCAGTCGGTCAGGACCCCGTGGGTCCGGATCTCCTGCTTCTTCGTGCGAGCCGCATCCACGCCGTAGCAGGCGAACGCGATGCTCTCCATCAGCGTGGACTTGCCGGCCCCGTTCACGCCGAAGATCCCGATCACGCGCGCGGGGAGCTCCAGGTCGACCTCCTCGAAGATGCGGTAGTTGCGCAGCGAGAGCTCGAGCACCCTCATACGCTCTCGCCCCGGGCGTCGTCGAGGAACCGGGCGCCGAGCGAGACGACGCGCTCGCGTTCGAGCCCGGCCAGGTCCTGGAGCTCGACGTAGGAGACCCACTCCTGCTCGATCGAGCCGATCGTCGGGCCGCCCTGCACGGCCATCGCGTCGGCACCGAGCTCGGGCTCGACCTGGACCCACAGCGCGCCGGGCACCGCCTCCTGGAACTGCTCGGTGCCGACCTGCCGGTAGGACGCGGGGTCGACCTCGTTCAGGAAGACGCGCACGACCGCGCCCTCGGGCGTCCCCTTCGCCGCGCGTTCGACGGCGTCGACGAGCTCGCCCGCCGACAGGCTCGCGGCCGCGACCGAGACCGTCGCGAGCGGCCGCTCGTGCGGGTTCTCGACGTGCTCGACCCCGCCCGAGTCCGTGTCGATCACGACCAGGCCCTTGGTGGTCTCGGGCGAGTCGGCGAACGAGAACGTGTCGGTCGAACCCGCGTACCAGGTGCGCTTGGAGATCTTCTGGACCGCGTGGTAGTGCCCGAGGACCACGAGGTCGAACGCGCGATCGAACGCCGACTCCTCGACCTCGAGCTCGTTGATGTCGCGGTAGGCGCGCGAGGGCAGCGACGTGAGCGCGACATGGGCGATCAGCAGGTTGGTCGTGTCCGCCTGCACCGCGCCCGCGGCGACCTTCAACTGTTCGCGGAGGTCGTCCACCGCGAGCGTCTGCGGGACCGCGTGGACGGCGACCCCGGCGAGCTCCGCGCGGATCGCCTCCATCCGCCACGCGAACGCGACGCCCGGGAAGACGCGTTCGAGCGCGTCGTAGGGCGAACCGGTCCCCCGGATCCGCGGGGTGTCGTGGTTGCCGCTGATCGCGACCCCGCGCAGCCCGGCGTCCGCGAGCCGCTGCAGCCCGGCCAGGACCTGCGCGAACGTGCGGTAGGAGGGCCGGGCGTGGTCGAAGATGTCGCCGAGCCACAGGAACCCGTCGGGCTCGAGGCGGATCGTCTCGTCGACCGCCCACGCGAACGAACGGAGGAAGTCCTCCTCGCGCACGTTGCGGCCCTGGTCGTCACGCAGATGCGCCAGATGCGAACGCCCGAGGTGCGCGTCCCCGAGCGCGACGAGCCGCGCCATCTACTCGGCGAACCCCTTCGACGCGTCCGAGGGCCGGGGAGGCAACGGCGAGGGCCCCGCGACCGACTTGAGGTAGTCCTCGTACAGGTAGATCTGCGCGGGGAGCGCGAACGGCGCCTCGAGGTTGGTCACGATCGCCTCGCCCGGCATCAGCGTCTGGATCTCGGGTCCGAGGTCGGAGATGTCCTGCTTGGAGCTGCCGCGGAGGATGTTGCGGTCCTTCTCGTCGGCCAGGCCGAGGATGAAGAACGTGTTGAACTGCGACAGCAGCTCGTCGTCGATCAGCTTGGGCTGCTGCGAGACCGCGCACAGTCCGACCTTGAACTTGCGTCCCTCCCGCGCGAGCCGCGGGAACACGTTCTCGTCGGATCGGGCCACGCGCGAGAGCACGCGCTGCGCCTCCTCGAGCGCCACCAGTGTGGGCGGCAGCGCGGCGAACCGGTCCCGGTCCTCCAGGTACAGGTTCGCGTACGCGTCGAGCACCGTCCGCGTGATGACCGAAGCGACCAGGATCTCCTCCATCGAGGAGAGCCCGCTGGTGTCGACGAGCACGCTGAACCCATCCATCAGCTCGTCGACGATCCGCTTCGACAGCGACGGCTGTGACGGGTCGCGCGAGATGCACGGCATGTCCAGGATCCGCTGGGCCCGCCGCTGGATCACCTGCATCGTGCTGGTCGCGACCCCCAGATCCTCGGCGAGCGACGCGACGTCCTGCTCCTCGCCCACCCGGACGATCCACTCCTCGTGGAAGAACCGGATCAGCCGGTAGATCGCGTCCTCCTGCGCGTGGCTCCACTCGTAGGCCGTCTGCAGGTCGCCCTGGGTGAGCTCGGCGAGCGAGAGCCGGAGCGAGGTGGCACCGGCGCCCGCCGCGCGCGTCGCGTAGACCTTCAGCCGGTCGGACGCCCACGGGTGCGAACGCAGCCCCTTGCGCGTGCCGCTCCCGCCCTCCAGGTACTCGCCGTGCGGGTCGAACAGCAGGCAGGCGTACCGGCCCTGCGACGCGAGGATCTGACCCGCGAGCACCTTCATCAGGTTCGACTTGCCCATGCCGGTGGTGGCGAACACGCCGACATGTGACGTGAGCGTGTCGCCCTGGACACCGATCTCCAGGTCGATCGTGTCCTCGCCGGAGCGCAGCAGGCCGACGCGGACGTCGCCCATGCGTTCGCGCAGGAAGTCGAAGTCCTCGGCGGTGGGCGCCGTCACCCGCGCGAACTGCGCCGGCAGCGACTTCGGCTTGCGGAACGCGCCCGCGGCGTCGATGTACCCGAGCGGCTGACAGGTCGCGACCTTGTAGAGGCGCTGCTCGGGATCGCGCAGCGTGTACTCGGTCCCGGCGACGTCGCCCGACATGTAGGAGCCCGCGGTGCGTTCGGACCAGGAGGGGTCCGACGAGTCCGAGCCGTAGGTAACCTGGATCACGCGGAACAGGAACCGCCGACCGCGTTCGGGATCCTCGGCCGCGAGCAGCTCGCCCAGGAACAGGTCGGTGCCGTAGAACGACCGGAACGTCGACTCGAGGACGTTCTTGCCGAAGATCCGGCCCTTGTACGGGGTCCCCCGAGGCGCGCCGCCCTCGCGTTCGGTCATCGGTTCAGCACCTCGTGGAAGTCCTGGAACAGGAGTTCGACGTCGCCCTCGGCCATCCCGCGGCGCGAGAGCGCCTCGCGGAACGCTCGGCGCACGTCGACCACGTCGTAGCCCGTCACGCGGGCGGCCTGGTGCGCGCGCGCGAGCGGGTAGGGGTAGCCGACGAACGCCGGATCGTCCGCGAGCCCGGCCAGCCGGCCGAGCACCTCGAGCGCGGGGGCGGGCCCGCGCGCGACGTCGACCCGGAACGCGTGCGTCGCCGTCGGGGCGAGATGCGCGACGAAGATGTCGCCGACGTACAGCCGCCCGAACACCGGATCCGTCGAGATCCGCGCCGCCCAGCGCGACGGACCGAGCTCGCGGTCGCCACGACGCTTCAGCAGCGTGACGAGCGGAGCGTTCCGACCCCAGTACAGCGTCGAGGCCTTGACCACGCCTGCGAGCGAGACCGCGCGCGCCACGGCCTCCTCGTGCACGCGATGCACGATCTGCTGCGGCACGAGCGGTCCGCCGTGCAGACGAGCCATCCACCAGGACGAGGTCGCCGGGAGCCGCCTCGCGGACCGTTCGCCCTACCGCTCCCCACTCGGCCCATTCGCGGAGCGCGTCGACCGGCCGAGGGAGCTCGGGAAGGCGCTCGGGTTCGGAGCCGCAGAGCTCGGTAAGCGTGGCGCGGGCCAGCCGCGCCATCTCCTCGGGAGCGACGGCCCGAACGTCCAGCTGCGGGCGGTCGACGTCGACGGTCTGCCCATCCTCGAACCGGACGCGGGCGGCCCGGAACGCCGCCACCTGGAACGAGCGCCCGTCGGCCACGGTGCACGAACCCCCGTCGACCGCCCACACCGTGCCGGGTTCGACCGACGCCACGGGCTCGAGCTCGAACGCGTCGGGGTGCCCGGCCACGACGAGCGCCTCGTCCAGCCCCATCTGGCCCTCGAGCACCCGGATCTCGGTGGCGGGCCGCTCCAGGAGCTCGACGACGAACGAAGCCGCCTCATCCAGGCGGTCGCGCTCGACCAGGTCGAGGCTGAGCACGCGCGCCGTCCCCCCTCGTGCCTGCGCCGCCGCCACGCCACGCAGGGTACCGCGGTCCTGGGACGCCTCGAGGGAGCCCGGCCCCGTCAAGATCATCGTCGACTACCGCGGTCGGGTCGAGGTTCGACCCCGAGCAGCTGCGCGAGCTCTCGAGCTTCGACGACCTATCGGACGAGCTCGCGATCTAGCCGGGCCGGCTCAGCCCAGCGCCTTCAGGAGCTCCCGAGCGATCACGACGCGCTGGATCTGGTTCGTGCCCTCGTAGATCTGGGTGATCTTCGCGTCGCGCATGAACCGCTCGACGGGGTACTCGCGCATATAGCCATAGCCGCCCAGGACCTGCACGGCGTCGGTCGTGATCGACATCGCCGCGTCCGAGGCGAAGCACTTCGCGACGCTGGAGAAGTACGTCATACGGCGATCGCCCGCATCGCACAGCGCGAGCGACTTGTAGACGAGCAGCCTCGCCGCCTCGAGCCGCATCGCCATGTCCGCGAGCATGAATGAGACGCCCTGGAACTCGGCGACGGGCTTGCCGAACTGCTGCCGTTCGGTCGCGTAGCGGCTCGCGACGTCGAGCGCCCCCTGGGCGATCCCGAGCGCCTGCGCCGCGATCGCGGGGCGCGAGTAGTCCAGGGTCGCCATGGCGTACCCGAACCCGGCCCCCTCTCCGCCGATCAGCCGGTCGGCCGGGATCCTCGCGCCGGTCATGATCACCTCTCGCGTGGGCGACCCACGGATGCCCATCTTGTCCTCCTTGCGCCCGAACTCGACGCCGGGGTCGTCCTTCATCACCAGGAACGCCGAGACGCCCTTGGATCGCATCGACGGGTCCTTCGTCGCGAAGACGACGTACGCGTGCGAGACGCCGGCCCCGGTGATGAACCGCTTCGTGCCGTCGAGCACCCAGTCATCGCCCTCGCGCGCATACCGCGTCGTCATCGCGGCCGGGTCCGAACCCGCGCCCGCCTCCGTGAGCGCGTAGGACATCAGCAGATCGCCGCGGGCGATGCCCTCGGTCATCCGCTTGGCCTTCTCGTCGTCGCCGGCGACCGTGAGCGGGATCACGCCGAGCTTGGACACGAGCGGGGTCAACGAGACGCCCGCCGACACCCGCGATAGCTCCTCGATGAACACACCGAATGCCAGCGAGCCGCCGCCCGAGCCGCCGTGCTCCTCGGGGTAGCCGACCCCCATGAGGTCGTGCTCGACGAGGAGCTTGTAGACGTCCTCGGGCCACTCGTCGGTCTCGTCGATCTCGGCCGCCCGAGGCGCGATGCGTTCGTCGGCGATCTGACGGACGAGCGCGCGGAACTCCTCGAGTTCCTCCGGCAGCTCGAAACGATCCAGGTCACCCATCGGACCGTTAGCGTCCCCCGAAGGGGAACGTGTCGGCAACCCGCCAGAGCCCGTCCTCGCGCTCGGTCATCAGCACGGCCTCGGCGACTTCGACCTCCACCGGGAGCCCGCGGGGGAGCTCGGACTCGACCCGTGCCAGCAGATCCTCGTCGCCGCTCTGCGCGACGGTGAGATGGGGCGCGAGCTCCTCGAACGCACCTCCGTACGGTGGATGCTCCGGGAACCGCTCAACGACCCCTTCGATGATCGCTCGCAACGCCCCGTCGGGCTCGGGCTTCAGGTACAGCACCGACGGGAACCGCGCGGGTGCGCGGAGCTCGAACCGGCACGGGGCCACCTCGGCGAACAACCCTCGCAACTCGGCCCGGATGCCCGCGTCCACCTCCTCAACCGGAACGAACGGATAGACCACGGTGATGTGGGCCGGGATCCCGAGGACGGCCGAGGGATCGAACCGCCGACGCCAATCACCGACGAGCGGCTCGGCCTCGGGTACGCGGATCAAGACGGCGCTCTCTCGAGCACGCGTCAGGAGAGCCGCCGGATCACCAACGCGTCGCCCTGGCCGCCGCCGCCGCAGATGGCCACGCCGCCGAGGTCGACACCGCGGCGTCGGAGCTCGTACGCGAGCGTCAGGACCAGCCGCGCGCCGCTCGCGCCGACCGGGTGTCCGAGCGCGACGGCGCCGCCGTTGACGTTCACGAGCTCCTCGTCGAAACCGAGGATCCGCGTCACGTGCAGCGAGACGGCCGCGAAGGCCTCGTTGACCTCGAGCAGGCCGAGGTCGTGGACATCGAGGTCGGCCTTCTTGAGCGCGTGCTGGAGCGCGATCGCCGGCACCGTGTGCAGGTACGGGAAGCGCTCGGCGGACATCCCGTGCGCCACGATCTCGGCCATCGGCTCCAGGCCGAGCTGTTCGGCCTTCTCCGGGCTCGTCACCACGACCGCGGCGGCGCCGTCGCTGATCTGCGACGCGTTGCCCGCCGTGATCGTCCCGCCCTCCGCGAACGCGGGCTTCAGCGCGGCGAGCGACTCGGGCGTCGAGTCGGCGCGGATCCCCTCGTC
This sequence comes from uncultured Actinomycetes bacterium, assembly GCA_963823255.1. Classification (GTDB taxonomy): domain Bacteria; phylum Actinomycetota; class UBA4738; order UBA4738; family HRBIN12; genus DASSJM01. The sequence goes on from CAWGKU010000001.1 coordinate 909,765, forward strand.
GCGTTCGACCACCACGGGGGCACCCTTGCGCTGCGGGACCTCGACCGGGACGACCTCCTCGGCGAGCGCGCCCGACACCCAGCCGGCGTTCGCGCGCTGGTGCGAGCGAGCCGCCCACGCGTCCTGCTCCTGCCGGCCGATGCCGAGCTCGGCGTTCACCGCGTCGGAGGACTCCCCCATGTGCTGCCGCGTGAACGTCGACCAGAGGCCGTCGTGGATCATCGTGTCGACCATCTCGGCGTGACCCAGGCGCGAGCCCTCCCGCGCGTCCGGCAGGACGTAGGGCGCCCGGGTCATCGACTCCATCCCGCCGGCGACCACGACGTCGACCTCGCCCGCGCGGATCATCTGATCGGCGAGCGCGATCGCGGTGGTCCCGGACAGGCACACCTTGTCCACGTTCAGCGCCGGGACCTCCTTGGGGATCCCGGCGGCGATCGCGGCCTGCCGCGCGGTGATCTGGCCGGTGCCCGCGCGGATCACCTGTCCCATCACGACGTAGTCGACCTGGTCCGGCGCCACGCCCGAACGCGCGAGCGCCTCACGGATCGCGACCGCGCCGAGGTCGACCGCCGACATCCCGGCGAAGGCGCCTCGGAACTTCCCGATCGGCGTTCGAGCACCCGAAACGATGACCGAACGGCTCATGGAACGAGTCTACCCTCGCGCCAACGCTCGAAGACCTCGAGCCCGTCGGGGCAGAACCGTTCGCGGGCGATCATCGCGTCGACCTCGTCGAACGGCACGAACGCCCCCCACACGACCTCGCTCGGCTGCCACACGATCGGGCCGTCCCAGACCACGTCGTAGGCGCCGCCCCACACCCGGCCGCTCGACCCGTCGTACCGGTGCAGGAACCGGAAGGTCGGATCCGCCGCGACGCCGAGCTCCTCCTCGAGCTCACGTCGCGCGCACTCGTCGAACGACTCCCCCGCCGCGTTCACCCCTCCGGCGACCACGTCGTAGAACCCCGGGTAGACGTCCTTCGTGTCGGTACGACGATGCACGTAGAGCTCGCCGGCGGCGTTCAGAACGACCACGTACGTGCACCGGTGCAGGAGGTTCTCGGTCCGCAGGGCCCTGCGCGGGACCACGCCCACGACCTCGTTCTGCTCGTCGACCACGTCGACGAGCTCGTCCCCGGGATCCATCGACCTCAGGTCGCGCCGTGCTGCCGGGCCCAGAAGTCCCAGCCGTCGATCTCGGGCAGCGGGAGCTCGAGCGCGCCGAGCGTCGAGCAGATCTGCGTCCGATGGTCGTTCCCGTGATGGATCGCCTGGATCAGCAACATCGACTCCGCGGGATCCGTGTCCGGATAGTCGTCCCGCTCGAGGATCGCCGCGTGCAGCCTCCCGGCCTCCAGGTCGTCCAGCGCCCGCCCCCATCGCTCCCGATGTTCCGGGATCTCCGACCGAAGCTGCGCCAGCGAGATCCCCACCCGATCGTCCGCCACCGGCGGCGAAGGATCCCGCAACCGCAGCAGGTACCGAGTATCCGCATCGACCATATGCGTCAGCGTGTCGATCATCGACCCAAACGTCCCCGGAACCGACGCATCCAACTGCCCCGCCGGCAGCCCCTCGAGATGCTCGATCAGCACTTCCGTGGCCCAAAGATGATGCTCGAACATCTGTCGAAGGATGTCGGCCGAGGTGGTCATGCCTCGACCCTACCGCGGGGGCGTGCGTCGTCGCCGGGGCGGGAGGGGCGCGGTCCGCGCGTCGTCGAGCGAAGCCGAAGCCCAAGGGTGTTCCGCGAGCACGGACCGAGCGCGTAGGCGAAGACGAGCAGCGCGGACGGCGCCCCGACCTACCCCGCGCCTACCTCGCAGCCGGGTTCCGCGAATCCAGCACCAGCTCGATCTGCTGCATGATCTCGTCGCCGACGAGCTCGTCGCGCGCGATCAGCGAGTCCCGGAGCCCGATCACCACGTCGCGATTCTCCTCGAGCAGTTTGGTGACCCGCTCCTTCTGCTCGGTGAGGATCTCCTCGACGCGGGCCTTGCCCTGGCTGTCGGCCAGGACCTTGCCCACGAGGTTCTTGGACCCGATCGGCCCCTCGGCGATCGCGTCGAACGACACGAGCGAGCCCGCCATCCCGAACGACCCCACCATCTGCGCGGCGAGCGTGGTCGCGGCCTGCAGGTCGGAGGCGGGACCGGTCCCGCTCTCGCCGAAGAAGACCTCCTCGGCGACCAGACCCCCGAGCGCGATCGCCACCCCCGATTCGATCTCGGTGCGGGTGCGCGTGAACCGTTCCTCCTCGTCGCCGTGCGCGAGCAGCCCGAGCGCCATCCCCCGCTTGATGATCGAGAGCACCTCGAGCCGCCGGCCTTTGCCGAGGAAGTGCGCGACCGTGGCGTGCCCCGCCTCGTGGGTGGCGACCGAGACGCGGTCGGTCTCGGTGTACGTGACGGGCTGCTTGAAGCCGAGCTCCTCGGTCAGCTTGGCCTCGTGGATGTCCTGCACGTTCATCGAGGTCCTGCCACCGCGGAGCGCCATCAGCAGGGCCTCGTCCAGCAGGTGCTCGATCATCACCGGGGTGTAGCCGAACGTCTCGTGCGCCAGGTTCTCGCGCGTGTGGTCGTCGTCGAGCACCTGATGGTGGTTCTTGCGGTCGAGGAAGAAGTCGATCAGCTCCCGGCGACCGGACTTCGACGGGAGATCGAAGTACAGCCGACGGTCGAAGCGTCCGGGCCGGAGCAGCGCCGGGTCGAGGTTGTCGGCGCGGTTCGTCGCCGCGATCAGGAGGATGTTGCTGTAGGTCGGCTTCGTCGCGGCGATCCGCTTCTCCGGCTTGCGGAACCCGTTCACCCACTCGATCATCCGCGCCTTGAACCGCGCGCCGAACGGCGGCTGGTCGAACGACTGCATCTGGATCAGGAGCTCGTTCACCATGCCCGAGCCGCCGGCGCCCATGAAGGACGAGGCCAGTGCGTCCGAGGCCGGTCCCGTCGGGGCTCGCGTTCATCCCGCCGCGCTCGCCGCCGATCGCGTCGATCTCCTCGATGAACCCGATCGCGCCGCCCTCCTTGCGAGCGAGCTTGCGGAGACGCCGGAAGAACGAGCGGATCTTCGCGTTCGTCATCCCGAACCACATCGACTGGAACGCGGGCGCGGCGCTGAACAGGAACGGGACCCCCGCCTGTTTGGCCATCGCCTTGGCGAGGTAAGTCTTGCCGGTCCCCGGAGGACCCTCGAACAGCATCCCGCGCCGCGGGTTACCGCCCAGCTGGTCGCGGAACGTCGCGTACCCGAGGAACACGTCGAGCGTGCGCCCCACCTCGTCGACCTGGTTGTCGAGCCCGCGCACCTCGTCGAGGCCGATCTCGATCTCCTCTGGGCGCACGATCTGGTGTGGCGACCGGCCGCTGAACAGCGGCATCGCCATCATCAGCACGATCATGACCATGATCAGCGCGACCGGGGCGAAGATGATGGCCTCCGGCCCCAGCGTTGGCATCTTGAACGGGTTGTCGGTGAGGTAGCGGTACCACAGGTAGAAGTCGACCACCGCGAGCACGACGATGAGCCGCCTCAGACGCTTCCGACGGGTCTTCTCGCGGACCTTGTTGACGTCGGCGCGGCCCTGCGCCACGGCGTCGGACCCGTGCAGTACCGATGCGGTCGATCGGCTCGTCTGCTTCACGTCCACCCCTCGTGTGTCGTTCGGCGTTCGTTCGGCGGCGGACCCATTCTATGGAGGACGGCCGAAGGGCACATCGGACCTTCGGCCTAGAGGAAGGGCGCCGGAGAGGCGCACTACGCACGGTGCACGAGAAGCGTTCGGCCCGTGGATCCGTCAGCCGCTATCGTGCGTGGCGATGGCCAGGAAGAAGCTCCAGCCCGTGACCCGGGAGGACGCGCGGGCGATCGGCGCGATGCTCCGGGGTCTGCGGCGGGCCGCCGGGTACCGGGCGGTCCAGGACGCGGCGGGTGCCGGCGGGTTCCCGGCCGCCCGTCAGACGATCTACGCCTACGAGCGCGGAGGCCTCACGCCCTCGCTCCAGCAGTTCCTCGAGATCACCGAGTTCTACGCGCTGCATCCGTCCCGCGGCGACGGCGCCAAGGCAGAGGACGACCTGCGCGCCCAGGCCGTCGCCGCCGTGACCCGGGCCCTCACGTTGCCCGCCTACCACGTGAAGCAGGCGCACGAGCTGATGGAGCGGCTCCAGCCGCCGCTCACCGAGGGCCGGCGGCGCACGCGACGGAGCTCGTGATGCTGACGCAGATCGACCACGTCGGGATCGCCGTCACCGATCTGGACGAGGAGGTCGATCGGTACCGACGCACCTTCGGCCTCGAACCCGCGCACCGCGAACGGATGGACGATCAGGGGGTCGAGGAGGTGCTGTTCGCGGTGGGCGAGTCGTACGTGCAGCTGCTCGGGGCGCTGGGACCCGACACGCCGGTGGGTCGGTTCCTCGACAAGCGCGGGCCCGGCGTGCATCACCTCGGCTACCGCGTCGCGGACGTCAGCGAGGCGCTCGAACGCCTGCGTGCCGAGGGCGTGACGCTGATCGACGAGACGCCGCGAGCGGGGTCGCGGGGCACGACGATCGCGTTCGTGCACCCTCGAAGCATGAGCGGGGTGCTGGTCGAGCTCGTGCAGGAGCCTCCGAGCGGAGCGACCTAGGGTCGGGCGATCAGGGGAGGTCGGTCAGGCCGCGTTCGGGCGCGTTGATCAGCACCGCGACGTTGCCCTCGGGCAGAGCACCCTGCTCCATCAGCCGGTGCGCGAGCCCCGACTCCTCGTAGTCGTACGCGTGCCCGAGCGTCGTCGTGACGCGGCCCTCGCGGACGAGATCGTTGAAGGCGGCCGCCTGCTCGTCGTTGAACAGGTGCGACCCCTGGTACCGCTTCTGCAGGTACCACAGGTACCGCACGTCCACCATCGTGTCGTAGCCGGTGGTCCCGGCGCAGATCACGACCATGCCGCCGCGCTCGCACACGAAGATCGAGGTCGGGATCGTGTCCTGACCCGGGTGCTCGAACACGATGGTCGGGTTCGTGCGGTCGCCGACGACGTCCCAGATCGCCTTCCCGAACCCCTTCGCGCCCTCGAACCAGGTCTTCCACTCGGGCGCGTCCCACGCCGGAGGGACGCCCCAGTGATCGAACGCCGTCCGGTCGATGAACCCGATCGCGCCCTGCTCCATCGCGAACGCGCCCTTCTCCGCCGACGACACGACCGCGACCGCCTTCGCGCCGGCGAGCGCCACGAGCTGGACCCCCAGCGACCCGAGCCCGCCCGAGGCGCCCCACACGAGCACGACGTCGCCCTCCTCGACGGTGTTCGGCGGCCAGCCGTGGAGCATGCGGTAGGCGGTCGCCCCGGTGAGCGTCGGCGCCGCAGCCTCCTCCCAGGTCAGGCGTTCGGCCTTGGGCAGGCACTGGTGCGCCTGCACCTTGGTGAACTGCGCGAACGAACCCCAGCACGTGTCGTAGCCCCACACGCGGAACGACGGCGCGAGCCCGGGATCCTTGCCGGCGTTCACCCAGGGGTCCTCGAGGTCCCACTGGCCGGCGTGGACGACGACCCGGTCGCCCACGCGGACGTTCGTCACGCGTTCGCCGACCGCGTACACGACGCCGGCAGCGTCCGAACCCACGATGTGGAACTCGGTCGGCTCGCCCCACCGCGCCTGGGTCTTGGTGACGTCGACCGGCACGCCGCGCGCGGCCCAGACGTTGTTGAAGTTCACGCCCGCGGCCATGACCATCACGAGCGCCTCGTCGGGACCGATCGGCGGCACGTCGACCACCTCATCGCGGATCGCGTCCTTCGGATCGCCGTAGCGTTCGGGCCGGACGAGCTGGGCGTGCATGCGCGGCGGCACCTCGCCCACCGGCGGGATCTCGCCGACGTCATACACATCCTTGGCCATGCTCGCTCCGTTCGCCGTCGCGGGTTCGGTCGACGATAGGCGAGCCCCGGCGGACCCGGCAACGCCGGGGTTGGTCGCTCAGGTGGTCTCGCGCGTCGCGCTCGACGGACACGTGAGCGAGCGTGGGCACCAGGTGCAGTACGGACCGGGCGTGAGCGCCCCCGGCCGTCCGGCCGCGGAGGCGGCGGCCGCGCGGATCGCCTCGATCACGCGGTCCGCGGCGCGGTCCAGGACGCGTTCGTCGACGTCCTCGGCCTGCCACTCGCCCGACTCCAGGTACAGCGTCGCGACGCGGTACGGCGGGATCCCGAACCGCAGCCCGAGCAGGAGCGCGTAGAAGCGCATGTCCTCCGCGTGCTCGGGCCAGGCCCGTCCCGTCTTCAGGTCGATCGCGAGCCGCGTGGCGCGCGCCGGCCCGTCCGCCCGTCCCGAACCCAGGACCAGGTCGAGTTGCCCCGACAGCACGACCGTGCCGCCGAGGAGCTCGACGCGCACGTGCCACTCGGTCGACGGCGCGAGCTCGCGGCGCATCCGCCGGAGCGGCGGCATCGTCGAGCGGAACAGCTCGAGGGTCTTGGCCGCGTCCATCAGGTTCTCGTCGCGGTGCAAGGCATCGAGCCCGCCCCAGTACGCGGAGAACGCGCCGTCCTCGGTCAGACGCTCGGCCGCCTGCTCGACCAGGTCGTGGGGGTCCCGCTCCTCGCGCCCCGCCACCTCGAGCTCGATCGCCTTGTGCGCGAGCCGGCCCGCCGCGGTCCGCGCCGAGAACGTGAACGGCGCGCGCTCGCCGGCGCGGACGGCGTCGAACAACCCCGGGCAGCGGTGGAGGTCGCTCAGGTTGGACTTGCCGAGCCACAGCGGCTCCGGCGGTTCGAACGCGCGTGCGGCCTCCTCGATCCGGTCCCGGACCCGGAGCACCGCGTCGACCGCGAACACGGGCCGTTCGTCCGTGCCGATCAGGCCCTCGAGCGTCCGGCGCTGGGCGGGGGTGAGCTCGTCGGTCGTCTGCATGCGGCGGATGGTAGGAGTAGCCACCGACATGGCCGAGACGCCCGACGACATCCTGCGCGCCCTGGCGGACCCCGAGCGTCTCTCGATCGCCGGCCACCTCGCGCGCTCGAGCGACGCGGCGGCCGCGCTCGCGAAGGCGCTCGACCTGCCGCTGTCACGCGTGCGCAAGCACCTGAACCGGCTGGTGGCCGCGGGCATCGTCCGGCTCCAGGACGACCGGCGAACGTACCGGCTGGACGCCGAGACGCTGCGCTGGGCCGCCGAGCAGGTCGGGCCGCCGCGGGACGCGGGGCTCGCCCTCGGCGCGGCGAGCGAGGACGAGGAGGCCGTGCTGCGTGCGTTCTTCCGCGACGGCCGTCTGACCGAGGTCCCGGCGAAGGAGTCGAAACGACGGATCGTGCTCGAACGGATCGCGCTCGAGTTCGAGCCGGGTGTCGACTACGACGAGAAGACCGTGAACGCGATCGTCGGACGGTTCTCCACCGACCACGCCGCGCTCCGACGGCACCTCGTCGACGAGGGGTTCCTCGACCGCGACCACGGCCGCTACTGGCGCAGCGGGGGCCGCGTCGATGTCTAGCGGGTCGGGTTGGCGTTCGATCGAGGCTTCGTCTCCGAGCAACCCGTCCGTCGACCGGCGACTGCTAGGGTCCCGTCGTCGTGCGCAGTCCCCGTCGCATCCTCGTGCTGATCCTCGTCCCCGCCGTCGCCCTGACCCTCATGCTCCCTGCGACGTCCGCGTTCGCCGGTGACGCGACCGGTCCGTGCGACCTCACGCGGAAGGCCGAGGAGACCATCCGGAGCAAGATGATGCGGTTGATCGAGTGCGCCACCGACCGGTGGGAGGTCGGCGGCGGGTCCCAGCGTGCGATCTGCGTCGCAGACGCCGAGAGCGACCTGAACCCACAGATGGCGTCCGCGGACGGCGACTATCTCGGCCTGTTCCAGCACATGGCCGACGCCTGGCCGGACCGCTTCAACTCCTGGACGCTCCCGCGTTGGAACCTGAACGAGAACGCGCTGTCCGGCCGCTCGAACACCATCGTCACGATCCGCATGGTCAACGCCGACGGGTGGGGACAGTGGAGGGGTACCGGCGACTGCTTCCGGCACGGATCTCGGGCCCGAGGGTCGCTCCGCTAGACTCCGGGGATCATGGCCAAGACCGAGGATCTTCCCCAGCCTTCGGTACGCACGGTCGAGGACCGCATCGAGGAGCTCCGCAAGCGTCGCGCGGCCCTGCTCGACGGCTCCCGCAAGGACGCCGTCCGCAAGCAGCACGAGAAGGGCAAGCTCACGGCGCGCGAGCGCGTCGAGCTGCTCGTGGACCGGGACTCGTTCCAGGAGACCGACCCCTTCGCCGTGCACCGCTCCCACGACTTCGGGATCGAACGCAACCGTCCCGCCGGCGACGGCGTCATCACCGGCTATGGCACGGTGGACGGCCGCAAGGTGTTCGTCGCGTCGCAGGACTTCACGGTGTTCGGTGGCTCGCTGGGTGAGATCCACGCACAGAAGATCTGCAAGGTCCAGGACCTGGCGATGTCGACCGGCGCTCCCTTCATCCAGATCAACGACTCGGGGGGCGCCCGGATCCAGGAGGGCGCCGCGAGCCTCGCGGGCTACGGCTACGTGTTCGAACGCAACGTGCGCGCCTCGGGCGTGATCCCACAGATCAGCGTGATCATGGGGCCGTGCGCCGGCGGCGCCGTCTACTCCCCCGCGATCACCGACTTCACCTTCATGGTCCGCGAGACCTCGCACATGTTCATCACCGGCCCCGACGTGATCAAGGCCGTGACCGGCGAGGAGGTCACGTTCGAGGAGCTCGGCGGCGCGATGACGCACGCGAGCCGTTCGGGGGTCGCGTCGTTCGTGAGCCAGGACGAGGAGGAGTGCCTCGCGATGGTGCGCCACCTGCTGTCGTACCTCCCATCGAACAACCTGGAAGATGCGCCCGCGTTCGCAGCGGTGGACGACCCCGATCGCCACGACGAGGGTCTGACGCACGTGATCCCGGACTCGGCGCGCGAGCCGTACGACATGCACGAGGTGATCCGCCGCATCGTGGACGACGGCGACTTCTTCGAGGTCTTCCCGTTCTGGGCGATGAACGTCGTGATCGGGTTCGCGCGGCTTGACGGGCGGGCCATCGGGATCGTCGCCAACCAACCCAAGGTGCTCGCCGGCACGCTCAACATCGACGCGTCCGAGAAGGCGGCGCGGTTCGTGCGGACGTGCGACGCGTTCAACATCCCGCTCGTCACGTTCGTCGACGTGCCGGGGTTCCTTCCCGGTACCGACCAGGAGTACCAGGGGATCATCCGCCACGGCGCCAAGCTGCTCTACGCGTTCACCGAGGCGACAGTGCCGAGGCTCACCGTCATCACGCGCAAGGCGTACGGGGGCGCGTACCTCGTGATGAACTCGAAGCATCTGCGGGCCGACGTGTCGTTCGCGTGGCCGACGGCCGAGATCGCCGTGATGGGCCCGGAGGGCGCGGTGAACGTCGTGTTCCGCAAGCAGATCGAGAAGGCCGAGGACCCGGTCGCCGCTCGCGCCGAGCTGATCCAGCAGTACCAGGCCAAGTTCGCGACGCCCTACATCGCGGCCGAACGCGGGTTCATCGACGACGTGATCGAGCCCGCCGAGACCCGGCCCCGCCTGATCAAGGCGCTCCGGATGCTCTCGACCAAGCGCGAGACGGTCCCGGCTCGCAAGCACGGGAACATCCCGCTGTGAGCGACGACCGCCGCTTCGAGCTTCCCGGCGACCTCACGCCCGACGAGGAGCGCGCGATCATCCGAGCGCTCGAGCGCTACTTCGCGCAGGAGAGCCCGCACCCCCACCCGTGGGTCCTCGCGGGCCGGATCGACGCGACGGGGCTCGGCGCGCTGCAGGCCCGGCACCACACGGACATGCCGTGGCGGCGCTCCCGCGCCGTGCCCTTCGCCCGCAAGGGCGTCCCGCCGCAGGCGGGCCGCGGCGACGCGGGGTAGATGACCGCGTCGAAGACCGTCTCCGCGGTCCGCGGACGCGACGCCGCACTGGAGGCGTTCCGGGCCGAGGGATGCTCGGCCCCAAGATCGTGGGGCAACGGACCCGGCGACACCTACGGCCGGCACGCCCACGGTTTCCACAAGGTCCTGTTCTGCCTCGACGGTTCGATCACGTTCCACCTGGACGACGGCGACGTGGAGCTCGGGGCGGGCGACCGCCTGGACATCGAGCCGGACACCGAGCACGGGGCCACGGTCGGGCCGGTCCGGATGCTCGTGCGTGGAGGCCTCGCGATGAGGGTGGCTGCGCACGTCGATCAGCTGTTCTTCTCCGTGCCGGGCGGCGTCGGCACCTACATCCGGAACCTGGTGCCGGCGCTCGCCGGACGCGAACCGTCGCTCGAGCTCACGCTGTTCCACGCGAGGTTCGAGACGCCCCGGCCCTCGGAAACGTGGCCAGGAACGTGGATGGACGGGTTCGCCGAGGAGGAGCTCGACGGCTCGATCCGGAGCCTGTACCCGCGGTGGAACCTGACGGGCAGACCCGCGCTCCCGGCGTCGATCCGCTCAGCCGACCTCGTGCACGCGATGAGCGGGTCCGCAGTCCCGCCCGCGGCCGAGGGCCAGCGCCTGGTCGTCACGGTGCACGACCTGGCGTTCGACCGCTATCCGGGCCTGTTCCCGAGGGCGTGGAGAGCGATGTACCGGCTCGGGCTGCGCGCGGCCGTCCGGCGCGCGGACGCGATCGTGACGCCGTCGCGCACCACCGCCGAGGACGTGCTATCGCGGACGAAGGTCGACCCGGGCAAGCTCCACGTGGTCCCCGAGGCCGCCGCGTTGCCGTCGAGCGACGTCGACGTGGGCGAGACCCTCTCGCGTCTCAAGGTGCGCCCGCCGTACGTGCTATTCGTCGGCACGATCGAACCGAGGAAGAACCTGGTGCGGCTGGTCCGAGCGTACCGGCGCGTGGCCGCGACCGGCGTGCCGCACGCGCTGGTGCTGGCCGGTCCGCTCGGCTGGCACCACGAGAGTCTGATGCGCGAGCTCGCGCTCGAGGGTCCGGGCGAGATCGTGATGACCGGCGCCCTCGCGCCCGGCGAGCTCGACGCGGTCTATCGGGCGGCGGAGGCGTTCGTGTACCCGTCGGTCTACGAGGGGTTCGGCCTCCCGGTGCTGGAGGCGATGAGCCGCGGGGTCCCCGTCGTGGCCTCGGCGACGTCCTCGCTCCCCGAGGTCACCGGCGACGCGGCGCTCGGCGTCAACCCGCGTTCGGTGCGCGAGATCGCCGCCGCGATCGCATCGCTGGTCGGCGACGTCGCCCTCGCCGAACGACTGGCCGAGGCCGGGCGCCGGCAGGCCGAACGCTTCTCGTGGGACGAGACCGCACGGATGACCCTCGAGGTGTACGAACGGGCCCTCGACGCGAAGTGAGGGCGGTCAGCCCTCGTAGTCGTAGAAGCCGCGGCCGACCTTCCGGCCCAGACGTCCGGCGGTGACCATCCGCCGCAGCAGCGGCGGCGGCGCGTAGGTCGGCTCCTTGAACTCCTCGAACAGCACGTTCGCGATGAACAGGTGCGTATCGAGCCCGATCAGGTCGATCAGCCGGAGCGGCCCCATCGGATGGTTCAGACCGAGGTGCACCGCTGTGTCGATGTCCTCGCGCGTCGCGAACCCGTCCTCGAGCATCCGGATCGCGCCGTTGAGGTACGGGATCAGGAGCGCGTTGACGATGAAGCCGGCCCGATCGCGCGACTCGACCGTCGTCTTGCCGAGCACCACCCCGTACGCGCGCCCGAACGTCATCGTGTCGTCGGAGGTCGAGATCGCCCGGACGAGCTCGATCAGCCCCATCACGGGGACCGGGTTGAAGAAGTGCATCCCCAGCACCTTGTCGGGGCGCGACGTCGCGGCGCCCAGATCGGCGATCGGGATCGAGGAGGTGTTGCTGGCCAGGATCACCTCGGGCTTGGTGACCTCGTCGAGGCGGCGGAACATCCCGACCTTGGTGTCGTGATCCTCGGTCGCGGCCTCGATCACGAGGTCCACGTCGGCCAGGTCCTGCACGTCCGTGGTCAGCGAGACGCGTCCGAGCACCGCCTCACGCTCCAGGGCGTCGAGCCTGTTCCGTTCGACCGCGCGGAGCGTCGAGGTCTCGATGCGTTGCCGCCCGCGTTCGACGAGCTCGTCGCTCGTCTCGAGCACGACCGCGTCCTGCCCCGCCCGAGCCACGACCTCGGCGATCCCCGAACCCATCAGGCCGCACCCGATGACCCCGACCGTCCGAACGTCCTCTGCGCGCATCGCTCCCGCTCGTGTCGTCTGGCTGCATCGTCCGGGCGTCAGCGTACAATCCAGCCGAGTCGCACCGAGGAGATCAGTCGGCGTGCGTGAGGGACCCAGGCTCCGAGGCTTCCCGATCTTCGGCACGGCCGCGGCCGGGCTGGTGCTCGGGCATGCGCTCGCGTACCTGATCGCGATCCCCGACCCACATCAGCGCGTGTTCGCCCTGCAACGCACCGGCCACGCGTACCTGCCCGCGCTCGATCAGGCCGTCCTGATGCTCGTGGTCGCCGGGATGGCCGCGGTCGTGGTCCGCGCGTTCGCCCACACGGGCGACCGGACCGAACGGTTCGGGCGGCTGGCGAGGGTCCTCGTCGTGGCACAGACCTGCGCGTTCGCCGCGCAGGAGGTGCTGGAGCGTCTCGTGTCAGGCGCGCCACTCGGTGGTCTCGCGCACGACCACATCCTGGTCACGGGGATCGCGGTGCAGATCGTCGTCGCGATCGTCGCGGCGGGGATCCTGTGGCTGTTCGCCCGGACGGCGACCCGGCTCGCGGCCGTGGTCGCGGCCCGCACCCGGCTCCCCCGCGTCCGCGTGGTGTTCGCCCTGCCGGTCACGGCACGACGACCCCACGCCCCGCTGTTCGCCACGGCGGGCAGCGTTCGAGCACCACCCTCCTCCTGACGTCCCCTCGTCGAGCACATCCGCGCGCACGGCTCGCACGCCGTGCCGGAACGTCGGAGGTTCATCATGTGGGAACGATCCAAACGGCCTTTGTCGGCCGCCGCCCTCGTCGGGGCGTTCGTGCTGCTCTCGGCGGCACCCGCCTTCGCGCACGAGTCGCGGAAGCTCGGCCACCTCGAGATGGAGGTGGGGTGGGGAACCGAACCCGCGTTCGCGGGTGAGGTGAACAGCGTCCAGGTGCTCCTGGTCCACGACGGGCAGCCGGTCGTCGACCTGGGCGACACGCTGGACGTCGAGGTCGCGTTCGGCGACACGACGATGCCGCTGACGCTCGAACCGTTCTTCGGGGAAGGTGAGGGCACTCCTGGGGACTACCGCGCATGGTTGATCCCGACGAGCGCCGGACAGTACACGTTCCATCTCTCCGGGACCATCGACGGCGAGAACGTGGACGAGACCTTCACGTCGGGTCCCAACACCTTCGACGACGTCGAGAGCCCGCAGTCGGTCGAGTTCCCCGACCAGCAGCCGACGAGCGGGGATCTCGCGGCACGGCTCGATCGCGTCGAGCCGCGGCTCGCGAGCGCGATCGGCGACGCGCAGGCCGATGCGCAGGCCGCCGCCGACGACGCCTCGAGCGCGAAGACCTTCGGCCTGATCGGGATCCTCGTGGGCCTGATCGGTCTGGTCGTCGCGGTCGTCGCGCTGGTCTCGACGCGGCGGACGAAGGCCGCCTGAGCCCGATGCTCGCCCACGCGGGCGGCGCGCCCGAGTTCGTCTCGACGGGCCTGGTCGGCCTGGGGTTCGTGACGGGCTGGATCGGGCTCAGCCGGCTGCGCGGGCGCGGGTTCGGCTCGCTCCCGAGATGGAGCGCGATCGGGTTCGTCGCGGTGGCACCGGTGATCCTCGTGGCGTCCGTCGTCGTGCCCGCGCGCGTGTGGCCGCCGCCGGCGGCGATCCGGCCGACCTCGACGGCCACGATCGCGTTCGCGCAGCCGACCCCCGGCGAGACCGAAACCGGAGGGACCATGGAGGTCCGCCTGGACCTGCGGGGCGGCACGATCGTGCCGAGCTCGACCACGACGCTCACGCCCACCACCGGGCACATCCACGTGTTCGTCGACGGCGCGATCGTCTCGATGACCTACGGGAAGGACCAGCGGATCCCGATCGGCGACCTCGCGCCGGGGCCGCACCGGCTGCAGGCCGAGTTCGTGGCGGCCGACCACGCGCCCTTCGCGCCGCGGGTCACCGCGAGCGTGGTCTTCGTGAAGGAGCCCGCGTGAGGCGCATCGCGCTCGTCCTCGTCACCGTCGCGATCGCGTCGGTGTCGCTCGCGGCGGCCGCGGTTCCCGCGAGCGCCCACGCGGCGATCGAGTCCACCGACCCCGCCAACGGCCAGCTGCTCGAGGAGCCGCCGAGCCAGATCGTCCTCCGCTTCACCGAGCCACCCGACCTCGAGCTGACGATCGTGGGCGTCGTGAACGGTTCGGGCGCCACGGTCCCGACCGGACCACCCGAGCGGGCGCCGGGGTCGAACCGCGAGGTGCGCGTCCATCTCGATCCCGTCCCGGACGGCGTCTACACGGTCACGTGGCGCACCGTCTCGGCCACCGATGGCCACGTGACGGCCGGGGCGTTCTCGTTCGGCGTCGGCGTCTCCCCCGGCGACGTGAAGCCCGTCGAGCAGACCGGCAGCGGGACGCCGACCCCCACCGCGGGCGCGATCGCCGGCAGGTGGATGCTCTATGTGGGGCTCGTCGTGCTGTTCGGCGCCGCCGTGACCGGGCTGCTCGCGTTCGGTCCGAAGGCGAACGCCCGGCCGTGGCTCCTCGGTGCCGCGTGGGCGCTGGCGGCGCTCGGCGTTGTCGCGATGACCCTGGCCGAACGCTCGTCGGTCGGGGTCCCGCTCGGGACGTTGCTCTCGTCCGAGGCGGGCGGGAAGTTCGTGCTGCTCGCGGTCGCCGTCGCGATCGCCGGGGTGGCCGCGCTCGCCGCGGCGCTGAGGCCCGGGCGCGCCACCCTGACGGCGCTCGGCGTCACGGCTGCCGGCGCGATGCTCGCGCGAGCGGCGGGCGGCCACGCGGCAGGCTCCCCGGTGACCGTCGCCACGCAGTGGCTGCACTTCCTCGGGGTCGGAGCGTGGATCGGCGGGCTCGTGTGGCTGGTCGTCGGGCTCATTCGGAGACTCGAGCCGGCGCAGGTGCGGCGCTACTCGCAGCTGGCGGCGGTCGGGCTCGTGGTCGTGGTGGTCTCCGGCGTGTTGCGGTCGACGAACGAGCTCGGGTGGGGGTGGCTGCTGCACCCGTTCCAGAGCGACTACAGCACGACGCTCGTCGTGAAGCTCACGATCGTCGCGGCGCTCATCGCGCTCGGCGCGGTGAACCGGTACCGCAACGTCGCTCGGTTCGAGCAGCGTGGGCCGCGCCCGGTCCTCCGCACCGCCGGCGGCGAGCTCGCGCTCGCGGTCTGCGTGTTCGCCGCGACCGCCCTGCTCACCGGTCTCCCGCCGCAGCCGAACGCCGAGGCGCCGCACGCACCCCGGCCGCTCGTCGTGAGGGGTTCGGACTTCGCCACGACCACACGCGTCGAACTCCGGATCACCCCCGGCACCGTCGGCCCGAACGCGTTCGCCGCGAGCGTGACCGACTACGACACCGGCCAACCGGTCGACGCCCGGCGGGTCTCGTTGACGTTCGAGCTGGCGGGGCAGCCGAACGTGACCTCGACCCTCGAGCTCGAGCCGGGTCACCACGACACCTGGGAGGCCTCGGGCACCGCGCTCGCACAGCAAGGGGCGTGGACGGTTACGGTGCTGGTGGAGGGGGCGGGCAGTTCCGTCGAGGTCCCGCTCGAGGTCACACCGAAACCGCCCGACCAGCACATCGACGTCTCGCGCGTGCCCGGCCAGCCGGACCTGTACACGATCACGCTCGAGGGCGGCGTGCAGATCCAGTCCTACGTCGACCCCGGCGAGCCCGGCCGGACGAACCAGGTGCACGTGACCGCGTTCGACGCGGACGGGAAGGAGCTCCCGCTCCGCGGCGTCACGCTCACGATCCATCCGCCGGACGCGGAGCCGTTCGAACCCGAGATGCTGCGCTTCGGGCCCGGGCATCTGGCCGCGAACATCGACCTCACACCGGGGACCTGGTCGTTCGACATCGCGGCGCATCCCAAGGACGGCACCGAGCTGGTGGCCTCGTTCCAGCAGACGTTCCCAGGATGAGCCGAGCGCGAAGGGAGTACGCGTGCCGAAGCACCGGATGATCGCGATCGCGATGACGATGGCCCTCGCGTTGGCCGCCTGCGGGGGCTCGGACGACGGCGGGGGGACCGGGGCGACGGGGGCGACCGCGTCCACGGGCGACCGCCCGAGCAGCACCGCCAAGCTTTCCATCGTGGCGCCGAAGGTCGGCCAGGTCGTCCACGGCTCGAACGTCGACCTGCGCGTGAAGCTCCAGGACGCGAAGCTCGTCCCCGCGACCACGACCCACATCGTCCCGGACGAGGGACACCTGCACGTGATCTTGGACGACACGCTGATCTCGATGACCGAGGGCCTCGAACAGACGATCCCCGACGTCGCGCCCGGCGAACACCGGATCATGGTCGAGTTCGTCGCGAGCGATCACGCGCCGTTCGACCCGCGGGTGGTCTCGGTCGTCGCGTTCGAGGTGCAGCCGTGAGCGCGCGCGTCGAGGACCCGAGGCTCGGCACCGCGCGAGCACGGGATGGCGACGATCGTCGTCCTCGTCGGCGTCGCGGTGCTCGTCCTTCGGCCGTTCGTCGACGCCGCCCCGAGCACGCGAACCGCGCTGTTCGCGGCGTCGTACCTCACGATCGGGCTGGCCTCGATCGCGGTCCCGCTGGAGCGCGACCGGGCCCGGATGGCGCCCGGTCTCGCGCTGCTGCTGGGGCTCGGGGGCGTCGTCGCGGCGGCGAGCGTCTCGGGGTCTCCGGTCCCGCTCCCGTGGAGCTCCGCCGCCCTCCCGCTCTCGGTGCTCGCGGCCGTGGCCGAGGAGGCGCTGTTCCGCCGCCTCGCGTACGGCCGGCTCGAACGGTTCGGGGCGGCCGTGGCGATCGTGGGCTCGGCGCTCCTGTTCGGGCTCGTGCACGTGCCGGCGTACGGGCTTGCCGCGCTGCCCGTCGACGTGGGGGCCGGGTTGCTCTTCGGGTGGCAGCGGTGGGCCTCGGGGACGTGGACCGTCCCGGCGGCGACCCACGCGTTCGCGAACGCCCTGGTGGTGCTCCGATGAGGCGCGCCGCTGGGCTCCTGCTAACGCTCGCGATGCTCGCGGGCGTCTCGTGCACCTCCTCCTCGCCCGACCCGATCCGGATCGGCGCGGTGTACCCGCTCTCGGGTGCCCAGGGTCCGGGAGGCGTCGACGAGTTCGACGGCGTGCGGCTCGCGGTCCAGCTCGTGAACACCGACGGCGGCGTGGGCGGGCGTCCGGTCGAGCTCGTCCCCGTCGACACCCCGAGCGCCGACGCGGCGCCCGGCGCGATCGCGCAGCTCCACGACGACGGCGTTCGCCTGGTGTTCGGGAGCTACGGGAGCACGATCTCGGAGCCGGCCGCCGAGGCGTCCGCGCGACGGGACATGCTGTTCTGGGAGACCGGTGCGGTCGGCGAGATGACCGGCCGCGGCGCCGGCGAGCTGGTGTTCCGCGTCGCGCCCTCGGGCGCGATCCTCGGTCGGAACGCGATCGCATTCACCGCCGACGAGTACGCCCCGGTGCTCGACGTCGACCCGTCGAGGCTCCGGTATGCGGTCACGTTCGTGGACGACGCGTACGGCCGAGCGGTGGCGCAGGGCGCGCTCGACGAGCTCGCGACGCGCGGCTTCGACGTCGTCGGGAAGTTCGGGTACGACCCGCGGGACGTGAACATGCACGCGTTCGTCCACGACCTGGCCGAAAGCAAGCCGGACGTCGTGTTCGTCTCGGCGTACCTGCACGACGCGATCGTGATGCGGCGCGAGATGGTGCGAGAGGGTCTGGACGTGCTCGTGGGGATCGGGACGTCCTCGAGCTACTGCATGCCGAAGTTCGGCTCGACGCTCGGGAAGGACGCGGTCGGGCTGTTCGCCTCGGACAAGCCGGCCTCCGGCGCGCTGAACGTCGAGGGCCTCACCCCCGACGGCCGGGCACTGCTCGAACGCGCACAGGCGGCCTACGCCGACCGATTCGGCGGCACGATGACCGCCGCAGCGCTGGCGGGCTTCTCGGGCGCGTGGGCGTTGCTGCACGACGTGCTCTCCACCGCCGCGCAGCCGACCCCGGCGGCGATCGCCACCGCCGCGAACGCCGTCGACCTGCCGCAGGGCTCGCTGCCCAACGGAAGCGGGTTGAAGTTCGGCGAGCCCGGCACCGTGACGGCGGGCGCGAACGTCCTCGCGAGCAGCGTGGTGTGGCAGTGGCAGGCGCCCGGCGAGTACGCGGTGGTCTGGCCGCCGCGATACGCGACCAGTCCGATCGAGCGGCTCGACCCGCTGCCGTGAGCACCCGTTCTCGCGCGCTGGGCGCCGGTCTCGCGATCGCCGTGGTCTACGCTGTGACGGCGCTGTGGTCCGGATACCTCAGCCCGCTCGCGCGGCGCCCGCTCCTGGACGGGCTCGCGCCCCCGACCGCGTACCGATGGGTGCAGCCGCCCCCCGAGCTGGCGGCGACCAACCAGAAGCCCACGCCCGGCACCTTCACGGTGGAGCTCGGGAAGGACGGCAGCAAGACGGCGGTGGTCACCACCGACGACGCACAGGTCACGGTGATCCTGCCCGCGGGATCGTTCGCGAGCGCCGAAGGCCAGCGCTCGGTCGAGGTGACCGTCGAACCCCTCGCGGGCGCGATCGCCCACCCGGACGAACCGCTCCACGTCGTGGGGAACGTCTATCTGCTCGACGCGACCTATCGGCCCTCGGGCGACGTGGCCAAGCTCGCGAACCTCGCCACCGTGGTCCTCGTGTACCCGCTGCTCGCGAACGACCACGGCAGCCACTCGATCATCTCGTCGAAGTCCGGCGATCGGTGGCAGGCACTGAAGACGGACGACCTGCCGAGCATCCAGCAGGCGGGTGCGGACATCCGCGAGCTGGGCTACGTCTCGGTGGCGGGGCAGCCGGCCTCGCCGACCACCGGGACGGGGGGCTCCGGGGGCGGGTCGTCCGCGGCAACGATCGCGATCGTGGCGGGGCTGATCGTCCTCGCGGTCGTCGCGGCCGTGCTGCTGCGGAGGGGATCGGCGTCCCGCGAGGGCGACGCACGGCGCCGGCGCTAGCAGACCGCCGACAGGAGCGGGAACGGGTTCACCGCGTCGCCGATCACGCTGTAGCCGTACGGGCTCGACGGCCAGTTCGACGGGATCACGTTCGGATGCCACTCGAAGTGATCGTGCGGTGTCGACGTGTCGCCGGTCGCGCCCACGTACCCGATCACGTCGCCGGCGGAGACGTTCCCCGTGAACCCGGGTTCCACGAGGTGGGCGTTGTACGTGTAGCCGAGGTCGCCGTACACGTCGACCGAGTTGCCGCCTAGGATGTTGTAGCCGGCCTGCGCGAACCCGTCGAAGGTCGCGTAGATCGGCGTCCCCTGCGGGGCGAGGATGTCGTCGCCGGCATGCGGGTGGTAACCGCCCGCGAACCGCGGCGCCCCGAACCCGTCGTAGACCGCATGCGGCTGCCCGACCGGGCAGACCTTCAGGATCGCTCCGGCGTGGAAGTCCAGACCCGTGAGCGCGGCGAGCTCCTGCTGATACTGCTTCTCGAGCTTCTTCACGAGCTCCTCCGCCCGCGCCATCTTCGAGTTCAGGTCGTCGAGCGCGGCCTGTTGCTCAGCGAGCTTGGCCTTGAGCGCGGCCTCCGCCGCCTGGACCTTCTGGAGCGCCCGCGCCGCGCGCTCCTGGAGCTGCCGCTGCTCGTCCTTGCGAGCCGCCAGGGTGTTGCGGACGTTCTGCACCTTCGTCGCGAGGTCGGCGTCCTCCTGGCTCAAGGCGTTCACGTACTCCATCCGGGCGGAGAGGTCGGCGATCGAGCTGGCGCCGAGCAGGAACTCCAGACCCGAGGCGGGGCCCGAGATGTAGGCGTCCCTGGCGCGCTGCTCCAGATCGTCCCGCAGACCCTGGTACTGCACCTGCGCGTCGGTCAGCGCGGCCCGCGTGTCCTGGAGTTCGGCCGTGATCTGCTGCCACTCGCCGTACGCGGCCTCCTTGCGTTCGGCGATCCGCTGGGCCTCGAGCAGGAGCGTGCTGACCACCCGCTGCTGCGACTCGATCTCGCCCTTGAGCTGCTCGAACTCCGCCTTGGCGTCGTCGAGCTTCTGCTTGGTGCTCGGTTCGGCGAGTGCCACCTGCGCGGCCGACGTCAGGAGCGCCAGCGCCGCCACCACCGCGAGGGCGCGGCGGAACACGACGGGCGAACCTGAGTGATCTTCGGCCATTGGGGAGGACCTTCCTAACGGACGGCCGAGCGGGGTGTCAACCGTGCCCGCTCGAACCCCTCGTTGCAACCATCCTCGGCGGCCTTCTCCGGCCGCTCGAGACGCGGGCACGTTCCGTGCCTGGGACCGCCTACAGCTCCGTCCCCGGCAGGCCGAGCGCCCGTGCGATCAGCAACCTTTGGATCTCGCTGGTGCCCTCGCCGATCTCGAGCACCTTGGCGTCGCGGTAGAAACGAGCCACCGGGAAGTCCTCCACGAACCCGTAGCCGCCGTGGACCTGCACGGCCTCCCGCGCGCTCGAGACCGCGACCTCGCTCGCGAACAGCTTGGCGATCGACGCCTCGGTGGCGAACGGCCGCCCACGGTCGCGGAGCCACGCCGCCCGCTGGTACGCGAGCCGGGCGGTCTCGACCCCCACCCGCATGTCGGCGATCTTGAACTGCAGCGCCTCGAACGCGCCGATCGGCCGCCCGAACGCCTCCCGCTCGCTCGCGTACCGAACGCTCTCCTCCAGGCATCCGCGCGCGAGCCCCACCGACAGTGCCGCGATCGCGACGCGGCCGTCGGCGAGCGTCTCGAGGAACTGCGCGTACCCGCGTCCGCGTCCGCCGAGCAGGTGATCCGCCGGGACGCGACACCCGTCGAACGAGACCTCGTGGGTGTCGCTCGCCCGCCATCCGACCTTGCGGTAGCTCGGTCCCACCGTGAGGCCCGGGCGTCCCGACCGGCACGACGATCGTCGAGACGTCGCCGTCGTCCGCCGCCTCGTCGAGCGCCGCGACGATGATCACCGACGTCAGCGGCGTCCCCGAGTTCGTGATGAAGGCCTTCGAGCCGTCGATCACCCACGCGTCGCCGTCGAGCTTCGCGGTCGTCCGGATCGCGCGGGCGTCGGAGCCGCCGCCGGGTTCGGTGAGCGCGAACGCGCCGATCGCCTCGCCCCGCGCCATCGGGACGAGCCACCGCTCCTGCTGCTCGTCGGTGCCGAACCGGAACATCGGGTTCGCGGCCAGCCCCACGGCCGCCTCGAGCGTGATCCCGAGCGACTGGTCGTACCGCCCGATCTCCTCGAGACACAGGCAGAACGAGAGCAGGTCGCCCCCTTGCCCGCCGACCTCCTCGGGGAACGGGATCCCGAACAGCCCGAGCTCGGCGGCGCGCTTCACGATCTCGGTGGGGAACTCCTCGCGCTCGTCGGCCTCGGCCGCGGCGGGGGCCACGACCTCCTCGGCGAACGCGCGCACCGCGGTCCGCAGCTCGTCCTGCTCCGGCGTGAGGTCGAAGTCCACGGCTCGAAGCCTAGCGGTCAGACCTCCGAAATCACCGAACGATCCGAGACCAGCTCCGGCTCGCGGAACGCCTGGAGCATCTGGGTGCGTTCGAGCAGCTCCCGGGCGCGCTCGACCTCCTCCTCGCCCCCGGCGGGCTCGACGCCGAAGACCTGCGAGATCCACCACACCCGCGTCGCGACGTCCTTGTCCGAACCCTCGTCGCGCTCGTAGCGCAGGATCGCGATCGCACGTTCGAGCGCCGCGTCCCGCTCGCCCTCGGCCAGCAGGATCTCGACGTCGGCGTAGTCGAGCCAGTCCTCGCCCGCGGCGGTGTGGACGTTCGCGACCGAGTCGACCTCCTCCAGCACGCGGCGGGCCGAACCCGGGTCGCCCGCGTTGACGAGCGCCCGGGCGAGCGCGCTCGCGGTCCACGTGATGATGCTCCGCTCCTTCAGCTCTCGGCACAGGCGGTACGCCTCGCGGAGATCCTTGACGGCGTCCTCGGCCCGGCCGGCCAGCCGTCGGGCGATGCCGCGCGACGTGAGCGCGCTCGCGAGCTCCCAGCGCGCGCCGAGCTCGCGGAACGCGTCGACCGAGCGATCCATGTGCGCCTCGGCATCCTCCAGCCGCATCATGTGGCGCATCGTGCCGCCGACCGCCTCGTGCGCCACCGCGAGCGAGAAGCGGTCCCCGCTCGTCTCGGCGACGGCGAGCGCCTCGGCCGCGAGCCGGAGCGACGACTCCTCGTCGCCCTCGTCGCTCTCGAGCGTCGAGAGGCCGACGAGCGACCGTGCCTCGGACCAGCGGTCGCCCTCGGGGTTCGCGCGCGCGGTGTCGAGCGCTTCCTGGAACATCCCGCGTGCGGTGTCGATCTCCTGCCGGAAGTACGGGGCCCACGCGGCGACGAGCAGCGTCCGCGCCAGCGTCCACGGATCCCCGAGCCCGCGCGCCGCGTCGAGCGCGTCGTCGAGCAGCTCGGCCGCGCGCTTGGCGTCGCCCAGGATCGAGAGCTCGATGTCGCCGAGGAACCGCGAGGCTTGCGCGCGGACCGCGAGGTCGCCGTCGCCGAGCTTCAGCGCGCGTTCGAGCACCGGGACCGCGGGCTCGAACTCGCCGAGCCAGTAGCGGATCTCGCCGAGGCTCGCGAGGATCCACGCTTCGCGGAGCCCCCACCCGCGTTCGGGGCCGGCGAGCTCCAGCGCGCGCCGGTAGTCCTCCTCGGCCGCCTTCATGTTCGGACCTTCGCGCGCGATGTCGCCGGCGTGAGCGAGCGCGTCGACCGCGCGTTCGGCGAGCGTCCGGTCGCGCGGGTTGAGGTCGAGCGCGGCGAGGGCCGCCTGCTCGAGGTGGAACGCGATCGCGCGCGGGCGCCGGGCCGCGGTCTCCGGGTTGCCCGAGAGCCCGTCGGCCACCAGCAGGTGCAGGCGCTGGCGCTCGCGCTTGGGGAGGCTCTCGTACGCGACGTCGCGCACCATGCCGTGGCTGAAGCGCCAGAGCTCGGGCCGGTCGCCGTCGTGCTCGAGCAGCTCCTCCTCCTCGAGCTGTGCGAGCGCCTCGGCGTTCGGCTCGGCGACCAGGTCGAGCTCGCCGAGCGTGAACGAGGACCGGGCGAACACCGAGGCCTTGCGGATCAGGTCCCGACCCTGCGGCGAGAGGTGGTCGATCCGGGCCGCGATCACGGCCTGCACGGTCGGCGGCAGCAGCGCCGGCGGCAGCGGCCCGGTGTCGGCCGAAACCCCCTTCCCCTGGTGCAGCAGCATCCCGGTCGTCTCGATGATGAAGAACGGGTTCCCGCCGGCGTGCCGCGCGATCCGCTGGGCGTACGCCTCGTCGAGCCCCTCGCCCGCGTCCCGCGCGAGCTGCGTGGAGTCGTCGAGCGAGAGCGTCTCCATGTAGAGGTTGACCGAGTTGCCGCGGCCGCCGCCCCAACCGGGGTGGTCGTCCAACAGGGAGTACCGGGCGGCGCACACGACGAGCAGCGGGATGCCGTCGGCCTCGCGCACCAGCTCCTCGACGAGCTCGAGCATCGGCGTCTGCGCCGCCTGGAGGTCCTCGAGCACCACGACGACCGGTCCCCGGCTCGCGAACCCGCGCAGGAGGGCGAGGAGGCCGGAGCGGATCTCGGCGACGCGGTAGCGCTTCTCGTCCCGGGCCTCGCCGCCGATGCCGAGCGCGATGCACAGCCGCTCGACGATCTGCCGCGCCTCGTCGGGCGAGGTGCATTCGAGGACGAACTCCTCGAGCCGCGCCCGGAGCGCCTCCGGCGGCGCGTGCGCCGCCTCCCCCATCTCGTGCAGGAGGATCTGCGCGAGGGGTCCGAACATCACGTCCTCCTCGAAGGGACTGGCCCGGCCCTTCAGGACCCTCGTCTCCTCGGGCAGCCCCGCGACGAACTCGTCGGCGACACGGCTCTTGCCGATCCCCGCCTCCCCGAACAGCGTCACCAGGTGGCCGCGGCGCGTCTCGCGCGCGCCGTCGAACGCGTCCTGCAGCAACCGCAGCTCGCGCTTGCGGTTCACGAGTGGGATCGTCTTGCGCCCCGAGCCGGGCTGCAGGGCCGCGACCGGCCAGGCGCGCGCCTCGTCCTCGAACCCCTTCGCCTCGACCTCGCGCATCGGTCCGTACTGGACCTGCGAGAGCGAGAGGAGGTAGCTCGTCTCGGAGACGAGCACGGTGCCCGGGGTCGGCGGCCTGCTGCAGCCGCGCCGCCATGTTCACGGTGGCGCCGTAGAGCAGGCCCTGTCGATGACGCCTCGCTCCCGATCGCGACGGGACCCGTGTGGATGCCCACGCGGACCCGGAGCGGGACCGGCAGCCCGATCTCCTGTCCGAGACGACCGACCCGTTCGACCAGCTGGAGCCCGGCGCGCACCGCGCGGAGCGCGTCGTCGTCGTGCGTGTGCTGCAGGCCGAACACCCCGACGACGGCATCCCCGGCGAAGTTGTAGGCGCGGCCGCGGAGCGACTCGAGCTCCTCGGCGACCATGCGGTAGTAGCGGGTCAGGACCTCGCGGTAGCGCTCGGGATCGATCTGGCTCGAGATCTGGGTCGACCCCACCAGGTCGACGAAGATCACCGTGACGAACTTGCGCTCCTCCGGCGGCGGCGCCCCAACGGGGTAGCCGCAGTTCGGGCAGAACCGAGCCTCATCCGGCAGGGGAAGCCCGCAGCGTTCACACGTCAGGGTCGCCACGCGCAGAGTTTACGAGGGCGTGATGACGCCTCTCCGCGAGAGCGGCGACTACCCGCCGACCCGGAACCCCTCGATGTCGAGGATCGAGCCCGTCCGTTGGGTGTCGGGCCTGACGACGACCTCGACGCGTTCGCCGATCTCGAGCGGCTCCTCGCCCGGTTCGAGCACCCGATGGATCAGCACCGCATCCGCACCGTCGAGCCGCACGGCTCCGATGGTTCGAGGGCTCTCCAGGGGCTCACCCTCGATCCCGACGAACACGATCGTGAACGACACGAGCTCGCCGCCGGGGCCGACCTCGGTGTCCGCCGCGAGCTCCGCGAAGCAGCGTTCGCAGAACAGTCGCGCGGGGACGTACGTGTACGAGCAGTGCTCGCACCTCGAACCCAACAGGACGCCCCGATCCTTCAGCGCCGTGAAGAACGCGTCGCCCGCGACGCCCGGGGTGTACCGGTGGCGGACGGGCATATCGCCGTCCCAACGCCGGATCTCCTCAGGCCGCGCGATCTTCTCGAGCATCAGCCGTCCGTCCTCGGCCTGAAGTACGCGATGTCCAGGATCGAGCCCGTGCGTTCGCCGACCGGCTTCCACACGGCCTCCACCTTCATGCCGATCGTGACCTCGTCGGGCTTCACCTCGCCGAGCATGTGGAGGAACCCGCCGTTCGAGCCGTCGATCGAGATCACCGCGGGGAGCTCGGGCTCGTCGAGCGGCTGCATGTCCCAGCGGACGTTGCAGATCGAGAACGTCTGCACGACGCCGGTGTTCTCGACCTGCACCCAGGCGTCGGTTCCGCGGAAGTCGCGCTCGCAGAACATCCGCGGTGGCACGAGCACCCGATGGCAGACGCGGCACTCGCGGCCGAGGATCTTCCCTTCGCGGAGCCCATCGAGGAACCGGCCGATCGCGACCCCCGCGTCCCACGCGTACTTCGCGCCGATCTCGTCCTCGACGGCGCCCGTCGCCGAACGGAACTCGGCGTCCGAGAGCGACGTCGCCGGCGTCGCGGCTGGCGGGGTCTCGAGCTGGGTCGCCGTGGTCGGCGGGCCGCCCTCGCGGCCCATCACGACGACCGTGCCGACCTGCATCAGGTCGCCCCAGGCCTGCGCGACGCCGCGTTCGGGCGTTCCTGGGACCTGGCGCGCGCCGGCCTCGCCGCGGAGCTGCCAGAAGAGCTCGGCGATCTTCATCAGGCCGGCCGCCGCGATCGGGTTGCCGACGCCGAGCAGGCCGCCGCTCGGACACGAGGGCAGGTCGCCCTTGCGGTCGAGGACGCCGTCGCGGGCCGCCTCGGGCGCCTTCCCCTTGTCGAACAGCAAGAGCCCCTCGAGGTGGTGCAGCTCCTTGTAGTCGAACGGGTCGTAGGGCTCGGCGACGTGGATCTGCTTGCGCGGCTCGGTCACGCCGGCCATCCCGTACGCCATGCGGGCGGCGTTCGCGACGTACTCGGGGAACACCAGGTCCCGGTTGGTCCAGTACGCGGTGTCGAGGTTCCACCCGACGCCCTGGATCCAGACGGGGTCGCTCGTGATCTGCTTGGCGACCTCCTCGCTCGCGACGACGATCGCGACCGCGCCGTCGCTGATCGGCGAGACGTCAAGGCGCTGCACCGGCCACGCGAGCGTCTCTGAGGCGAGCACGTCCTCGATCGTGATGTCGGCCTGCCCGAGCAGCGCCGCCGGGTGGTCGGCCGCGTTCCGCTTGTTCTTCACGGCAACCGCCGCGATGTCGCGCTTGTCGATGCCGTGCACCGTCATGTAGCGGTTCATCTCGAGCGCGAAGATCCAGAGCAGGTTCGGCCCCAGGGGGCGTTCGAGGATGTTGTCGAAGATCGTGAGGAACGCGCCCTGCGGGTGCGGTTGGGTCGAGGACATCTTCTCCTCGGCCACGGCGAGCACGACGTCGGCCATCCCGCTCGCGACCGTGTAGTACGCCTGGATCGCGGTGAACACGCCGCTGCCGCCGCCCACGTACGTTCGCATGTACGGCCGCCCGAACGCGCCCGCGCCGTCGGACAGGTACTCCCCCTTCATGTGCACGCCGTCGAACGCATCGGGCGCGCTCGTCAGACACACGGCGTCGATCCGGTCGAGCGGCAGCTCGCACGACGCGAGCGCCTCGCGCGAGGCCTCCCACGCGAGCTCCTTGCCGGTCTCCTGCGCGCGCCGGACGAACTTCGTCATCCCGGCGCCGACGACCGCGACCCGCCGCGCCATCAGATGACCCCGCCGGGGAACGCGTCGTCGGTCACGTACTCGATCAGCTGCATGGAGTTCCCGTCGGGGTCCGCGAACGACGCGTACCGCGCGATCCCCGGCACCTCGCCCAGGTGCTCCTCGAACACGACGCCCCGCTGCTCGAGCGCGGTCTTGGCGAGGTCGAGGTCGTCGACGCGGAACACCGCCGTGCCGCCGTG
Source organism: uncultured Actinomycetes bacterium (assembly GCA_963823255.1). Lineage (GTDB taxonomy): Bacteria > Actinomycetota > UBA4738 > UBA4738 > HRBIN12 > DASSJM01. The sequence goes on from CAWGKU010000001.1 coordinate 936,940, forward strand.
CTGCGTGGTCCCGCCGCGGGCGCCGTGGAGCCCGATCCGGATCGAGCCCGCGTCGAGCTCGGCCCACTCGTCGCCATGGCGGCTGTTGACGTCGAGACCGAGCCCATCGCGGTAGAAGCCGACCGCCCGGTCCATGTCGGAGACCCAGAACCACACATGGTCGACGCCGTCGAGCTTCATCCGCCGGCCCCCTCATCGTTCGCGAGCACGACCACGGCGGCCGAGGTCGAGGGCGCGCTGCGCGCGGACTGCGCGACCGCGACGTACGCCTCGTCGACCTGGCGTTCGCCGGCCTCGGCGCGGAGCTGCTCGACGCACTCGAGCAGCCGGACGAGCCCGTTCGCCTCGAACAGGTTCCCCTGACCGAGCGAGCCGCCCGAGACGTTGACCGGCAGGTCGCCCCCGGGTTCGAGCTCGCCCGCCTCGAGCAGCTGCGCGAGCTCGGACGCCTCGCCGAACCCGAGCGCCTCGAGGTGGAGCAGCTCCTTGTAGGCGAAGGTGTCGTCCACCTCGGCCAGGTCGATCTCCTCCTGCGGGTCGGCGATCTCGGCCTGTCGGTACGCGGACTCGGCGGCCTTGGTCACCGGTTCGGTCTCGCCCCACGTCCGGCTCTCCAGCGACGGGCTGCCCGAGGACCAGCCCGCGCCGAGCAGCCACACGGGTCCCTCGGTCAGCTCTCGGGCGCGGTCCTCCGCCGCGAGGACGACAACCACGCAGCCGTCGGCCCGTTCGGCGACCTCGAGCGTCTTGAGCGGCCACGCGACCGGGCTCGAGCCGTCCACGTCGTCGGCGTCGAGGTCGGCCGGGTACGCCGCCCGCGGGTTGTCGAGCGCGTTGGAGCGGTTCTTGGCCGCGACCATCGAGCAGTGCTCCTCGGACAGGCCCGTGCGTTCGAGGAACGCGTTCATGTCGAGCCCCGCGACCGCCAGCGTCGGGAACCGGAGCGGGCGGTTCAGCACCGGGTCGAGCGCGAACGCCTCGATCGCGCCGAGCGTCCGCACGTCCGAGACCTTGCTGTGCGCCTCGACCGCCACGATCGACGCGAGGCCCGAACCGATCAGCATCATCCCCGTCGCGACGCCGAACAGCCCGTCCGCCGCCACGGTCTGCACCGGCCGCTGCATCGCGCCGAGCTGGTCCGGCACGTACTCGTCGAAGATCGAGGTGCCCTCGAGGAAGTCCTCCGAGCAGCAGACGAACGAGTCGATCTCGGTCCGGGGATCCACGCCGGCGTCGTGGTAGGCGCGCGTCGCCGCCTCGAACATCAGCTCCTTGTAAGAGATCCCGGCGGTGACGGGCGCGAACCCCGCGTGCCCCACGCCGACGACGGCGACCTTCGGCTCCACGAACGCGATTGTCCCATCCGGGCCGCGAACCCCGCTCGCCCGCGATCGGGCGGAGGTGTCAGAGGTCCTCGAGCTCCCGGCGGAACTCGGCCTCCTCGTCGAACTCGCGCCGCTCCTCGCCGAGGAACATCAGGACGCAGCCCGCCCAGGCCGCGGCCAGACCGAGCACGACGTTGAACAGCCCGCCGATCTCGAGGATCCCCAGGGTCATCACGACGTAGCCGACGGCCACCAGCGCGTACCCGACGATCTCGATCTTCGTCGCCGGTGGGGTCCTGGCTATCGATCGATCAAGTGTGTCCATGTGCGTCTCGCTCTGGGTGCCGGGGTTCGGATTCTACCCGCCGAGGATCCTTTTCTTCTGGGCCTGGAACTCGTCCTCCGTGAGCACGCCCTTGTTCCGCAGCTCCGCCAGGCGTTCGAGCTCACCGGTCGTGGACGCGGAGGCCGGCGGCATCGCCGGCGCGCTCGCGCCCGATGGGGGCGGGGCCGGCGCCGCGGACGCCGAGCCGCGCCCGGCCCCTCGGTACATCCGGTCCTGGTTGAGCTCGCCCTGCTGGTAGATCGTCTTCTGGACGTGCTCGGGGTTGCGGATGTCGCCGAACACCTCGCGCCCGAACTCGCTCGCCGAGCTGATGATCAGGTCGCCGGCCCCGATCATGCGTTCGAACACGCCCTGGTGGAATCGGACGTCATTGATCGCCTCGAGCGGGATCTCCATCGAGCGCTTGGCGATCCAGCCCTCGCGGTGGATCACCCGGTCCGAGGTCACGACGAAGTACGACGTCGCCCACGCGATGAACTTGCGGACCGGGAACCAGATCAGGACGAAGATCGCGACCGCCGTCGCGCCCCAGAACACGGCGTCGTGGCCGGTGCCGCTTTCGGGGCCGTTGGTGACCGCGAGGGACCACCCGACGATCACCAGGATCGTCACGATCGCCGGCATCACCAGGGCGATCCAGTGCGGCCGCAGCTCGAGGACCAGCTCCTCGTGCTCGATCAGGAGCTTGCGGGGGAACGGCATGGGCGAATCCTACTCCAGGTGCTCGACCACCCCGAACCGCACGACCTCGTCGCCCGCCGGCGTTCGGACGACCAGGCCACCGCGTTCGTCGACGTCTACGGCCTCACCCTCCACGACCGCTCCGCCCCCCGTCGCGGCTCGGACGCGGGTGCCGAGCGTCGCGCACACCTCCCGGTACGCAGCGATCACGCCCCCGGCGAACGCGGGGTGCGCGGGCTCGTACCCGCGGACGAACGCGGACAGGAATGCCTCGAGCAGTTCGTCGTCCTCGGCCTCGACGGACCCGGCCTGGGGGATCTCGGGCGGCGCGGCGCCGAGGTTCACGCCGACGCCGATCACGACGTGCTCGAACCGGTCGCTCTCGACGCGCGACTCGGCCAGGATCCCCCCGGCCTTGCGACCGGCGATCAGGAGGTCGTTCGGCCACTTGCAGGCGGCGCGCTGGTCGGCGAGCTCGAAGCAGGCCCGCGCCATCGCGGTGCCCGCGAGCAGCGTGAGCAGGCCCCCCGAGTCCGGGTCGAGCTCGGGCCGAAGCACCACCGAGAACATCAGCGCCCGGCCCGGTTCGTCGTGCCACGTGCGCCCGAGGCGCCCCCGCCCTTCGGTCTGGTGTCCCGCGGCGACCAGGGTCCACTCGGGCGTGCCTGCGGCCGCCAGCTCGAGGGCCGTCGCCTGGGTCGAGGCAGTAACCTCCTCGAACCGCACGGGGGCACGCAGACCGACACGTTCGAGCGCTCGGACCAGGGCGTCTTCGGACAGCACGGACGATTGACTCCCGCTCGGGGGTACCCGATTGTTCGGTGGGTACCGGATTCCGCGGACCCTCGGGATGCCGACGGTCTGATCGAGCAAGCATGACGGAGCGGAGCGCGTGGCGAAACCTCGGATCCTGATCGCGAACCGCGGCGAGATCGCGGTCCGCATCATCCGCACGGTCCGAGAGCTCGGCTACACCTCGATCGCCGTCTACAGCGACGCGGACCGCGACGCCCTGCACGTCGAGATGGCCGACCAGGCCCACCGGATCGGCCCGGCGCTCGCCGCCGACTCCTACCTGTCGATCGGCGCGATCCTCGAGGCCGCCTCGCGCGCGAAGGCCACGATGATCCACCCCGGCTACGGGTTCCTGTCCGAACGCGCGCACTTCGCGGCCGCCGTCGCCGACTCGGGCTTCACCTTCATCGGTCCGCCCGCCGAGGCGATCGAGATGATGGGCGACAAGTCCGCCGCGCGCCGCGCCGCCGACCGCGTCGGCGTCCCCATCGTGCCGGGCACGCCCGAACCGGTCACGCTCGTCCAGGCGCCGGCCGAGGCCGAACGCATCGGGTTCCCCGTCCTGGTCAAGGCCGCGTTCGGCGGCGGGGGCAAGGGCATGCAGGTCGTGCGCAAACCCGAGGAGCTCGAGAGCGCGCTCGCGCGCGCGACCCGTGAGGCGCAGGCGTACTTCGGTCGCCCCGAGGTGTTCCTCGAGCGGTACGTCGAACGCGCGCACCACGTCGAAGCGCAGGTGTTCGCGGACACCAGGGGCAACGTGTTCTTCCTGGGCGAACGCGACTGCTCGGTTCAGCGCCGCCACCAGAAGCTGATCGAGGAGACGCCGTCGCCGGTGGTCGACGCCGACCTGCGCTCGCGGATCGGCGAGGCCGCGATGGCGCTCGCGAAGGAGGCGGGCTACGTGAACGCCGGCACCGTCGAGTGCATCGTCGACGAGGACGGCAGCTTCTACTTCCTCGAGATGAACACGCGGCTGCAGGTCGAGCACACCGTGACCGAGATGGTGACCGGGCTCGACCTGGTCGGGCTCCAGATCCGCGTCGCGCTGGGCGAGAAGCTCGACCTGTCCGACGTCCGCCCGACGGGTCACGCGATCCAGTGCCGGATCAACGCCGAGGACCCCGCGCGCAACTTCCTGCCGGGACCGGGGCGCGTCACCGCGTACCGGGAGCCCTCGGGTCCGTTCGTCCGGGTGGACTCGGGCGTCCGGGAGGGTCGGGAGATCCCTGCCGACTACGACTCGATGTTCGCCAAGGTCATCGTCTCGGCCGAGAGCCGCGGCCGCGCGATCGCGCGGATGGACCGCGCGCTGGCCGAGTACCAGGTCGAAGGGGTCCCGACGACGATCCCTCTCCACCGGTGGATCCTCGGCACCCGCGCGTTCCACAAGTCCACGCACTCCACGACGTGGCTCGAGAAGGCGCTCCGCGACGCCGAGCTCCCCGAGGGCGGCACGCCCGCGCCGCCGCCATCCGATACGCGCCAGCCGGTCCCGGCCGAGCTCCTGCTCGAGGTCGACGGGCGACGGGTGCCGGTCCGCATCTTCGACCAGCGTCGCGACACCGCCCCGAAGGTCCCGTCGCGTCACTCCGCCCACGGCGGCGACCACGTCCACAGCGTGATCGCGGCGCCGATGCAGGGCACGATCCTGCGGGTGCTCGTCGAGCCCGGCCAGGAGATCCAGGCGGGCGACGTCGTCTGCATCCTCGAAGCGATGAAGATGGAGAACGCGATCCCGGCCCCGCGCGCGGGCGTCGTCACCGAGATCCCGGCGCAGGCCGGACAGAACGTCCAACCCGGGGACCCGCTCGTCGAGCTCGACTGATCCCGCGGTGAGGCGTCGGCCGGACCCCGGGGTGGACGCGGTCCTCACCGAGGTCAGCCCCGAGGGGAAGCTCGCTGGCCGGATCTTCGCGGTGACGCTGATCGTGTCGGCCGTCGTGACGATCGTCGTGTCGTGGGACGACATCTGGCGTGTGTGCGGCGAGATCGCCGGGCCGTGCGTCGAGCGATCGGCCGGCGCGACGATCCTCACGATGTGCTCGGTCGCGGCGATGGCTTGGGCGGTTGGCATCTTCGTCCGGATCCGGCGCCGGCTCGTGGATCCCGAGGGAAGCTCGCGGTACGTCTGGGCGCTGGGTGCTCTGGTCGCGCTCGGCGGCATCTTCATCGCGACGCGGATCCCCGCGTACACGTGCGATCGCGGCCGATTCGACGACGTCTTGGTCCTGTGCATGCACCCCCCGTCGATCTCGGATCCGACGAGCTGGCTGCTCCTCAAGAAGGCGATCGTCCTCGTGTCGCTCGCGGTCGCGTTCGTGGTGTCGATCCGGCCGAAGCTCGTCAAGGTGACCGCGCCGCTCTCAGTCGCGGTGTGGGCGGTCGGGTTCGGGTGGCTGCTCGCCGACACGATGGCGTAGGCGAGCCCCGCGGGACGCGACCTACGCGCTCGCCCCGGGGATGCCCCACGCATCGCGCCCGGTGATCCGAACGCCGGCGTCGTGGATCTTGTACGTCCGGTTGATCGAGATCAGGAGCGCCGTGAGCGTCTCGACGATCCGGGCCTGGGTGAGATCGCCGGCGTCGACCCAGCGCAGGCGGGGGATGTCCTCGATCAGACCGCCGACGATCGCCTTGGCCTCCTTGTCGGTGCCACACACGAGCACGTCGCTCTCCATCTCGTGCTCGAGATCCTGCAGGGCCTCGCCCGAGATCGTGTGGAACGCCCCCACCATGCGAACGCCGGGATCCAAGATCGCCTTGGCCTGCTCGGCCGCCGAACCGTGCCACGGCCGCACGACGTGCCACGCCCGGCCGCCCACCGCGGTCGCGAGCGGGCTCGTGCAGTCCACGACGATCGTGCCCGGCTCGATCGCGCCCTTGATCGTGCGATAGATCTCGGCCTGCCCCTCGAACGGCACCGTCACGATGACGACCCCGGCGGCGGCGGCCGCCTCGTTGGTCGTCCCGTCGACGTTCGCGTCGCCGCCGACGAGCGCGCGGGCCTTCTCCGCCGAAGCCGCCCCTTTCTCCTGCGACCGCGAGCCGATCGTGACGTGGTGCCCCGCACGGGCCAGGCGCAGCGTGAGGCCGAACCCCTCGTCGCCGGTCCCGCCGATGATCGAGATGTCCATGGCGGCAGAGCCTACCCTGCACCGCGATGGGCCAGACCCTGACGTACGTCACCGAGCTCCTGGTCGGGCTCGGGTGCCTCGTCGCCGCCGTCGCGACGGCGCGCGGCCCGCGCCTGCGGTGGCTCGCGCTCGTCCTCGGCGTCGCCGGCGTCGCGGCGATCGTGCACGCGATCGTCGAGCTCGCCGCGTGAGCGACGGCGCGCTTCAGCGAGGGTGGTACTCGCCGAACACGCCGCGCAGCACGTCGGAGACCTCGCCGAGGGTCGCCCGGGCGCGCAGGGCGACCTTCATCGGCGGGAGCAGGTTGCCGGTCCCGCGGGCGGTCGCCTCGATCTCGGCGAGCGCCCGGTCCACCGATCGCTGGTCGCGCGAGGCCCGGAGCGCGCGGAGCCGCTCGACCTGCCGAGCGACCTCTTCCCGGCCGATCGTCTGGATCTGCACGGGCTGCTCCTCGGCGTCCTCGAACCCGTTCACCCCGACGATCACGCGTTCGCCCGACTCGATCCCCTGCTGGATCCGGTACGCGGCCTCGGCGATCTCGTCCTGGTAGAAGCCGGCCTCGATCGCCTCGACCGCGCCCCCCATCCGGTCGATCCGCTCGAGGTACTCCCACGCGCGCGCCTCGACCTCGTTGGTGAGCGACTCGACGTAGTAGGAGCCGCCCAGGGGATCGACGGTGTGCGTCACGCCCGTCTCGTGCCCGATCACGTGCTGGGTCCGAAGGGCGATCTTCGCGGCCTGCTCGGTGGGCAGCGCGAGGGCCTCGTCGAACGAGTTCGTGTGCAGCGACTGCGTCCCGCCGAGCACCGCCGCGAGCGCCTCGAGCGCCGTCCGCACGATGTTGTTCCGCGGCTGCTGGGCGGTGAGCGTCGCGCCGCCCGTCTGCGTGTGGAACCGCAGCATGAGGCTCCTCGGGTCTTTCGCCCCGAACCGCTCGGCCATGACCTTGCCCCACATCCGCCGGGCGGCCCGGAACTTCGCGATCTCCTCGAAGAAGTTCATGTGGCACGCGAAGAAGAACGAGACCCGCGGCGCGAACGCGTCGACTTCGAGCCCGGCGTCGATCGCCGCCTGGACGTACGCGATCCCGTCCGCGAGCGTGAACGCCAGCTCCTGGACCGCGGTCGCCCCGGCCTCGCGCATGTGGTAGCCGCTGACCGAGATCGTGTTCCAGCGCGGGATGGTCCGGCCGGAGTACGCGAACAGATCGGTGATCAGGCGCATCGAGGGCTTCGGCGGGTAGATGTAGGTGCCGCGGGCCGCGTACTCCTTCAACAGGTCGTTCTGCACGGTCCCGCTCAGCGCGGAGGCGTCGATCCCCCGTTCCTCGGCGACGAGCTCGTAGAGCAGGAGCAGGATCGGCGCGGTCGCGTTGATCGTCATCGACGTCGAGACCGTGTCGAGCGGGATCGCGTCCAGCAGCCGGCCCATGTCCTCGATCGAGTCGATCGCCACGCCGGTCTTGCCCACCTCGCCCTCGGCGCGCGGGTGGTCCGAGTCCAGGCCCATCTGCGTCGGAAGGTCGAACGCGACCGAGAGCCCCGTCTGCCCATGCTCGAGCAGATATCGGAACCGCGCGTTGGTCTCGTCGGCCGTGGCCATCCCCGCGTACTGCCGCATCGTCCACAGTCGCCCGAGGTACATCGACGGGTACACGCCGCGGGTGAACGGCGGCTCGCCGGGCAGACCCAGGTCCCGTTCGGGGTCGAAGCCCCCGAGATCGTCCGGCTCGTAGACCGGCTCGAGGTCGATCCCGGAGTCGGTCGACCGCGGTTCGACGTCGCTCATCCCGAACCCAGGGTAGCCGGTAGCATCGGGCCGTGGACATCGTCGACCCGCGCATCGAGGACTACATGCGCACGCTGCTCACCCGCTACGACGAGCCGGTCCTGCTCGAGATGGAGGCGGAGGGCAAGGAGCGCGGCTTCCCGATCATCGGGCGTCTGGTGGGTGTCACGGTCGAGCTGCTCGCGCGATCGATCGCCGCGAGGAGGGTGTTCGAGCTCGGCTCGGGGTTCGGGTACTCGGCCTACTGGTTCTCGCGGGCGGTGGGGCCCGGCGGCGAGGTCCACGCGACGGACGGAGACCCGGCCAACGAGCAGAAGGCGCTCGGCTACCTTTCCCGCGCCGGCCTGGCGGAGCCGATCCGCTGGCACGTCGGAGACGCGGTGGAGAACCTCGCGGCCGTCGAGGGCGAGTTCGACGTCGTCTACGACGACATCGACAAGGAGGGGTACCCCGACGCGTGGCGGGCGGCTCGCGAACGGATCCGCGTGGGCGGGCTCTACGTCTGCGACAACGTGCTGTGGTCGGGCGCGGTCGCCGACCCTGAGGGAGATCACGGGCGCGACGCGGCGACCACGAACGCGATCGTCGAGCACAACCGTCTGATCGCGGACGACGACCGATTCGTCTCGACGATCGTGCCGACCCGCGACGGCGTGTTCGTCGCCCTTCGGGTCGCGTAGACTCCGCGCGGCTCCGGGGCAGGCGTTCGCCGGAGGCGCGTCTAGGCTAGGTGTTCGAGGGCTTATGGCGAAGCGGAAGTCCGACGTCGGGACCCTGTACAAGGGCAGTCCGGGACAGTGGTCCTGGCTGCTGCACCGCATCACCGGCGTCGCCGTGATCCTGTTCCTGTTCGCGCACGTGGTGGACACCGCCGTCGTCGGCTGGGGTCCCGAGGCCTACAACCGCGTGGTGGGCGTGTACCACAACTGGGTGGTCCAGCTGCTCGAGCTCGGGCTGGTCTTCGCGGTGCTGTACCACGCGATCAACGGCGTGAAGATCATGATCTTCGACTTCTGGCCGTCGAGCGCCCGCCACATGAAGGGGATCGCGCTCGCCTCCACGATCATCTTCGTGCTCAGCATGATCCCGATCACGATCATCATGGGCAACACGATCCTCGAGTCCGCGGGGGTCTTCTGATGGCCGTCGAGGCTCCCGAACGCCCGACGCCGTCCCCGCGCGACCGATCCCGGGGCGCACGCGGGCGCGAGCGGCCCGGCGGCGGCTTCGAGCTCTGGTCGTGGCTGTACATGCGGATCAGCGGGCTGGTGCTGCTCGTGCTCGCGGTCGGGCACGTCCTGATCATGCACGTGCTCGACGACGGGGTGGAGCGCGTGAACTTCGGCTTCGTCGCCGCGCGGTGGCAGAGCCCGTTCTGGCGGACCTGGGACTGGGCGCTCCTGGTCCTCGCGCTGATCCACGGGATCAACGGCCTGCGCATCATCGTGCAGGACTACGTCCGGTGGCCCGGCGTCCGGTTCGCCGTCGACATGGCCTTCTTCGTGATCGGGTTCGCGCTGTTCGTCCTCGGGACGGTCGTCGTGTTCACGTTCGACCCGAGCCAGTGGCCGGGCACGGTCTGAGCGGATGACGACCTTCCACACGTACGACGCGGTGATCGTCGGCGCCGGGGGCGCGGGGCTGCGGGCCGCGATCGAGACCTCGGACCGCGTCAAGACCGCCGTGATCTCGAAGCTGTACCCCACGCGCTCGCACACCGGGACCGCGCAGGGCGGCGTCTGCGCGGCGCTCGCGAACGTCGAGGAGGACTCGCCCGAGTGGCACGCGTTCGACACGGTCAAGGGCGGGGACTACCTCGTCGATCAGCCCGCGGCACAGCTGATGTGCGAGGAGGCCATCGACGCGATCTACCAGCTCGAGCACTGGGGTCTGCCGTTCAACCGCACGCCCGAAGGCAAGATCGACCAGCGGCGGTTCGGCGGGCACACGCGCAACCACGGCGAGGCGCCGGTCCGACGCGCGTGCTTCGCGGCCGACCGAACGGGACACATGATCCTGCAGACGCTGTACCAGCAGTGCGTCAAGAGGAACGTTCGGTTCTTCAACGAGTTCTACGTGCTGGACCAGCTGATGGTCGACGGCGCATGCGCCGGCGTCGTGGCGTACGAGCTCGCGACGGGCGAGCTCCACGTGTTCCGCTCCAAGGCCGTCCTGTACGCCACCGGAGGCTACGGCCGGATGTTCAAGGTCTCCTCCAACGCGCACACGCTGACGGGCGACGGCCCCGCGGTGCTGTTCCGTCGCGGGCTGCCGCTCGAGGACATGGAGTTCTTCCAGTTCCACCCGACCGGCGTCTACAAGATGGGCATCCTGCTTTCGGAGGCGGTCCGCGGCGAGGGCGGCATCCTGCTGAACAGCGAGGGCGAGCGCTTCATGGAGCGCTACGCGCCGACCGTCAAGGACCTCGCCCCCCGAGACATGGTCAGCCGCGCGATCTTCCAGGAGATCAGGGAGGGTCGCGGCGACGGGCCCAAGCGCGACGCGGTGTGGCTCGACGTCCGCCACCTGCCGCGCGAGGTGATCGAGGAGAAGCTGCCGGACGTGACCGAGTTCGCCCGCGTCTACCTCGGCGTCGAGCCGACCACCGAGCTCGTCCCGATCCAGCCGACCGCGCACTATGCGATGGGCGGCATCCCGACCAACGTCGACGGGCAGGTCGTCGTCGGAGAGGACGAGACGCCGGTCCCGGGCCTGTACGCGGCCGGAGAATGCGCGTGCGTCTCGGTCCACGGCGCGAACCGCCTGGGGACGAACTCGCTGCTCGACATCGTGGTGTTCGGACGCCGCGGCGGCGTCCACGCAGCCGGGTTCTGCGAGCAGGCCGACCTGCCCGAGCTCACCGAACGCCCCGAGGGGATGGTCCGCGAGATGGTCGACGGCCTGCTGAACCGTCCCGAGGGCGCGAACGCCGCCGACATCCGGAACGAGCTCCAGGACTCGATGCAGGACCTCGCGTTCGTGGTCCGGACCGAGGAGAGCCTTCGGAAGATGCAGGAGATCCTCGGGAGCCTGCGCGAACGGTTCGACCACGTGTACGTGCAGGACACCGGCAAGATGTTCAACACCGAGCTGATGGAGGTCGTCGAGCTCGGGTTCCTGCTCGAGTGCGCCGACGCACTCGTGGCGGCGGCGCTCGCCCGCGACGAGAGCCGGGGCGGCCACTACCGCGAGGACCACCCGCTGCGCGACGACGCGAGCTGGCTCAAGCACTCGCTGGCGTACCGGAGCGACGACGGATCGATCCGGCTCGAACACAAGCCCGTGAAACTGGGACCCTACGTACCCATGGAACGGAAGTACTGATGGCCACGACCGCCTCGGACGGGCTCGGCGAGATCCTCGAGGGCTCGGACCTGCGCGCCGCCGGCGCGGCCCACAAGGTCACCCTCACGCTCAGGATCCGCCGCTACAACCCCGAGGTCCGCGGCGAGGAGTCGTGGTGGGACGAGTTCGAGATCCAGGCCGACCCCGACGACCGGCTGCTCGACGCGTTGCACCAGGTCAAGTGGTACCACGACGGGACGCTGGCCCTCCGACGCTCGTGCGCGCACGGCATCTGCGGCTCGGACGCGATGATGATCGACGGCAAGAACGCCCTCGCGTGCAAGGTGATCGTCCGCGACGTGGCGCCGAAGGTCACGGTCGAGCCGATCCGCGGCCTGCCTGTCCTGAAGGACCTGATCGTCGACATGGAGCCGTTCTTCGCCGGCTACCGCTCGGTGCTCCCCTTCCTGATCAACGACTCGGGCGAACCCGACACCGAACGCCTCCAGTCACCCGAGGAGCGCCACAAGTTCGACGACACGACCAAGTGCATCCTGTGCGCCGCGTGCACGACCTCGTGCCCGATCTTCTGGGGTGACGAGGAGTACGTCGGTCCGGCGGCGATCGTGAACGCCCACCGGTTCATCTACGACTCGCGGGACGAGGGCGCCAAGGAGCGCCTCGAGGTCCTCTCCGAGAAGACCGGGGTGTTCCGCTGCAGGACGACGTTCAACTGCACGGACGCGTGCCCTCGCGGCATCGAGGTGACCAAGGCGATCCAGGACGTCAAGCGCTCGATCCTGTTCGACCGCTTCTGAGTCGCCGGCACCTACCGGGCTCGACCGCCCCGAGGCCGGACGCCCGGTAGGGTTCGGCCGTGGCGCACCTGGTGACACTCATCCCCGGCGACGGCATCGGGCCCGAGGTCTCCGAGGCGACCCGGCGCGTCCTCGACGCGACGGGCGTCCCGATCGAATGGGTCGTCGAGGAAGCGGGTGCCGAGGTCTTGGCGCGCGAGGGCACCACGCTCCCCGAACGCGTGCTGGACCGGATCCGCGACTCACGGGTGGCGATCAAGGGTCCGATCACGACGCCGGTCGGCTCGGGGTTCCGCAGCGTGAACGTCGAGCTCCGGCAGACGCTCGATCTGTTCGCGGCGGTCCGGCCCTCGCGTTCGCTCGCGGGACTGCCGACTCGCCACCCCGACGTGAACCTCGTCGTGATCCGCGAGAACACCGAGGACCTGTACCAGGGGATCGAGTTCGAGAAGGGTACGCCCGAGGCGCTCGAGCTCCGCGAGGAGCTGCGACGGCTCTCGGGACGGGAGTTGCGTGAGGACTCCGGGTTCACGGTCAAGCCGATCTCGGTGACCGGCGCGCGGCGGATCGTGCGGTTCGCGCTCGAGTACGTCCGCGCGCACGGCCGGCGGAAGGTGACCCTCGGCCACAAGGCGAACATCATGCGGTTCTCCGACGGGCTGTTCCTGTCGATCGGGCAGATCGAGGCCGAGGGGCACCCGGAGGTGTGGTTCGAGGAGATGGAGATCGACCAGCTCTCGATGCGGCTGGTGCGGGAACCCTCCGCGTTCGATGTCCTGCTCCTGCCGAACCTGTACGGCGACATCATCTCGGACCTGTGCGCGGGGCTGGTCGGCGGGCTCGGCCTGGCGGCCGGCGCGAACCTCGGGTGGGAGTACGCGGTGTTCGAGCCCGTCCACGGCAGCGCACCCGACATCGCCGGCAAGGGCGTCGCGAACCCGATCGCGATGATCCTGTCGGGCGCGATGCTGCTGCGCCACGTGCAGGAACCGGCGGCGGCCGAGGCCGTCGAGCGCGCGGTCGACCGGGTGCTCGAACGCGGCGACGTGCGCACCCCCGACCTCGGCGGCTCCTCGTCGACCGACGAGGTCGCCGCGGCGATCGATCGGGAGCTCTCGGCGTGAGCGGCAAGGTCGTCCGGCGGCGCACCGACGTCCTCGTTGCGCTCGCGGGACTCGCGCTCTTCGTGCCGTGCGCGCTGATCGCCTCGGACGGCACGGTCGGGCCCGTGGAGCTCGCGGTGTTCCACGCGATCAACGGGTTGCCCGAGGCCCTGTCGCCGGTCATGCAGTGGGTGCAGTGGCTCGGCGTCCTCGCGGTCGGGCCGATCGTCGCCCTCGGCGCGGCCCTGTTCCGCCGGTGGCGGCTCGCGCTCGCCTGCCTCCTGGTCACGGTCGAGAAGCTCGTGTTCGAGCGCATCGTGTGGCAGCTCGTCGAACGCTCCCGCCCGGGCAAGACGATCGCCGACGCGATCGTCCGCGGCGACACGCCGATGACCGGGGCTTCGTTCGTCTCCGGCCACGTGATCCTGGTGACGGGGCTCGCGTGGGTCCTCACGCCGTACCTGCGCGGCGCCTGGCGGGCGCTCCCGTGGGTGGTGGTCGGGCTGGTGGCGTTCGCGCGCGTCTACCTGGGGGCGCACGCGCCGCTCGACGTGCTCGGCGGCTTCGCGCTCGGCCTGGTGGCCGGTGGCATCGCGAACGTGATCGTCGGCCTCGAGCCCCGAACGGCCGGCGTCGCCGACCACGCCGGCGCGCGCTACGGGTAGCGGCTCAGTGGTGGTGCGGGTGCGGCTCGGAGCCCGGACCGGGTTCCCCAGGTGGGAGCTGTCAACAGCCGGGTTCGCCGTCGTGCCCGCAGCACTGCGCCCGTGAGAACGTCGCATGGAACCGGTTGCGGATCGTGAGGCGGAGCTTGGTCAACACCGGAGCGTCGTACTCACGCCAGTTCGTGAAGAAGTTCCGGATGTGTCGCTTGGCCTCGGCCCAGAACCGGCGCATCAGCCTCCCCCGTTCTTGCCGGCCCACTCGTCCGTGGACACGTGGAGCGACTCGGGGAGCAGCTCGTTCTTCCGCCACGGCTTGACGGTCTCGGCGTAGAAGTCGCGGCCCTCGCAGTCGTTGACCACCCACACCGGGAAGTCGTCGAGCTCCATCCGGCGGATCGCCTCGGTCGCGAGGTCCTCGAACGCGATGATCTCCTGCGAACGAACGGTGAGCGCCGCGAGGGCTCCCCCGCCTCCGAGCGCGGCCATGTAGACGGCGGTGTGCTCCTTCAGCTCCCCGCGGATCGCGGGTCCGCGGCCGCCCTTGCCCATGATCCCCTTCAACCCGAGCTCGAGCAGCCGGGGGGTCCACTTGTCCATCCGGCTCGCGGTCGTCGGACCCGCCGAACCCGTCACGTGCCCGGGACGCTCCGGCGTGGGCCCCACGTAGTAGACGATCTGGCCGGCGATGTCGAAGGGGAGCTCCTCGCCCCGGTCGAGCATCTCGACCATCCGCTTGTGCGCCGCGTCGCGCGCGGCGTAGACGGTCCCGCGCACCAGCACGACGTCGCCGATCTTCAGCTCGCGGACGTCCTCGTCCGACAGGGGCGCCTCGATCCGCTTGCGTCCGTCGTCCAGGACCTCGACCGTCACCTCAGATCACCCTCGAACCCGTCCGGTGGGCGTGGCACTCGATGTTCACGGCGACCGGCAGCGACGCGATATGGGTCGGCATCGTCTCGACGTGGACGGCGAGCACCGTCTGCGTGCCGCCGAGCGCCTCGGGCCCCAGGCCCAGCGCGTTGCACTTCTCGTAGAGCTCGGCCTCGAGCTCGGCGATCTGCGGGTCGGAGCTCGGCTGCCCGACCTTGCGCATCAGCGCCCGCTTGGCGATCACGGCCGACATCTCGAAGTTGCCGCCGATCCCCACGCCGATGATCCCGGGCGGGCAGGCGTTCGGTCCCGACTCGGCCACCGCCTGCAGGACGAACTCCTTGGCGCCCTCGAGCCCGTCGGCGGGCTTGAGCATCGCGTGCTTGCCCATGTTCTCCGAGCCGGCCCCCTTGGCGTCGACCTGGATCCGGATCTGGTCGCCCGGGACGACCCGCGTGTGGATGAACGCGGGCGTGTTGTCGCCGGTGTTCCGGCGGTCGAACAGCGGGTCGCGAACGATCGAACCGCGCAGGTACCCGTCGCCGTACCCCTGCCGAACGCCCTCGTTGACCGCGTCATACAGATCGGCACCGGTGACGTGCACGTCCTGGCCGAGGTCGAGGAAGATCACCGTGTAGCCCGTGTCCTGGCAGTAGGGGTACTCCCCCTCCGCGGCCAGCTCCTGGTTGCGGATCAGGAGGTCGAGCACCTGCCGTCCGAGCGGCGACTCCTCCAGCTCTCGGGCGCGCCTGACCAGCCGCACCATCTCCTCGGGGACCTTGTAGTTGATCTCGATGCAGAGATCCCGGACGACCCGAGTGATCTCCGCCGCATCGATCTCGCGTGGTTCGGCCATGGCACGGCCATGCTAACCGCGGTGCTTCCGGGCGTCCGGTGCGGGTGAGAGGATGCCGCGATGGCCTCGGGCATCACCTCCACGGTTCGTCCCACCGGCCTCCGGCTCGCGGGCACCGCGTGCGTCGCGCTCGGGGCGATCGCGGCCGGCGTGGGGGCCACGCGCGAGTGGGCGACGATCGGGTTCACGGCCGACGTCCAACACGCGGCGGACGTCTCGGTGCACGGGATCGACGTGTGGGAGGGCAAGGTCGTGCTCTTCGCGGCCGTGGCCGCGCTCCTGGTGATGCTCGCGATGCGGATCTCGGGCTCGCGCGGGACGCGGCGCGGGCTCGCGATCGCCCTGATCGTCCTCGGGGCGCTCTGCGTCGCCCTCCCGGTCGCCGACGCGGCCCGCGCGAAGGACCGCTTCGGCGGCGTCGAGGGCGTGGACCGGCTCGCGAAGACGCTTTCGGTGCAGCTCGGGCTCCCGGAGGACGTGGTGCGCGAGCGCCTCAGGGATCTGCTCGCGGAGGACCTCCGCGTCGAGATCTCGGCGGGGCTGTGGATCACCGTGGCCGGCGGCGTCCTGCTCGTCGCGGGCGGCATCCTCGGTCTCGTGTGGGTGCGCCGCGACGGCGCGAACGCGACCGTCCCGGTCGAGAGCGATCCCGGCTAGAGGGTGGCGAGATCCGCGCACTTGGCGCGGATGCCCTCGGCGGCCGCACGGAGCGAGGCCAGCTCATCGTCGTTCAGGTCGAGCTCGACGATCTCGGCCACGCCGGCGCCCGAGAGGTTCACCGGCACGCCGACGTAGACCCCGTCGATGCCGTACTGGCCCGTGCACCACGCGCAGACCGGGAGCGGCGAGTCGACGCGGCCGGAGATCGCCTCGACCATCCGCGTGGCCGAGGCCGACGGGGCGTAGTACGCGCTCCCCTTCTTCAGGAGCCCCACGATCTCGGCGCCGGCGTCGCGCGTCCGGGCATAGAGACGCTCGAGCGTCGCGTCGTCGGCGAGCTCGGTGAGCGGCTTCCCGTCCACGGTCGCGTGGCGAGGCAGCGGCACCATCGCCTCCCCGTGGGAGCCGAGCGTCATCGCCTCCACCACCAGCGGCGAGACGCCGAGCTCCTCGGCGATGAACGCGCGCAGACGCGCCGAATCCAGGACGCCCGCCATCCCCATCACCCGTTCCTTCGGGAAGCCCGAGACGTCGGCCGCGAGGAAGGTCATCTCGTCGAGCGGGTTCGTCACGACGATGATGATCGCGCTCGGCGACCCGGGGACGAAGCGCTCGACCACGTCGCGGACGATCCCGGCGTTCTTGCCGAGCAGGTCCATCCGGCTCATCCCTGGCTGGCGCGGGAACCCCGCCGTGATCACGACGACGTCCGATCCGGCCGTGTCGGCGTAGTCGTTCGTGCCGATCACGTTCGGCTCGAACCCGACGACCGGGGCCGACTGCCGCATGTCGAGCGCCAGCCCCTGTGGCAGACCCTCCACGATGTCGATCAGGACGACCTCGGCCAGTCCGCGTTCGACCAGCCGCATCGCGGTGGTCTGTCCGACGAACCCGCTTCCGACGACGGTGACCCGCATCCGTGCGCTCCTTCGCTTCGAGGCGGCGACATCCTATCCGCGCGAACCACGGCCGTCGGCGGCCGGGGCGTTACTCGCGGCGGCTCGTGAGGTAGGCGCCCGCGAGCACGAGACCGGTCCCGACGAGCGAGATCGCCGCGATCGTCTCGTCCTCGAACACCACACCGAGCACGATCGCCACCACGGGAAGGAAGTAGATCGCGACGGACCCGCGGGTCGCGCCGACGCGACCGACCAGCGTGGTCATCGCCACGAACGCCCACCCCGTCCCGAAGAACCCGAGCGCGACCACCGCGAGCGTGCTCGACCACGCGAACTCCGAGCTCGGCAGCGAGACGAGCGCGGCCGGCGCGAGCAGCACGAGCGCGACCATCTGTGCCCGCAGGAGCACCGGCAGCGCCCCGTACCGTTGCTGGAGCGGGACGGCGATGTTGACGGCGACCCCGTAGCAGAGCACCGCGAGCAGGACGAGCGAGGCGCCGAGCGCCGTCGCGTCCGCGTCGCGCGTCGCCGGCCAGAGCACGCCGACGACGCCGACGAAGCCGACGGCGATCCCGACCACGAGTCGGCTGGCCGGCAGTCGCCGCAGCAGGATCGCGGCGGTGACTGCCGCGAAGATCGGGACGGCGCCGTTGAGCATCCCGGCGAGCGAGGAGTCGATCCACTGCTGCCCGATCGGGAACAGCAGCAGCGGCGCGGCCATCCAGACGACCCCGAGCAACGCCACCCGGGGCAGGTCGCTCCGGTCGACGGGGCGATGGGACCCGCGCAGCAGCGAGAGCGTGAGCGCCCCGACAGCCACCCGCCCGAACGCGATCACCCCCGGCCCGAAGTGCTCCAGGCCGATCTCGATGAACAAGAAGGACGAGCCCCACATCGCCGCGATCGCGGCCAGCAGCCCCCACTCCTGCGGCCCGAACGCCTCCCGCCTCGTCCCCTGGGCGGTCTCGATCAGTGGCCGTCTGCTCATGTCGGTCTCCCGGCTGCCCCCGGACAGCCCCTCGCTCGTGCGAACCCGCCTCGGGCCCTCAGCCTTCCCAACGCGCCGACGACGGTCATCGTGAGACGAGCTCCTGGATGACCGCGTCCCGGACCTGGGTCGTGGTCGCGGCGTTCGGGTCGTCCCGCGTCGGCCGCAGGTCGTAGGTGACGGTCCGGCCCTCGGCGATGACGGCCGCGACCGCCGCCTCGAGCCGGTCTCCCGCGTCGGTCTCGCCGAGGTGGCGCAGCAACATCGCGCCGCAGAGCATCAGCGCCATCGGGTTGGCGCGGTTGAGACCGCGGTAGCGCGAGGCGGTGCCGTGGGTCGCCTCGAAGACCGCGCAGGCGTCACCGAGGTTCACGCCGGGCGCCACGCCGAGCCCGCCGACGATCCCCGCGCACAGGTCCGAGAGGATGTCGCCGTACAGGTTCGGCAGCACCAGCACGTCGTGGTCCTCGGGACGCTGGACGAGCTGCATCGCCAGGTTGTCGATGATCCGGTCCTCGAACGCCACATCCGGGTACTCCCGGGCCACCTCGTGGGCGGCCTCCAGGAACAGCCCGTCGGAGAACTTCATGATGTTGGCCTTGTGCCCCGCCGTGACCTTCCGGCGCCCGTTCGCCCTCGCGTGCTCGAACGCGAACCGCGCGATCCTCGTGCTCGCGGTCTCGCTGATCGCCTTGATCGACAGCCCGGATTCCTCCCGGATGCGCTTGCCGGTCGCGCGTTCGATGAACGCCATCAGCTCCGTCGTCTGCGGCGCCCCCTGCTCGAACTCGATCCCCGTGTACGAGCCTTCCGTGAGCTCGCGGATGACCACGATGTCCGCGCGTTCGTAGCGGGAGCGCACCCCCGGATACAGCGTGCACGGACGCACGGCCGCGTACAGGCCGAGTGCGACCCGCAGCCCGACGTTCACGCTGCGGAAGCCGGCCGGGGTGCCGAGCGGCCCCTTCAGCGCGACGCGGTTGGTCCGGATCGACTCGATCACCCGGGCCGGAAGGGGCGTGCCCTCGGCCTCGATCACCGAGAGCCCCGCGGGCTGGAGGTCCCACTCGATCTGCACGCCGGTGGCCTCGATCGCCAGGCGAGCGGCGTCGACGAGCTCGGGGCCCGCCCCGTCGCCGGGGATCAGCGCGATCCGATACACGGTCACGCCCGGGATTGTGATGGGATGATGGGCGGAGCGACCATGCCGAACCGACGGAGCGTGCGGTGACCGACCGAGGCCTTCGCGAGATCGTGGCAGCCGAGACACGGCTGTCCGACATCGACGGGCAGGCCGGCCGTCTGTGGTACGTGGGGTACGACATCCACGACCTGGCCGGACGCACGTCCTACGAGGAGGTCGTGCACCTGCTCCACGAGCTCCGCCTGCCGAACCAGGCCGAGCTGGACACGCTCCACGACTTCATGGTCGAGGAGCGCGAGGTCTCGAAGTTCCTCCAGGACCTGATGCCCACGCTCGCGCAGCAGACCTCGCCGATGTCGATGCTCCGCACGAGCGTCTCGGCCGCCTCGGCGTACGACCCGGACGGGTGGGACGACTCGCCGGAGGCCGACCATCGCAAGGCGCTGCGGCTGATCGCCAAGACCCCGACCCTGCTCGCGATGTACCACCGGTTGCGGACGGGTCAGGAGCTCGTGCCGCCGAACACGAAGCTCCCCCATGCAGCGAACTTCCTCCACATGCTGCTCGGCCTCGAGCCGTCCCAGGAGGACGCCGAGGTGATCGACACGACGTTCGTGCTCTACGCCGACCACACGATGAACGCCTCGACGTTCACGGCGCGGATCGTGGCCTCGACGCTGGCCGACATGTTCTCGGCGATCACCGCGGCGATCGCCGCGCTCAAGGGGCCGCTGCACGGCGGCGCCAACGAGGAGTCGATGAAGATGCTCGAGGAGATCGGCTCGCCCGACCGCGCCGAGGCCTACGTGCGAGACAAGCTCGAGCGCCACCAGAAGGTGATGGGGTTCGGTCACGCCGTGTACAAGACGATGGATCCGCGGGCGGTCGTGCTCAAGCGCCTGTCGAAGGAGGCCGGCGAGCGCCACGGCGACACGTCCTGGTACGAGATCTCCGAGGCGATCGAACGCACCGTCTCCGAGCAGAAGGGCCTGTTCCCCAACGTCGACTTCTACGCCGCGAGCGTGTATCACACGCTCGGCATCCCGACCGATCTCATGACGCCGATCTTCGCGCTCGCGCGCATGGCCGGCTGGACGGCGCACGTTCGCGAACAGTACGCGGACAACCGCGTGATCCGGCCCGGTTCGGAGTACATCGGACCCCGCGACCAGTCGTGGGTCCCGATCGAGGAGCGGTAGCTCGGCTAGGCCGGGACCGGAGGCGGTGGAGGCGG
Source organism: uncultured Actinomycetes bacterium (assembly GCA_963823255.1). GTDB lineage: Bacteria > Actinomycetota > UBA4738 > UBA4738 > HRBIN12 > DASSJM01. The sequence continues at coordinate 957,531 of CAWGKU010000001.1, forward strand.
CGGTGGCGCCGCCTGCGCACCCGACGAGGCGGAATCCCACACGCGGTTCAGGTGCTCCTGCACGTACGCCGCCATCCCGAACCAGATCACGAGCGCGAGGATCACGACGAGCGCCGGCGAGACCTGCGACTGGATCCCCCGCTGCTCCTGCATCTGGACGATGTGGTTCGAGGTGTTGTAGTAGGCGATGAACGGCGGAACGATCAGGAGGAAGCCGGGGATCACGGCGAGGAGCGAGCGGGACGGGCTGATCGTCTGGTCGCCGGTGTAGCGCAGGATCTCCTCGTTCGCCTTGTAGTACCAGTACAGGCCGTAGATCCCGAGCGTGATGATCGTGAGCCCCAGTACCCCGAGAGGGTTGCGTTTCAGGTAACTCTGTCCTTGGATCGTCACGGTCTCCGCCATCGTTCCTCCTCGCGTTGGGTTGCTCGGCGAGTCTACGCGGTGGGGAGAGCGGGTCGTGGGAGCAACCCCGCCCCCTCGATCACGTGGCGAACGACCTCCTCGCGCCCCAGACCCATCACGTGCACGCCCGAGACGCCCTGCATCGCCCGGAGCCCGGAGACGATCTCGACGCATTGGGCGGTCCCGAGCGCCTCGGCCTCGGGCCCGGCGTCCTCGAGCGCGCGGACCAGGCCGTCCGGAACGTGGACGCCCGGGCAGATGCTCGTTCATGTATCGGGCCTGCTTCGCGCTCCGAAGCGGCGCGACGCCGACGAACACGGCCGACCCGTTCGAACACGCCGCGCGGGCGGACGATCTCGGCCCACTCGGCCAGCCGGTCAAGGTCGTACGCGATCTGGGTCATGACGAACCCGGCGCCCGCGTCCAGCTTGACCTCGAGACGGGCCGGGTCGTAGCGCTCGGCCAGCGGGCTGTCGGCCACGCCGACGAAGTAGCGGGGCGCCGGGTCGATCTCGGCGCCCGAGGGGAGCCGAGACTCCTCGCGGAGCCTCGCAGCGAGCGACATCAGCTCGAGCACCCCGAGGTCGTTCACCGCGGCGGCCTCGGGCTCGTCGCCCACCGACAACGGGTCGCCGGTCAGACACAGCAGGTTGCGGGCGCCGAGCGCCCACGCGCCGAGCAGGTCGGCCGCGATCGCGAGCCGGTTCCGGTCCCGGACCGTGAGCTGCAGCGTGGGTTCGACACCGGTCCTCGCCACGATCGCCGCCCCGGCGACCGGCGACATGTGCGCGCTCGCCGTCGGGTTGTCCGTGACGTTCACGGCGTCGGCGTAGCCGACGAGCTCGCGCGCCTGGCGCTCGACCGGTTCGGGGTCGCTCGACCTGGGGGGGACCACCTCGGAGGTGACGCCGAAGCGGCGTGAGCGCACGAGCGCCTCGAGCCGGCTCCCCGACCCGCTCAACGCTGCTCGGAGAGCTTCTCGGCCGCGGAGACCGTGTTGAGCAGGAGCATCGCGGTCGTCATCGGGCCGACGCCGCCCGGGACCGGCGTGATCATCCCCGCGACCTCCTTGACCTCGTCGAACGCCACGTCGCCGACGAGCCCGTGCTCGGTCCGATGCACGCCCACGTCGACGACGACCGCGCCCGGCTTGATCATGTCGGCGGTGACGAGCTGCGGTCGTCCGGTCGCCGCGACCAGGATGTCGGCGCGTCGCGTGTGCTCCGCGAGGTCGCGCGTCTTGACATGGCACACCGTCACGGTCGCGTTGCCGCGGATCCAGTCTTGCGCGAGCAGGATCGACAGCGGCGCCCCGACGAGGTCGCCGTACCCCGCCACCACGATCTCGGCGCCCTCGAGCTCGACGCCGGAGCGGAGCAGCAGCTCGACGATCCCGTAGGGGGTCGCGGGCGGGAACGACGGCTCGCCGCGCACCATCAGCCCGACGTTGAGCGGGTGCAGGCCGTCGACGTCCTTGCGCGGATCGATCGTGGTCTGGACCGCGAGCTCGCTGATGTGTCTCGGCAGCGGGAGCTGCACGATGATCCCGTGGATCTCGGGGTCGCGGTTCAGCCGCCGGATCGTCGCGAGGAGCTCCCCTTCGGTGATGAACCCCGGCATGTCCACCTGCTCCGAACGCATCCCGACCTCGGAGCAGGCCTTGTGCTTGGCCCCCACGTAGATCCGCGACGCCTCGTCGGCGCCCACGAGCACGGCCGCGAGCCCCGGCTGGATCCCGCGGTCGACGAGCGCCATCGCGCGCTCGGCCACCTGCGCCTTGATCTGCGCGGCGATCGCCCTGCCGTCCAGGATCGTTGCGGTCACGGGCGAATCCTACCGACGGTCCGGGTGGGAAGCCGGGAGGAACGGTTGAGCCCCACGACCGCCGGTCACGCCGTCGAGATCACCCACAGGGGCGTTTCACCCTCGTCCTCGATCTCGTCGGCCTCGAGGAGTTGGAAGCCGGCTTCCCGTAGGAGCTTCCGGTTGGCGTCGCCATCGAAGTGGCTCCAGTACATCGGGGCACCGTAGAAGTCCTGCACGTGCTCGGCGGGGTTATCGCCGCTCCCGAGCGTCCCCGCGAAGACGCCGCCCGGCCTGACCCACCCATGGATCCGAGCGAACAAGGCAGGGTGGAACGCGCGCGGCACGTGGATCAACGTCCAGAACGCCACGACCGCGTCGAACGACCGCGGCGCGAACGCGACGTCCGTCATGTCGGCCCGCACGAGCGTCGCGTCCGGTGCGTTCCGCCTCGCGAGCCCGAGCTGCCCCGCGGAGCGGTCCACTGCGACGACACGGGCATGTCTCGTGAGGTCGGCGGTGACGAGCCCTGCCCCGCATCCCAGATCCAGGACGGTCCCGCCCTCGGGGATGCGCTCGAGCACGCGCGCGAGGAAGGTCCGGAAGTACGTCTCGGGCCCGCGACCCGCGCGGATCGCGTCCGCGTAGCGTTCGGCGATCGCGTCGTACCCCGACTCGACGACGTCGCGGGGATCGTCGGGCATCCGCTCAGTGCCGGAAGTGTCGACGCCCGGTCACGACGACGGCCATGCCCCTGGCCTCCGCCACCGCGAGCACCTCCTCGTCGCGGATCGAGCCCCCGGGGTGGATGACGGCCTTCACCCCGGCGTCCGCCGCGACCTCGACCGCGTCGGGGAACGGGAAGAACGCGTCGCTCGCCATCACCGAGCCCTTCGCGCGGTCGCCGGCTTTCCGAACGGCGAGCACCGAGGCGTCCACCCGCGACATCTGCCCGGCCCCGACACCGACCGTCGCCAGGTCTCGCGCGAACACGATCGCGTTCGACTTCACGCGCATCGAGACGATCCACGCGAACCGCAGGTCGCGCCATTCGTCCTCGGTGGGCTGCCGCTTCGATACGACCTCCAGCTCGGCCCCGCTCTCGGGTGCCGCGTCGGCGTCCTGGACGAGCGCGCCCCCGTGCAGCACCCGCACGTCGAGGCCGCCGGGTTCGGGCAGCGGGGCTCGGACCACGCGCAGCCCCTTGCGTTCCGCGAACGCCCCCAGCGCTCCCTCGGTGAACGACGGTGCGACCACGACCTCGGTGAACACGTCGGCCATCGCTCGTGCCGCGTCCTCGTCCGCCTCGCGTCCGAACGCCACGATCCCCCCGAACGCGCTCACCGTGTCCGACTCGAACGCCGCCGCGTAGGACGCCGCGGGCGAACCCCGGACGGCCGCGCCGCAGGGGTTGTTGTGCTTCACGATCACCGCGGCCGGCCCGAGGCGTTCGAGGTCGGCCGCGAGCGTGAGTGCTGCGTCGACGTCCAGCCAGTTGTTGAACGACATCTCCTTGCCCTCGACGAGCACGTCCGCGCCGCCGAGCACCCCAGGCGCGCCCGCACCCCGGTACAGCGCTCCGTGCTGGTGCGGGTTCTCGCCGTACCGCAGATCCGCCACCTTCTCGAACGCGAGCCCGACGAACGTCGGCATCGCCGCGTCGTCCGAGGCGAACCACCCGGCGACCGCGGCGTCGTACGCCGCCGTGTGCGCGAACGCCTCGGCGGCCAGGGCGCGCCGCTGCTCCAGCGACAGACCACCATCGGCCTGGATGGCCTCGACGACCCCGGCGTAGCGCGACGGGCTGACGACGACGCCGACCGAGGCGAAGTTCTTCGCCGCCGCACGGACCATCGCCGGGCCGCCGATGTCGATCTTCTCGATCACGTCGTCCTCGGCGGCACCGCTCGCCACCGTCTCGCGGAACGGATACAGGTTCACGATCACCAGATCGAACGGCTCGATCCCCTGGTCGGCGAGCTGGGTCTCGTGCTCTGGCTTGCGACGGTCGGCCAGGATGCCCGCATGGATCCTCGGGTGCAGCGTCTTCACGCGACCGTCGAGCATCTCGGGGAACCCGGTGACCGTCTCCACCGGCGTCACCGCGATCCCGGCGGCCGCGATCGTCGCCGCGGTCCCGCCGGAGGAAACGAGCTCCACGCCGAGCGCCGAGAGCTGGCGCGCCAGCTCGACGACCCCGTCCTTGTCGAAGACGGCGACGAGCGCTCGCCGGACCGGACGGACGTCGGTCATCGCGGCACCTCCTGCAGGACGCGAACCGTGCGGCCCTCGACCACCACCCGACCTTCGCCGAGCGCACGGACAGCGGCGGGCAGCAGCCGGTGCTCCACCTCGTGGATGCGCTCCTCGAGCGCCTCCCAGTCGTCGTCCGGACGGACCTCCACCGCTTCCTGGAACACCACCGGGCCGTGGTCGACCTCCTCGTCGACCAGGTGCACGGTCACCCCGGTCAGCTTGACGCCCCACGCGAGCGCGTCGGCGACCGCGCGGGTCCCGGGGAACGCCGGGAGCAGGGCCGGATGCACGTTCAGGATCCGGTCGCGGAACGCACCCACGAGCTCGGGACCCGCGATCCGCATGTAGCCCGCGAGCACGACCAGGTCGATCGCCCGCTCGCGCAGGGTCTCGACGAGCGCGTGGTCGAACGCGGCTCGATCCGCGGAGCTCGCCGGGTCGACGTGCACCGCCTCGACGGACCGGGACCGCGCACGCTCGAGCGCCTTCGCATCACCCCGATCGCTGATCGCGAGGACCACCCACCGGCCGACGATCGGATCGTCCAGGAGCGCCTGTAGGTTGGTTCCGGCTCCCGAAGCGAGGACGGCCACCCGAGCGGTCACGTCGCGCACGCTAGGGAGGCGAGCCGGACCCGTCAACCGCGACGGGTGTGACGGTACCCTTCGGTCGTGCCACCGGACGAACGCTCGTCGAAGGTGCTCGACCGATGTGACCGCCACCCGGGGAGCCCGGCGGTCGCGCGGTGTGACGGTTGCGGACGCCCGATGTGCCTCGCGTGCTCGACGCCGGTTCGAGGAGAGAACTTCGGGACCGAGTGCCTCGCGGACGTCCTCGGCCCCGACGCCGCCGAGACGACGGACCCGGCGAGACCGAGCCCGGACCGCGGGATCAGGACGTTCGCGCTCGCCGCGTTCGGGGTGGCCGTCCTCGCGACCGCGCTGCCGTGGAGCCGGTTCGGCCCGGGTTCGGACGTGTTCGGCGCATGGACGCGGAGCGGCCACTGGTCGCTGGTGGCGGCCCTCGCGGCGATCGCCGGGCTCGCGCTCACCGGCGCGAGGCTCGTGTCCCGCCTGCGAGAACCCGCGTGGGACGTGACGATCGCTGGTCTGGGGGCGCTGGTGGTGGTCGCGTCGTTGCTCTCGGTGCTGTTCCCGCCGGCGTTCTCGCGTCCGTGGCTCGGACCCTGGTTCGCGGTCGCGGCGGGCGCCGTCGCTTGCGGGACCTCGATCCTGGCCGCCAGGACCGTTCGCCAGACAAGTGCCGGAGACATTTGACTCGGCACCAGGCTCGGTGTTCGATAGGCCCGGCTCGGGGAGCCGCGAGTGGCGCGGGGAGCCCAGAAAGGAGCATGCATGTCGCAATCTGGTGGATTCGACATGTCGAAGATGTCCACGGCCCACAAGATCCTATTGGGAGCCGGCATCCTGTACATCATCGATGTGTTTCTACCGTGGCAGCGCGTCTGCTTCGACCTGGGGATCCCCGGGGCGAGCGGGTGCGGGTCGGCAAGCGGTGCATCGGGCATCGGGGTCCTGAACCTCCTGCTCGCGATCGCGCTCGTTGCGTGGGAAGGCATGAGCCTCGCGAACGTCGACATCAACGCGCCTCGTGCGCTGATCAGCGCGGGTCTCGCGGCCCTGATCGTGCTCTTCACGATCCTCAAGATCCTCGTGGACAACGAATCGATCTACCTGTTCGCCTGGATCGGTCTCATCCTCGCTCTGGTCATCGGGTACGGCGGGTGGATGCGCTGGCAGGAACACCAGGCCTCGGGTGGTGGCATGGGCGGGAGCAGCACCGGCGGCACCGCTCCCCCTCCGATGCCGGGAGGCCCACCGGCTTGATGCGGTGAGTTCCGACCGAACGTGACGAAAGGCCCGGCGATCGCGCCGGGCCTTTCGTGTTGCCGGCCTCGATCAGGCTTCGATCTCGGGGCCTCGCTCCGACGTACGATGCGGTGACACCGTGAAGCGATGCCCGTTCTGCGCCGAGGAGATCCAGGACGAAGCGATCAAGTGTCGCTTCTGCGGGAGCATGCTGAACGAAGGTCTGCCCGCTCCCCCGTCGGATCAGGCTCCACCCGCCGGCGACGAGGCGCTGCAGTTCACCCATTCGGGCTCGAGGTACCTCCTGGGGTACGGGCGCGACTTCTTCGGGATCTGGGACCGCCAGGGCGGTCAGGCTCCGGTCTCGCGGTACCCGAGGACCGACGACGGGTGGCGGTCGGCGTGGCTGTCGTTCTCCGCGACGGAGCCGCAGAGCGCGGAGGTCGGCATCGGGGCAGGGTCGAGCGCCCTGTCGACGCCCTCGTCGCCCAGTGTCTGGACGCCGCCGGTTGCGCCCAAGCGCCGAGTGAACGGGGCCTGGTGGCTCCTCCCGATCCTCATGGGGTGGGTGGGCGGGCTGATCGCCTGGCTCGTGAACAAGGACGCCGATCCCAAGGTCGCCCGATCGATGCTCATCACGGGGATCGCGATCAGCGCGGTCGTGATCATCCTGATCGTGTCCGCCCCGCCGTCCACCCCCTGAACCCCCCCGTCGCGCCTCCGAGCGCGCCGCCCGCCACACCCCAGGCGAGGGCGAACAGCGTCCCCGTGACCGGATCGGGACCGATCCACAGGTGGCCACCACGACCGAGGGACCCGGCGGTCGTGCCGTACGACAGCGTGATCGAGGACAACACGCATGCCGCGAGCATCGCGACGGCGAAGACCACCCCCGCCGCCGAGCCCACCGCCGCCGCCGCCCGCACCCGAACGCCCCGACGCGGATCCGGCCCATCGGCCGCCGGCGATCGTCGCGATCGCCGGGACGAGCAGGAACGCGAGGTAGGCCGCCGGCGCGTCCCCGAACGCCACCTCGCCGCTCGACGCCACGAACGAAGGGAACCGGCGGTAGCACAGGAAGTCCGCGCGTTCGCTCCCCCGCACCGCGTCGCACCCGCCCTCGGCGGGCACCAGGGTCCAGATGGCTTCGTTCGGCGAGAGCGCGAGGTGATGGGCGAGGATGGCGGTCCCCCGCCCGGGCCGTTCGAACACCGTGTCGAAGTACCGAGCCGTCGACGGCGTCGCGAGCGCGACGGGTTGGTCCGGTTGCACGATGCCGGCCACGAACAGCCCGGCGTACGAGAGCCCGATCGCGAACAAGAACATGCGCCACCCGCCGCCGAGCACGGCCCGGGCGCGCACCGCCGACGGGCGTTCGCGCGCGGACGATGCCCACGACCACATCCCGCCCGACGCCCCCGCGAGCGCCGCGAGGACGAACGGGAACACGATCGCTTGCCACGGGGACAACGAGACGCGAACCCCCCCGCTCACGAACGACCCGAGCTCGACCGGCTCGTCGAACCGCACGAGGAGCGCGACGAGCACCACGGGCGGCGCGTAGCCGAACGCGACCCGCGCGCCGGTCAGCCCTCGAACGCTCGCCCGTCGGCCGAACGCCGAGGCACGCCCGGCCCGGAACAGCAACCACACGGCGAGCGCCGTCACCGCGAGCAACGCGACGCCGAGCTCGACGGTCGCCGAGCCACCGGCGGGAAGGTTCGCGCCGGGCAACCTCGACGCGTCGACGGCGAGATCGCCCTCGAACACCAGCGCCACGTGGTGGAACGGACCCAGGTAGAGCGCGCCTATCCGGAGGGCGCCCACGAACGACACGTTCGGGACCGCGAGCGCGAACGTCGTCACCGCGGCGAGGATCCCGATCCCTGCGATCAGCAGGAAGACCAGGAACCCCCGAAGGATCGACGGTCCCCATCCGGGGTCCTCATCGGGGCCCGCCGGGCGCCGACCCGGCGGCGTCACGACAGGGCGGCGCGGACGAGCTCGGCGACCTCGGTCGGCGTTCGTCCGACCTGGACCCCGGCGGCCTCGAGCGCCTCGGCCTTGGCCACCGCCGTGCCGCTCGAACCCGTGATGATCGCTCCGGCGTGACCCATCCGCTTGCCCGGCGGCGCCGTGAAGCCGGCGATGTAGGACACGACCGGCTTGCTCATGCGCTCGGCGATGAACGCCGCGGCTCGCTCCTCGTCGTCGCCCCCGATCTCGCCGATCATCACCACGAGATCGGTCCCGTCGTCGGCCTCGAAGCGTTCGAGCGAGCCGATGAACCCGAGGCCGTGCACCGGGTCGCCGCCCATCCCCACGCACGTGGACTGGCCGACCCCTCGCTGCGTGAGCTCGTGCACGATCTGGTACGTGAGCGTCCCACTCCGACTGACGAGGCCCACCCGCCCCGGGGCGCAGATCTCGCCCGGGATGATCCCGACGTTCGCCGAACCGGGTGAGATCACGCCGGGACAGTTCGGCCCGACGAGCACCGTGTCCGTCCCGCGGAGGTACGCGCCGACCTGCGCCATGTCGCGGACGGGGATGCCCTCGGTGATGCACACGACCAGGTGGAGCCCGGCGTCCGCCGCCTCGTAGATCGCCTCGGCGGCGAACCGAGCGGGCACGAAGATGAGGGACGTGTTCGCACCGGTGGCCTCGACCGCGTCCTCCACCGTGTCGAACACCGGGATCCCCTCGACGTCCTGCCCGCCCTTGCCCGGCGTGACGCCGGCCACGACCTGGGTCCCGTACGCGCGGTTCCGCAGCGAGTGGAACGTACCCTCCGAACCCGTGATCCCCGCGACCACGACCTTCGTGCCTGCGTCGACGAGGATCGCCATCGCTACGCGGCCCCCTCGCGCGCGAGCGTGGCGGCGCGCTCGGCCGCCTCGAGCATCGTGGCGGCCGGAACGATCTTCGGATGGTTCGCCTCGGCGAGGATCTGCCGCCCCTCCTCCGCGTTGGTGCCGTCGAGCCGGACGACGATCGGCACCCGCGGCGTCACGCGTTCGAGCGCTTCCAGGATGCCCTTCGCGACGAGGTCACAGCGCGTGATGCCACCGAAGATGTTCACCAGGACGCTGCGGACGCTCGGGTCCGAGAGGATCACCTCGAGCGAGGTGGCCATGACCTCGGCGCTCGCGCCGCCCCCGACGTCGAGGAAGTTCGCGGCGTCGGCTCCCGCCTGCTTCACGACGTCGAGCGTGGCCATCACCAGGCCGGCGCCGTTGCCGATGATCCCGACCTCGCCGTCGAGCTTCACGTACTGCAGCCCGGCCTCCCTCGCGCGCTGCTCGATGGGGTCGATCGGGAACGAATCGCTCAGCGCCGCGACGTCCGGCTGACGGAACAGCGCGTTGTCGTCGACCGTGACCTTCGAGTCCAGCGCCATCACCGTCCCGTCCGTCAGCAGGACCATCGGGTTGATCTCGACGAGGGTGGCGTCGGTCTGCTCGAGCACCGAGGAGGCCTCGGTCAGGATCTCCGCGGCGCCTTCACGGGCCTCGGGCGGCAGATGCCCGGTCAGGCGGCGGGCCTGGTAGGGGCGCAGGCCGCGGACGGGGTGGACGTGTACCCGGCGGATCGCCTGCGGCTTGGTCCTGGCGACCTCCTCGATCTCGATGCCGCCGTCGTTGGACACCATCGCGAGGTAGGTGCCTTCGCTCCGGTCCAGGGAGATCGCCGCGTAGAACTGCGCGGCGATGTCGACGAGACGCTCGACCAGCACGCGCGTCACGGGGGCGCCGCCGAACCCCTGCTCGAGCATCCGGGCCGCCTCGCGCGCCGCCTCCTCGGGCGAGTGCACGAGCACGACGCCGCCGCCCTTGCCGCGACCGCCCATCTGGACCTGGACCTTGACCGCGACGTGGCCCCCCAGCCGTTCGGCGGCCTCGGCCGCCTCCTGCGGCGTGGTGGCGACGGCGCGTTCGGGCAGCGGGATGCCGGCCCGTTCGAACAGGTCCTTGCCCTGGTGCTCGTAGAGATCCACTCAGGAGGCCTGGTGGTCCGAGAGACGCTCGTTGAGCCACTCGACGATCTCGCCGGTCGAGGCGCCGGGCGTGAAGATCTTCTCGATGCCGGCCTCCTCGAGCTTGGGGATGTCGTCCTTGGGGATGATGCCGCCGCCGAACACCAGCACGTCGCCGGCGCCCTTCTCGCGCAGGAGCGTGACGACCTTCGGGAACAGGGTCATGTGCGCACCCGAGTGGCAGGACAGCCCGACCGCGTCGGCATCCTCCTGGATCGTGGTCTCGGCGATCTGCTCGGGCGTCTGGTGCAGACCGGTGTAGATGACCTCGAACCCGGCGTCCCGAAGACTCCGAGCGATCACCTTGACCCCGCGGTCGTGACCGTCCAGGCCGGGTTTCGCGACGATGATCCGGTGCTTGCCGGGCATGTGGGCCAGTCTATCGACGCCCCTGCGGACGCGGCTTGCCACTCGGGCTCGGCAACGGACGAGACGAGCGTGACCGAGATCTCCGACGTCCGCTGCACACGGAGCGGCGGCATCAGCATCGCCTACCAGGTCGACAAGCGAGGGACGGGCCGTCGGAGGTCCTCGTCTCCCGGCCCGTGAAGGACCTGGTCGCCGGTTCCGGACTCCCGTTCGACGATCGCGGCGAGCACGGACTCAAGGGTGCGCCCGATCGTTGGCGTGTACTGGGGGTCGCGGAGCCAGGACGTGCCTCTGGCGCTCTACCCACTCGAACAGCAACGAAAGGGGTAGTGCCTGCGGTGGGCTATCCAAGAACAGGCGTTCGGGCGATACTGCGCGCCCGAGCGGCTCGGATACCATGTCGAGGCCCTCGGATGCGCTATATAGGGATGCGGGGGCCCATGGTCGAGTTGGAGACGAGGCATGGCTAGGAATCCATCGCGCCGGACGGCGATCGTCGCTGACCGTCGGCCTCTTGAGCGCAGCCTCGCCCGATTCCTCCTCGAGGAACGCGGGCTCTTCGTGGTGGGAGAAGCGGCCACGATGGCCGATGTCTTGCTGCAGGTACAGCAACACCGACCGGACCTCGTGGTCCTGCACGAGAAGCTGGCGGAGGATCACGACCCATCCGTGATCGCCCAGATCCGTCGCGTCTCACCCCCGACGAGCATCGTGCTGTTGGCGGCGAGCCGGGCGTCGCTCGCGCCAGAGTTGCTCCTCCTCGCCGATACCGTGGTGGAGGATGGCCCGGGCTTCACGGAACTCGGAGCAGCGATCGTGGGAGGGTCGTCCGCGATGGAGGCGGCTCCCACCGGCGAGTCGGATCTCACCCCCGAACCGAGCCCATACGTCAGGCCTGACCTTTCTCCGACCGCCAGGCGATGGGTCGATCGTCTCCAAGGGATCGCCGTTGCGTCGATCATCGGTCTCGCCTTCATCTTCGCCCGAGACGCAACGCAATCGATCCAGCCGCAACAGGCACAGGTGCACATCGATGCGGCCTTGGCATCGCTCGACGACATCGAAGAGGCCGCGGATGCGGGGGTGAGCGCTCAGATCGTGGCGTTGGCGCGTCGAGTCTTGACCGAGCGGGCACTCGCCGCTGAGGCAGGTGCCGACGTCTCGGCGCTCGATGCGCGGATCGCCGCGACGTTGGTGCCTCTGTGGAACTCGTTGCCGGAGGACGTCCAAGTGGCCCTCGAAAACATCCTCGGTGGTGTGCTGGACGGAGGTGGCGTGCCTCCCGTCCCGACGACACCGCCGCCCATCATCTCGCCTGCACCGAACGACGGACCCCCCCAAGGCGGCCCACCCTCCGAAACCTCTCCTCCTCCTACCCCGCAACCCGAACCGACCACGACCGAGCCTCCGACCACGACCGAGCCTCCGACCACGACCGAGCCTCCGACCACGACCGAGCCTCCGACCACGACCGAGCCTCCGACCACGACCGAGCCTCCGACCACGACCGAGCCTCCGACCACGACCGAGCCTCCGACCACGACCGAGCCTCCGACCACGACCGAGCCTCCGACCACGACCGAGCCTCCGACCACGACCGAGCCTCCGACCACGACCGAGCCTCCGACCACGACCGAACCTCCGACCACGACCGAGCCTCCGACCACGACCGAACCTCCGACCACGACCGAGCCTCCGACCACGACCGAGCCTCCGACCACGACCGAGCCTCCGACCACGACCGAGCCTCCGACCACGACCGAGCCTCCGACCGAGCCGGCTGGAACGCAGGCCGGATCGCTGGTCCTCCTGCCCTCCTCTCTCACGGTCTTGCTCGCCCTATCCGGATGGGCGAGACGCCGCTCGCGCAAGTCGCCCGAACGGGACTGAGCGACAAGCCCGTCAGGTCGCCTGAGATACTCCCTACGGTCATGGCGAAACGGTTCCGGTTCCGGCCCCCGGGTCTCAAGCCGACGACGAAGATCGGGACGCTCGGCCCGTATCGGGGACGGCTCGGCCTGGCCTGGGTGATCGCCCCGATCGTCGCGGGCGCCCTGATCGTGATCGCCGGCTACCTCGTGCTCGCGAGGTGACGCTCGAGGCGTTCTGCTGGCCGCCCTCGGTCGGTCACGGCGAGCCGGCCCAGTTGTTCGTCTCCACCGACGCTCCGACCTTCGACGTCGCCGTCGTCCGTGAGGGCGCCGGGTCCGAACCCGTCTGGAGCGCCGAAGGCATCGCCGGACGATCGCACGACACGCCCGAGGACGCCTCCTCGAACGGCTGCGGCTGGCCCCCCGCGCTCGAGATCCCCGTCGGCCGTTGGCGGTCGGGATACCACGCCGTCACCGTGACCGTCGGCGACGAACGCGCCGACGCGTTCCTCGTCGTTCGACCCGACCCGTCCGACCCGGCGCCGATCCTCCTCGTGCTCTCGACGACGACCTGGCACGCGTACAACGACTGGGGCGGTCCGTCGCTGTACACCGGCGGCACGCGCGTCTCGTTCGAACGCCCGCTCGCGAAGGGCTTCCTCGTCAAGCCCGAGCCGATCGGCCGGATGATGCAGCCCGTACCCGACCGGGAGGCGATGGGATTCCGCCGCTGGGCGCGCCCGCTCGGCCTCTCGGAGTGGTGCGGCGGGGCCGGATGGTTCACCTACGAACGGACCTTCACCCGCTGGGCCGAGACCAACGGTTACCGCGTCGACGTCGCGATCTCGCAGGACCTCGAGGAGCACCCGGAGATCCTCGAGAGCCCGCATCTGGTGCTCGGCGTCGGCCACGACGAGTACTGGTCGTGGGGCATGCGCGACGCGTTCGATGCGTTCGTGGGGCGCGGCGGCAACGCGGCGATCCTGTCGGGGAACACGTCGTTCTGGCAGGTGAGGTTCGACCCCGGGCACCGAGGGATGACCGGCTACAAGTACCGAGTGGATGACGACCCGGTCCTCGGGACGGCGGACGAACGGTTCCTGACGGGCTGCTGGTCCGACCGCCGGGTCGGCCGCCCCGAGACCTCGACGACCGGTCTGACCTTCACGCGGGGCGGGTACTCGAGGTACGGACTCGGCGCGGCGGAGAGCTCGGGGGCCTACACGGTGCACCGACCGGAACACTGGGCGTTCGAGGGGACCGGGTCGGGCTCGGGCAGGGAGTTCGGCGACGCGGACGCGATCGTCGCGTACGAGTGTGATGGCTGCGCGTTCGAGACCGGGCCCGACGGCCTCCCGGTGCCAACCGGCGTCGACGGCGCCCCCGAGGGCCTCGAGATCCTCGCCACCGCGCCCGCCCACCTGTGGGCGCAGCACGAGCAGCCGACGAGGTACGCGCACGAGCCCGGCGATCTCGAGCAGTGCTCGATGGCCGTCTTCGGCGACGCAGGCCCGGAGCACCTCGCGGAGCTCGGCGACGGCCACGCGGTGATGGCGGCGTTCGAGCGCCGCGGGGGCGGCACGGTCGTGAACGTCGGCGTCACCGACTGGGTGCTGGGTCTGGGCGACCCGGTGGTCGAGCGCATCACGCGCAACATGCTCGACCGTCTCTCGCGCTGACGCCGGTCGCTACGATGCGCACATGCGGTGGGGCGGGTTCGAGCGGGCGTGCCCCGAGATCGGCGAGCTGGCTCGGGCACGGTTCGAACGCGACCAGCTCGTCATGCTCGGCACGATCCGCCTCGACGGCTCGCCGCGCGTGAGCCCCAACGAATGCGACTTCGCGGAGGGCCGGTTGTTCGTCTCCATGATGTGGCGGTCCAGGAAGGCGCTCGATCTGCTCCGCGATCCACGGATCGTCGTCCACAGCGTGACGACCAACAACGACGGCACCGACGGAGACGTGAAGATCTACGGCCGCGCGGTGGACGAACGGGACCCGGAGCTCCGCGCTGCGTTCCGGGAGGCGATCCGGCGGCGGATCGACTGGGCTCCCGACGAGCCTGAGTACCACTGCTTCTCGATCGACGTGCGTTCGGCTGGCTACGTACGCTTCGGCGACCGGGCGGAGGCGCTCACGTGGGACGCGGAACGCGGGCTCCGGCGCCTGCCCCCGCCTGGCTAGGTCAGCCGACCTTCCGCAGCGGGGCGTAGGCCACCAGCAGCCGCTTCTCCCCCGCGTCCTCGAACCGGACCGTCGCCTCCGCGTCCGAGCCCGAGCCGCTCACGGTGAGGACGACGCCCTCGCCCCACTTGTCGTGCTGAACGGTGTCGCCCGCCGAGATCTGTGGGATCTCGCGCCGGCCCTCGACGGCCGCCCGGATCGGCGAGACCGACTCTCCGTCGGGGACGACGATGTCGCCCTCCTCGAGCGCCTTCACGAGCTCGCTCGGGATCTCGCCGAGGAACCTCGACGGCGGGCTGTACGACGTCGAGCCGAACAGGGTCCGGCTCCAGGCGAACGTCAGGTAGAGGCGTTCGCGGGCTCGGGTCACCCCGACGTACATCAGCCGGCGCTCCTCCTCGAGCTGCGCCGGATCGCCCATCGAGCGGTAGTGCGGGAACACGCCGTCCTCAAGGCCGATGATGAAGACCACGGGGAACTCGAGCCCCTTCGCGTTGTGGAGCGTCATCAGCGTCACGCTCCCCGCTTCCTCGTCGTACTCGTCCTGCTCGGAGACGAGCGACACCTGCTCGAGGAACTCGGCGAGCGCCCCGTCGGGCGAGCGCTGCTCGAACTCTGCCGCCACGCCGCCGAGCTCGCGGAGGTTCTCGATCCGTCCCTCGGCCTCGACGGTGCGTTCGGCCTCGAGCTCGAGGAGGTAGCCGGACTCCGTCGCCGCGGCCTCGACCATCCGCTGCGGCCCCGCCCCCGAGTCGTACGCCTCCTGGAGCCGCTGCATCACCCCGACGAACCCCGCGATCGCGCCCTTGGCCCGCGCCCCGAGCTCCGGCAGCTCGTCGGCGCGGCGGGTCGCCTCGAGGAACGGGATCTGCTCGAGCGCCGCGAACCCCTCGAGCACCGCCACGGTCGCGTCGCCGATCCCGCGCTTGGGTGTGTTCACCACCCGTCGCGCGCTGACCACGTCCTGCGGGTTCAGCAGCAGCCGCAGGTACGCGAGGATGTCCTTGACCTCCTTGCGCTGGTAGAACCGCACGCCGCCGACGACGCGATATGGGATGCCCGCCCGCATGAAGATGTCCTCGAGCACGCGGCTCTGGGCGTTCGTCCGGTAGAAGACCGCGACGTCGGAGTACCGGTGCGCCTCGTCCTCGACGAGTCGGTGGGTCTCCTCCGCCACGAACAGCGCCTCCTCGTGCTCGTCGTCCGCGCGGAAGCGGACCGCGAGCTCGCCCTCGGTCGTCTCGGTCCACAGGGACTTGGGCTTGCGCTGGACGTTGTGCTCGATCAGCGCGTTCGCGATCGCGAGGATGTTCGAGGTGGAGCGGTAGTTCTGTTCCATCAGGAACACCTCGGCGTCGGGGTAGTCGCGCTCGAAGTCCAGGAGGTTCTGGATCGTCGCCCCGCGCCACGAGTAGACGCCCTGGTCGGCGTCGCCCACGACGCAGACGTTCCGGTACTTCTCCGCGAGCAGGTTGACCAGCTGGTACTGCGCGCGGTTCGTGTCCTGGTACTCGTCCACGAGGATGTAGCGGAACCACTCCTGGTAGTGCTCGAGCACCGCGGGGTGGTCGCGGAACAGCCGGACGGTCTGGGTGATCAGGTCGTCGAAGTCGAGCGCCCCGGCGGCGAGCTTGCGCTTCTCGTACTCCACGTACACGTTCGCGATCGTCTGCTCGTAGAAGTTGCCCGCCATCTGCGCGAACTCGGCGGCCGACAGGACGTTGTCCTTCGCCTTGCCGATCGCCGCGGACATCGCCCGGGGCGGGTACCGCTTGAGATCCAGGTTCAGGTCCTTCAGGACGCTCGTCGAGCAGGCGTTCGGTGTCCCCCTCGTCGTAGATCGTGAAGCTCCCGGGCAGGCCGAGGTGGTCGTGCTCGCGCCGCAGGATCCGCGCGCACGCCGAATGGAACGTGAGGATCCACATCCCCTTCGCGATGCGCTGCCCGAGGAGCCCCTCCACCCTCGCCGCCATCTCGCGGGCCGCCTTGTTCGTGAACGTGATCGCGAGGATCGCGAAAGGGCTCACGCCGTGCTCCCTGATCAGGTACGCGATCCGGTGCGTGAGTGCTCGGGTCTTGCCCGACCCGGCGCCCGCCACGATCAGCACGGGGCCCTCGGTGTGCAGGACCGCCTCGGCCTGCACCGGATTGAGGGCATCGACGAGGGGCGAACGCACGGCCACGGCACTGATTGTAGGGGGGCCTCGGACGGTCTCCGGCCGAACGGTGGAAAGCCCTCCGTCCCGGGTCCGGGTGCTCAAGGAACCCGACCGAACCTGCGACACTTCAAGGGATGGCCGAGACCGAGATCATCGACGACAGCGCCGTACCCGCTCGTCAGCAGGCACGCCGCCGGAAGCGCCACCGCGGCCGGATCCTGCGGATCACGGGGCTGGTCTTCATCGCGGCGGCGCTCGTCCTGGCCGGGTACCTGTGGTGGAACCTGTGGGGGACCGGATTCGCGACCCAGCGCGCGCAGGACGACCTCCGCCCCGGGTTCGAACGCAACGTGGCGAGCCTGACACGCGCCGACGCCCCCGACCGGGTGGCCAACGTCCCGGGAGACGCGGTGGCGATCATCCGGATCCCCAAGATCGACGTCGACTACGTCGTGGTCGAAGGCACCGACACCGAGTCCCTGAAGAAGGGCCCGGGCCACTACATCGACACGGCGTACCCGTGGCAGGACACCGGGAGGGTGGGCATCGCCGGGCACCGGACGACGTACCTCGCGCCCTTCTGGTCCCTGAACGAACTTCGTCCGGGCGACCGGATCGTCCTCGCGACCGAGTACGGGATCTTCAACTATCGGGTAGCCCGAACGGTGGTCACGCCGCCGACGGGGATCCTGCCCTCGGGAGACTCGGTCTTGCGTCAGACGGTGGATCCGAGCCTGGTCCTGACGACCTGCAACCCGCGCTTCTCGGCGTCGACCCGGCTCGTGGTGATCGCCGACCGGGTCGACTGATCCTCCTGTCGCGCCGGAGGCTCAGCAGGCGACGGCGCCCGGCCAGAGGTTCTTGATCCACCGGACGCACACGTGGACGTTCGTCCACTGCACGCGGGTGAGGTCGATGGCGCGTTCGCCGCTCCACGGACACTCGTCGCGGATCGTCTCGAACCGGAGACCGTGCGCGGTCTTCTCGAACCGATAGACGCCTTCGCCCTGCGGGCAGTTCGGGTCGTTGAACAGCGTCACGCGGTCGCCGTCGACGACGAAGCTCCCCTGTGTCTTGAAGTCAGACATCTGGTGATGCAGGAACCAGGCGCCGTGCCAGAACATGATCGTGCTCACCCCGGCGTCGACCCGGTACGGCGGGCACCGCAGGCACCGGAACGGCAGCCCGATGCGGGCTCCGCCCACGTCGCGCAGGGTCAGCGTCCGCAGGTACGTGCCGTCGAGCACCGTCCTCGTCGAGGGCGGCAGCGTGGGCGACAGGTACGGGTACGGCATCAGCAGGGGGTCGACCGTCCGGTCCGGTTCCTTGCCCGGCAGGCCGCCGATCTTGAGCAGCTTCGTCGGCGACGCGGACGTTCCCGAGACCGCGGGGCTCGCGGACGACGCCGCGCCGGACGCGGCCTCGCCCGACGGGCCGGGCTCGGGCTCCGAACGGGCCACCGCGACGACCACGACGGTGGTGAGCACCCCCGCCGCGAACGCCAGACCCAGCGACCCGAACCGTTGCCAGCGCGAACCCATGACCGGTATACAGGCTATGCTGGTCTCTCCCGAAAGGTCAACCTAGGGCATGGACGAGCGGGACAAACGTCGCGTTGGCGAGCAGATCGAGCCCGGCGGTCGGCCCAAGGCTCCCGGACGGCTCGAGACGCTGCAGCGGTTCGTCAACACCTACAACAAGGACTTCCCGCCGGCCTGGGACCGGCTGGGCACGCCGGCGAAGGCTCGGGCGTGGCTGCTGCAGAAGCGGCTCGTCACGCCCCCGGTGCGGATCACCCACGCGGACGTCGATCGCCTCCGCGAACTCAGGGAGGCGCTCCGGGCGCTCGTCGCCGCGAACCACGGCAACGCCATGCCTCGCGAGGCCCTGGAGATCCTCCGCCGCGAGGGGGCGGGAGCCCGGCTCCGGGTGGGGTTCGGATCGCGGGGGGCGACCGAGCTCGAGCCGGTCGGGCACGGGGCCGACGCTGCGGTGGCGACCGTCCTGGACATCCTGCACGAGGCGCAGACCAGCGGCGTGTGGCCCAGGCTCAAGGCGTGCCGGCAGTGCGGGTATGCGTTCTTCGACCGCTCGAAGAACCGTTCGGCCGCGTGGTGCGCGATGTCGATCTGCGGGAACCGGACGAAGAACCGGACCTACCGGCGCCGTCGGGCTCGGACGAGCACGTTCACGACCTCGGCGAGCTGATCGGCGAGGCGTCCGTTCGATCGGTCGAGCGTTACTCCCACTCGATCGTCCCGGGGGGCTTGCTCGTGACGTCGTAGACGACGCGGTTCACGCCGGGGACCTCGCGGACGATGCGGCTCGCGATCCGGTCGAGCACCTCGTGCGGGAGCCGGGCCCAGTCCGCCGTCATCGCGTCCTCGCTCGTCACGGCGCGGAGCACGATCGGGTGCTCGTACGAACGCCCGTCCCCCATGACCCCGACGCTGCGAACCTCGGCCAACAGCACGCAGAACGCCTGCCAGGTCTCGCGGTCCAGACCGGAGCGCCGGATCTCCTCGCGCACCACGTGGTCGGCGGCCCGGACGATCGTGAGGTTCTCGCGGTCGACCTCGCCGACGATCCGCACCGCGAGGCCGGGACCCGGGAACGGCTGGCGCTGCACGATCTCCTCGGGGAGGCCGAGCTCTGCACCCACGGTTCGGACCTCGTCCTTGAACAGGTCGCGGAGGGGTTCGACGAGCTCGAGGTCCATGTCCGCCGGGAGCCCGCCGACGTTGTGGTGGCTCTTGATCCTTGCCGCCGTGTCCGAACCGCTCTCGATCACGTCGGGGTACAACGTCCCCTGCACGAGGTAGCCCGCGCTCCGATGCTCGCGCGCGACCTCCTCGAACACGCGGATGAACTCCTCGCCGATCCGCCGCCGCTTCTCCTCGGGGTCGGTGACGCCCTCGAGCCGGCCGAGGAACCGGTCCTCCGCCTTCACGTGCACGAGCGGGACCCGGAAGTGCCGCCCGAACGTCTCCTCGACCTGCTCGGGCTCGCCCTCGCGCAGCAATCCGGTGTCGACGAACACGCACGTCAACTGTTCGCCGATCGCCTTGTGCACGAGGAGCGCCGCCACGGCCGAGTCCACCCCCCCGGAGAGCGCACAGAGCACCTCGGCCGATCCGACCTGGGCTCGGATCGCGGCGACCGCGCGTTCGATCACGTTGGCCGGGGTCCAGTCCGGGAGCAGGCCGCACCCGTCGTACAGGAACCGCTTCATCACGGCGGTCCCTTTCGGCGTGTGCGCGACCTCGGGGTGGAACTGCACCGCGAACAGGGACCGCTCGGGATCCTCCATCGAGGCGATCGGGATCGCGTCGGTCCGGGACGTGACGCGGAACCCCGCGGGTGCCCGCCTGACGGCATCGCCGTGGCTCATCCACACCTGCTCGTCGGCGGCGAGGTCCTCGAGCAGGACCCCCGGCTCGGTCACGTGGAGCTCGGTACGGCCGTACTCGCGCTGCCCCGTCGCCTCGACCTCGCCGCCGAGCGCCTGCGCCATCAGCTGGTGCCCGTAGCAGATCCCGAGCACCGGGACGCCGAGCTCGAACACGCCCGGGTCCAGGGCCGGCGCCCCCGCTTCGTACACGGACGCGGGGCCACCCGAGAGCACGATGCCCGCGGGCGCGCGCGCGGCGAGCTCGGAGGCGGTGAGGTCGTGCGCCACGATCTCGGAGTAGACGTGGCACTCGCGGATCCTGCGCGCGATCAGCTGCGCGTACTGCGCCCCGAGATCGACGACCAGGACCGGGCGCCGGGGCGTGGCCACGTCGCTAGTGACCCATCCCGACGCGCTGGGCGGTCTGGTACGTCTTGCCCTCGCTCTTGATCGAGGGCGCCGACCACGAGCTCGGCCTTCTGGAACTCGCGGATCGTCGCGTAGCCCGTGGTGGCCATCGAGGTGGCGAGCGCCCCGAACAGGTTGAACGTCCCGTCGTTCTCGTGGGCCGGTCCGGTGAGGATCTCCTCCAGGCTCGCGACCTGCTGGGTCTTGACGCGAGCGCCGCGCGGGAGCGTCGGGTGGAACGTCGCCATCCCCCAGTGGTAGCCGCGGCCCGGCGCCTCGTACGCGCGCGTGAGCGGCGACCCGATCATGACCGCGTCCGCCCCGCACGCGATCGCCTTCGCGATGTCGCCGCCGGTCCGCATGCCGCCGTCGGCGATCACGTGGCAGTAGCGGCCGGTCTCGCGGAGATGCTCCATCCGAGCGGCCGCCGCATCGGCGATCGCCGTCGCCTGCGGGACGCCGACGCCGAGCACCCCGCGCGTCGTACACGCGTTTCCCGGTCCGACACCGACGAGGACGCCGACCGCGCCCGTCCGCATCAGGTGGAGCGCCGTCGTGTAGGAGGCGCAGCCGCCCACGATCACCGGAAGGTCATAGGTCGCGATGAACTCCTTGAGGTTGAGCGGCTGGGTGTGGGTCGAGACGTGCTCGGCCGAGACCACGGTGCCCTGGATCACGAGGACGTCGAGCCCGGCGCCGATCACCGCCTCGGCGTACCGTTCGACGCGCTGCGGCGTCAGCGAGGCGCACGAGACCACCCCGCCCTCCTTGATCTCGCGGATCCGCTGCTCGATCAGCTCGTCCTTGAGCGGCTCGCGGTAGAGCTCCTGCATGCGCCCGGTCGCCTTCTCGTCGGACAGGGTGGCGATCTCCTCGTAGATCGGCTCCGGATCCTCGTAGCGCGTCCACAGGCCCTCGAGGTTCAGGCACGCCAGACCGCCGAGCTGCCCGATCCGGATCGCGGTCGCCGGCGAGACCCCGGCGTCCATCGCCGAGGCCATCATCGGCAGCCCGAACGTGTAGGCGTCGATCTGCCAGGAGATGTCAACGTCGTCGGGGTCCCGCGTCCGCCTGGAAGGGACGATCGCCACCTCGTCGAACCCGTACGCCCGCCGGCCCATCTTCCCCTTGCCGATCTCGATCTCCATACGCTTCCCCCGCTCCACGGACCCGGATATGCAGCGGCGCCCACCCGCTTCGGGTGGACGCCGTCACTCCATGCGGGGAAGGTACCACGGCCGTGCGGTCGGACCGGGTTGCGCGAGCGGGTCAGGTGATCGAGACTCGGGTGCGATGACCACGTTCACCTGACGCTGACGCAGCCGCGCACGTGGCCCGCCGTGGCCGAGGGCCCCTCCCGGGGCCGCCGGTCAGCTCTCTCGAACGACGTGCCCCGTCTCGTGCACCCGCAGGTCGGTCAGTCCCGAATGCAGCCGGTCGCCCTTCGACGAGGACCGCGTCGTCCTCCAGGTAGCCCGAGCTCCTTGAGCCGGTCAAGCGTCCTCCGCAGGGACTCCTCAGGCGACTCGACCATCGTGTCGAGGACGAGCTCGGGGTGCTCGGGGACCTCGTAGGGGTCGTCGACGCCGGTGAACCCCTTGATCTCGCCGGCGAGGGCCTTCTTGTACAGGCCCTTGGGGTCGCGGTTCTGCGAGAGCTCGTCGAGCGTGGCGTGCACGTAGACCTCGACGAACTCGCTGATCGACGCCCGCACCTGATCGCGGGTCTCCTTGTAGGGCGAGATCGGGCAGCAGATCGTCGCGACGCCGTTGCGCGTGAGGAGCTCGGCGACGAAGCCGATCCGCAGGATGTTCGTGTCGCGATCTTCCTTGGAGAAGCCGAGGCCCTTGGACAGGTTCTGTCGGACCACGTCGCCGTCCAGGATCTCGGTCTTCATCTGCCGAGCCTGGAACTCGTGGTAGAGCATCTCGGCGATCGTGGACTTGCCGGCGCCGGACAGGCCGGTGAACCAGACGGTGAAGCCCTTCCGTTCTGGGTGATGGGTCACAGGAAGCTCCTTCCGACGGCGCCCTCGGGCGCGTCGATGCCGTAGAGCGACAGGATGGACGGGCCGACGTCGACGAGGTTGAGGCCGGTGACCTCGACCCGTGGCCTGCCCCGGGAGGCCGGCCATCGCCCACACGCCGCTCCGATCGTGGTTCGCGCCGTCGGGCCCGGTGTCGTTCTCGTAGGTATAGATGCTCCGGTTCCCCACCGACCCGACGGAACGCCACGCGAGATCGCCGAAGTACACGATCAGGTCGGGCGCGACGCCACGGACCTCCGGGTACACGTCCTGGGGCTTGAGCACCTTCGTGCCGAGCGGCGCCCCGTCGGGCCCGAGCACGGCCTCGAGCCTGTCGATCAGCTCGTCCCGCGTCTCCTCGTAGCGAGCCGGCTCGACGATCCCCTCGGGTTCGCGGCCCTTCACGTTCAGGAACAGCCGGCCGTAGTAGCCGCCGTCGCCCCAGGCGACGGTCCGACTCCAGTCGATCGCCGCCTCCTTGAAGGGGATCACGTGCGAGGGCTGCGCCTCGAGCGAGAGGTAGCCCTCCTGGATCAGCCAGTCGTTGAAGCAAAGCGCCGCCCATCATCGGTCGGGCGCCGTGGTCGCTCATCACGATCGTGATCGCGTCCTCGGGCAGGACCTCGAGCAGCTTGCCGACCTCGACGTCCAGGAACCGGTAGTAGTCCTGGAACGCCGTCTCGTACTTGTTGCCCGCCTCGTAGAGGGGATGGCGCGGGATCCCAGTGCTGCCAGAACACGTGATGGAGGCGGTCCGGCGCGATCTCGCACAGCATGAAGAAGTCCCACGGCTTCTCGGCGGCGAGCTGGCGCCCGACCTGGAACCGGCGTTCGGTCATCGCTGAACACCTGATCGAGCGCGACGTCGTACCCAGCGCGACGGAAGTCGGGGATGTCGAAGATGTAGTCGTTCCCGTCCCCGAGCTCGGCCACGATCTCGGTCTCGAGCTCCGCCGGGTACGCCCACGACGTCGCCGAGGGAGGCGTGAGGAAGCATCCGACCCGCCAGCCGGGGAACTCCTTCGGCGGCGGGAACGACGGGGGGACGCCGATCAGCAGCGAACGGAGGCCCTTGCCCCCCAAGGCGTCCCAGACGGCGGGCTCCTTCACGGCGTCCGAGGTCGCGATCGACAGGCCCTCGTAGCTCGTGTCCTTGCGGTTGCGGAACCCGTAGATGCCGAGCTGCCCGGGCGTCTTGCCGGTCATGGCGCACGCCCACGCCGGGACGGTGATCGGTGGCGTGATGCTCGCCAGGTCGCCCCACATGCCGCGCTGCATCAGCGCGTGGATGTTGGGCGTTTCGGCTTCGAAGTCGCGGAACAGGAGCTGGGGGGTACCGCAGTCCAGCCCGATGACCGCGACCCGAGGCGTGTCGGTCATGTCCGTGCCTCGCATGTCGGTCAGGAACAGGGTTCGTCAGCAAGAGGAGCCCCCGTGGGGCTCCGAACGCATGCTACCAACGCCGCACCACCGATGACCTGGGATGATGTGCCGCCGTGGACCTCCTCAGGCGGGTGATGATTCTTCAAGCGGCCGTCTGGGCGGCGTGCGGCGTCGCGATCGCCGTGGCGCCCCGGTTCGTGCTGGTCACGATGTTCGACCTGCCGCCGCTGCCCGACCAGGGCTACGTCCGGATCGCTGGCGTCTTCGCGTTCTCCCTGTCGATGCTCATGGTGCTCGTGGCGCGGCGCCTCGCGAGCTGTGGTGGTTCGCGTGGGCGTTCGTCATCGCGACCGCCGGCTCGGCGATCGTGGCGGCGTTGAACGCGCTGTTCGGGCTCCCAGATGGGGCGTCGCCGCTGCTGTGGTGGGTGTTCGCCGCGGTCAGCACGGCGTTCACGCTGGGTCTGCTCGCGGGCTCGGCGAAGACCGGGACCGAACGACCGCCGTTCTGAACGCTCCCGCCTCGCAACAGGGCATCCTCGGTGCCCCCTAACCGGCTGGTCTAGGGAGCGTGCGTCCTCGGTCCATCCACGTCAGTGCATGTGGCCGTGCCCGCCGGCGGACACCTCTTCCTCCTCCTCGGGCTTCTCGACCACCGCACTCTCGACGGTCATGACGATCGCGGCGATCGACGCCGCGTTCTGCAGCGCCGAGCGCGTGACCTTCGCGGGATCGAGGATGCCAGCCTTGAACATGTCGACCCACTCACCCCTCGAGGCGTCGTACCCGCGGGAATCACCCTCGGTCCGGATCCGCTCGACGATCACCGCGCCCTCGACGCCGGCGTTGTCGGCGATCAGCCGGGCGGGCTCGGACAGGGAGTCCCGAACGATCCTCGCCCCGGTCGCCTCGTCGCCGTCGAGGTCGATCTTGTCGAGCGCGGCCTCGGCGCGGATCAGCGCCACGCCGCCGCCCGGCACGATCCCTTCCTCGATCGCGGCCCGCGTCGCGGACAGCGCGTCCTCGATCCGGTGCTTCTTCTCCTTGAGCTCCACCTCGGTCGCGGCTCCGACCTTGACCACGGCCACGCCGCCCGCCAGCTTCGCGAGGCGCTCCTGGAGCTTCTCGCGGTCCCAGTCGGAGTCGGTCTTGTCGATCTCGGCCTTGATCTGGTTGATGCGACCCTTGACCTCGTCCTTGTCGCCCGCGCCCTCGACGATCGTCGTGTCGTCCTTGGTCACGACGACCTTCCTCGCGCTCCCGAGCAGGTCGAGGCCGACGTTCTCGAGCTTCAGCCCGACCTCCTCGCTGATGACCTGGCCACCGGTGAGGGTCGCGATGTCCTGGAGCATCGCCTTGCGTCGGTCGCCGAAGCCCGGTGCCTTGACCGCAACCACGTTGAACGTGCCGCGGATCTTGTTGACGACCAGCGTGGCGAGGGCCTCGCCCTCCACGTCCTCGGCGATCGCCAGGAGCGGCCGACCTGCCTGGAGCACCTTCTCCAGGAGCGGGAGCAGGTCCTGGACCCCAGATCTTCTTGTTCACGATCGCGATGTATGGCTCCTCGAGGACCGCCTCCATCCGCTCCTGGTCCGTGACGAAGTACGGCGAGATGTAGCCCTTGTCGAACTGCATCCCCTCGACGAACTCGAGCTCCATGCCGAACGTGTTGGACTCCTCAACCGTCACGACGCCGTCTTTGCCGACCTTGTCGAGCGCCTCGGCGAGGACGTCGCCGATCGTGGGGTCGGCCGCGGAGATCGCGGCCACGTTGGAGATGTCCTCCCGCGAGCCGACGTCCTTGGCCTGGTCCTTGATCGCGTCGACGGCCACGACGACGCCCTTCTCGATGCCGCGCTTGAGCGCCATCGGGTTCGCGCCGGCCGCGACGTTGCGCATCCCGCGGTGGACCATCGCCCGGGCGAGCACGGTCGCCGTGGTGGTGCCGTCACCCGCGACATCGTTGGTCTTGGTGGCGACCTCCTTCGCGAGCTGCGCACCCATGTTCTCCCACGGGTCCTCGAGCTCGACCTCCTTGGCGATCGTGACGCCGTCGTTCGTGATGGTGGGGGCGCCCCACTTCTTGTCCAGGACCACGTTGTGGCCCTTCGGGCCGAGCGTGAGGGCGACCGTGTCGGCCAGCTTGTTCACGCCGGCCTCGAGGGCGCGACGGGCGTCCTCGCTGAACTTCAACAGCTTGCTGCCATGGGACCTCCTCGGTGACGGAACGGGGGACGGCCGCTTCACGGCCTGCCCCCGACCGAACGTGACGACTCTAGTTACTTGCCGATGACGGCCAGGACGTCCCGGGCCGAGAGGATCAGGTACTCCTCGCCCGCGACCTTGACCTCGGTGCCGCCGTACTTCGAGTAGATGACGGTGTCGCCGACGGCGACGTCGAGCGGAACGCGTGCCCCTCCTCGAACCGTCCCGGGCCGACCGCCACGACGGAGCCCTCCTGGGGCTTCTCCTTGGCGGTGTCCGGGATCACGATGCCCGAGACGGTCTTCTCTTCCTCATCGCCGGGCTTGACCACGATCCGGTCCTCCAGGGGCTTCAGGTTGAAGTCCTTCTTCGCCATGCTTACCTCCTTTCCGGGGGTTAGCACTCACCACGCGAGTGCTAACAGGATATCGGCGTAACTGCCAAGGGTCAATCGAGGACGCAGGAGCGGGGCGGGATCGGCCTCAGGCCGGCCGCCTCCGAAGAACTCGAGACGTTGCCTTGGCGATCGATCGCCTGCACGGAGCGAAGGAGGAAGACTCCATGATAGAGATGCGCGGGATAAGGCGGCAGGGTCAAGCCGAAGGCGATCGGAGGAGCCGCCCTGGGGAAACGTTCCCCCACCCGTTGCTCCGGCGCAGCGAAGTCGTCACCTGCGCCGAGTACGGTCACCCGCGATGGGCATCTTCCTGATCGGTGTGTGGCTCGGGACGTTCCTCGGGATCGTCGTCGCAGTACTCGCTCGGGCCGCCGCCGAGCACGATCTCACCGGCTGACGCCACGGCTCAGACGCGCCATGCCGGCCGAGACCACAACGCGCCGGCGGGTCCCTCACGACGACAGATGGCAGCTGGTCCCGCTCGCGATGCACCGGTCGATGTATGTCTGGAGCGTCGCCGGGGCCCGCCCGTTGCTGAACCCGCCGTAGATCCTGTAGATCGACCCGTCGACGAAAGCGACATCTTCGACGACCCGGCGTCGGGCACCGTGTACTGGATGTGGAATCTAGCTTCGGAAAGGTCTTCGTCCCCGAAGGACATGCACTGCCAGAGGGCCACGTCAGCTTCGTGCCGTCCCAGCATTGCCCGAACCGCACGATCAGTGTTAACGCGGTCTCACCCTCACCGTTATCCGCGTTCGGACAGTTCGGAGGTGTCGCGAAGTGCGTGCTCGCGCTCGTGTCCCCGCACTGCCAGAACAGCTGGCTCGACCAGTTCCGCTGCTTGGAGGTCGCCCTTGGATTGCCCCACACGTAATCGAACCCGGACGGGAAGGCGACGGGCGTCACCGACGTGACGTTGCGAAGGTACACGTGCGACTTGTGCGGCTTGACCCGGGCGCCGTCGCGAAGCAGGACCGGCGTCCAGTACAGGCCCTTGTCACCCGATGCCTTGCACGGGCGCCACGTCTCGACGAGGCGATGGCTGATCCACGTCCGAGCCTCGTGATAGCAGAGGTAGAAGATCTCGCCGTCGTTCTGACCGCCCGCGGATGCGGGCGGCGGGAGCGTCGCGATCGCCAAGACGCTCAACGCGAGTGCTGCCGCGAGACGCCGCCTCGTCAACGCTCCCGTTGTCCCACGCGCTCCGTTTCGCATCAATCTCGTTCCCCCGATCGTCGCTGACCCTCGCTTCCCGCGCTCCAAGCCGTTGATACTCGGGAAGGGGGCCCGATCCCGCTATCGGGACGATAGCCCGTCTTGACGAGCCGGGGGACCCTGGGTGAGTGCTAACAGACTATCGGGGAGATCGCCACGGGGCAATGTGGGTCTAGGGGCGAACTGCCGGCCCTCCCCACAGGAACGGGGCGGGACGCCACCCCCCCTCGCCCCGCATGTGCTCTCGTACCTACTTTCGTGGTGGACCCATCACGGGCCACCGACAGCACCGTCGCCGTGACCGAGGACGTGGTTTTGCAGTAGGTCGTGATGGAAGATCTGTGAGGCGCGAACCGGCGCTGACGTTCGTCCCTCTTCTAGCCGGCAAATTGTGGAACCCGGCCGATGCCGTCTCCCAGTTGCATCGTGCTCGTCGGCTTTCGCATCGAGCCGAGGGCCCCGATCTGGCCCGCGCCCTGTCGAGCAACGGCGGAGTCGCGTCCGCGCCCGACCGGCACTAGGGCGACGTTCGCTCGTCTCTGAGAGATCGCCGTTGCGAACGATCCGCCCGAGCCAGGAACCAGCCATGAGCGAGGTGAGAACCGCGAGCATCACGAGGGACGAGTAGAACGTCTCGGAGATGATCTTCGCATCGAGGGCGACGGACGCAACACGATGCCGGGGCCTCCGCGCGCGTTCAGGGCGACGGCGAGGTTCCTCGATGACGCTGCGCCCTCACCCCCGAGGCGCGCGCCCGCGTATACGGAGACAGACTTCACCAGGCACGCGAATGCGAAGAACGGCACGAAGAACCAGATACTGAACTCCTGCAGGAGATCCAGCCGCATGCCGACGATCGCGAAATACACCGGGATGAAGAACGCGAACGAGAACGCGTTGAGGCTCTCCCTCGCGCCCGTCGCGCCCTCGCCGGACGGCGTTGACACGACGATTCCCGCGACGAATGCCCCGAAGATCGGCACGACCCCGAGATAGATCGCGAGCAACGACACGCCAAACAGGAACACCAGCTGGAACCCGATCGGGTTCCCTCGTTTAACCGGGTTGTATCCGCGCGGCAAGCGGCCGTAGATCCACGGGCCGAAGATGCGAAACCACGCGAGGAAGGTTAACTCGGCGACGACGTGATACGCGACGTTCCCTGCACTGCCCGGCTCGAGCCCGGGACTCATGGCAGTCCCCACGAGTCGCCGGGGCCATGGGCCACGAGGCCGAGGGCGATCGCGAGGAGCACGTACAGCAGGACGTCCTCGACGACGGCAACCCCGAGCACGATCCAGGCAAAGGACGTGTCCAGGATCCCGAGATCGAGCATGATGCGAGATACGACGGGGATGCTCGTGATGGCGATCGCGATGCCGAACACGATCACGAATGCGGCGTCTGTCGACGCGGATTCCCCGGAGCCTGTGGAAGTGCAGCGTCCATACGGCCGCAAGGCCGGCGGCGAAGGGCACGACCATCCCGACCAGACTGATCCAGGCAACCGCCTGTCGTTCGGACCGATGGAACAACCCACGGATCTCCGCCCCTGCGGTGAACATGAGGAGCAACAGCCCCAACCCGTACACGGCGTCGAGGACGTGGGGACGGCGGTCGACGACGGAAAGGCCACCGCCTGGAGCCGGGGGGCGACAGCCCCGAGGACGGTCGGGCCGAGCAACAGACCGCCCGAAGGATCTCGCCTATGACGCGGGGTGGTTGACCCGGCCCATCACAAAGCCAAACCCATGGGCCGCAGCCAGAAGCAGCCCGAGCGCCAGGAGAAGATGCGCGAACTCGGGAACCGTAAGCGTCGTCATCGAGGAGCTGGATGCTATCGGCGCTCCTAGGGAGCTGACTCGAGGAATACTTCCTTGTCGCCGGCGAGTTTGGCCAAAGCTTGGGGCCACGTCGCGACGCCTCGGATGATGTGCCGTTGGGATGATTCAGGGATCGGCGATGGCGACATCAACCGATCGTCGCGTGATCCCGAGACGGTCGGCACGCGATGCGCCGGGACCGATGACCGGACCAGGAATGGCCGGCTGTCGATGGACTCGCTGCTTGGGTGCTCGGCATCCCCGACGATCAGCTGTGGCAGCTTCCCGAGGGCCCGAGTCGCCGACCGTCCCATTGATGTCGACGAAGGACCACGAGTAGGCGGTCGCGTTCAGTTGGCTGCGCGACCCGAACTGCCTGACGCCGACCACCGCGGCCGAATTCGGCTTCCCGAGCGACCGACCGCCCGTGCCCACGATGAACCGGACGAGCCCGCTCTCCGGAGCCCACCGTTCATACACGTGCCGGCTCGCGGTGAGCGCCACATCCACCCCCGCGGCCTTCGCCTTCGTTCGAGGCCACTGCAGGTTCGCCACGTGAGTAGATCGCCATCTCGCACAGGTGGGGATCGGCGGCCAGATCGGCCGTCATCCAACTCTTCTGGGCAGTACATTGAGACCTGCTGCCGTTGGTGTTCACCGCCACGACGTGCCAGTCACCCAGGTCGAAGCTGTAGTACCCCTTCGACGGGTCGCCGGCCGCCGCACCGAAGTACGTGTAATAGCCCGCCGCCCCAGGGGTCTGGTATTCGTGGTTGCCCGGAATCGGGAAAGGTCGTGGACTTGAAGGCCCCCCAGCTCGCGTCGTAGTACGTCTGGAAGTTCGCGAGCAACTCACCGTTCTCGTACTGCGTGTCCCCCAGGGCGAAGACCGCCGTCGGGTTGAACAAGCGTCACCAAATCGGCCGTCTGCTGCTGGGGCAGGCCGAACGGGACGGGCGGGCGATGTCACCAGCCGCCGCCACCGTCACCGTTTCGGCTCCGGCACTTGGGCCGAGCGGCATGGTCACCGCCACCAAAGCCAGGATGATTAAGAATAGTCCGCGAGCACGGCCTCCCAGAGAGTGAACCGCCATATCAATTGGAACGAGGTAGCAAGTCAACCCTCACTTGGGGTACTTCTGAGTACGGCGTAACAGACAGGCGTCCTCCATGGTGCCCTGCGTCCCAACGAGAGTTGGCCCCACCCGTTTACCCGGCCTCGAAGGAACGTCAGATTCTGTCGGCGGCTTGGCTGCCGAGGGGAATGAGACAGGTGCCAGGCCTTGCGAAGAGGGCCTGTGAGCTTGAGGATGATGGAGCGGACGGGCCACCAGGGCACGGCCCCGAGGAGCTCGTGTTCGAAGAAGATTGGGCGTGAGATCGACACTGATACACGCAGGCGTCGGGCCCAAGCAGCTCCACCGGTCCGGCGCCGTTGGGCGTGGCCACTGCTCCTGGCCGTCGCGCCGTGGCTGTGGTTTGCAGTGCGGCGTTTCGGTCCCGAACTCGACCTGGCCGCCATCTTCTTTCCTGCCGCAGCTGTCGCCACCGCTCTGGTGTGCGCGCTCAGCGCGGTCCTCCGCCGGCGACCTCGATACGCAGTGCCCGTTGCCTCGTTTCTCGTGTGCGCCGTGGTAGCGATCTGGTTCCCTCGGACCCCGCACGCGACCGCGACTCCAGTCGACCCGTTCGTGCTCGTCTCAGCGAACGTGTTCATCGATAATCCCACGCCTTCGGCCGCCGCTCGATCGCTCGCCGACCGGCAGGCAGATGTGCTCGTTGTCGTCGAGGCAACGCAGGAGCTGCGTGACGCATTGACCGCTTCACTCGCGGGCTACGCGCACGCCACTCGCGGCGAAGCTCGCGGGGGAGATCGGGGGGAACTCGACATCTACTCGCGGTGGCCACTTGAGCCGCTCAAACGTTTCCAGGACCTCCCCAAATCGGCGGCCTTCGCGGCGACAGTCGACCGTCCGGGGGCCCCATTTGGCTTGGTGGCCGTCCACCTGCCGAACCCGCTCCACGGAATCTGGGCAGTTTCCCCGATCACCTCGCGATGACTCAACGCCTGCTCGCGGATGTGCATGCAGGGGGCGGGCCCGTGGTCTTGGCAGGCGACTACGAACACCGAGTGATCGAACGCACGCGTACAGCGCGCTGACGACGTCGACGCGGGACGCGATGCGCACCACCTGGGGGCGGTCGACGACGGTACAGGGACCGGTTTCTTCCGCCTGCTCGCGCTTCACATCGACTCGTCCTCGAACCACCGACCTGGTGCTCCGCCAGGGCGATGACGTTCAAGAATCCTCAGGTAGGGAGTTCATCGCGGACTCTCAGTGAGCCTCGGAACCTGTCCCCTCTAGACATGAAACAAGATTCGGTCTCACCGGCCTCCGCCTGGTGGAATCGAGGGACTCCGAGCGACGGTGGCCGAAGGGGCTTGCCACCCTGTGCGAGGACATCGCTGCGGCAAAGGGCATCGTGGAGGACGGAGGTCCGCCGGGTGGGGGTCCGCAAGCGCTCAGAGCGCCTCGCACCGCTCATCCGAGCTCTTCGGGAGCGGGGGAAGCGGTCCGAGCCGCGGAGCTTTCCCGGTTCGGCTCCAGCTCCTCGCACTCGCCGGCCGAGTGGGAGGCCGTCGAGGCCCTCGCCCGCGGCATCGTCGCGAAGCTCCATCGGGACCCCCATCGTCCGGCTGAAGGAGCTCTCGTCGCCTGGAACGATGTGACAAAGCCAGAGTCTTGGCGGAGCTGTTCGCATCGAGCAACGCCCCGAGTGAGGCTCCGGGGATCGGGACCCGCCGCTACGACTCGGGTGTGGACTGGAGGAGACCACGCCATTCGGATGACTAGGCGGAGAGCGCGTCGAGGGAGCGGCCGACGATGTGAACCGACGGGACCCGCCGAATAGCACGGAGGGTCCGGCCCCTTTGAGCTGTGGATTCCGCCAAGGCTGGGCTCACGCGCTACGGCGATCGGCGGTAGGAAGTTACGGCAGGTGACGGTCGATTATTACGACGGGAAACGGGAATCCTGTCCGGATGGAGGCTGAATCCGAGGGTACCCTGCGCCCGATCGAGCATGTTCGGCGGAGGGAAGCGAGTCCAAGGAGCGACGCGGCTGGCTTCGAAGGCGCCGCCTCGTCGCCGGTCCCCGATCGCCCTTCCGAGGATGGCGGGCGCTGAAGCGATCATTCGATATCGCAACGGCTCTCGTCCTCATCGTCGTGAGCCTTCCCCTCTTCTTGATCATCGCCCTGGCGGAATCGAAATGAAGAGATCCTCCGGGGATCGGTGTTCTTCGCCCATCGCCGCCTCCGCCAGGGCGGCACCGAATTCGGGTGATCAAGTTCCGGACGATGGTTCCGGATGCGGAGGCCAGGCTCCAGACGCACCTCCAGGCCTATCCGGATCAGATGGCTGAGTGGGAGGCGAGTACGAACTCCGGAACGACCCTCGCGTGACACGCGTCGGCCGTGTCCTGAGGAAAACCAGCCTGGACGAGCTTCCCCAGTTGTTCAACGTTCTCGCTGGGACCGTGAGCCTGGTGGGACCGAGGGCCATCGTCCGTGAAGAGGTAGAGCGCTTTGGAGCCTACGCGCCGACGAACGTGAGCATCAAGCCGGGGATGACGGGCCTCTGGGCGGTTAGTGGCAGGAGCGAGGTCTCGCAGCGCGAGCGAGCCCTCCTCGAATACCGGTACGTCATGGAATGGAGCTTCCTCGGGGACCTCCGGATCTTCCTTCAAACGATACCGGCGGTTCTGCACGGGCACGGCGCCTGTGACCGGTGCTCCTCCCCTTGGGTAACGTTGATTGCCCAAGCCACGAGCCCATGCCACGAGGGGCGATCCCATCACCACCCACGATGACGATCGATCGGGTGTGAGCCGAGCAAGAGGATCTGGATCCTTCAGCGCTGCCGCACGTGAGTGCTTCGCTAGCTGTTTTGTCGCGCTCATCGGATACACGCGTTCGCCCCCGTTCGGAGAACCGTTCAGCATCGAGGAGAGGGCTGCGTTGATTATTTGTTCAGCGGCCTTACTCAGCGTGTACTTCTCGAGGAAGATCTGGCGGGCGGCTGCACTCATCGCTGAGCGCTTGACCGGATCGACCATGAGATCCCGATCCACCGCAGAGATCTCCTCCCCCATCGGATCGACCAGGACGCCGCAACCAGTCTCCTTGACCATCTGGCCGACTCGCCATCGGGATCGAGGATGCCGACGATCGGAGTCCCGCTCGCGATAACCCCGTAGGCCTTGCTCGGGACGCTGACCCCCGTGTGCCCGCTCTGAGACACACCACGGCGACGTCCGCGGCGGAGAGCATTTCCGCCAGACGCTCCATCGGCTGGTAAGGCAGGAACTGGACGTTCTCGAGACCGAGATCGGCGGCGAGCGCCTCGAGCTTCGGCCTCCTGTCGCCGTCCCCGACGAACTGGAAGGCGCCCGCGTGTCGCTCAGCAGCCGCGCAGCATGGATCAACGGCTCGAGGTTGTGCTTCTGACCGAGCCGCCCGCATATTGAACGACGAAGCGGCCATCCAAACGATGCTCCTGCCGGAACGCGTTCGCGGCGGGGGCACATGGTGAACGCGTCGCTCTCCGACCAGTTCGGGATCATTACGATCCGGTCGTGTAGGTGTGGGGACATCTTGCGCTGCACAAGGTCCTGCATGTCCCGACCGATGACCACCGTGACCGCCGCACCAGCAAAGATCATCCGCGTCATCCGTTCCGAAGCCTTCGCGATCAACGAATCGGGCGAGAGGACGCCCAGGTTGATCGCGAAATCGGGAAACACGTCGTAGACGATGAGGAGGTAGGGCCGCCGAAAGAGGCGCGAGTAGAGCCAGCCCGAGCACCGATGAATGGGGGGTTGTCGTGATCACCATGCAGCGGTAGTCGCCCGCCTTCGCACTAGCGCCCAGCTAACGGAGAGCACGAACGTGAGGAGGAGACCGTTCTCGACAGCAGTTTCCCCTTTTGCCTTCCGATGGTCGGAACCCCAGGATCGCACTCCTTCGTACCATCTCCATGGGAACGGACCGCTCCTCGTCGCCGTCCGTCCCCCAGGTCGGCTTCGCCGTATAGACCGTGGTCGCCAACCGAGCTCGGCGAGCCTCGTGGCGAGCTTCGTCATGTGCATACCCGTGGAGATCATCTCCGGGTAGAAGTGCTCGCAGAGGAGGACAAGCTTCTTGGAGGAGCCCGGGCGCCCATCCAATCGAGGCCCGCTCGATGTCAGCTTGACGGGCTCACGCAACTCCACCCTCCTTACTGCTGTATCGATCGTCGCAATCGGACTGTCTTCGGGCGGTCCCGAAGCCTTCCGTAAGCCTTCCGTGTCGCGCCCATCAGCACCGGAGCCGGCCCTTCGAATTCTGTCGGGGGCGCCACGCCGACCGCATGCGCGGTTCGAGCGTAGGAGACGTAACGAATGCGGCCGACCCGTCGCGGTCGAATGTCTGGATACGCCTATTCCTACGTCGAATGGGTGATGAGTGCTCGATGCGGCCTGAGCAACGATGCGAGTCATGACTGCCCGAGAACCCATACCGAAGGTGGTCTACGTCCTGGGGCCTGGGCGAAGCGGTACCGGTGTCCTCGGGCGGATGCTGAGCACGATCGAGGGGACGGTCTTCGCCGGAGAGCTGCGGAGGTTGTGGAGTCGGGGCTCGGCCGGGCCGAACGTGCGCGTGCGGGCGGCCTCATGCGGAGTGCGAGGTCTGGTCTAAGCTGCTGGTCCCCGGTGTGACCTTCGCGGAACCGAGCCTCGCCGAGATCGGAGGATCCAGAAGCAGGTCGCTCCCGAGCATCTGGGGTGGCGGTCTGCGTTACGGCTCCGGCGCCTCTGGCTCCCCCTCCCCCCACCACGGCGGCTGGCCGGTACCTCGCGGCGTACACCGATCTGCACAAGGCATTCGCTCGAGTGACCGGTGCCGAAGTCGTGATCGACAGCTCCAAGTCGGCAGCCGACGCAGCGCTGCTCGCCGTCCGCTCCGACGTGCCGACTTACGTCGTGCAGAACCTCCGAGTCGCGCGGGGTTGCGTTTTCCCTGCAGAATCATGCCGCCAGGCACACCGGCCTGGGTCCGCACTTGTTGGCCATAAGGGCGTCTGTGCGGTGGGTGGCGAAACACTTGACCAACGAGGCGTCGAATCCGGCGGAGATACGGCGCGGACCAATCGATCTTGCTACGGTACGAGCAACTCATCGAGGACCCGCGCGGTACCGTCGAAGCCGTGGCGAAGCTCGTCGACAGCCCTCCCCCTGTTGTCGACTTGGCTCGGGGTGTTCGTATCCGGGTTCCGGAGGTTCACGGACCGGATGGCAGCAAGCCGGCAGAGGTTCGTCACCAACGAAGTCGTCCTCCAGCTTGACACCCGGGGCCGGCAGGAAACCCTCATCCGGCCCTGGACCGCTTCCTCGTGACGCTCTTGACCTATCCGCTGCTTTGACGATACGGCTACCCGATCCGAACGCCACGTCGGCGGGTCGCGGCGGGAGCCGACGGACGGCGCTGCCGAAAAGTTGAGGGACAGGTCGTGGGAGGCGGTTCCGGCGGCCATCACAGCATGGACGTGTCCGCAGGAAGACGGCCGGGCGCACCCGTGACCATCCGTCCCACGTCGCGGTTGCCGAACTTCCTGGTGATCGGGGCGATGAAGGCGAGAGCCTCTGGGGTTACCTGCGCACGCTCATCCGCAGGTGTTGCATGCCGGATGTCAAGGAGGTTATGTTCTTCAATCCTCGGCACAATTGGGGCCGCGGCGTCGCCTGGTACGAAAGCCAGTTCCAGGGAGCCACGGACAGCCAAACCGCCCTAGGGGAAGCCTCCACCAGCTACACGAAGTTCCCCGTCGGGGGGGACGTCCCGGCTCTCAATCCGCGTTCGATCCTGCCCTACGTGCGGCTCCTCTACGATCTGCGGAACCCCATCGAGCGGATGCAGTCGCACTACCTCTACGCGCTGTCCAGAGGGAAGGAGCGGCTCCCGATCGAGCGGGCGTTCGCTGAGGACCCCACCTACTTGGATATCAGCCGGTACGGCTTCCAGCTGGAACAGTACGCTTCGTACTTCTCCCCCCAGCAGTTCCCGTTCATCGATTCGAGCTACCTCGCGGACAAGCGCGTCGAGACCCTTCGAACGATCTTCAGGTTCCTGGGAGTCGACGACGCGTGGAATCCTCTCCCATCGTCGATCGCGAGTTCTTCCGTTCATCGGAGCGTCGGATGAAGCCCGCCACTTACAGAGCGCCTTCTGACTGGATCCCGCAGGCGGGTGGCGATCACCCAACACGCCCCTCGATCCGTCAGGACCCTGGCTCGAAGGCTCCCCGCCGAGCCGGTGGACATGGAATCCAGCGCACCTGTCCGACCACGTCCGGCAACAGCTCGAGGCGTCCTTGCGCGAGGACGTCGCGCGCCTGCGACCTTACATGCCCGACGGGTTCGACGGCTGGGGGATCGCCGACCGACGCCCCCCGCCCTAGTCCGGGTAGCCGATCCGGGTCGTGAAAACCGAGGTCACCTCGACGAACACGTTCGGACCGCAGGAGTGAAATGGTTGCGCCAATCGCCGGCGATCCCCTTGCGCAGCTTGGAACCTGAACCCTCCTCACCAGGTTCGCGCCCCGAGAGCGTCTTGAAGCTGTAGCGGGCCAGTAACGCCCTGCGCTCGCCGGGCTCCAGTCGCACGTCGCAATGGTCAAGCAGCCGTTGCCACCAGCGGTCGGAGTCCGAACCGATCAGGTCTTCATACCGAAGCAACAGGAGGCCTTCCTGGTCGATGTCCCCCCAGCTTCGCAAGGCGTCGAACAGGCCGTAGTCGTGGAGACGTCGGATGGTGAAGATAGCCCCTCTTCCTTGCTCACGGTGGCGAGGTGGTCACGGGTCCGTTGAAGGCTTGGGTTGCTCCGCGTCGGATGCGACTTTGACGAGGAAAAGTACCAGCTCACGACGATGTCGCGTGGGTCGCGCGACGAAGAACCCGCGCCAGGGGTCGCGCTTCGGGTTCGCCGAGAAGCCGTCGAGATCGATGTAGAGCGGCGACATGATCGTGTTGCGAGGGAAAGGCGTCGCAACCGCAAGCCTCGGTAGCCGCGGTTCTTGCGGGCCTCGGGCAGACGGGGCGCGTAGGAGTAGGTGCGGAGCCCCGTCCGCTGATAGACATCCGGGTCCGCGAGTATCTTCTGGATCGACTGGCTCCCGGTCTTGTGGAGACAGCAGTGATAGACGTTCCAGCTCCGCGCGGCGCGAGACCCGAGCTAGGCGCACGCGGTTCTCGGCGAACATCGCCTTCACGCGCGGAGGGACGAGGTTCCGCAACCCCTGGTTCCGCAGGAGACGTTGTGAGACGGACATGATGTGACCTCCGAGCTTAGGCGTACCCGAACTCGGCCAGCTCGTCACCGGCGAGGTCGTCGAACATGTCGCGCTGCTTGGAATCGATCTGTTCTCGCCACGGTGGAATCCTCATCCGATGCCGGTTCGCGTCTACATCTTCACGGTGCGGAGATGTTTCGCGAATCCCCCTCGGTCGTCGTCGAGCCCCGGAACTCGATGCACCGATAGGCTCCCTTCTCGGGGTCGTCGACGAGGTCCTCATCGAACCAGCAGGAAGTCGTCCGCGGGCAGAAGCCGGCTCTTCTCCGAGATGTTCGAGACGAGGGTCTCCCAGTAGACGGCGGCCAGGGCGAGGAACGAGTCCTCGTACCTGGCGAGCTTATCGAGGAACCCCGGACCGGGCATACCGAGCCTCCATCGGTGGACGCCCTCCCAGCCGTTCCACCAGTCGACGGTGGTGTAGGAATGCGCGACCGCTCTTCCGTCGGACCATGTGGATGAACTTCGCGACCGGGAAGATCGCCCCGAGGAACGGGGTCCTGGACCAGCCCGAGTACTCGGCGATGAACCTCGGTTTCCGGGGTACGGAAGTTACTCTCGGCGACGCTCTCCCGGAAGTGCCCCTTCGCGTACGGCGTCACGTCGTCGGCGACCAGATCACGGAAAGGTTCCGCGAACCCAGGGAAGCACCGGGCCCACAGGGGTACGCCTCCGTGTGCTTCGGGACGCCCCGCGCGAACTTCACACGTGAGTCGAACGGGGGGATGTCGACATCCTCGACAGCGCCGACACCGCGCGGACGCGCCGGCAGGCGCTCGTTGACTGAGACGGCCACCCAAGGCCGGGTGATAGGCGATCAGGTCCATCAGGGGTGTCAGCCCGCTCCGCCCGGTACCCACGACGAAGACCGGGCGGTCGATCAACGGTCCGTCCACGGCCGCGTTCATCGCAAGCGCGCCACGCGTCGGGCCGCGACCACAGCCATCGACGCTGGGTCGCGGACAGCCCCGCGAAGAACCCCGCGGCGCTCAGCGCAACGGTCGAGACGCCGGCTGCCAGGATGAGCCCCACCCACGTGCGCACGTGGATGGACTGGCCGCCGACGGCCGTCGCCCAAACAGCGCGCCGGTCGCGAGCGCTCCCCTCGCGAACCCCTTCACTTGGGAGAAGGTGGGGATCGGCAGGAAGCGCCCGACCATCACGGGGTAGGCCAGACTCTGCGGTGTACTCGTCCGGCCATGAACCCGATGGTCACACCGGCGATGCCCATGTCGAACCGGGAAACGAGCACCCACGCGAACGCGACGGACAACCCGGCGGACACGAGTCCGAGCAGCACCTTCCAGCGCAGGTTCAACGTGAGGTCGATGATGTTCGAGTCGACCCGGATGAGGGTGAGCTGCACCACCATCGACACGATGAGGAGCGTCGCTCCGAGACCGGGGTAGTACCGTAGTCCCACCCAAATCCCGAGGAATCACTTCCCCAGCAGCAAGACGCCGGCCCGGAGACGGTCGCCATCAGCCATGCGGTCGCCATCGTCTCGTTCCGCACTCGGGCCGCCCGCAGGGTCTCCCCAGCGCCGATGAAGTCCCGCCCAAGCCCGCGCCACGCCATCCCGAAGATGAGAGGCTCGTGATGCCTGCCATGATCGTGATGGGGATGAATCGCGTCAGCGAGTAGATGGTCACCTGCGACGCGGACCCGGCGATGCCGAGCACGATGATGTCGCCGCCCATCGTGATCTTCATCACGAAGTTCCACAGGAGGAACCACCAGCTCAGCCCCAAGAAGCGGCGCACCGCCGCCAGGTCCGGCCTCGCGTATCCGAACCACGGCACGTAGATGCGGGTGAGCCAGTAGTAGACGGCTCCGATGATGGCCGTCCCGGCGACCGTCGCCACCGAGACCCCGACGAGGCCGCCTCCGATGACGGCGGCCAGGATGATCAAGCCGCCTCCGACGAACTCGAGGGGACGCGGTGAGGGCCCATGCGCTTGTAGCCCACGTCGTCATGACCGCCCACGGGATGTTCGTCAGGCCGGCCACGATGAGGTCGGCGATCAGGATCACCGCCGCCAACCGGATCATCGAGTAGTTCCCGGGAGGCACGTGGAGCCAGATCGGGGAGAACCAAGACATGACAAGCGATCGGCACGAGGATGGGCAGGAAGATGAACCAGACGGCGAGGGCGCTGCCGACGGCCTGTCGCTTGCCCTGGAGATCGGTCGAGGACTGGCGGTTCGCCAGGAACCACTTCAGCGCCTCGGCGGGCCTTCCTCCCGCGGGGTTCGTGTGGCCGATCAAGCGCTGCAGGACCTGCCAGTTCCCGAACCCCACGTCTCCCAGGTAGCGCAGCAGGATGGGGTTGACCACGAGCCCCGCTATCGCCCGTGCGCCGTAGTCGAGTGCCTGCGCGATCGAGTTGAGCGACGCCTTCTTAGTCAGGCTCCCGTCAGAGAAGACCCGGGCCTTAGCGCGCGCCACCAAAGCGGGGCTGGTCTACTACTTCGTCCACCGGGGACCTTCGCCATGGCGCTTACAGCGCCTCCCAAGATTCGCGGCCTTGACCTCGGCGAGCACGTCGTCCTTGGGCCGGCCGGCATCGATCACGACGGCGGGGGTCCCGCTCCAGTCCAGCCGCCAGACCTCGTCCGCCCGTCGATGAACGAAGTCCGCTCCCTCCTGAATCTTGCCTGCGCTGCACCGCGACGTCCGGATGTACGCGAAGAAGCACGATCAGGACGTCCGGGGACTGGATCTTCTCGTAGTAGCGCCCTTCCAGTCGGGCGAGCAGCTCCACCGTTTTGCTTCGATCTTGAATACCAGGCACCCAGAACGTGGCCGGCCCGTCCATGAGCGTGACCTGCGGGACCGGGAACCAGTCGGCGACCACGATCCCGCCCTCGGAGGCGAACCGCCGCGCCCGGACGTAGCTGAGGTAGCGATCGCGTGAACGTCATGACCTTGCGAACCAGCTTCACGAGGGCCCGCATGCCGATGCGATCGCCGTCCGGAAGCGGCGTGGGTTAGTGTTATGAGGTGGATCGTCTTCCCACCCCGCGGATACCCCCTCTCCAAGCGCCGTGAACGACGGAGGACATCGTCGACCGGGAGGCTTGCCGAGGTGATCTTGACGACGTCCAGGTCGTTGGAGAGCCAGCGGTACACCTCGTCGACGGCCGTGGACTTCCCCGCTCCGTCCCCACCCACGACGGCGATCAGGGCGCCGCCGTTGTCGAGCCGGCTGCGCGTTCGGCGGCGATGAAGCACGTGCCGGCGGAACGCTACTCGCACACGCCGCCACACCCTGACGAACGGATCGAGGCCGGGAGGGCGCCCTGCTTGAGCGGCCAGCGATCGCTCGAGGCCGTAGGCCGTCCGGACCCGGAACGAGCCCGAGGGCCTCCGGCTCGAGGGACCGCCGGCAACGCTCCCACAGGTTGGGACCGACGAAGGGAAGATGCTCTCGAACGACCCGGCGCGCCTGCTCCGCGTCGGCACGACCGCTGAGGTAGGCAAGCTCCCGAGCCTCGCCCGCGGAGAGCGATCCCTTGAGGGTGAGGATGGCGTCCCACGTCCAGTGCTTCAGGACCATCCGCAGGACGAAGACCGCGAGCTCGAACTCGGGGGCCGGAACGCGGAACAGGGAGCCCTGCCGGGCCGATGCGAGTATAGGCCTCCTCGAGCGGTAGCCGGTAGTTCTTGGTCATGTCATCGCCAACAACGAGCCGGTAGTGGACGTGCAGATGGACCACCTTGCCGGAGGCCTGGTCGAGACCGTACGAGTGGAATACGCCCGGCAGCTGCTTCTTGGACGGCGGTCTCCCGTCCTTGAAGCCCAGGCTCCGGATGATCTCCTCGAACCGGTGAGCGTGCCGGCGGCTGACGAGCAGGTCGAGGTCGCTCTCGGCGTGTGCGGACCGATCCAACGCCTCGTTGCTCTTCCAGTGGCAGTAGTCCACCCCTTCTGTGGAAAGCGTCTGGCACAGGCGACGTACCAGTTCTAGGCCGGGACTGGATCCACCATCGATAGGTTGAGCGTGTCGTGGCACGACGACGACTTCCTGAGGCATCGGGACGACTCCGGTGATGGCGGGGGGGGCCGAACCACGACGATACGGAAGGTTCGGCTGG
This sequence comes from uncultured Actinomycetes bacterium, assembly GCA_963823255.1. GTDB lineage: Bacteria > Actinomycetota > UBA4738 > UBA4738 > HRBIN12 > DASSJM01. The sequence goes on from CAWGKU010000001.1 coordinate 999,782, forward strand.
TACGGCACGCGTGTCAGGGCGTATCTCTCCTGACGTCGTTCGCATGACCGGGCGGGCACGGCCTTCGCCCTCGGCCTGGATCCTCGATCGGAGGCTCCCGTGGATCGTTACATACTTTGTTTGTCGGGCAGGGCCTCTCCATCCCGGTAGACATCCAGTCCGAAGATGTCCAGGATCTTCATGACCCCGAGCTTCCTCGCCTACGATCGACCTTCTTCCGCCACTTCTCCACGAGGTAGGAGCGCTTGTCGGCACCTCCTTTGCTCAGCAGCCGACGGGTCTCCTCGGTCGATTTTCTTGAACCGCACGTTGACGGAGGGAACGCCGAGCCGTCGTCGCATCCGCTCCGGGTCCGATAAGGCCAGCTTGTCGGTGAGCTCGCGGATCTACCTGGATCGGGTCGACGACGGAGCCGCCGATAGGAGACGACGGCCCAATCCGGCGTGGCCTCTTGGAGCGCAACGGCGTTCTGCAGACACCACGACAGGACGCCGCGGTCCAGATCGGTCCCTTTCGTGAGGACGCGCCGGGCCCGCTCGAGCTGCTCCTCGCTGAAATGACGGCGATAGTCACTCGTCAAGAAGGAGGACAGCGCGGGCCAGCGCTCGCTCGAGATGGTCACGGCGATCGGATGCCGGATGAGGTACACGACGCGGGCGTTGAACGTGTCGCGCACCCAGTTGATCCGATCGGCGGATGCGTGGATCTCCTTGAAGACGATCCGGTGTGTGATCGGTCGGTAGTACCGCCGGACCGGGTTCGGGTTCGTGAAGCCGAGGCGCCCGTCACACAGTCGCTGGAGATAGCTCCGGAGCTTCTCGGTGGCATCGACGTGTAGAGCTCGTCCCACTCACTGATCCCGAGGTGCTTGCGGACGACCGGGTTCTCCAGGTACAGGGCTTGATTGCAGGTCTTGAATCCGGGCTGGCTCCAGATCAGCTCCATGAGCCACGTGCTTCCGCTCCTCGGCGTGGAATACAAGAAGACGTTCGGACGACCGTCCGGACGATGCACGTTCGACGCCGATTTCATTATGCGCTTGACCGCTTTGATCATCGGTGTGAGGTCTCCTGCCGAGAGGAGCCCTCGCGCACCTGCAGCCGGGCGCGGCCGAGAGATCATCGCGATCTCGTGGGGCGGTCTGTTGATCCGAACGGACGCGCAGGACCCTGGGCATGTCCGCCGTCCCCGCCTCGACGTTCTGGGTGAACGCCCTGCGGAAGCGGGCGAGGAACTCCTCTTTCTCCTCCTCCACGAATAGCATGCGCTCTCGTACTACCGTGCCCCCGTTCTTTCGCGCGCCCCAGCAGGGTCGGCATCCGGCGCCTCGAGCGACACGACGAGGTCGAGGGCGCCCAGCCATCCTTCGAGGGAGGCGCGCCACCACCGCTGGAACCGTTCGCTACTGGTGACGGCCGGTCCGAACTCGCGAAGGCGCGCCAGCCGGTAGACCGGACCGTGGTCGAGCACGGTGGTGACGGCGGCGGTGGGCCGCTGTCTCCGAGCTGCTCGGAGCCGTGCATCCAGGAACGCCATCGACTTCATCTCGTTCCACGTGAACCAGCGGTCCCGACGGTAGTGAAGGACCACGCGGAGAGCCCGCCGGCGACCTTGGCCACCACGAAGGGGAACCACCGGATCCTCGGCACGTCGAAGCCGGCCCGGATCCGGTCATCACGGGCGCGCAGCGGATCGGACGAGCGACGTCTTCCCGCCAGCGGGCCGGGCCCAGTGGCTCGAGACGGCTTCACGCCCGTCGCCAGTCGTCGCGTCAGTTCGGGTCGAGGTTCCGATCGTTAGCGTCCATCAGCCATCCTGAGCGTCTCAGATATCCGGCAGCGCGGCAGGCGCGTGCGGCGATACTGTACGGAGGCGGATACTGGCCGGCACGCAGCCTCGAACGTAGTCGGGTGCGTCAACCGGCCGATGTACCGACGGTGCCGACGAACGCGCGATAGGCCTTCTCCGCCGCGGTCCGCAGATCCGCGAGGCCGGGGTCTTGGTATCGCTCCCGGATCTGGCCCTTGGCGGCTTCGCGTTGCGCCGAAGGGCGCTGGACCCGGAGCTCGGGGACCGGGCGCCGACGTCCCTCGGATCCCGTCCCGGTAAGGTCGGGTCAGCTCGCGGTACTCGTCGGCGCTGAGGAGCCCGGAGACGAACCGGTTGAGGGATGGCTGCCACGGGGGGCCCTCCGCCCGCTCCTCGATCAATGTGAACACGGCCTGGACATTCTGCTCCGTGTAAATGAGACTCTCGGAACCGCGTCGCGAACCGTTCGTTCACGCGCCGGGTCGCCGACGCCGAAGTCGGACGTCACTTCCGTGAACGTCGCGATGACGAAAGCGGACCGAAAGGGCAGGATCCGCTCGTCCAACGCCGACGTAGGTCAGCGGCCAGCTCCTGGCCGTCACCTGTGGCTCGCGAATCAAGGAGGAAAGGATAGTGGGCTCGGGTTCCGCTCGCAGTGATCAGGGTCGGCACGCCGCGGCGTGCCGCCGCGACCAGCGAAGCGGCCGCGTGCATGTGATGGGCCAACCGGACGTGGTCGTTCTGCGCCAGCTGGAACGCGATCGCGGCGAAGGTATTCGCGGAACGCGAGGTACCGTCCAGGACCAGCTCGGTGCGGGCTTCCAGCACGGAATGCTCGTTCTTCAAGCGGGCCATCGGAAGGTACATCGTCGGGTACCTCGAGATCCAACGTCGCAGTGCATGCCGGGGCGACCCGAGCAGCGACCTTCCACCCGGTCCGCGCATCCTCATGATCGTCTCGCCCATCAGTCCTGCCTCGGGGTGGATCAACCGCCGGTACACGTGGGAGAGCTGCCGATAGAACGACGCGGATGGGAAGTCAGAAGTCACCCGGTACGCCGCGGCTCGGCCCAGCGAAGCCCGCTGGTCCGGATCCTGGACAGGTGGGCGGGATACACATCAGCCAGAGCAGCAGGGTCGCCGGGAGGAACGGCTGACCGCGGAAACGCCGTCGTCGATCTGCTCCGTCGCACCCCCGAGGTTGGTGGCGATCACGGCCTTGCCCAGCAACGTCCCCTCCGGCACGACCCCGGGGAAGGAATTCCGGATCGTTGCGCACAGTGCGTGATCACGTCGGCCGCGGCCATAATCTGCGGAACGTAGTCGCGGTAGCCCATGAAGGAAACGGCGTCACCGAGATGCAGCTCGGCCGGCAAGCGTCGGAGCGGCTGCCGCGTATCGGCGATGGTGCGCGCCGTTGAGCTCAGGGCCCACGATGGCGAAGCGTGTCTGGGGGAACGTGTGTAGTTACCTGCGGGATCGCTCGGATCAGCACCTCGTGGCCCTTGAGCTCCACCAGCTTCGATACCAACACAACGAGGAGCGCGACCGTCTGGCACGCCGAGCTCCGCACAGACCGAGGCGCCGTTGATACCGACATCAAACGCACCCCCGGGTCGGGACCGGCGTCATGGATCACAGACACCTTCGGTGTCTCAATTGCCCCTCTCCAGGAACACCTCCCGATGAACCGAGTCGGACACGGCGATGATCTCGCTGGCGAGGGCGGCCACGATGCGCGGGAGCACCTTCCTGAGTGGGGACGGCCATGTGGACACGTCCGCTCGAACGTGCCAGACACATGGGACCCGCGCCAGGCGCGCCGCGATCCCCGCGTAGACGTCGAGGATCTCGTCGGCGTGGACCAGGGCGACCCGTTCCCGACGGATGATGCGCGCCAGCCGGGGCGCGCTCTGCGCGGTCCGCAGGAGGTCGCTCGCGTATTGGGCCGCGGAACGTCCCCGACGAAAGCGTGGGAGCGACAACGCGTGCGAGGGAAGGGATCCCCGCCCACGGCGAGGAAGGTCACCACCGGTTCCCCCTCCAGAGCCACGGATAGGCCGATATCCCCAGTTGCCCATTTCCCTGCCCATGTCGAGCAGGCAGCGGAACGCCCCACTTTCCGGATCGGCATCGGGCGACGTGTGAGAGGATCTTCGGCGCGGCCCGAGCGCTCTTCACAGGCCAGCGCGCACCGGCGGGCTCTCTACCGGCCCTTCGAGCTCGTCGATCCCGTAGAGCGCGCCCGGTACGCAGCCACCGACTACCTGGAACGAGAACGGCGATCGGGCGAACCGCTGCTGCACGTTCTCCCGGTCCTTCGGCATCTGCAACGCCGAGCGGATGTGTTCGGCGTGTTTGAGGGCATCATCCGGGGCTGCGACGCGGATCGAGCCAGGGGAAGAACGTGGCGATCTCCCGGATTCGGAGGGATGTCGCTCGCAACGATCGGAAGACCGGCCGCGAGCGCTTCCAGAGGCGCCCCGGGCAGGCCCTCCACGAGGATGCGAAGGAGAAGACATCAGAGGCGAGGAGCAGCCGCGGAACGTCCGCACGGTGGCTCGTGATCGCGCAGATCTCGCGGAGTCCGAGCTGATCGATGAGGCCATCCACCTCCGCTGATACAGGCTCCGCCGCCGCCGATGAGGAGCGACCGGACGGTGCCGTCCTGCCGGTGAACCAGCCGGAGGGTCTCCAGGATGATCGCGATGGTTCTTCTGGGCCGACAGCCGTCCCACGTTCACGACGATCCTGCTGTCGGCGGGCCAGCCGAAGAAAAGGAAGAAACTCCTCGACGCTTGCTTCGATCCTCGGGAACCCTGAATGGGGCGACGTCCATAGCGCCGTTGTAAACCACCCTGCAGTCGCGTATCGACTGCCACGGTCTGGGAGCGCGCTGTCTAGCGCGCTCTTGGAGCACGGCGATGACGTCAGTGGCATATCGCGTGATGAGAGATCGCATCGCCCAGATGAACGGCCGGCTGGGGAGCACGATAGGAACGACGGGGACTGCTCGCCGTGCGCCTTCCGGCATCACCGATCGAATTGTGGACCGCCACGATCCTGATAGGCACCCGCTGCAACACCACGACCAGCACGACGATCCCGCTTAGACTGGAGCTAGATATCGACCACATCGTACCGACCCCGTCGGAGAAAGCGCGAGAATTCGAGCGGGAAGCGAGGAGTCCGGATCGACACGACGTGGGTCGAGCCGCCAGGCTCGCGACATCTCCCTCGAGCGTCGGGCCCAGATCGAGGGAGCAGAAGTGGATTCGATGGATCGAGTGAGTCGCAGCTCGTGGCACACCTCGAGGGTCCGCAATTGCGCCCCGGCCCGCTCCAAGCTGCCGAATACGCACAGCACCCTCTTCGGACGCGAACGTCCGACTCGGATCTTCGACGCGCCCGTGGTGGGGCCGAATCAGCTCCCCGCCGCCCTACTCGCGCCTCGACTCATCGGTGCGGAACCGCGACCATCTCGACCCGCGGTTGCTCGGCCGGCCCCTTCCGCGTCAACAGCGCGGGTATCACGTAGACGATGATCCACCCCCACGCCACGGCTCGGACCCCGAAGGTCGACGAATTCCTGACCCACAGAAGCGTCTCCATGACGATGATCAACGCGAAGGCCAGCGCCCGAGGGTCCGGTGCTTTGCTGGTCATCGACCGCCAGAGCCGAGTCAGCCCCCATCCGAAGATCAAGTAGAGGCCGACCACCCATCGCGCCGAACTGAAGGTATGCCTCCGCCAACTGCAGGTAGCCCAGGCCTGCGCGGCGCCCGGGGTGCAGGTATTGCAGGATCCACTCGCTGGGTGAACGGCGCTGATCTCGGCGCCGAGAACGGGAGATGATGGATCGGAACGGGACCGCGACGGCGAGAGAGGCCAGGTAGTCCCCTCCGAGGTGGTAGTCCTCGATGTCGGGAACCGCGGTCACCGTCTCCATAAGCGTCTGATAGAGACTCGACATGGAAACGAGGAAGCCCGAGACGGGATCGTCTCCGAAGGTGTTCGCCGCCTGCACCTGGTTGGTCGAAGCGTTCGCTAACGTACTCCCCGACACCTCCGAGATCGGCATCTGTCGCGGTTGAGGATGGTGGGGATGAGAAATGCGATCAACGCCACGACGGCCAGGGAGCGCCACAAGCCGATCCGGGACCCACAGGTAGAGACCGAGGCGATGACGCCCATGGTAGCGATCGGCCCCCCTCGGTCTCCGACCGCGAGCATCACCAGGATGAACGGGACCGCCAGCAGGACGACCAGTCTTCGCGAGCGACGATCCCTGCTGGTTGCGACCAAGATCAGCGATGCCACGGGAGGAGATGCGTCACGAACACCCCTACGACCTGAGGGATGGCGCCGGATCTCTTGGCTTCGTGGTATGCGGAATAGCCCCCCTCTACGGCGAATCTCAGCGTGCCCCCGGCGAGCGAGGAGGCTGCGATGAGCAAGACCGAGACCGCGTACATCGCGAACCCGACCTCCGAAGCGTTCGAGAACGAGACGTGATGTCCGCCGCTGTCCCCGCCGTGCTATAGGCGGTACCCGTCGCCAGGGCGAGGTCTCGGTCGGAAGCAGGAGCGCACCGAGCAGGAAGAGGAGAACGCCAGCATGACCACCGGCATCCCTTTCAGGATGCCCTGGGTATCCACGATCTCCCAGAAGAGGAAGGCATCGCTGCCCTTCAACAGGTACAGGATCAGCGGGCTGCACGTGAAAAGGAACGTGACCGCGAGGAACAGGGACGGGAAGGACAGGAGCGGCAACCGATGCACGTAGAGCACGGCCCGATCGTCAGGAGCAGAAGATCAGGGTGGTAAGCGCGGCGATCGGACGTCGTGAACGGCAGCGCTTCGTGGCGAACCACGAGCCAGGCCAACCCCAGGGTGACGGGGGTCGCCAGGAGAGCGAGCGTCAACCCGAGATATCCCAATTGATCCAATCTCTCCGAGCGTCTGCGGTTCCAGGTGCTTCGAGCGTCGGCGTGAGACGAGCGCCGCCCTCATCGCCATCGACACGATGAGCTGCCTTTCTCCAGAGTCGCGACCTCATGCAGGGATTCACTGAACGAAGGCCCGACGAGCTGAGGGCCAATCCCGCCGCCCCCTCCTCATGAAGAATCGGCCCCGTTGCTCGACGAAGTGACGGTCCAGGCTTTGTCGGTCCTGTCACCGGTCACGATCGAACTCGATCCACCTGTACCACGTGTTCACGCTGACCGGCACCATCGACCGCAGCAGGTCGGATCGCCGCCGGCGCATGCCGTAGGGGATGACCGCGTCGTCCCCTTCATCACTCCTGCGCGGCCGCGATCTCGACGAGCTCCTCGTCCGGATGCCCCGGCCGGTCAGCATGCGGTCGAAGATCGCCGAACCTCGGTCGGGTCCTTGCTCCAGTACCATCCCAGCGTGCGCCGAAGCCCGTCGGCGAACAGGACTCGGGCTCCCAGCCCAGCAGCCTTGGCTAGGGAGTTGTCCGCGACCCGGTTCTTCGGGCCCGTGGGCATGTCCGGCTGGGGGACGATCGGGCAGTAGCCGGCAAGCTCGCAGACCCTGTGGACGGCGTCGATCACCCGCACCCGCTCCATCGTCCCCAGGTTGATCGCGGTGCCGTCCTCGATCCGCTCGGCCGCCAGGATGGTCCCCTCGACGATATCGTTGACGTAGGTCCAGTTTCGGATCTGCTCTCCCTTCCCCCAGACCTCGAAGGGGTCCTGGCGGAGGAACGCCCGCGCGATCATCGCGATCACCGCATGGTTCTCGACGCCTCGGGGGCCGTAGACGGTGAAATACCTGCACGAGGCGGTCTTCAGTCCCTACTCCGTGTGCAGGCCTTGAAGCGTCAGCTCCCCTGCCAGCTTGGCCAGGCCGTACATGCCGTCGGGGTCGTACGGCGGCGCGGCCATGTCTTCGGTCAGGCGAAGATCTCGTGGGTCCGTCTGGATGTACAGCGGGTAGATGCAGCCCGACGACGCGTACACGATCTGTCCCACCTCGTGCAAGGCGGCTCCTAAGAGGGAATCCAGGGCGAGGTTGGTCGAGCAAGCGTACTGGTGTAGGTCGACATAGCCCCTCCCGCCGTGGTCGGCGGCCAGGTGGAAGAGGACGTCCATCCCCTCGACGGCTTTCGCCGAAACAGCCGGATCGCTGAGATCGCCACGGATCAGCTCCACCGACCCTTCCTCGAGCAGGTGCCTGATGTTTGCGACGGCCCCGCTCGAGAAGTCGTCGATGATCCGGACCGAGCGGCACCTCTGGTCAGCAATGCCTCCACCAGCGTCGACCCAATGAACAAAGCGCCCCCCGTGACAAGCACCCTCTTGGACTTCCACGACCAATCCTCAGCCATAACCGGAACCCTTTCCCTTCATCAGGACCTCATCGGGACCGCCATTGCTCGGCGAGCAAGGGGTTGGAACTTCGCGCAATCGCCGCCTTGTGGGTAGTCCATCTGGAGTACCCACCGTCCGACCGCGTCCCCTAGAATCGGATGCCGCATGAAGATCAAGAATCGATGCACCCTCGGGCCGGCGTCATTCGATCAAGGGGTGATCGAGGGGCTCGACGGGTTCGAGGTGGACCTGTTTCGGATCGACCTGTCCCACGCCGCCGAGGATGTGGCCGGCGCGATCGAGTCGTCGCCGGTACTCCGACAGACGATCGCCTCGACTCCGAAGGGCCACAGGTCCGCTGCGGTCCCGTCGACGGCGAGATCGTGCTCCGCGAGGGCCGGCATGTGCGGCTGACGGCGGAGCGAACTCTCGGAACCGAGCACCGGCTGACCCTTTGGCCGCGAGCTGGGTTGACGTGCTCCGGACCGGTTCGCTCGTCGGGATCGACTTCGATGGGGCGCTGCTGAGCGTTATCGACGTCGACGGGGACGAGGCGGACGCGCTGGTGGTCCGCTCGGGGCGGGTCGGGTCGAACAAGGCCGTGACGGTTAACCCCGCAGCTGACCTCCCGGCCTTGAGCCAGAAAGACATCGACGCGATCGAGATCGGAACGGCTACGGGATCCGGCACTTCGCCCTGTCATTCGCAAGCGGCGCGGAGGATGTGGGGTGGTTGCGTACCCTGGCTCCGCCGGGAGCCCACGTCATCGCCAAGATCGAAAGCCGCCTCGGCGTGCGGCAGATGGACCCGATCATCGAGGCTGCCGATTCCGTGTTGATCGATCGAGGCGATCTCTCGCGCGAGATCCCCTTCGAGTACGTGCCCTACTATCAGAAGGCCATCATCCGGAGAGCGAACCGCTGGAACCGTCCGGTCTACGTGGCAACGAACCTGCTGGAGTCGATGGTGACGAACCGCATGCCGACCATCGCGGAAGCGAACAACATAGCGAACACGTTGCTGGATGGTGTCCATGGCTTGGTGCTGGCCGCCGAGACTTCGAACGTGACGGACCCAGCGGCTGCTGTGGGGACGGTCGTTCGGGTGCTGAGTGATTCGAGCGCTTCAGCGACAGCCAGTTGCTCGACGAAGACCGGATAGAGCTCGGCGCCGTGTAGTACGCGCGGCGCGGGAGAGAGCGACGATGGGCACATTTTCGCCCAGATCCTCGACATGCTTTACCCGCCCAACCCCGGCAACGTACTGCTCCTACGCCGGGCGAAGGATGAGGCAGTGAGGTACGCTCAGTAGGCGCCGATCAGGCGCGGGTTGTTCCTCACGAGCTCGGAACGAACGACTCGCGAGTTCCGGATGGAGAGGTGGAGCGTGGGAAGCACCCGGGGATCCTGGAGCCGGTCGGAGCAAGACACCGTGACGCTCCACGACGTCCTAGCAACCATCCGCCGTCAGAGGTGGTTGGTGTTCGGCGTCACCCTGCTGGTGACGATGCTCGCTGCCGCCTATTCCTTAACACGGACCCCGATCTACAGTTCGACCGCTGAGGTGCTGGTGAGGTCCACCCTCACCTCTCCGTTCGATAGCGCCTCCCCCGACCTCAGTCTCCAGACCGAGGCCAGGGTCGTCACCTCAACTGCCGTCGCCGACATCGTGCGGACGTTGGTCGGCCCGTCGGCCGATGCTGGGCAGCTGCTGGATCACCTCTCGGTGACGGTTCCGGCGGAAACCGAGGTTCTGCAAATACACCTACTCCGACACCCATCCTGCTGCGGCGCGACGAGGTGCGGAGGCGTTTGCCCGCGCCTACCTTCAGTTCAGGTCGCAACAGGCGAGCGACACCGTCGCACGATACAGGGACGGTCTGCAAACAGAGATCGGGGTCTCGACAGCCAGATCAAGGCGCAGCATCAGACGATCGGTCAGCTGGTTCCGAACTCTGAGCGCTGGCTCGAAGCCCTACGCCAGCTCGACTCGCTCCAAGCGAGACGGATCTCGCTCCAGGAACAGCTTGCCACGGCCACCACCTTGAGCGTGGATCCGGGACAGGTCATCAAGGAGGCCGAGCTACCGCGCGCCCCCGGCAGCCCGAGACACGGGTTCGACATCGCGATGGGGTTGTTCCTGGGACTCGTTCTCGGGGTCGTGGCAGCTGTGGCCCGAGAGCGTTACCGAGATGTGATCACCGACGCCGATGCCCTCGAACGATCGATAGGCGCTCCCGTGCTGGGGGTCGTTCCGCGGCTCCGTGCCTCGAGGCGAACGTCGGGGCAGTTGATCGCCCTGACCGAGCAGAGGAGCGGCGTGGCCGAGGCCTACCGTACGCTCCGGACGAACCTGCTCGCCGTCAGCAACCAGCCTCGGTCGCTCAAGACCATCCTGGTTACGAGCGCTCAGATGCGAGAGGGCAAGACCACGACCGCAGCGAACCTCGCGGTCTCCCTGGCCTCGGCGGGCAAAGATGTGGTTCTCATGTGTGCAGACCTTCGAAACCCGCGTATCCACGCACTGTTCGGCATGCAGAGCGATGAAGGCCTGGCGCAGGCGCTTACCGGCGAGCTCTCGATCGCGGACTCGTTGTGGGAATCGTCGATCCCGCACCTACAGGTGCTCCCGAGCGGATCCGTGTCCACGCTCCTCGACCCCGCTGAGCTGCTCCAGTCGGGTCGTATGCTCGAGGTCCTGGCGTACTGCAAGGAGGCGGAATTCGTCGTCATCGACGGCCCACCGGTCCTCGGCGTCGCGGATAGCTTGGCGCTCGCCCCCATGGTCGATGGAGTGATCGTCGTCGCCGACGCCAAGAAGGGAACACGCGCGTCTGTAGCCGCGGCCGCCAACCAGCTCGACCACGTGGGCGGCCGCGTTGTCGGCGGCGTCCTCAACGGTTTCGAGCCCACAGGGGCGGCAGCTCGATACGGCTCCAACGACAATCGAACTGGGCTCGCGGACCGGCGGCTGATCTCCGGACCCAGCGATGGCAACGGGCGGGTCACCCGCGGGGCGGCGTCCTACTCGGACCCCGAGGCGACATCACACACGAAAGAAGGGCGGCGGAATCTATGGACGTGTCCGCGCTGAGTCGAAAGGCAGCCTCGCGAGGCGCTGCCCCCTATCGCGACGTGGGGTTAATCGATTCGGAAATGAAGGGTCGGCCGGCGACTCGAAGCAGAGCTCGGGTCGGGCTGTGCTCGAACTGACGAGCTAATCAGCGGACTTCTCGGCTCACCCACGTCGCGGCTTGGATACCCGGGGTTCACGCGAGCGTTACCGTCGCGCTCGCAGGCTCGTCCAGCCTGAAAAGGTCTTCGAACAACCCCCTCCGCACCGCGAACGCGGCCGCCTCGAGCCGAGAGCTGCACTCCGAGCTTCCCCAGCAGGTTCTGGATGTGCGTGCGGGCGGTGTCCGGACTGATCGCAAGCGCCTCGGCGATGGCTCGGTTATCGGCACCTCGTGCGAGCATGGCGAGAACCTGTCGTTCCCGTCGGGTGAGCTGCGAGAGGAGGAAGATCGCCTGATCGCGTTCTCGACGGTGACGTATGAGCTTGTTCAGGAGCGTCGCGAGGAGCCGGGGCGGAACGGTGCCTCGCCGCGAAAGACCGCCTTGGTGGCATCGACGTATCTCCGAGCGCTGCCCCCTCGGTCAGATACCCGCTCGCTCCCGCCTCCAACGCCTCCATCATGGAACCTTCGTCCTCTCTCCCGCCGAGAACGACGATCCGGCATGAAGGCACGGCCTCCGCGATCATCCTGGTGGTTTGGACGCCGTCGCGCCCGGTGAGTGCGGCGTCGATCAGCGCAACGTCCGGCTGGGCGGTCCTCGCGGCCGCGACCGCCCCCATCCCGTCGCTCGCCTCGGCGACGACCTCGATGTCATCCGCGTCCGAGAGCGCGACTCGCACGGCCTCACGGAGGAGCATCTGCGGCTCGGCGAGGAGTACACGCACCTTTGGGTTCACGTCCACGAGTTTGGCCCTCCGCTCGATGTCGGAGAGAGCCTCAAACGTAGCAAGGGGTTCCGTTGCAGGACAAACGCTGAGGCCGCCGTATGGGCCCTACGTCGAACGCAGCATCCCGTAAACCTCGGCGGGCAGCAGCGTGCTGCGCTCATGAGCAAGCACGTCTTCGGGAGTCACGTCCTGTCGCATGATCGACCAACGGTCCTGGTCAGTGGCGTCTCGACCCCACCGACTCGGCCAACGTTACCGCCTCGGTCGGGTTACCCGTCTACGAGCTCGAGGTCCTTGCGCATCCCGCTCTGAGCAAAGAGCATCGCTGCCTCAAGGCGGGAATGGACGCCCAGCTTCCCGATCAGGTTCTGTACGTGAGTCCGAGCGGTGTGCGGGCTGATGAACATGGCGGCGGCGATCCTCTCGTTGTCGGCTCCGTCCGCGAGGAGGCCGAGGACTTCGCGTTCCCGCCTCGTCAACCTGGAGAGCCAACGGGCGCTCGCATCTTGGTCGTTCCGACGTCGGAGGAGGTGTGAGAGTAGCCCCCCCAACATCCGAGGCGGGACGAGGATCTCGCCCCGGTGAAGCGTCTGCACGCCCCCGATGAGGTTGTGAAGAGGACTCTCCCAGGTGAGGAACCCCCTTGCGCCGGCTTCGAGTGCTGCCACCAGGATCTCGAGGTCATCCTCCTCCGAGATCACGAGGACGCGGCAATCCGGGGTCCGTTCTCCTATCATCGCCGTGGCACGGATCCCGTCGAACTTCGGGAGCTTGGCGCCGATCACGGCCACGTCCGGCATCGTTCGGGCGACCTCCTCCACCGTCTCCGGACCTTCTCGAGTCTCGCCCACGACTCTGAGATCCGGTTCCCCCTCGAGCACGATGCGGATTGCCTCGCGGAACAAGGCGCGCTCCTCGGCCACGAGGATGCGGATGCGCTCGGTCGCTTCTACCCCCACCATCCCTCCCTTCCGGCCTGGAAGCCGTAACGTAACGGGCGCCGACGTACCGATTCACCCGGCCTATGACGCAGCTTGACTACGACGAACGGACGACCCCGCACGCCAATCGTCGTCCGTTACAAGCTCGTTGCGTACGGCGAAGGCTGCAGCCTCGAGCCGGGAATGAACCTGGAGCTTGGTCAGCACGCTTTGGACGTGCGTGCGAAGAGTGTTCGGACTGATATCCAGGCGTCGTGCCATGTCCACGCTGCTGGTTCCTCGCGCGAGAAGGGCGAGAACCTCCCGCTCGCGCTGAGTGAGTTGACCTGCGAGCAGCGCCACCCCCCCATTTTTCGAGCTCCTGGTTCGGCTGCCCAGGCGATGGCTCGGTACGGCGGCGACGACACCCGCGCCCATCGCTTCGGTAATCGCCTCCCGGAGTTGTGAAACCCGGCAGTCCTTGCTCACGTAGCCTCGGAAACCGGCGCGGATCGCCTGCTTCACGAGCTGTGGGTCATCCAGGGCGGTAAGGGCAACGACGACCGTACCCGGCGACTGCTCCATGATTGCCTGGCCGACGGCGAGGCCGCTTTGGTCGGGCAAGGCCAGGTCAAGTAACACGAGGTTGGGCCGCTCGTCCTGGAACACCCTCAGGGCATCGGCGCCGGTCGCGACGGCAGCGACAACCTCCATGCCATCGGCCTCCAAGGTTCTGTGGATCACGTCGGCGAACAGCTGGTGATCGTCGACGATAAGGACGCAGATCGGCGCACCCGAGCTCCCTCGCTCAGTACTACCCGATTGGACGTCGTTCCGAGTTCGTCCGTGTCCACTCATGTCACTCCTTTGTGCGGTTTGACGAGGCGCCCGTGTGCTCTTGACCCGAGGTGCGCGATGAACATGCGAGACTCGTGCCCCTCCGCAAACGACGAGGGCCGTCGGTCAAGACGCGGATAGCTGCCACCCCTCTGCCGGAAACTCGATGACGAACGTTGCCCCCGACTTGGAAGATCGCAGCGAGATCGATCCACCATGCGCTTCGAGCACACGCCGTGCGATGAACAGGCCGAGCCCCGAGCCCGTCCGCGTGCGCCCGTTGGTGCGGCCTCTGCTGAACGGATCGAACACGGTCCCCTGCTCCTCGCGAGGGATACCTGGCCCTCGGTCGCGGACTACTACCCTGGCTGATCGGTTCTCGCACTCGATGCCGACCTTCACAGGCCTGCCCGCCGGTGAGTACATGAGCGCGTTGCGGACGACGTTGGCGATCGCACTTCTCAGCTGTCGCGGGTCCGCGCGTAGGAACAGCTCGTCTGGCCCGTAGAAGGAAACGCGGTTCGGACCCACTCCCAGGCTGGCCGAGGCGACGGCATCGCGCGTCACCTCCACGAGGTCCACCAGTTGGAGTTCCAGCGTGTCGGTTCCCGTCGACCATCGCAGGAGCGGACCGATCAGATCGGAGAGCTGCCCGAGCTCTTCCTTCGTGCGACGCAACAACTCCCGGCGCTCCGCCACACTGGCGGTGTCCGTCGCTCGATCGAGCGCGGCGCGTGCGCCCGCAAGGGGACCCTTCAGCTCGTGCGCGGTCCAGGCGATCCCGAGCTCGTTCGATCGATCTCTGGACGGTCGGACGCCCTCCAGACCCAGACGAGGAAGGATTCCTTCGAGGAGCGAGCCGATCCCGTCGAGGAAATCGCCCTGGCCCTTCGGCACGTCGCCGAGGAGCAGCACCGCCGTACCGGCTCGGATGGCGACGACGTCGCGACAGCCGCTCACCTCGCGGAACCGGAGGCGCAACGAGGGGAGCCGCAGGCGACGGGATGTAGGCGCGCCGCTCGATGCTTGAAATGCGGCACGCAGCACCGAACGCCTGCCGGCGCCTAGGCCGTCTGCCGCGGCGAGGAACCATCCCCAACCGTCACGGTCAGGAAGCAGCCCGGCGGTCGGGACGCGGAGGTGCCTGTGGCAGGCGTCTACGACCAACCGAACGACCTCCACCGCCGTCTTGGCCCACAACAGCTCCGCGGCCAGCCGGAGTAGCGCGCTCATGTCGGCGAGCGCACGCTCGCTCTCGGCCCGCACGTGCATGCCGCTCAACACGAGTGCCGACTCCTCGACCACCGCAAGCAGCACGTCCGTCCGTTCGTCGATCGTGGCCGTAGGCGCAAGCACCTCGACGACGCCGATCGCTTCGCCGTCGGTCGCGAGCGGGAAAATCCCGAGCGAGACGCCGACCGACCCCGTACCGGAAGGTGAACGGCGTGCCGCGTCTGGAAGACCCTCCTGCGCCTGCTGATCTCGACGTGCTCGAGCCGTCTTGCCGGCCCTCGCTCAGCAATAACCCGAAGCCGTCCCGCGGCATCGGGAACGGAGATGGAACCGTAACGGATTCGCCGCCGGCCGCAGCCCGGATCCATCGCGCACAGGATGCCGCCGAGGCGTTCAACTCCGGCCATTCCGGACCTATGGCTGATGTGCGTGAACGCGCTTGCCTCTGCGTCATCGGACCCCCCCCCGGCCACCAGAGGGATCGAGGACCTTTGAACGGTTTCAGGCCCGTGCGATCGACGATGCTCGCCGAGCGGGCTCCCGTTGCGTGACTGTGTATCCGCCATCGAGCGTACCCTCGTTTCCTAAGGTGAATGACTGACACGGAGAGTGCTCAAAATGTCAAGTTTGTCAACCATACGGGGGACCCCCTCCAGCATACGGGGGAGCCCGTCCACCTCTAGAACGTATGAAGCACGTCACCGGTTGTGTCTCCAAGAGAAACGGGGCCCAAACAACGACCCCCTCAGCGAAGCGTAGGTTTCTTGCCGACCGCCACAGTGCAGCGCCGGATATCGGGCTGCGTTAGTTGACCTACGTCACGTCGGTGGTACACCTAAGCGCGCGAAGAGGCAGGATGAGCCTCGAAGGCCGCGATGCCCTTGGGGGGAGCATGTCGGAAACGCTCGAAAGGAGATAATCGCCGTCCTCCGTCTGGCTCGAAGAGCACCGGGGACTGGCGCTTCGTAACGTCTCGAGCCTGAGCTCGGGCACGTTCAAACCCTCCTCGCTCGCCAGCTATGAACGGGGGAACCACCCTCTCCGTCGAGAAGTTTCCTCCTGCTGGCGGATTCTACGACATCCCATCGGCGAGACTGATGGCCCAGATATCTCGACGCGCCGAGGGGCGGCCCCCGATCGTCGTCGACGTACGGACCGCACACACGATCGGCGGGGTCGAGGGGGCCGTCCTTGCAGGCTTCGTCCACGAGGTCATCGCACTCCGTCGGCAGCCAGCGCCGGAAGAATCTCACTCCGAGATGGCGACCTCGAAGTGCTCGCGACGGCGTCGGGACGTCGAGCGGAGCAGTTCATGGAGGCAGTTGAGCCGGCCCTCGCCGACCATGACCACGGCTTCATGTGCCCCTAGGAACGCGACCGTCTCGAGCAGCCATCCTCGAGGTGCGTCCAGGGCCGCCACCCCAGCCGCTCCTCGGCCAGCTCGTTGTCGAGCAGATCCGGCGGAGCTCGCCGCCCGGCGCGGCCCGAAAGGGGCTGCCCCGGAACCCGTGATGTCGGCGAGCATCCGGAACAGCCCGTTCACGCTGGTCTCGACCGGTGCCGATGTTGACGAGGCGGCCGGATCCCCGTTCGGCCGCCAGCGCGAACGCGTGAACGGTGTCGTCGATGAAGACGTAGTCGCGCGTCTGGTTGCCGTCCCCGAAGATCGTCGGCATCTCCCGCGAGCATCTTGGCCGCGAAGATCGAGATCACGCCCGCCTCGCCGTGGGGGTCCTGGCGCGGCCCGTACACGTTCCCCAGGGCGAGCGCCGTGTACGTCGATGCCCCGGTAGCGTTGGAAGAACCGAGGTAGTCCTCGGCGACCTTCTTGCTGATCCCGTACGGCGACAGCGGGTGGGAGCCGCTCGTGGCCGTCTCCTTCACCGGGAGCCTCCGGGGTTCGCCGTAGATGGTCCCGCCCGCTCGACGCGAACACGAGCTTGCGAACGCCGGTCGACGCGCGAGCACTCCAGCACGTTCAGGAGGCCGATCACGTTGATCGATGCGTCGTTCGTCGGGTCCTCCATCGACGGCCGCGACACCGGCCTGCGCCGCCGAGGTGCATCACGACCTCCGGGGATGCCGTTCGAACAGCGTCCGGAAGCCCGTCGGCCCGGATGTCCATGTTGTAGAACGTGAACTCGCTTGCCGTAGCCGCGGGCCTCGCCGAGGTTCGCGATCCGGCCGGTGGACAGGTCGTCGACGGCGACGACGCGATGGCCCTCGGCGAGCAGGCGGTCGCACAGGTGCGAACCGATGAACCCGGCCCCCCCGGTGACCAGGAACGTGGTCATGCGAGCGCCAGCCAGGGGTCGGCCGCCACGTCGAGGGGCGTCCGTTCGCCCCGCGCGCAGCCAGGTACCCGGCGCACGCGATCATCGCGCCGTTGTCGGTGCACAGCTCCATCGGCGGGAACATGCAGCTCGAGCCCGTGCCTCGGCGCCCGCCGCGCCATCCGCTCGCGCAGGCGCGAGTTCGCCACCACGCCGCCGCCGAGCAGGACCGTCTCGACCCCGCGGTCCCGGGCCGCGGCGATGGTCTTCGCCACCTGCACGTCGACGACGGCCTCCTGGAACGACGCCGCCAGGTCGGCGGGGTCGGGCTCGCGCCCGGCCTCGCGCTCGCGCCGTTGACGTGGCGGATCACGGCCGTCTTCAGCCCCGAGAGCGAGAAGTCGAAGTCGCCCTGGTCGGCCATCGCCCGCGGGAAGCGGATCGCGTCCGGGTTCCCCGTCGCGCGCCAGACGGTCGAGCGCCGGCCCGCCGGGGAACCCGAGCCCCAGGAACCGAGCGATCTTGTCGAACGCCTCCCCGGCCGCGTCGTCGACGCGTCTGGCCGATGACCTCGTAGCGATGGCGGCTCGGGCATGTGCACCAGCATCGTGTGCCCGCCGGAGACCACGAAGCGACGAACGGCGTGATCGGGGCCCGTGCTCGAGGCAGTTCGCGTAGACGTGGCCCTCGAGGTGGTTCACGCCGATGAACGGCGCCCCGGTGGCGAGCGCGATCGACTTCGCGGCGGCCATGCCGACCAGCAGCGCGCCGACCAGGCCCGGGCCAACCGTGACCGCGACGCCGTCCAGGTCGCGCGAACCCGCACGCCGGCCGTCTCGAGCGCAGCGTCGATCAGCGGGGTGAGCGCCTCGACGTGCGCGCGACTGGCGAGCTCGGGCACCACGCCGCCGAAACGCTCGTGCAGGTCGAGCTGGCTGGAGATGAGGTTCGCCGGAGCACGGTCCGTCCTCGACCACCGCGACGGCCGTCTCGTCGCATGAGGTCTCGATGCCAAGGACGATCACGGCGATACCCTGACCGAGCGGGCTGCGTGTTCCTCGTCGGCGGTAGACGTCACGCGACCTCGGGTCGCAGGCCGTCGGGGAGCTCGTCGATGCGGCCGGCGCAGACGCGTCCGGTAGTCGGCGTCGCGGATGTCGTCGATCCACATGATCAGCGCGTCCTCGCCGGTCTCCTGGTAGTAGTTCTTCCGGATGCCGACCGGGCGGAAGCCGAACCGCCCGTACAGGCGCTGCGCCCCCCAGTTCGTCACGCGGACCTCGAGCGAGACGGCCACGGCGCCCATGTCGACGGCCGCCTGGATCAGCTCGTACATCAGGCGGGTGCCGATCTTCTCGCGGTGGTGGTCGGGGTCGACGGCGATCGTCGTCACGTGGGCCTCGTCGCCGTAGCAGATCAGCCCGCCGTAGCCGACGACGTCGCGGCCGAGCGCGCGCGACCAGGTAAGCTCCGGTTGCGCGGCTCGGACATCTCCGACAGGAACAGGTTGGGGCTCCACGGACGCGGATAGACCTGGCGTTCGATCGCCATGACGCCCTTCAGATGGCGCCGGCGCATCCGGCTCGATCTCGAGCTCAGCCGGCTCCTGGCTCGCTGATCCCAAGCGATCTCCGCATCGGACTTCCTTAGGTAGATGGGTACCAGGTCGGCCGGCCGGTCGAGTCTTTCGCGGAGAATCTCGGGGACGGCCAGGCTCGACCAGCGCCTCGGCCGACGGGTGCGCGAACGAGGCCGGGGCGAGCTCCACGTGGGCGTCCCCTGCTCGAGCTCCTGCCGGTACAGGATGGCACCGTTGCCGACCAGCAGGATCTCGTCCCGCTCGGCCTCGAGCTCTGCGGCCAGCTCGTCGGGCGAGGCCACCCGGAACTCGCCGTCGCGCGTCACGCCGCCGGGGACCGGGCGGTACAGGCCGTAGAAGACCTCCCGCCGGCGGGCATCGATCACGGCGACAGATCCTGCGGCTCGTGTGCCGGACGCCGAACGCCAGCACGTCGAGCGAGCCGATCCCACGATCGGCACCCCCAGCACCTGCGCGAGCGCCTTGGCGGCCTCGATCCCGACGCGCAGGCCCGTGAACAGGCCCGGCCCCAGGCCGACCGCCACGCCCCCGACGTGTGAGAGCTCGACGCCGGTCCACTCGAGGAGACGGTCGATCGCGGGCACCACGTCATCGTGGCGGCGGACGCCCGCGAACCGAGCCGTCCCGAGCGATCTCCCGCTCGGTGCCGAGCGCCACGGTGGTCTGTTGGGTCGAGGTGTCGATGCCCAGGACGATCACGAGGCTTGCCCCGTCGCCCGCTCGATCCTCCAGGGCTCCAGTTGGCGTTCGAGCCTTTCCCACCGCGGGAGCCACGTCGGGCCCCGGTCCGAAGGACGATGAACCGCTCGTCAGCGGTCGTCGCTCGTGAGCTCGGCCACCAGGTGGCCGCTCGGCAGGACCCCTCGACGGCGTCCCCCCATTCGACCAGGAGCACGCCGTCCTCGGCCGACTGGTCGAGCTCGAGGTCGATGACGTCCTGGATGCGTTCGAGGCGGTAGACGTCGACGTGGACGACCGGCAGGCGCCCCGAGCGATACTCCCGCACCAGGGTGAAGGTCGGCGACACGACATGGCCCTCGAACCCCAGCCCGCGACGAGCCCCTGGACGAACGTGGTCTTGCCCGCCCCCAGCTCACCGGTCAGCGCGACGCATCGCCCGCCGCGAGCAGCGGGGCCAGCGGCCTCGCCGATCGAACGGGTGTCCTCGGCGGTCGCCGCGCGGAGCTCGAGATGCATCAGAACAGGCCGAGCTGCTCCTCGGCGGGCTCGAGGGCGTTCGGCGAGGGCGGTCCGGATCTCCTGGAAGTCGGCGCGGAGCGAGGTCATCTGGCTCGAGGCCTGGCCGCCGCCGTGGAGGATCGCCGCCGGGTGGAACGTCGGGATCACGGTTCGGCCGTCCATGGGGAAGCGCTGCCCTCGAACGCGGCTGATCGACGACCTGGCGCTCGAGGATGAACCGCGTCGCGAAGTTCCCGAGCGTCACGATCACCGCGCGGGTCGATGATCGCGATCTGCTCGTCGAGCCACGGCTTGCACGCGTCGATCTCGTCCGGGAGCGGGTCGCGGTTGCCCGGCGGCCGGCACTTGATCACGTTGTCGATGTACACGTCCTGCCGCGGGATCCCGATCTCGCTCAGCAGCTTGTTCAGCAGCTGGCCCGCAGCGCCGACGAACGGCTCGCCCTGCTTGTCCTCGTGGAAGCCGGGCGCTTCCCCGATGAACATCAGGTCGGCGCTCGGATCGCCGACCCCGTAGACCACCTGCGTCCGGCCCTCCGAGAGCCGGCACTTCGTGCAGGTCGACGCGTCGAGCGCGGCTTCCGTCGAGCGTCCTCATCCCGCCTCCTCGATCCTCGGCCCCACCGCCGGTACACCGCCGAGCGAACCCGCCGCGCGGACGCCTCGCCGGATCGCCTCGGCCATCGCCCGCGTCGCCATCGCCTCGAGATCGCGCTGGGGGGCGTCCGACCTGCCCAGTGGCGACCGCGAACACCGTGTCGCCGTCCCACATCGTATGCGCGGGCGTGACGGCGAGCGACAGCCCCTCGTTCCCGGCCTGCGCGAGCAGCTGCGCGCGCTCCTTGGACAGCGTCGCGTTCGTGGCGACGACCACCAGGGTCGTGTTGGCGCCCGGCCACGGCTGCGGCTCGGCGTCCGGGTTGCGGTTCTCGGCGATCGGCTCGCCGTCCTCCCCGATCACGGCTCCGAGCGCGTTGACCGCGGCGAGCGCCGAGACCACGACCTCGCCCGCCTCGACCGAGGCGCCGCCGACCCCGCCCTTCCAGCACGCGCCCGGGCCGGGGTGCTTCGCGACCGTCGCGCCCGTGCCGGCTCCGACGCTGCCCTCCTCGACGTCGCCGTCGGCCGCCGCCTCGCAGGCGGCGTACCCCGCCGCTTCGTCGGGCCGAGCCGTGGACTCGCCGATAGCGAGATCGAACAGGACGGCCGCCGGCACGATCGGGACGCGCGCCACCCCGGCGTCGAACCCCACCCCCCGTTCCTCGAGCCAGCGCGCGACCCCGTCCGCCGCGGCCAGGCCGAACGCGCTCCCGCCGGTGAGGAGCACGGCGTGGATCTCGTTGACGGAGGTCCCCGGGCGGATCGGGTCGGTCTCTCGCGTGCCGGGCGCGCCGCCCTTGACGTCGACCGACCCGGTGGTGCCCGGCGGGCACAGCACCACGGTGCATCCCGTGATCCCGGTGAGGTCCGTCACGTGACCCACGCGGATCCCCGCGACCCGCGTGATCACGCCGGGACCCCGTGGCCGTTCATGCGCTCTTGCGCCGGCTCCGGCGGGGTCGGAACACCTCGGCGGCGAACGAGGCCAGCCGCCGGTTGAACTCCTCGTGCTCCTCCATCATCGGGAAGTGCCCGGCGCCCGGGATCACCTCGAGCCGGCCCTCGGGGAGCTCGCCGGCGAGCGCGACGGAGGACGAGGGGGGCGTCATCCGATCCTGCTCGCCCACCAGCACCATCGCCGGCACGGCGATGTGCTGCACCGCGTGGCGGAGATCGAGCTCCAACAGTCCCGCGAGCCCGTCGGTCCACACCTCGGACGGCGCCTTCGCAGCGAGCCCGACCACGTACCGGACGAGGTGGGGCGAGGCGTCCGGCCCGAACTGCGTCGCGCGCGCGATCAGCTGCGCCACGTCGCCGGGGCTCGACAGCACGTAGCGCCGGAGCCGGTTCACGCGTCCGGCGGCCTGCCGGAGCGACCCGAGCCGCGGACGGAGCAGCTCGGTCACCGAGCCGAACGCCCCCCGGACCAGATCGCTGGCGGCCGACCCTACGAAGACCACGCCGGCCACGGGGTCGCCGAACAGCTCGGGCTGGGTCTCGGCCATCGCGAGGATCGCCATCGCGCCCATGCTGTGCCCGACCAGGAGCACGGGCCGGTCCCCGACCGCGCGGAGGACGGCCGCGAGGTCGTGGCCGAACGCGAGCGGCGTCAGGTCGCCGCCGGCGGCCCGGGCGCTCCCACCGTGCGAGCGGAAGTCGAACAACACGCACCGGTACCGGTCGGACAGGCCGGTCCATTGGTAGTGCCAGGTCGTCATGTCGAGGCTGAACCCGTGGACGAACACGATCGTCGGCTTGGAGGGGTCGCCGGCGGCGCGAACGGCGAGCTCGGTCCCGTCGAACGACCGCACCGGTCCCAGATCCTCGGGCGGGAGCTCGGACAGGTGTTCATCGGCCTCGGGGTCGGGCCGGCGTCGCGAGTTCAGCACCGTGCGCCCGATCACGCCGCCCGCGACCGCGCCGGCGGCGATGCCGGCGGTGACCAGGGCGGTGCGCTTTCGACTCATCGGGGTCGCCCCTCCTCGCCGACGTACTCGCGCGGGACGCGCTGGCCGATCCCGGTCGTGACCTGGCGCGCGATCGTGCCGGCGCGCTCGGCGAGCTCCTCGACCGGGATGCGTTCGTCGCCCTGGGCGCCGATCAGCACGACCTCGTCGCCCGGAGCCACGGACGCGTCGCCGCAGTCCACGAGGATCTGGTCCATCGTGATCGTCCCGGCGACCGGATGTCGCCGGCCCCCGATCAGGACGTCGGCCTTCCCCTCGAGCTGTCTCGGGAACCCGTCGCCGTAGCCGACCGGCACGGTCGCGATCGTCGCGTCCCGCTCGAGCGCGTACCGGCCGCCGTAGGAGACCCGTTCGCCGGCCGGGAGCCGCTTCACCATCGTCACGGCCGTACGCCACGACAGCGCAGGTCGCACGCCGAACGGCTCGGCGAGCCCGCCGCCCGGGTCGACCCCGTAGACGGCCGCGCCCGGACGCACCATCTCGAGGTGGGTCTGGGGGAACCGGATCGTCGCGCCGCTGTTCGCGGCGTGCAGGACCCCGGGCGCGATCCGCGCCTCCGCGAGCGCCTCAGCGGTCGCCCGGAACCGCGCCAGCTGCTCGAGCGTCCCCGCGTCGTCCCGCTCCGAATCGGCGAAGTGCGTCCACAGGCCCTCGAGCTCGAGCCCCGCCTCGAGGATCCGGCGCGCGAACGCGGGGGCGCCTTCCGGCGGCCACAGACCGACGCGATGCATCCCCGTGTCGACCTTCAGGTGCACGCTCACCGGCCGTCCGAGCGCCTGGGCCGCCTCGGCCACGCCGGCGAGCCCCTCGTCCGTGTAGACGGTGGGGGTCAGACCGCGTTCGAGCGCCTCCTTCTCCGAGCCGGGCGGGAACTCGGCCAGGACCAGGATCGGCGCGTCGATCCCACGCTCGCGCAGCCCGAGCCCCTCCTCGACGAGCGCGACCCCGAGCCCGGACGCGCCGGCGTCGAGCGCCGCCCCCGCGACCTCGGCGTCGCCATGCCCGTATCCGTCGGCCTTGACCACCGCCATCAGCTCGGCCCCGGCGGGCCGGAGCAGCCGGACGTTGTGTGCGACCGCGTCGAGGTCGATCTCGACGAACGTGGGACGGTACCGCGTCACCCGCCGACGACCTCCCGCATCGCCCGCGGGACGCGTTCGAGCACGTCGGAGGCCGTGGTCCCGACGCCTCGCTCCCGCCCGGCGAGCTCGCCCGCGACGCCGTGGATGAACGCGGCCGCCGAACCGGCATCGAGCGGCGAGCAGCCCCTTGCGAGGAGCGCGGCGATCATCCCGGTCAGCACGTCGCCCGTGCCGCCGGTCGCGAGGAACGGACCGCCGGTCGGGTTGATCCGGACCCTTCCGTCGGCCGAGGCGATCAGCGTCCGACTCCCTTTGAGGAGCACGGTCGCCGAGGTTCGCGCCGCGAGCTCGCGGACGTGACGGACGCGGTCGGCGGCCACCTCGCCGGTCGAGACTCCCGCGATGCGCGCGAACTCGCCGGCGTGCGGCGTGAGGATCAGGTCGGCCTTGCGATCGGCCAGGTCCTCCGCGCGCCCCGCGAAAGCGTTCAGGCCGTCCGCGTCCAGGACGACCGGCACCTCGCTCGAACGGACCAGCTCGCGGATCCACCACGCCGTGCGCTCGTCGGTCGTCATGCCGGGGCCGACGGCGAGGGAGCCCGCCTGACCGAGCACCTCGTCCAGGCGAGGGGAGCCGCCCGCGGCGGTCCCCGCGTCCGTCTCGGGGAGCGCGACGAACACGGCCTCGCGGACGGCGCCCTGGGTCACCGGCAGGATGCTCTCGGGGACCGCCACCGCGACGAGGCCGGCGCCCGCCCGGTACGCGGCCGCACCGGCGAGCGCGACGGCGCCGGTCATGAGTCTCGAGCCGCCGACCACCACCGCGTACCCCGCCGAACGCTTATGCGTGTCGGCCTCTCGGGGCGGCAGCATCGCCGCGACGTCCTCAGCGTCGACGAGCACGAGTTCGCTGTGGATCAGGTCCTCGGGGAACCCGATCGGCTCGACCTCGACCACGCCGGCGTACGTCGCCCCGGGCAGCAGGACGAGCCCCAGCTTCGGGGCGCCGAACGTGACCGTCAGGTCGGCCCGGACGGCGGGACCCTCCACCGCTCCGGTCTCCCCGTGCACCCCCGAGGGGATGTCCACGGAGACGAGCGGGACCGAGGAGGCCGCGAGCTCCTCGATCGTCTCGGCGAATGGCCCCGCGGGGGTCCCGCGGAAGCCCGTCCCGAAGATCGCGTCGATCGCCACATCGGCGCGTTCGAGCTCGCGTTCGAGCTCGCGGCGGGACCACGCGCGACGGCGAACGCTCGTCGTCTCGAGCCGGGCGAGGTTGCTCGCGGCCGGGCCCGAGAACGCGTCGTCCAGGAGCAGCGCGGTCGTCCGCACACCCTCGCGGTCGAGGTACCGAGCGGCGACCAGTCCGTCGCCCCCGTTGTTCCCCTTCCCGCACACGACCACCGCGCGCCGCCCGTACGCGCCGCCGACGAGCCGGAGGGCGGCGTCGGCCACCTCGCGACCGGCGGCCTCCATCAACGTGTCGGCGGAGATCCCGCGCTCCTGCGTCGCGCGATCGAGCTCCCCCGCCTCCGCGGGCGTCAGGACGAACCTCATCCGGAGACCGCCATCGCGAACGCCACCGCGCTCGTCTTCTCGTGGGTGAACGAGATCAGCACGTCCGAGATCCCGAGCTGATCGGCTCGGGCCTTGGCGTTGCCCTCGAGGCGGACCGAAGGCGCGCCCGAGGGCGCCCGCGTCACCGAGATGTCCTGCCAGCGCTTGCCGCGATAGCCACCGAGTGCCTTGATCACGGCCTCCCGCGCCGCGAACCGTCCCGCGTACGACTCGGCAGGGCGAGCCTTCGCGTCGCAGTACGCCCGCTCCTCGGGGGTGAACACCCGCTCACGCATCGCCGGGTGCCGCCCGAGGGCGCGCTCCATCCGTTCGATCTCGCAGATGTCGACCCCGAGGCCGAGGATCTCCACGCCGCTAGGGTAGCCGCCGGGGGCAAGCTCGATGCCTATCGCGATCCCTGGGGCTCGGCTACTCGACCGTGACGCTCTTGGCGAGGTTCCGAGGCTGGTCGACGTCGCAGCCCCGCAGCTTGGCGACGTGGTACGCGAGCAGCTGCAGCGGCGGTGTCACCACGACGGGCGCGAACAGCTCCGGCACCCGCGGGACGAACAGCACGTGATCGGCGTGCCCGGAGATCTCCTCGTCGCCCTCGCTCGCGATCGCGATCACGCGGGCGCCGCGCGCGCGGACCTCCTGGATGTTCGACAGGACCTTCGGGTAGACGTGGCACTCGGTCGCGACCGCGACGACCGGCACGCCCTCCTCGACGAGTGCGATAGGGCCGTGCTTCAGCTCGCCGGCCGGATAGCCCTCCGCGTGGACGTACGACAGTTCCTTCAGCTTCAGTGCGCCTTCCAGCGCGGCCGGATAGCCCGTGTGGCGTCCGATGAACAGGACGTCGCGCGCCTCGTGGATCTCGTCGGCGATCCCGAGGATCTGGTCGGACAGCGCGAGCGTGCGGCGGACCTGCCCCGGGAGCTCACGCATCCGGCCGACGATGTCGCTGATCTCGACCGGGAACATCGCGCCGCGGATCTGCGCGAGGTAGAGCGCGACCAGGTGCAGCGCCGCCATCTGGGTCGCGAACGTCTTGGTCGCAGCCACGCAGATCTCGGGACCCGCGTGCGTGTACATCACGGCGTCCGCCTCGCGGGCGAGGGAGGAGCCGATCGTGTTCGTCACCGCGATCACCTTAGAGCCCTGCCTCGACGCGTGCCGTGCCGCCTCGAGTGTGTCGATCGTCTCCCCCGACTGGCTCACGGCCAACGTGAGCGTGTCAGGACCCAGGACCGGGTCCCGGTACCGGAACTCCGACGCGATGTCGATCTCGACCGGCACC